>NZ_JBPOEN010000002.1:0-651680 GCF_059941365.1 Photobacterium sp. 270122K
GCTTACCCGCTTACCCGCTTACCCCGTCTCATTATCACCAATCGTCTTACTGCGATCTGATCTCGCTCTTACTCTGATTGTAAATAACTTGTGTATTTTTATCGACATAGGCAGAGTAAAGAAAATGCTGATATTTTAGACGAAAGTGAAACATCCCGCCGTGCCAATGGGGGATAAATGGGTTTAACGCCCTGAAAATCACCCTGTGAGCCGGTGCATGCCTTGTAATAGGAGATTCTGCCCCCATAGCAAAGAGGAGCAGGCGTAACGATGATGCTATTGAGTTGTTACGGCTTACCTAATGCGAACGCCCAGCCTCACAAGGCGAGGGTTGTATTCTGTTCTTCGTGATACGGTTGAAGGATAGATTTTCAAGGAGTAATGCATGTCTATCAAAATGAACGTTCTTTTATCTCACGACGCGGCGGCCCCGCAGTGGGGCGCCAATGCCCTCGTCACTTTCCAGCCAGAAGGCGCCGTGATCCACGTGACGGGCGATAATGCACTGGTTGCTGTGCAGCGTGCGGGTCGCAAGTTGGACAGCCAAGGCATCAAGCAGGTTGCCCTGTGCGGTGAAGGGTGGACGATTGAGGTGATTTGGGCCTTCATTCAAGGACACCGCAATAGCAAACCTGGCAATACCGTTGAGTGGCCAGCGTTGTCCGATCTCGACGAAGCCGAGCTGCAAGCGCGCATCATGGCGACGAACTGGGTGCGTGAAGTGATCAACCAGTCAGCAGACGTTGTGCGTCCGTCACAACTGGCCGCACGCGCGGGTGAGTGGATCAAAGCCCTTGCGCCGGAACAAGTGACGTACAAAATCGTTAAAGGCAATGATCTTCTGGATGAAGGCTGGAACGGCATTCATACCGTCGGTCGTGGCTCTGAGCGCTCACCGGCGATGCTGCGTTTGGACTACAACCCTACGGGTAATCCGGACGCGCCTGTACACACATGTTTGGTCGGCAAAGGGATCACCTTTGACTCGGGCGGTTACAGCATTAAGCCTTCTGCGGGCATGATTGCCATGAAAGCCGACATGGGTGGCGCGGCATTGGCTGCCGGTGCCTTGGCGCTGGCCATTGCCCGTGGCACCAACAAGCGTATCAAGCTGATCCTATGTTGTGCTGAAAACATGGTGTCAGGCCGTGCGGTGAAACTGGGCGATATCATTACGTACAAAAACGGCAAAACCGTGGAAGTGCTGAATACCGATGCCGAAGGACGTTTGGTATTGGCCGATGGTTTGATTTACGCCAGCGCCCAGCAGCCAGAATTGATCATCGACTGTGCCACCCTGACGGGCTCGGCAAAAAATGCGTTGGGGAACGATTACCACGCGCTGTTTACGTTTGATCAGGCGTTGGCACAAAAAGCCTTGTTAGCGGCGAAGGAAGAAAACGAAGGCCTGTGGCCACTGCCTCTTGATGAAGAGCACCGTGGCATGATGCCATCGCATTTTGCTGATCTGTCGAATATTTCGCAGGGTGAGTTTATGCCGGGTGCCAGCACCGCCGCCGCCTTCCTGTCGTACTTTGTGGATGATTACCAGACCGGTTGGATGCACATTGACGCCAGCGGTACGTACCGCAAAGGCCCGACCGACAAATGGTCGGCAGGGGCGACGGGCATGGGTGTCCGTACGCTGGCCAATATTTTATGTGATCACGAAGAGTGATCCTCTTGAATGATTGACTGTAGCCCGCGTGACGGGCTACCTATAAAGGAAGAATGATGTTAAGGATTACATTATCGGCTGAGGCCCATACAGGGATCTGGGGACCGAATGCATTGTTGGCTTACGATGCAGAGGGCGTGGTGATTCATTACCACGGCGACTACCCATTACGCCGTATTCAACAGGCGGGCAGACAACTGCAAGCACAAGGGTTAAGTGATGTCAGCCTGGAAGGTGAAGGCTGGAGCTATGAGCGTCAGTGGGCGTTCTATTGTGGTTTGGCGACGCCGAAAGGGGCAGTGAACCTGCGCTGGGCGTCGATTGATGAAGACGAATTAGAGTTACTCAATGCCCGTCACCGTAGTGCCGAATGGGTACGTAAGGTCATCAATGCGACACCGGAAGACATGTATCCGGAACGTTTGGCAGAAGAAGCCATTGCGTTTTTAAGTGAGATTGCTGGCGAGACGATCACGCATGAATGCATCGTGGGTGATGCCCTGCTGGAACACGGTTGGATCGGCACGCACACCGTGGGGCGCGGCAGCAGCCGTCCACCGGTTATGTTGGTGTTGGATTATAATCCGACCGGTCAAGCGGATGCGCCAGTGGCCGCGTGTTTGGTGGGCAAAGGGATCACCTTTGATTCTGGCGGTTACAGCATTAAGCCAAGTGCCGGCATGGCCGCCATGAAATGCGACATGGGTGGCGCGGCCACCGTGACCGCCGCCTTGGGGTATGCCATTGCACAAGGGCTGGATCAACGGGTGAAATTGTTCCTGTGTTGTGCCGAAAACCTGATTGCAGGGAATGCCTACAAGCTCGGTGATATCCTGACCTATAAGAATGGCCAGACGGTCGAAATTCTCAATACCGATGCAGAAGGGCGCTTAGTTTTAGCGGATGGTTTGATCGCGGCAACGGAAACGAAAGCGCCAGTGATCATTGATGCGGCAACCTTGACAGGGGCTGCTATGATGGCGGTAGGAACAGATTACAACGCCTTGTTCGGCTTGGATAAAAATATGCTACTCAAGGCGCAAACATTGTCTGATTTGGTCAATGAGCCCGCTTGGCCTTTGCCGTTGGAAACGTGGCATCAGTCGCAACTGCCATCACATTATGCCGATACGGCGAACAGCCGTAGCCAGAAAGGTGCGGGTGCCGGCGCCTCGACGGCCGCCGCGTTCTTGTCTCGGTTTGTCGATACGCAGCAAAGCCAGTGGTTACACGTCGATTTAGCGGCTTGTTTCCGCGAAAGTCCTGACAGTCGCTGGGCGGCCGGTGCGACAGGATTGGGCGTTGCGCACATTGCCGCAATGCTGTTAGGTTAATCACGTACGTTCAAGGTACCGCGCAGTGATACTGCGCGGTACCGGTTAAGTCAAAAGGAGTTGGAACAAGGAAGAACGTCAGTAGAGGATACTGTATTTTGTTTAGGTGGAGCGGTGCGCAAATGGAATTCGCCATGGTGTTATCACTCCCAGATTCAAAAGGAAACTATAATAATGACGATCGAAAAGACATTCTCAATTGTGAAGCCGGATGCGGTAAAGCGTAATTTAATTGGTGCTATCTACCAGCGTATTGAAAGCGCGGGTTTAAAAGTGATCGCCGCAAAAATGGTCCATCTTGATGCGGATAAAGCCATGGGGTTTTATGCCGAGCATGAAGGCAAACCTTTCTATGACGACCTCGTGGCGTTCATGACGTCAGGCCCGGTGATGGTGCAGGTCCTGGAAGGGGACAATGCCGTTGTGCGTTACCGTGAGTTGATGGGAAAAACGAATCCTGAAGACGCGGCTTGTGGCACATTACGTGCTGATTTCGCGTTGAGCTTGCGCCATAACTCTGTGCATGGTGCAGACAGCCCTGAATCGGCGGCGCGAGAAATCGCCTACTTTTTTGCCGATGACGAGATTTGTCCTCGCGACTAAATCGGTATGCCCCTTATTGGGCACGCTGAACATAATGAATCAAAAAACGGGAAGCGCTGGCTTCCCGTTTTTGTTTGTATCGGGTGGGAGTTCACGTGATGCTTGGTCCCCGCGGCTCGGCATGTTTGGCTTTCCCCACGAGGTGGTTGCGGGGACGGGACGGGGAACAGGTGGAAACTGATAGCTAAAGCCTGTACAATTTCGCGCCTTAAAACCAAACTGAATAGCACACACGGGTGTGGCGTGGTATTCATTGCTTAAGGTCCTGTCGTAGGCAGCCAAATGGGCTGTGTACCTAAGGCACAGATCACGTCACGTAATACATAGAGGCAACAACCGATGACAACTGTTAAAACGAATCTGCTGGATTTTGATCGCAAGGGGCTGCGTCAGTATTTTGCCGATGAACTGGGTGAAAAAGCGTTCCGTGCGGATCAGGTAATGAAGTGGATTTACCATTTCGGTTGTGATGATTTCGATCAAATGACGAACATCAACAAGAAATTACGTGAAAAGCTAAAAGCGGTGGCGGAAATTCGTGCACCGTACGTCTCTGAAGCGCAACACTCATCGGATGGCACCATCAAATGGGCTATGCGTGTGGGCGATCAGGATGTGGAAACCGTGTACATTCCTGATGAAGACCGTGCGACTTTGTGTGTCTCATCGCAGGTAGGTTGTGCATTGGAATGTAAGTTCTGTTCAACCGCACAGCAAGGTTTCAACCGAAACCTGCGCGTGTCTGAAATTATCGGTCAGGTATGGCGTGCAGCGAAAGAGATCGGTATCGAAAAAGAAACCGGTCGCCGTCCGATCACCAACGTGGTGATGATGGGCATGGGTGAACCGTTGCTGAACATGAAAAACTTGATCCCAGCACTGGAGATCATGCTGGATGACTTGGGCTTTGGCCTATCGAAGCGCCGTGTGACGGTGTCGACATCGGGTGTGGTATCAGGCTTGGAGCAGATGACGGGCAACATCGATGTCGCATTGGCGATCTCGCTACACGCACCGACCGATGAATTGCGTTCGCAAATCATGCCTATCAATAACCGTTGGAACATTGAAGACTTCTTGTCTTCTGTGCGTCGCTACATTGATTCATCTAACGCAAACCGTGGCCGTGTGACCGTGGAATACGTGCTGTTGGATCATGTGAATGATGATATGGAACACGCGCGTCAGTTGGGTGTCCTGCTGAAAGATACGCCAGCGAAGATCAACTTGATCCCGTTCAATCCATACCCTGGCTCGCCATACAAAAAGCCAAGTAACTCACGTATTGACCGTTTCATGAAAACCTTGATGGAATATGATTACACGGTCACGATCCGTAAGACCCGCGGTGATGATATCGATGCGGCTTGCGGACAATTGGTTGGTGATGTGATTGACCGCACGAAACGAACACAAGCTAAGCTTCAAAACGGTGAACAAATCCCGGTAAAATCAGTCTAATACAGACGCACCCAGTCCAACTTAACCGAGTTGGACTGGGTATATATATGGATATCAGTGTGGGGTTGTAATGGTACGGTGGACGATGTACCCGTTATTGTGTAGTTTAATGATTGGCTGTGTAACGGTTGATCATGCTGGCAATAAGAAAGAAGAAGTAGATAAAGTCGAAGCGGCGGAAGCACGTATTTCACTCGGGTTGACTTATCTTGAAAATGGTCAGTGGCAGCGCGCGCGGGATAATTTAGAGATCGCGTTAACGTACGCCCCAAAATATTATCGCGCACAAAACGCAATGGCCTACTATTATCAACAGGTTGATGAGCCTGAACAGGCAGAAGCGATCTACAAGCAAGCCTTGCGTGACTCACCGAAAAACGGCGATGTGCAAAATAACTACGGCACCTTTTTATGTGCCCAAGCACGTTATGATGAAGCCATTGCTGCGTTTGAGAAGGCCATTGCCCAACCTTACTACTATCTAACCTCCGCCAGTTATGAAAATGCGGCGTTGTGTAGTTTGAAGAAAGGCAGCGAACCTAAAGCACGTGAGTTCTTCGATAAAGCCCTGGCTTACGACCCTTACCGACCTATGTCAATGTTGCAGTTGTCGCAGTTGGACATCAAGGAAGACAACCTGAAAGATGCGCGCGTACGGCTGTTTAAATTTAACAAGAGATTTGGGTACAAGGCTGACAGCCTTTGGCTGTTAATCCAGCTGGAACATCAAGCAGGCCGTCAAAGTTTGGTTGATAAATATGCTGGCATTTTGCAAGAGCAGTATCCGAACTCTAAGCAATATCAAAACTATCTAGCCAATGAATACTGAACAGAACGAAGATAAATCAACAGAAGATAGTCATCTTCCCGGGGATATGCTGCGTCAGGCTCGTGAGAAGCTAGGCTATTCCCAGAAAGATGTTGCTAGCCGCCTGAGACTTCGTCAGTCGGTTGTCAATGACATCGAAAACAACCATTTTGAAGAAGCGCAACTGGCCACGTTTACGCGTGGTTATGTGCGTTCCTATGCAAAATTTGTCGGTCTTGACGAAAATACTATTTTGGCCAAGCTTGACCAACACGGTCATGCTCAGCCGCAAGAACAAGAAATGCAAAGTTTCTCGCGTCGAACGAAACGAGAAGCGCACGATAGCCGCATTATGCGCCTGACGTGGGCGTTAGCGGTGCTGTTTATTGGGTTAACCGGTGTGTGGTGGTGGCAAAGTCTGCAAATGACACCAGACGCTGATCTCCCGGCTGCTGTCACTGCGCAAAACCCGCCGTTGGATGAATCTCTGGCCACGGGTGGTCAAACGCCAACTGTTACGGCAGAAACCACGCTAACGGCGTTGAATCCGGCCCAGGAAGCGCAACTGACCGTGATCAGCACGCCTGCGACAGACGTGGCAACAGAGACACCGACGCTGAGCGCAGATGACGCTCCGAAAGCCGACTTTGTTGACAGTTTCACCGAGGTAGCACAAGACGATGCCACCAACGATGCGATCACGCCTGACGCGAACGCGACAGACGCTGAGAGCACGGCTGAAACACCGGTACCGGCGGAGCCTGTGGTTGTCGCATCGGATTTAGAGATGAGCTTTACCGGCGACTGCTGGATTGACATTCGTGACGCCAAAGGTAAGCGCCTTGATACCGGCGTGAAAAAAGCCGGTGATGTTTTGAAACTGGATGGCGATGCTCCATTCAAGGTAGTGCTGGGTGCGCCTAGCGTGGTTACAATGCGTTATCAAGGCGAGCCCGTTGATCTGAGCCGATATCCGGCTGGGAAAGTGGCACGATTGAAACTGCCGCAGTAAACAGAGTAAATGTAATGCATAACGAGTCTCCAATTATACGTCGCCAATCGACCCGTATTTATGTCGGGAATGTGCCGATTGGTGATGGTGCGCCGATTGCTGTGCAATCAATGACCAACACCCGCACGACCGATGTCGCGGCGACGGTCGCGCAGATCAACGCACTGGAAAAAGTCGGTGCGGATATTGTGCGTGTATCTGTCCCTACGATGGAAGCGGCGGAAGCCTTCAAGCTGATCAAGCAGCAGGTCAATGTGCCGCTCGTGGCCGATATCCACTTTGATTACCGTATCGCGCTGCAAGTGGCGGAATACGGGGTAGACTGTTTGCGTATTAACCCGGGCAATATTGGTCGTGAAGATCGTATCCGCTCCGTGGTGGATTGTGCCCGCGATAAAAACATCCCGATCCGTATCGGGGTGAATGGCGGATCACTAGAAAAAGACATTCAGCAGAAATACGGCGAACCGACGCCTGCGGCGTTGGTTGAATCGGCAATGCGCCATGTTGATATTCTGGATCGTTTGAACTTCGATCAGTTCAAAGTCAGTGTGAAAGCGTCTGATGTGTTCTTGGCGGTGGAATCTTACCGTCAGTTAGCACGTCAAATCGCGCAACCGCTTCACCTCGGGATCACCGAAGCCGGTGGTGCTCGTGCGGGTGCGGTGAAATCCGCCGTCGGCCTTGGCATGCTATTGGCTGAGGGGATCGGTGACACGCTGCGTGTATCATTAGCGGCGGATCCGGTTGAAGAGATCAAAGTCGGTTTTGATATTCTGAAATCCCTGCGTATTCGCTCTCGTGGTATCAACTTCATTGCGTGCCCAACGTGCTCCCGTCAGGAGTTCGATGTGATTAGCACGGTGAATGAACTGGAACAACGTCTGGAAGACATCACCCTGCCAATGGACGTGTCCGTGATTGGTTGTGTGGTGAACGGTCCGGGTGAAGCGGAAGTGTCCCATTTGGGCATTGCCGGTGGTAACCGCAAAAGTGCCTTCTATGAAGATGGCATTCGTCAGAAAGAGCGTTTTGATAACGATAACGTGATTGATCAGCTCGAAGCGAAGATCCGCGCTAAAGCCTCTATCCTTGATGTCAACAACCGCATCAATGTGACAGAAAAATAACGAAATAGTGGGGAATCACACCTGTAATGTATAGGTGTGGTTCACTATTGCCGTTATAACCTATATATTCAACTCCATTCCCCATCGGTTAACGAGAATAAACGTGGCGAAACAAATTCAAGCAATTCGAGGCATGAACGACTGCCTTCCAACCCAATCTCCACTATGGCAAAAAGTGGAAGGTACCATTAAACAAGTAGTCAGCGCATACGGTTACAGTGAAGTACGTATGCCTATCGTTGAATCAACGCATTTGTTTAGTCGGGCAATCGGTGAAGTTACGGATGTAGTTGAAAAGGAAATGTACACCTTTGAAGACCGTAACGGCGACAGCCTAACCCTGCGCCCTGAAGGCACAGCGGGCTGTGTACGTAACGGTATCCAGAACGGTCTACTGTACAATCAAGAACAACGCCTGTGGTACACCGGCCCAATGTTCCGTCATGAGCGTCCACAAAAAGGCCGTTACCGTCAGTTCCACCAGTTTGGTGTGGAAGTATTTGGCCTGAACGGTCCTGACGTTGATGCAGAATTGATCATGATGACGGCACGTATGTGGCGTACATTGGGTATTGATAAGCATGTACGTCTTGAGCTGAACTCTATCGGTTCACTGGAAGCGCGTGCCACATACCGTGAAGCCTTGGTTGCGTTCCTTGAGCAGCACATCGAGATCCTTGATGAAGACTGCAAACGTCGTATGCACACCAACCCACTGCGTGTATTGGATACCAAAAATGCAGCGGTTCAGGAAATTTTGGTCGATGCACCGAAATTGTCTGAGTACTTAGATGAAGAATCGACGGCGCATTTTGCGGGTTTGTGTGAACTATTAGACGCTGCTGGCATCGAATATCAAGTAAATGAACGCCTTGTTCGTGGTTTAGATTATTATAACCGCACGGTTTTTGAGTGGATCACCGAAAGTTTGGGTTCACAAGGTACCGTTTGTGGCGGTGGCCGTTATGATGGCTTGGTGGAACAACTTGGCGGTAAAGCAACCCCTGCGGTTGGTTTCGCGATGGGCCTAGAGCGTTTGGTACTGATGATGGAAACACTGGAACTGACCGACGTACGTCGTGCGGTGGATGTGTACATTGTCACTGCCGGTGAAGGCACCATGATGGCTGGCATGAAACTGGCTGAGAAGCTACGTGAAGACGCCCCGGGCCTACGTGTGATGAACCACTTCGGTGGCGGTAACTTCAAGAAACAATTTAAACGTGCAGACAATGTCGGCGCGGTAGTGGCATTGGTACTTGGCGAAAATGAAATTGCTGAGCAAACCGTAGTAGTTAAAGATCTTCGCGGCGGTGAGCAAATCACCATGGCGCAAGACGAAGTGGCAGCAAAGCTGGCCGAATTGATTTAAGAGAGGACAGGAAGTGGACGGCAATATCACAGAAGAACAGCAAGTTGAACAGATTAAAGCTTGGTGGAAAGAAAACGGTAAAGCCGTTGTTCTCGGTGCTGTGATTGGTCTGGGTGGCCTGACTGGCTGGCGTTATTATCAGTCTGAAGTGCAGTCAGCCAAGGAACAGGCATCCAATGCGTACACGCAAGTGATCACGGTATTGGAAAGCGGCAATGCGAAAGGTGTTGCTGATGTTCAGGCATTTATTGCGGCGCATGAAAGCAGCCAGTATTCGGTATTGGCGTCACTGCAGTTGGCGAAAGTACAGGTGCAAAACGGCGATCTTGATGCGGCCGCAGAGCAATTGCGCTGGGCGATCAGCCATACCGATGACGCAGCGATTCTTCCTGTTGCTAAAACTCGCTTGGCGCGTATTTATGCCCAGCAACAAGACTTCGATAAAGCCCTTGCTGAACTGGATCAAGTTGGCTCAGAAAGCTGGCAAGCGAAAGTAGACGAGTTACGTGGTGATATTTTGTTGCACAAAGGCGATAAGATTGCAGCACGTGAAGCCTACGTGAGCGCACAGCAGTTGGGTGGCTCACCTGCATTGCAAGTGAAGCTAGACGACTTGGCACAGTAAGGTAGGGCGTAAGCGTATGCAGAAGGTGTTAAAACAAGCTATTGCGCTGGCGCTGGCCGCCGGCATGCTAGCGGGCTGTGCAGGGGATGAAGAGACCAATCAGATGGCCCCAGTGCCGATGATTGAAAGTACTTTCGCCCCGGCTAAGAGTTGGAGCAGCAGTGTGGGGGATGGCATTGGCCAGTACTTCTCGCAACTGCGTCCGGCTCTAGGCTACGGCAAGCTGTATGTGGCGGATCGTGACGGTCTCGTTAAGGCGTTGGATCCGGAGACGGGTGCACTGCTTTGGGAGCGCGATTTAGATGCTGATATACCTGCGCGTTTGTCAGGTGGGATCACGCTGTCTTACGGCAAAGTGTATATTGGCTCTGAAAATGCAGAAGTGATTGCGCTGGATGCGGAAACCGGTGAGCCGGTATGGCGTAGTGCAGTGGAAGGGGAAGTGCTGTCACGTCCGCTGGTGGATGAGGGCCTCGTGGTCGTCAATACCAGTCGTGGTGTGCTACAAGCGCTGGATGCCGATAGCGGTGAAAGCCGTTGGCAGCTAGGCAGTGAAGTGCCGACCCTGACGCTACGTGGTGACAGCTCACCTGTTGCGATTTCTGGCGGGGTATTCTGGGGACAAGCGAACGGCCGTTTGGCTGGCGCACTCATGAATTCCGGTCAGATGTTGTGGCAGCAGCCGATTGGTTCACCGAAAGGTGCGACTGAGATTGATCGTTTGGTGGATGTGGATGCAACGCCAGTGATTGATGGCGAGCGTTTGTATGCGATTGGCTATAATGGGAACTTGGTTTCCATCGATTTGCGTACAGGCCAAGCCGCATGGAAACGCAGCTACTCGTCGGCGACAGACTTTGCCATTGAAGGTAACCAACTGTTCTTGATCACCGATCAGGATCATGTGGTGGCTGTGGATATGCGCAGTGGGACAGAGCTGTGGGCCAACAAATTGTTGGAATACCGTCGTCTGAGTGCGCCGTCTATCATCAATGGCTATGTGGTTGTTGGGGATGATGAAGGTTATCTGCATTGGCTTGACCCGTATAGCGGTGACTTTGTCGCGCAGCAAGATATCGGTGGGGGCGGCATTGCGGTCCCTCCGTTGGTGGTTGGCGATGGCTATGTCGTGATCACGCGTGATGGCTCGATTAACAAAATGCAAATGCCGTAATTTGTCGGTATAATACGCACCGTTCTAATTTGTCGGCTCCTGCTGTAAATACAGTCAGGAGCCGTTATTGTTATATCTATTCGCAATATTATTGTCGGGTGAAGGCCAGAATATTCTATGGCTGGAGGCAAGAATGAATAGAAAATATGTCAGTAAGACTATGAAAAGTATGAGGTACTTATGATTCCTGTTGTTGCCCTAGTTGGGCGCCCAAATGTGGGTAAATCGACGTTATTCAACCGTCTTACCCGTACAAGGGATGCGCTGGTAGCTGATTTTCCTGGCCTAACAAGGGATCGTAAATACGGTAAGGCTGAGCTAGAAGAGCACGAATTCATCGTGATCGATACCGGCGGTATCGACGGTAGCGAAGAAGGCGTGGAAACAAAGATGGCTGAGCAGTCACTGGCCGCGATCGAAGAAGCTGACGTTGTACTGTTTTTGGTGGATGGCCGTGCCGGTCTAACATCATCGGATGTTGCGATTGCTGAACACCTGCGCAGCCGTGAAAAGCCAACCTTCTTGGTGGTTAACAAAATCGACGGTATCGATGCAGACAGTGCGTGTGCCGAGTTCTGGAGCCTGGGTGTGGATGCGATGTACCAAATCGCAGCCTCACAGAACCGTGGTGTGACGGCATTGATGGAACGTGCACTTGCACCGTTCTCTGATGCACTGAACAAAGCGGTTGAAGGTGAAGACGGCGAGATGCAGATCGAAGATCTGACGTCTGTTGAAGACATCGAAAAAGCGAACCTGTCAGAAGCGGATGCAGAAGCGGCGTACAAACGTCTGCAAGAGCAGCCAATTAAACTGGCGATTATCGGTCGTCCGAACGTGGGTAAATCAACGCTAACTAACCGTATCCTCGGTGAAGAGCGTGTGGTGGTTTACGATATGCCGGGCACCACGCGTGACTCTATCTACATTCCAATGGAACGTGATGGTCAAGAGTACGTGTTGATCGATACCGCGGGTATCCGTCGTCGTAAGAACATGCACCAAGCGGTTGAGAAGTTCTCTGTGATTCAAACGCTAAAAGCGGTTGAAGATGCGAACGTGGTACTGCTGATCATTGATGCACGCGAAAACATTTCGGATCAAGACCTTAGCCTATTGGGCTTTGCGTTGAACTCTGGCCGTTCATTGGTGATTGCCGTGAACAAGTGGGATGGTTTGGATAACGACGTGAAAGAGCGTGTGAAATCTGAACTGGATCGTCGTCTAGGTTTCGTCGACTTTGCACGTATCCACTTCATCTCTGCGTTGCACGGTACGGGTGTCGGTCACTTGTACGAATCAGTGAAAGAAGCGTACCAGTCTGCGACTAAGCGTATCAGCACCTCGTTGCTAACGCGTATCATGCAGATGGCGCAAGACGATCACCAGCCACCAATGATCCATGGTCGCCGTGTGAAACTGAAATATGCGCACGCCGGTGGTTATAACCCACCGATCATCGTGGTACACGGTAACCAGGTGAATGAGCTTCCGGGTTCATACAAGCGTTACCTGATGAACTACTACCGTAAGTCTCTGGAAATGATGGGTACACCAATCCGTATTCAGTTCCAGAACAGCGAAAACCCGTTTGAAGCGAAGAAAGAGAAATTGAGTCTTTCTCAATCGCGTCAGCGTAAGCGCTTGACGTCTGCACTGAAAAACCGCGGTAAATAAGCCTGTTGCGGTATTGAAAGACTGAATGAGACGGTGTCCTTAGGGGCGCCGTTTTTTTTTGCTTATTTTTTGTCACCTTGTTTATTCACGACGCCCAATTCCCCCCTCCCGACGGATTTCACGCACGTCTTCTTTAAAGTGAGGATCGCCTCGATCAACAAGCTGCTATGCTTGATCGAGTTCTTTACGTACTCCGTTATCGTACTATTTTCTGTTGTATGCCACCTGCTGGCGAGCTCGCTAAATAGGCCATCATAATGAATGAGACCCCATCCCATACGCTACGCAATGTTGTCATATTAACGGTTATCGGCCTTTGTTTGGCCGTGGCGGGTTACTTGTATATCCAGCATCAAAAACGCTACCCCAGTACGGAAGATGCGTATGTGCATGCCAATATCATTTATGTTGCCCCACAAGTATCGGGCAAAGTGATCGCCACCAATGCCGTGGATTTTCAACCCGTGAGCAAAGGGGATGTGCTGGTACAGTTGGATCCGGCACCTTATCAGGCCAAACTAGACGAAGCCAAAGCGGCTTATGAATTGGCCACCCAAAATAATGCGGCGACCGATGATGCGATTTTGGCAGCCAGTGCCAATGTGCGCAGTGCCATGGCGAAACTGGCCGATGCGCAAAGTACTTACCGGCGTGTGCAGCAACTGGTCACGAAAAAGCTGCTGCCACAACAGCAACTGGATGATGCCAAAGCCAACTTGTCCAGTGCAGAAAATGCTGTGGAAGCGGCGCGCGCCAATATGTCGCAGCTGATCACCGCGCAAGGGGCGAAAGGGACGGCGGCACCGGAAGTGAAAAAGGCCGCTGCCGCGCTCAGTAGCGCCAGTTTATCCCTGTCTTACACGAATATTTTTGCCTCGCACGACGGCATGCTGGGGCAACTTCGTGTGCACCCAGGCAGCGTGGTCTCGCCGGGACAAGCGCTTGTCCCATTGGTGGAATCCAACAGTTATTGGGTGCAGGCCAATTTCAAAGAAGCTGAAACCGGCCGGTTGAAAGTGGGAATGGCAGCCACGATAGCGCTTGATTTATACCCGGATGTTGAATTTTCTGGGGTGATTGAATCGATATCACCGGCCAGCGGTTCGTCGTTTTCGTTGTTACCGCCAGAGAATGCGACCGGTAACTGGGTGAAAGTCCCCCAACGTTTTCCGGTATTGATCCGCTTAGACAACCCCGGCCAACAAGCTGAACATCCCTTGCGGGTCGGTGCCAGCAGTACGGTCACCATTGATACCCGTAAACCGCTGCAGTCGGTCACGCCTGCCAGAGTGGCGCCGTTGGAACAGGGCACCCCATGAGTGAGGCTACGCCGACGGTAACGGATCCCCCCGCACCTCAACAAGCCCCCGTCAGTGCGGGAAACCGTACCTTGATCACCTTCGCCGTGATGCTGTCTGCCATCATGGTGCTGCTAGACATGACCATCGCCAATGTGGCTTTGCCACACATGATGGGTGCGTTGGGGGTCACGTCTGAGCAAGTCACCTGGGTGCTGACGTCCTATTCCATGGCCGAGGCTATTTTTATTCCGTTGGCGAGCTATCTCTCACTTAAAGTGGGGATCCGCAAGTTGCTGCTGATCTCCGTGTCGGGGTTTATTCTCAGCTCAGCCTTGTGCGGCCAAGCGGATTCACTGACCGAGATGGTGACATTTCGGATTATACAGGGGGCGTTCGGGGCGGCAGTGATCCCATTGTCACAGTCCATCATGGTGCAGATCTATCCGGCAGAAGAGCGCGGTAAAGCCATGGCACTGTTCAGTGTCGGGATTTTACTCGGCCCGATTCTGGGCCCAACGCTGGGAGGGATCATCACAGAAAACATGGATTGGCGGTGGATTTTCTATGTCAATTTACCCGTCGGCTTGTTCTGTTTGACGCTGCTGTTCCTGTTTGTCCATATTGATGGTCGTGGAGAGAGTAAGGTGGATTGGTTACTTGTCGGTGCCATGGCGCTGGGGATTGGCCTACTGCAAATGGTGCTGGATCGCGGCAATGAAGAAGGGTGGTTTACCTCTAACCTGATTTTATTTGCCACGGTGATCAGCGTGATTGCATTGGTGATTTTTATTACCCGCTCATTTCTGATCAAAGGCGATATCGCCCCGATGTGGTTACTCAAAGATCGTAATCTCGCCATGTCTTGCTTGATGATGGCGGGTTTTTCGATGGGCATGTTTGGGATCACCCAGTTACAGCCGATGATGCTGGAAAAACTGCTCAATTATCCGGTTGAAACGACGGGGTTTGCCATGGCGCCGCGCGGATTAACCTCGGCGGTGGTCTTGTTGGTGATTGCCCGCTTTATTGACCGGCTTGATGCCAGAATGTTGATCGCGATTGGTCTGCTGTTGAATGCACTCGGTACGTATTACATGACCCAGTATTCGGCTGAGATCAATATGTACTGGGTGTTGGTGCCGAGCATGATTCAAGGGGCGGGGATGGGGTTGGTGTTTGCGCCACTCAGTCAGTTAGCCTATGCCACGTTACCGAAAGAATACACCGTCGGCGGGGCGGTGGTGTATAACCTGTGCCGCACCATTGGGGGATCCTTTGGCATTTCCATTGTGAACACCTATTTCAGCCGAGTCGAGCAGCGAGAATGGCATGCATTGGGGGGGGATCTCTCGTTGATGAATCCGGCCTTGCAACAGGCGGCACAAACGCAAGGCGTCGCCGTGACGGATCCGTCTTTTCTTGCGCAAATTCAAGCGTTACTGTTGCAGCAGTCCACCTTGCTGGCGTTTGTTTATACCTTTGGCTTCTTGTTGTTTTCCTACCTCTGCCTTATTCCTCTGCTGCTCTTTTTTAAGAAAAAATCCACCTGATCGTACCTGTTTACCGTGATCCTCTTTGTCTGTGGGCGCGGTGAAATGCGGGCATCATCGAAGCGGTGGCACGTTTAACGGGTGTGTTTTTCGGTGTCTCCTTGATTGAAATGCAATTTTATATAATATCGGATCTTTGCGTTAATTTCGGAATCGTACGGAGTTAAATATCGCTTAAAATCCAAAAACAGAATATGTAACTTATGCTTTCGGGAAGTGTATTGATAAATGTTCTTCTGATAGCGGATCGCTGATCACATAGGCTTTTCACGTTGATCAACGGATCCTAGGTTGATCAACACCGTGCTTAATCATGGGTGAGTTGTTAAGGATTTAATCGGGATCAAAGGCGACAATGAGCAGTATCGAGTAAGATATTGTCAATAAGACCAGTACATTAAGGAAAAGCCATGAACCAGAACGTGTGCCCGCACTGCAGTAGTGAACTGAGTTGGAAAAACGATCAGTATTACTGTGATTTTTGTCAGCAGGCAATGAACAAAAAAGCGTTATGCCCAGATTGCCAAGGGGGAATGGAAAAGCTGCAAGCCTGTGGGTCTGCCAGTTACTTCTGTCACCACTGTAATGAGTTGAAATCAAAAAGCCGGATTCAGTTTCAGTTTGAACCGATAGATTGAGCGCGATAGCGAACAGTCAGTGATTGACGTATCAGATGAAATGAAAACGTCGCGCCGTATCGATGAGCATCGATTCGGCGCGACGTTTTGTATGAATGCGGCGGATAAAACACGCCAGAGAGGAGCGGACGTACGCGGTTTAGTTTGATTGTTATTCGCTGACAACGGACTGAATGTCACCGTCAGCCAAGCTAGTGCGAATGGTATCGCCCGCTTTGACTTGATCCCGATGACGGATCACTTTGCCGTTTTGATCGCGGGTGATGGAGTAACCGCGTCCCAGCGTGGCCAATGGGCTCACGGCTTCGAGTTTTTCTGCTGCCATCGCCAATTTGTGCTGCGTACGCAGTAAATGACGATCCATGGCATCTAACAGTTGCTGTTTGCGCTGCGCCAGTTGATTTTGCTGGGTCTGAATCGTCTTCGCTGGCGAGTGCAAAGCCAGTTTATAACGCTGACGTTCCAGATGTTGCTGGTGGCGAGCCAAACGACGTTGCATGGCTTGCATTAAACGGGCATCCAATTCATCCAACTGCTGTTGTTGCTGGTTCAAGCGCACTTGTGGGTGCTGCTTGTCCAGTCGATGCTGCAACTGTACCGTTGTCGCATGACGCTGCGAAAGAAAATGACGCATCGCATGACGAAGTTGTTGTTTACGTTGGTTGATTGCTTGGGTTTGATGCGTCATGTCGCGACTGATCAGTTCCGCGGCTGCAGAGGGCGTTGGAGCGCGGACATCCGCGACAAAATCAGCAATGGTTACATCGACTTCATGGCCAACAGCACTGACGATCGGGATCTGACTGGCCGCAATCGTGCGTGCCACAATCTCTTCGTTAAAGGCCCACAAATCTTCCAGTGAGCCGCCGCCGCGGCCTACAATCAGCACGTCACATTCCTGACGGGCGTTGGCACGACCAATGGCTTGTGCAATCGAAATCGCCGCCCCGTCGCCTTGTACCATGGTCGGGTAGATCACCACGGGTAGGCTTGGATCACGGCGCTTCAGGACGTTCAAAATATCGAATAACGCAGCGCCGGTCTTTGACGTCACAATGCCCACGCGCTGTGGCTGTTCCGGCAAAGGTTGCTTCAGTGATTGGGCAAACAAGCCTTCGGCGGCCATGGACATTTTGAGTTGTTCAAATTGCTGCTGCAGACGGCCATCGCCTTCGGGCTGCATGCTTTCGATAATCAGTTGGTAATCACCGCGCGGTTCGTACAGTGACAAACGCGCTTTCACCAGTACTTGATTGCCGTTCGCCGGTCGGAAGGTCACATTGCGGTTACTGCCCTTGAACATGGCACATTTTACCTGTGCCCGTGAATCTTTCAGGGTGAAGTACCAATGGCCGGAAACCGGTATCGACAGGTTAGACAGTTCACCGATCAGCCACACGACCCCCATTTCATTTTCGAGGATCAGCCGTACCTGAGCATTCAGGCTGGAAACGGTATAGATACGATCGTTAGATTGGGTCTGTTGAGCGAATAGCGTCACGAGACTAGGTACCTGTTTTGAAAGGCGGAGGTGTGCGATTTAGCAGCAGTTGGGAAGGAATGTCGCCAGACCAAGGCAGTTTTTGGACAGATCTTGGTCATAATGCGCTGACCGCAGCACCGGAAACTTAACCGAAATATACTACACATCAAGCAAAATTTGTCAATTAAAAAAATAAAAAAAATGCTAGCCAATCGATTGCTCCCTACGTATAATTCTTTCGCAATATTTTATCCTTCTTTAAACCACTACTTGGTGTGAGATATTGCAATGTTACGAATCAAACAAGAAGCTTTGACTTTCGATGATGTCCTACTGGTTCCAGCCCACTCAACTGTACTGCCTAACACTGCCGATCTGCGCACCCGTCTGACGAAAGACATTACGCTAAACATCCCAATGGTGTCAGCGTCAATGGATACCGTGACAGAAGGTCGCCTTGCTATCGCCCTTGCACAAGAAGGCGGTATTGGCTTCATCCACAAAAACATGTCTATCGAACAGCAAGCGAACGAAGTGCGCATGGTGAAAAAGTTCGAAGCTGGCGTGGTATCTGAACCTGTAACGGTCAAGCCTTACAACACAATTGAAGATGTAAAACGCCTAACGTTTGAAAACGGTTTTGCGGGTTACCCGGTTGTGTCTGACAACAACGAGCTTGTGGGTATTATCACAGGCCGTGACGTTCGCTTCGTGACTGACCTTTCTCAGAAAGTAGAACAAGTGATGACGCCAAAAGATAAATTGGCCTCAGCCAAAGAAGGCGCATCACGTGAAGAAGTGGAAGCAATCATGCAAGAGCACCGTGTAGAAAAAGTGCTGTTGGTAAACGACGACTTCCAACTTCGCGGCATGATCACCGCAAAAGACTTCCAAAAAGCAGAACGTAAACCAAACGCATGTAAAGATGACCGTGGTCGTCTACGTGTGGGCGCTGCGGTAGGTGCAGGCGCAGGTAACGAAGAGCGCGTTGCGGCGCTGGTTGAAGCGGGTGTTGACGTTCTGCTTATCGACTCTTCTCATGGCCACTCTGAAGGTGTGCTACAACGCATTCGTGAAACCCGTGCGGCTTTCCCTGATCTACCGATCGTCGGTGGGAACGTGGCAACCGCTGAAGGTGCACGCGCCCTGATTGAAGCAGGCGTGAGCACGGTGAAAGTGGGTATCGGCCCGGGTTCTATCTGTACAACACGTATTGTTACTGGTGTGGGTGTCCCTCAGGTGACGGCTATTGCAGAAGCGGCAGCGGTTGCTAACGAATTTGATATTCCTGTGATTGCCGATGGCGGTATCCGCTTCTCTGGCGACATGTGTAAAGCCATTGCTGCTGGTGCATCGTGTGTGATGGTCGGTTCTATGTTCGCTGGTACGGAAGAAGCACCGGGTGAAGTTGAACTGTACCAAGGTCGTGCGTACAAATCTTACCGTGGTATGGGCTCATTGGGCGCGATGTCTAAAGGTTCTTCTGACCGTTACTTCCAAACGGATAATGCGGCAGATAAATTGGTACCAGAAGGTATCGAAGGCCGTGTTGCTTATAAAGGTCTGATGAAAGAAATCGTGCACCAGCAAATGGGTGGCTTGCGTTCAAGCATGGGCCTAACGGGTTCTGCAACGATTGAAGATCTACGTACCAAAGCTGAATTTGTACGTATTACAGGTGCCGGCATGAGCGAGTCACACGTACACGATGTGACGATCACAAAAGAAGCGCCTAACTACCGTATGGGTTAATTTTCGACAGTCACTCACGAGACTGACGAAAACGTTTGCCTAAGTGGAAAACTTGTATAAGATCGGGGGCGTTTTAGTCGCCCCCCCTCATTTCAATGATTTTTGAGAAAGTTCGATAATGACCACGACCACAAATATTCATGAACAACGTATTCTTATCCTAGATTTTGGTTCTCAGTACACGCAGCTGATTGCGCGTCGTATTCGTGAGATCGGTGTCTACTGTGAGCTTTGGAGCTGGGATGTGGATGAAGCGGATATCCGTGATTTCAATCCAAACGGTATTATCCTTTCAGGTGGTCCAGAAAGTGTGACAGAAGCCGGTTCACCACGTGCACCACAGTATGTTTTTGAAGCCGGTGTCCCTGTATTTGGTGTGTGCTACGGCATGCAGACCATGGCAGAGCAACTTGGCGGTAAAGTTGCCGGTTCAACTGAGCGTGAGTTTGGCTACGCACAAGTGAAAGTGGTTGAGCCAACGTCTTTCTTTAAAAATATTGAAGATGCGATCACCGAAGACGGCATCGCGATGTTGGATGTATGGATGAGCCACGGTGACAAAGTGGTTGAAATCCCTTCAGACTTCGTAAAAGTTGCAGAGACAGAAACCTGTCCTTACGCGGCGATGGCGAATGAAGAAAAACGCTTTTACGGCGTACAGTTCCACCCAGAAGTGACCCATACCCGTCAAGGTATGCGTATTATTGAAAACTTCGTATTGAACATCTGTGGCTGTGAAAAGCTATGGACATCTGCCAACATCATTGAAGACGCTGTTGCGCGTATCAAAGAACAAGTGGGTGACGATGAAGTGATCCTTGGCCTGTCAGGCGGCGTGGATTCTTCAGTGGTTGCAATGCTGCTTCACCGTGCGATTGGCGACAAGCTAACGTGTGTATTCGTGGATAACGGTCTGCTACGTCTGCATGAAGGCGAGCAGGTTATGGACATGTTTGGTGATCATTTCGGTCTGAACATCGTTCACGTGAAAGCAGAAGATCGTTTCCTTTCTGCACTTGCTGGCGTTGATGAGCCAGAAGCGAAGCGTAAGATCATTGGTCACGTATTCGTTGACATCTTTGATGAAGAATCGAAGAAACTATCAAGCGCGAAATGGTTGGCACAAGGTACGATCTACCCAGATGTGATCGAATCAGCGGCTTCGAAAACCGGCAAAGCGCACGTGATCAAATCTCACCATAACGTTGGCGGCCTGCCAGATGATATGGAAATGGGCTTGGTTGAGCCACTACGCGAACTCTTCAAAGATGAAGTGCGTAAGATTGGTCTAGAGCTTGGCTTGCCATACAACATGCTTTACCGCCACCCGTTCCCAGGTCCAGGCCTAGGTGTACGTGTACTGGGTGAAGTGAAGAAAGAATACTGTGATTTGCTACGTCGTGCAGATGCTATCTTCATTGAAGAGCTGCACAAAGCGGATCTTTACAACAAAGTGTCACAAGCCTTTACCGTGTTCCTGCCAGTACGTTCAGTGGGCGTAATGGGCGATGGCCGTAAGTACGACTGGGTTGTATCGCTACGTGCGGTAGAAACCATTGACTTCATGACCGCGCATTGGGCACACCTGCCTTACGAATTCTTGGGCAAGGTTTCTAACCGCATCATTAACGAAGTCGACGGCATTTCACGCGTGGTATACGACGTGTCAGGTAAGCCGCCTGCAACGATTGAGTGGGAATAAGAGTAGGCTAACCCCTATATCTCACTTATTGTAATGTAAAAAAAGCCTTGATCGGTTCCACGCTGTGGTGACCATCAAGGCTTTTTTGTCTCTTTTTTCCCGTCAATAGCGCGCTGTACGCGCTGTTTTATTCGGCTTAGTCCCACAGGCGTTACTCCCAGGTAACGGGCGATATCATTTTGTGTCACTTGGTGCAGCAGAACGGGATTATTTTCAATTAAGCTGATGTATCGCTGTTCAGCACTCAAACAAAGGAACTCTCGCTCACGTTTTTCTTTTTTCATCGCAAATGTCAGCAGTATATCCACCATATGGCTCGCGAGTTGATGATCTTGCTTACTCTGTTGGTAGAGTTTGTCAAAATCAACCCGTAGCAGTTTTGTCGGCGATAAACACACCAAACCAAATGAGGAGTGTTCTTTTTGATATGCCGCAGACAGGCTGCCTATCACATCATTTGCGATCAAAAATGACTTTACTCTTTCCTGTCCGTCATCCGTCAGGTAATACGCCTTCAATGTGCCTTGCTGGATGAGGTAGAGCGCGCTGTCTTCGTCACCCTGCATGAAAATATGTTCACCCGTAGCTTTGGTTACCGATTGTCCTTCGCGTTGAATAAAAGTAAAAAAATCCATCCATTTTAACCCGGGTTAACGCCCCAACTATCTCGGCTCGATAGAGTGGCGACTTATTACGTCACATTACGAGTGAGCATATGGAGCTATTCAATAAAATTATCGTCATTACAGGTGGCACTTCTGGTATTGGCCTAGAGATCGTGAAACGTCTTAGTCAGCATAACAAGGTCATCGTGATGGGGCGTTGTCAGGAAAAACTCAACGCCCTTTCTCATCAATATCCGCTTGCCGATACGTATCAAAGCGATCTTGCCTGTCGCTCGTCATTGGAGAGAGCGGCCTCGTCATTGCTTGAAGCACATCCATTGATTGATGTTTTGATCAATAACGCCGCCGTCCAACACCCAGCCACATTTGTGAGTGATCAATTTGATTATGAAACGATTCACACTGAGATTACCACCAATTTCACCGCCGTCTGCAGCCTCTGTTATTTACTCTTACCGGCGTTAAAAAACAGTGATGCCGCAGCCATTGTTAACGTCAACTCAGGATTAGCACTGGCGCCTAAAACGTCTTCAGCCATTTATTGTGCAACAAAAAGTGCTTTGAACAGTTTCTCTCTCTCGCTGCGTTATCAACTTGAGCCTTGTGGGATTCGAGTCATGCAGGCTTTTATGCCGCTGGTTGATACGGCGATGACGAAAGATCGAGGAACGGCAAAGCTCAGCGCTGAACAAGCAGCAAGCAAGTTTATTCAGGGTGTTGAACGTGGAGTAAATGACCACGATATCGGCAAGATTACCCTGCTGCGTTGGTTACTCAGAATGGCACCACGTTTGGCGCATTGGTTGCTAAAACGTAGCTAAACCATAGAGGGAGCATCATGAAATCATTAATGAAAATCATCTTAGTTGTCGGTGCCTTGTTCGCCTCTACGTTTATCATTCTTAAATTTCTGGGGATATTGAGTGTTAACCAGATTGAGGCGTGGCTGATCGCTGCGCAAGAGCTCTCTCGTCTCTATGTGGCGGCATTGACGATCCTATTGTTACTGGCTGATATCGCCATTGCCATGCCAACACTGACCATCACGATCTTATCCGGATATTTTCTTGGTCATGGATATGGTGCATTGGCGGCGAGTACAGGCATGTTTCTCGCCGGTTGTATGGGATATGGGTTAGGGAAATATTATGGCGACAAGGTGCTGCGTTTTTTACTTAACGATCCACAAAAAATCGCCGATGCGACAGCTGCTTTTCAGCACAATGGCGTTGGAATGATTTTACTTTCTCGCGCCGTGCCGATTTTACCCGAGGTTACCGCTTGTTTGGCGGGAGCGACACACATGCGCTTTAGCAAATTCATTAGCGCTTGGACAATCAGTACGCTGCCATATTGTCTGATTGCCACGTATTCAGGGTCTATTAGTACGTTAGACAATCCTAAACCTGCATTGATCACGGCGGCGCTGCTTACTGCTTGTCTCTGGCTTGGGTGGTATTTTTTCCAAAAAAGAATATAGCGGGTCAAAAAAGCCGTTAGATGGGGATGTTTTGCGATGTTGCTCGCAGCAACATACCATCGCCATAGTGCTTTGTACGTGAGCTATGCATAACTGGCGTGCATCGCACTGTATGCGGGTAGGGATGCCCGTTAATCATGATTTATTGGTAGCAAGAAAGGCGCTTGAGCATGAAACAGACCCCTCTCCCTATTGGGATCGATTTAGGTACCACCAATAGCGCAATCGCCATTTGGCGTGATGGCCAGGCTGAGCTAATCCCAAATAGTTTAGGGGAGTTACTTACCCCCTCTGTCGTCAGTATTGATGAGCATAATTCGATTCTGGTAGGTAAAGCCGCAAAATCCCGTTTGGTGACGCGTCCGACAGAGAGTGCCGCCACGTTTAAGCGTTTTCTGGGGACGGATAAAACCTTTAAGTTGGGCTCCCAGTCGTTTAACGCATCAGAGTTATGTGCTTTGGTTTTGCAATCGTTGAAAGCCGATGCGGAAGCCTATCTTGGTCAGTGTGTTAAGGATGTGGTGATTTCCGTACCGGCTTACTTCAGTGATCAACAACGCAAGGCAGTGCGTGTCGCTGCTGAAATTGCTGGATTGAATGCAGTGAGGCTGATCAATGAACCCACAGCGGCGTGTTTGGCTTACAGTCTACATAATGGGCAAGCTCGTCGCTTTTTAGTGTTTGATTTGGGCGGGGGGACGTTTGATGTCACTATTGTCGAATATCAAGACAGTATTATTGAAGTACGTGCATCGACGGGTGATAACCATCTCGGCGGTGAAGACTTCTCTGATGATTTGATCGCGGCAGTGTTAGAACAGTTGCAAAAAGAAGCCAGTGATCTTTCGCTTAATGATTTAGCGGTGATTGGCAGTGTGGTTGAGCAAGCTAAATTAGAACGAGTTGGGCAGAGCATTATCCTAGTATTACCACCCCCTTTTGATGTCACTCTGATCTTTACCTCTGAGCAATTACAGGCTATTTGGGCAAAAACGCTCAGTCGAATCATGCAACCGTTGAGCCAAGCATTGTCTGATGCCCGTCTATCCCCCGATCAGATTGATGACGTGATTTTTGTCGGAGGCGCAACTCGGTTGCGTGAAGTCCAGCAGGTGGCTACGCGCTTGCTCGGACGGTTTGGTCAAAGTGAGTTAGCCCCGGATTTAGTGGTGGCTCGAGGAGCGGCTGTACAGGCGGCGTGCCGCTTACGTGATGAAGCAGTGGAAGAGCTGATCCTCACGGATGTGTGTCCTTACACATTGGGGATTGAAGCGAGGCAAGGGGGACAATATGGCGTATTTTCGCCCATTATTGAACGCAATACCGTGATCCCCGTGTCGCGTGAAGAGCGATTTTATACCTCGGAGAATGATCAAAAAGGCGTGCGTATTTCGATTTTTCAGGGAGAGCGTCTCTGGGTCAAAGAGAACATTTTCATTGAAACATTCAGTGTGCCAGTGCCAGAAAATAAAGCCGGAGAGGAATCGATTGATGTGCGGTTTAGCTATGACATTAATGGGCTTCTTGAAGTGGACGTGACGGTGGTCTCCACCGGCGAAGTGACGCAGAAAGTGATAGATAAATCACCGACAGGGATGAGTTCAGAAGCACTCGAAGCATCTCGTGCCCGTTTAGCGAGACTGAAGTTTCATCCTCGAGAGACGCTGCCTAATATTGCCGTGATGGAAAAGTTACATCAGTTGTATGCGGAGAAATTATCTTGGGAGCGTGAGTTGGTGGAACGTTGTATTTTCTATTTTACGGAAGCATTAGATTCACAGGATGACATCATTATTCGTGATGCCCGCACGGCTGTTGAGAAGCAATTAAAGGAATTGGGTTTTTCGTAAAAGGTTGGATGTTTCAAACTAGCGTGTGTTCGATGAGGCGATAGAGGAAAGGCCGACAGGAATGTCGGCCTTTTTTGTTGTGCGCCGAGCATGGCGTTGATCTAGGAGGTGAAAGTCCTCTACGGGCTCAGTCGAGCGAGAACCGTTAGCCTATGCAAGGGTGTTCACCGTGAGGTGAAATCTGAAGGAAGCAAATGGCAAAACTTGGTTGTGACGAACAGAAACTTGATAGTAGGTCATTACAACTTGGGCAACCTAACAACAGATAGAATAGCCCAATGCCTCGACGGGAAGTGTGTAGTGATAAATCAGGCATGGCCAAGGGAAAGAGCAACGTCTTACCTCGGGAGATCTTATTGTTTGTCTCGGTAGAGACTAATGCAGCAGCGATGCTGTGTGATGGACAATAAGAAGTCAGCAGAAGGCATAGTACCTTGAGGAAGTACAACTTAAGGGAAGGCCTGAACTGAATATATCAAGAAGCAGTCACTAAACACTCAATCATGTGGAGTCATAGCAAGATGAAACTCATCTCTACGTCCCAATGGGCGATACCGCCAGTAAAGCTCGTGGTGACGAAGAATGACAAGCATGGTCGGCGTAGACAGGAGGACGAGTCTTGGTGACCCCAACTAAGTTGATGGAGCAAATCTGCTCTTCACCCAACTTGAACCATGCTCTGCGAAGAGTGAAGAAGAACAAAGGATGTGCTGGTGTCGATAAACTCGATATTGATGCGACCATCTCTACACTTCGACAAGCTTCAAACGGGCAAGTGTTTCGCCAGAGTCTTCTGGATGGAAGCTATCAACCTCAACCCGTTCTGGGAGTAGAAATCCCTAAACCTAGTGGTGGTGTTAGGCAACTAGGTATCCCTACAGTCCTTGATAGAGTAGTCCAACAGGCTATCACCTCAGTACTGTCAGATATCTATGAACCTAAGTTCTCCAATAGCAGTTATGGATTTAGACCCAATCGCAGTGCTCATCATGCACTCGCGGCAGCGAGTTGCTATATCCGAGAAGGGCGAGGTTATGTAGTCGATATCGATTTAGCAAAATACTTCGACACCGTGAATCACGATAGACTGATGTACAGACTGTCACAGGACATTGCTGATAAACGCGTGTTGAAGCTCATTAGGTCATATCTACAGGCAGGCATAATGCGAAATGGGTTAGTTGAACAGAGACAACGAGGCACACCACAGGGTGGACCATTATCTCCGTTACTATCCAATATTGTATTAGATGAGCTGGATAAAGAGTTAGAGCGTAGAGGGCACAAGTTTTGTCGATATGCAGACGACTGTCAAATCTACGTGAGCAGTGAGGAAGCCGCTTATCGGGTCAAAGAGTCGATAACGGAGTTCTTGGAGCAGAAACTGAAACTTACGGTAAACCGAAAGAAAAGTGCAGCAACAAGAGTGACAGAGCGGATATACCTAAGCCATCGCTTCGGGACAGATGGGGCAATCCATATATCGAAGTCAGCGCAAACTCAAATGAAGAAGCGAGTGCGGCAGATAACGAAGCGAAATCGAGGTCGAGAACTAAAGGTTGTAATAACTGAGTTAACTCAATACCTAAGAGGTTGGCAACACTACTTCAAACTCACCATACGGAAAAGCAGCATGCAGCGCTTGGACGAATGGATACGGCGCCGACTGAGATGCTACCGACTTAAGCAACGCAAACGCAGACACGGCATAGCGACATGGTTACAGCAACAAGGTGTAACAGAGCGCAATGCGTGGAAGCTAGCGATGTCAGATAAAGGTTGGTGGCGTTTAGCATTAACGCCTCAGTTGAATCACGCCATGCCAGTTAAATGGTTCGAGGAGTTGGGGCTGTACTCGTTGCGAGAAGGGTACGAGTCACTGAAAGTATATTCGGAACCGCCGTATGCGACCCACGCTTGTACGGTGGTGTGAGAGGACGGAGGCCGTGAGGCCTCCTCCTACTCGATTGGGCTGGATTATGTTCGCGGTTTGTCTGTGTCGTTCTTTTCTTCCAGTGGTGTGTTAGTGGGTGGTAGACGAAACGCAGCAACGATATTGGCTAAACCAGTAAATATCGCGCTAAATAATCCTTTGTCCCACCCTATACCAAAATCAATCGCGATGGGGATCAGGTAAAGCCAGCGCTTACCTGATGGTATTGCTCTAAAAAGGCGATAAAAGAGTACACATTGTCCAATGCAGAATGCGCCGTACCACCATTGAAAATCGATTGCGGAGAGCGGTTTAATATACGGTGCAAACCATAGCATGATGAATAGTAAGAGTGATGCGCTTCGTAGGGCGGTGCGTGAATACGGTTTAGCGCTTTGTGCCTTGTGTTTTTGTTTCGCAATATGTTTAACGTTTTCTGCTGCTTGTTGTTGCTTATTGTAGAAGGCGTTAAGCGCGAGATGAACGATCGCTTTGTCACTGTCGGGGAGTTGGTTTTGTTTAGTCGTCAGAGACCTTAATATATTGGGTTCAAAACTTGACTCATTGGGCATGTGATGCAGCATAGAAAGCAGGTACCCCATTGGGTAGTAATAATCCTCGCATCCTGTTGGAACGGGTTTATCGAGGTATTGTTTGCCCGTTAGTAACCACTCTAAATTATAGGTGGTCATTAGGTGCAGGTACTCCCGCGAACCGTAGGCGACACTGTCATAGTTTATGCCGTTATTTTTGCGTTTTTCCACGATTTTATCCCCAAGCCAGGTGATCGTTGTGTCAAACAAGGGGGATAAGGTCGTATCGGTGGCGAGGATGTTCCAACAAATAACAGCAGAATCGATCTCATTGTTGTTATTCATTTTTAGAGTTAACGCAGCGAGATAGAGAGGATCCTGTGAGGCTTGTTCAAGCAGTGTGTCGGTATCTGAACGTTGATAAATATAGGTCGCTTGATCATGTAAAATATTACGGAAGATGAATTGATCAGGGTACATCAATAGTTTTTTGTAGTGCTTAAGATGTACCTTTTGTGGTTCCAGCAGAAAGGGGAGTGCAGCGATCAGCGGACATTCCTTGATCGTCGTAGGGAGCAGAGCAGGCATGGGATCATCATTGTCGACAACCCTTACTACTAATTGATGGTAGTACACGGGCAACCATGCTAAGCCGGTCTCTAAATATTGTCCATCCAGTGGTGAGGCAATATCAAACGTAGGGTTGAGTATCCGACAAAATCCCAGTGTTTTGGGATAGCCAGTGGGTAATTGTTGAGACGTAAATAGCTCTGAGCTAAAAATACCTTTCTTTAATAGGGCGTGAAACCAACAATTTGGAAACAAAGGGAATCGAAGATAAATCGCGATCCATTGGGCTTGCGTTAAACTGTCTATTTCCTTCTCTGTCAGTGATTCAACCTCCAACCAGTCAGGCTCGCCGTATTTATTCAGCTTATCTTCCAGTGAACCTGAATAGGGTTGCGTGGCTTGTTGTTGTGCTAACCAACAACCGAGAAGTTGCACCAGTAAGGCTTCAGTTTTGTTTTCGTCTTCCCGTTTCGCGGCTTGTGTTTGCCATTGTGCCATATCAAAAGTATTGCCAAACAAGCCAGCCCAAATACCGGCATGAGTGGTATCAGCAAGACTCGTGATTTTAGTGTGTTGTAACGGCGATAAGGAAAGATTGTAGCGTTCCCCTTTGATGGCTCGCTGGTAAAATGCGAAGCGATGTTTTGAAAGCGTGGTTTCTGGATGCCAGTGTGTCTGAAAACGCCACCACATTGCAGGTTGCGGATCCCACTGTTGGTACAGGAAAGCCGCTGTCATAGACGCGTCAGCATGCGCGTTATTGCTTGAAAGCCATGTATAGAGATTTTCGGCTGCGAATGCATAGTGTTGCCCTTCAATGGCTTTTTCAATGATGCGCAATGTGTGTGTGGGCAAATGCATGGCATCACAGGCTTGCGCGACCAAACGCCAATCGTCAGTGCTTAATGCACAGTGAGGTAAGCTGATCAGATGTTCGAGCGCATGGAGCGTGGTGAGCTCTGGCCAGTACTGTGTGGCGCGGAAAGCCTGCAATAACACCAACCAATAAGCAGGGTGATGGAGATGCTGATCGGGCCCCGGCGTGCGTAATATGTCGATTATCATATCGGAACGGTACTCATGACGCGCCTGAGCCAGCGGGAGTAAGCGCGAAAGTACTGCGCGCTGTTCTATGTGGCACAGTCCATTCAATAAATCTGGCGGGATAGGACAACGCTGTGCAGACCATTTCTGTAAAAACTCGCCCAGTCTTTGTTCTCTACGATGCCCTCGCAGCAGAGATTGCCATTGGAAAATGTCCCAACACCACGCAACGATATCACCGGGCAACCATCGATTGGCCATCAAGCTATCCAGCGCATGATGGGAGACTTCACGCTGTGCCACTAAACTGCCTTGTGCGAAGGTTTGTTGCCATGCTTGCCAGCTCGATTTATCACATCGCTGGGCCGGATCGGTAAAAAGGCTATCAAAGCTGTTTACCAACTGTGAGCTGACAACGGTAGGGGCTGGTTCATCAAACTGGGCCGTGACCACCGGTTGACGTAAACGTGCCAAGGCGTGATCGTAGGCCTGTTTGAGCTGTTTAAAACCTTCTGGATCTGTTTCCGGATGGTGATGCTTGAGTTGCGCCCGGTAGGCACGTTTGATGTCGTCTTCGTTATCGGTTTGGCTGATGCCTAGCACTTCCCACATATTCATGCGTCTATCTCCTCTTCATGCATTTCTGAGAGGAGCGATGCAGGAACTGGTAACACTGGCAATGTCATTGAGAAAGGTAGATGGGAGTAATCGGGCATTTTTTCGGCCTTCAAACAGGTGAAGTAGCGCTCGTAACTCACGCCACCATCGCCATTGCCGCCGTTAAGCAGGTTTGCTGCTGTTTCTGATTGTCGGCCTCTATAAAACCACCAGCTGCGCCCCAAAATGTAGCTATGAAGAAATTGATCCCAGTGAGTAAAGTTGCGTTGCACGATGTGAGCGACATAAGAGAGCAGAAATGCCAACTCTTCATCGGTTATCCAGCCTGCATAATGCCCCCATCGCGCCAAGGTGGTTGCCCGTACATAATCAAATGCAGAGAATCGTGCGCGGCCGGTGAGGCGTGCTGTCATTTCATGGAATTTTCGTAGATTACGTTGCTCTTCATTTGGGGCTGTATCAAGAAAGGCCTGCCACTCAGCAGGGGCGCTGCAATCAAAGCGATCGAACAAGTTACCTTCGCCTTGTGCATGCATGTCACCATGAGCAAGACGTTGGATCGACGAGAGTAGCTTTGCTCGCGAAGTGATCCCCCAATCATTATCGAGAAATTGCTTTGTCTGCTCAGGGGATTGATCTTTATAGATGGGAATATATAGCCAATCACAGCGGTCACGCCAGCCGACAAACGGGGCGGAGAGGGCTAACCACCAACGACAGTGGGGGAGAGAAAGGTCAATCGTATAATCCGACATGTCTGTATGATTTATTAAGAATTAATACGCAATAGAGTGCATTTAATTGCTAAAAGGATAAAGAGAGGGGATTAGGTTGCGCCGAGTTTATCTGATAAATGAAAACCCAGTCGCAAAGTGGTGAGGATGCGATGTTGTCATGCAATGCTATTTATTGTGAAGACGTTTGAGAGCGCTCATTAATGCTAAAAAAGTAAGAATAATCCCAACAGCATAATCTTCTGTTAACAGAGTGAACAAGGCGCCCAGTAGGGCGCCTTTTTTTTCGGCTACACTCAAGTAACCCTTGAAGGCGTAGATGTTCGTTTTTTAGCATAATTGTCTGATGATTGGTTCTGTTGTCTTTATATTGGCTGCTTTTTGTGCGTATAACTAACATTTCATAGCTGTTGTTGTTAGTTAGCTAAAAGGTTTGTCTTTTGTTGGTTTGATGTTTCGTATTAATATTTACTTACAATATCTAGTGATACTTTTTTGTTATTAGTTAGAAGATCGTGCGTTTTTTGTTGTGCTTTTCATTACAATCTTTGTAAGTTTTTCTATTTGTGAAAAATCGGATTGACGGGCGATAAAAGCAAAATATAACGCCGCAAATTGACAACATCACTCACACCATGGAGTTCCCATGAGTAATCACGCTGTAAATAAAGCGCCGGACACACCGCCGAGTGCTATGGATAAATTCCTGAACGTTATTGAACGTGCAGGTAACAAAATTCCCGATCCTGCTTTACTGTTTTTCTGGGGTCTAATCATTGTTTGGGGCTTGTCGGCACTTTTTTCTCAGTTTCAATTTGAACTGATCCACCCTGTTACCGGCACCGCAATCGAAATTAAAAACCTGCTTACAGGTCAGTCTTTGGCTGAATTCTTGGCGGGTATGGTAAAAACCTTCACCGGTTTTGCACCTCTGGGTATCGTATTGGTTGCGATGCTAGGTGTGGGTGTGGCTGAAGCGTCTGGCTTCATCAACACTGGCCTGAAAAAAATGCTGAACGTAACACCGGCTAAATTGCTGACGCCGATGCTGATCTTGGTGGCTATCGTGTCACACACAGCAGCCGATGCGGGTTACGTACTGGTTATTCCACTGGGTGGTATCATCTTCCACGCAGCGGGTCGTCACCCTCTTGCGGGTATTGCAGCGGCATTTGCCGGTGTATCAGGCGGTTTCTCTGCAAACTTTATCCCTTCAGGTATTGACCCTCTGTTGGCGGGCTTTACGGAGTCTGCAGCGCAGATCCTAGATAAAGACTACGTGGTTAACCCACTGTCTAACCTGTTCTTTACCGGTTTCTCTTCACTGCTTGTGATTTGTGTGGGTTGGTACGTGACTGAAAAGATCATCGAACCACGCCTAAAGAACACGCCGATTGATGACGATGCTGAAGAAGCTCCGGATCTTGCGTCGTTCACTGCGATTGAATCAAAAGCATTCAACCGTGCAGGTATCGCGATGCTTGTGGGTATCTTCGCATTGGTTGCTGCGGTTTACCCAGAAACGTCACCACTGCGTTCACCTGAAGGTCAGGTAACAGCGTTTACGGCACCACTGATGCAGTCAATCGTACCGTTGATCTTCATCCTGTTCGTTATTCCGGGTGTGATTTACGGCCGCGTAGCAGGTACGTTCAAGCAAAGCTCTGACATCATCAAAGCGATGTCTGCGACCATGGGCACCATGGGTGGCTACATCGTAATGTCGTTCTTCTGTGCACAGTTCCTAGCAGCCTTTACTCAATCTAACTTGGGTACACTGTTGGCACTGTCGGGTGCAGATTTGCTAAAAGCAATGAACCTACCTGGCCAGATCACGATCGTGGGTATGATTTTGCTAACGGCAACGGTTAACCTATTGATTGGTTCTTCTTCTGCGAAGTGGGCACTGATCGGTCCTATCTTTGTACCAATGCTGATGGCGGTGGGTATCTCACCTGAGCTAACGCAGGCGGCTTACCGTGTGGGTGACTCAGTGTCTAACATCGTATCGCCACTGATGGTGTTCTTCCCACTGGTTGTGGTTTACACCCAGCGTTACGTGAAGCATTCAGGTATCGGTACCCTTGCATCGATGATGATGCCGTACTCGATTGCCCTGCTGATCTGTTGGACAGCATTCCTATTGATTTACTGGACGATCGGTATTCCTCTAGGTATTAGCGCACCGTACACTTACAGCATGTAAGTACGTACACTGAACACAAAAAACCCGCCATCTCGGCGGGTTTTTTTATGTCAGTCTCTTCGCCTGTTATTGACCCAGACACTGAGTGTATTCAGATAGCACTTATGCTAAATGCTGAGCATGGAAGCGCAGGTGATCCTCAATGAAACTCGCGATGAAGTAGTAGCTGTGATCAAAGCCTTCTTGCATGCGTAGCTCAAGCGGATAATCGACCGCTTCCGCCGCCGCTTGCAACGCGTCTGGCTTGAGCTGCTCCACCAAGAAGTTATCTTGATCGCCTTGATCGACCAACGCCGGGACTGGTTGTTGGTTCGTGCGCATCAACTCGCTGCTGTCATAAGCTTGCCACGTGGTTTTGTCTTTGCCTAAGTAACCGGTAAAGGCTTTTTGTCCCCATGGACAGTTGATTGGGTTAGTGATTGGGCTAAACGCAGACACCGAGCTGTAACGCGTAGGGTTACGTAGCGCAATCATCAGCGCGCCGTGGCCGCCCATCGAGTGGCCGCTGATCGCGCGTTTGTCATTCACTGGGAAGTGCGCTTCAATCAAGGCAGGCAGCTCGTTGACTACATAGTCATACATGCGGTAATGGCGGTTCCAAGGGGCTTGGGTCGCATTAACATAGAAACCGGCCCCGAGACCGAAATCGTACGCACCTTCAGGATCATCGGCCACGCCTTCACCGCGCGGACTGGTGTCAGGGGCAACAATGGCAATGCCTAACTCTGCGGCCATGCGCTGCGCACCGGCTTTTTGCATGAAGTTTTCATCGGTGCATGTCAGGCCCGATAACCAGTAAAGGACAGGGACTTTTTCACCTTGCGCGATCTGCGGTGGCAGGTAGATCGCAAAGCGCATGTCACAACCCAGTGTGGCAGAGTGATGGGTATATTGTTTGTGCCAGCCACCAAAACTTTTGTTCCAGCTTACGTTATCAATCGTCATGTCGGTTCTCGTCAGCGAAGAGGCTGGGCACACCAATGCCCAGCGCGGAAAGATTACTTGTTGTAGTGGATCACGGTACGAATGCTCTTGCCTTCGTGCATCAGATCAAACGCGTCGTTAATGCCTTCCAGACCCATGGTGTGGGTAATGAAGTCATCCAGTTTGAATTCGCCCGCCATGTAGCGTTCTACGATTTCTGGCAGTTCAGAGCGGCCTTTTACGCCACCGAACGCAGAGCCACGCCATACACGACCGGTTACCAATTGGAATGGACGCGTCGAGATTTCTTGACCAGCACCGGCGACACCGATGATCACTGACTCGCCCCAACCTTTGTGGCAGCACTCTAGCGCTGAACGCATCACGTTGACGTTACCGATACATTCAAACGAGAAATCCACGCCGCCATCGGTCATTTCTACGATCACATCCTGAATCGGCTTGTCGAATTTCATTGGGTTGATGCAGTCAGTCGCCCCCAACTCTTTCGCCAATTCAAATTTGCTTTCATTGATATCGACACCAATGATGCGGCTTGCGCCAGACATGGCGGCACCAATGATGGCTGACAGGCCAATGCCACCCAGACCAAAGATAGCAACCGTATCGCCTTTTTGTACTTTGGCGGTTTTCAGTACCGCACCCATACCGGTGGTTACGCCACAGCCTAATAGGCAGACTTCTTCCAGTGGAGCCTCTTTGTTCACTTTTGCCAATGAAATTTCAGGCAGTACGGTGTACTCAGAGAATGTTGAGCAGCCCATGTAGTGGTAAATTGGCTGACCGTCTTTGTAGAAACGGGTGGTGCCGTCTGGCATTAAACCTTTACCTTGGGTTTCGCGGATTTTCTGGCACAGGTTGGTTTTGCCTGACTTACAGAATTTACACTCGCCACATTCTGGGGTGTAAAGTGGGATAACGTGATCGCCCACTTCGACACTGGTAACGCCTTCACCAATCATTTCAACGATACCGCCGCCTTCGTGGCCCAGAATCGCCGGGAAGATCCCTTCTGGATCATCACCCGACAGGGTAAACGCATCAGTATGGCAGACACCGGTGGCCACAATGCGGACCAACACTTCGCCTTTTCTTGGCAGCATGACATCCACTTCTTCAACAGACAGTGGTTGGTTTGGACCCCAGGCAATCGCCGCTTTTGATTTGATGAACTTATCAGACATTATTGTTATCTCTGCTATTGTGTGGGGTTGCTCCTAGCACGGTAGCCCCCAGCATGGTTGCCGACTGTCGCTTTAACAGTAGGTGAGAATACGTACGCTGGCAGCCAGAATTCGAAGGGCGCCATGTCGTTTTGATGGGTGTAGTATATTTGTTTCCCTAAAAATGATAATTCCCCTAGAATGCAAATAACTTTTACCAAATAGTAATAATGGTGTGTCATGTTTTTGTGGGAAGGGGTCAGTGAGTTTGTGGCCGTGGCTGAAGCGGAAAGTTTTACCGCGGCGGCGAAGCAATTAGGGATCTCGACGGCGCAGGTTAGCCGTCAGGTCAGTGCGTTGGAAAATCGCCTCAATACCAAGTTGTTCTATCGCACCACGCGAAAAGTCGCGGTCACAGAAGAAGGCGGCATTTATTACCGCCATTGCCGCCAGTTGCTGGATGGGTTAGCGGAAGCAGAGCGCGCGATCAGTGATCGCCGAGGGACACCTCAGGGCAGCCTGAAGCTGACGGCTCCCGTGATGTACGGTGAGCAATATGTGATGCCATTGATCAATGACTTCATTTTACAGTATCCCGAGCTGGAAGTGGTGATGGAATTGAATAACCAGACCGTGGATTTGGTGGAAGGCGGCTTCGATTTGGCGATCCGTCTTGGGCGTTTAACCAACTCGACCATGATGGCGAAGAAGCTGACGACACGTGTGCAGTACGTATGTGCGGCGCCGAGTTATCTGGAAAAATACGGGTTGCCGCATTCCTTGTCGGAGCTGCGCCACCATAATTGCTTGGTGGGTAACTTTGATCACTGGCGTTTTCTGGAGGCCGGCCGTGAGCGCAGTGTACGCGTCTCGGGTTCGTTACGCTGCAGCAGTGGCTACGCGTTGCGTGATGCGGCATTGAAAGGCATCGGGGTGGTACAGTTGCCGGATTATTACGTGGTCGATGATCTCGCCAGTGGTGCATTGATCTCGATCCTTGAACATCTGCAAGAGCCTGAAGAAGGGATATGGGCGCTGTATCCGCATAACCGCCATTTGTCACCGAAAGTCCGCTTGCTGGTGGATTTTTTGGCCGAAAAACTGCCAAGCCAATCGTCGCTCGTTACGCGCTAGGGAAGCCCATCACGTTAGCTAATATACCCAAGCAACTTGCTGTGACTTGGGTATAATTAGCGCCCGAATTAATCCCGAATAAGAAAAGAGATCCCATGACCGATTTAACCCCACCGTTGACCGATGAGGATTACATGCGCCGCGCCATCGAGCTGGCCGCCCGTGCTGAAGCCGAAGGGGAAGTGCCGGTGGGGGCCGTGATCGTGCATGAGGGCCGTGTGATAGGGGAAGGCTGGAACCGTTCTATTACCCAGCATGATGCGACGGCTCATGCGGAAATCATGGCATTGCGTCAGGCCGGGCAGGTGTTGCAAAACTACCGCCTGTTGGACGCGACCTTGTATGTCACGCTAGAGCCCTGCCCGATGTGTGCCGGTGCCATGGTACACAGCCGTGTGGGCAAGGTGGTGTTTGGCGCGCATGATCTGAAAACTGGTGCGGCGGGCAGTATCATGAACCTGTTGAGCTACGAGCAGGTTAATCACCACGTGCAGATGGCATCGGGTGTATTGGCGGAAGAATGCCGTGCACAGTTGCAGGCTTTTTTTAAACGCCGCCGAGCAGAAAAGAAGGCAGAGAAAAAAGCGCGTCAACAAGCGCAAGCTGTGGATGGTAACCCTACGGACAGCCACAGTAAGTAATCACCCGTCGTGCAAATACACGTATAAAGAAACGAACAAAGATATTCACAAAGATCAATACAAACACAAAGGGCGCATTCTTATGCGCCCTTTGTGTTTTTCTGTTTAGGATGAGTGGCTGCATGCCACCAGATAGCTGCGTTGGCGCCAAAGCACTTTTTTACGGATGTTGGCATGAAGGCGTTTACGGCGCGTGGCCGTTGTTGTCGTTATCCGTTTGTGTGTATTGAGTTTCGAGCGTCGCATGGCGGGTATTTTTCTTCGCTGAGCACTGAGGAACGCTGACGAAATGTAGAGAACGAGACGTCAGCAATATAGCGTACAGTATCTCTTATTCTGCGAGAGGGGACGGCGATAGCGATCACGAATTATGACTCACTGGGTGGTTAATTGCTCCTAGGTGTCTGAAATTTAGTGTTTTTACTCTAAAGGTAACATACTAAGAAAACAGCCAGCGAGAGGCTGGCTGTTTGTTTCGATGGAAAGCGAGCAATCAGTTGCTGACGGTTTTGGCGGGAGAGGCCGCAGGCAGGGTTGTGCTGCTTGCGTTGTCTTGTGCCTCGTTTTTCGCTTTCTCGGCACCTTCGTCTGTTGCGCGACGGTTGGCATCGGCCGTTTGTGTCGGCTGCGCGGCTGAGAGCACGGCAGGCGGTGGGGTAATGGTGTGTAAGCCATCCACCAATTCCACATCGTCTTGTTGCGGTTGCTGACTGTGCGTTTGCTCGTAACCAATAATGCTTTGGTAGTAGCGACGAATATTCTCAACGTAGTTGAGTGCTTCATCCCCACGGGCATAGCCGTAGCGGGTGTGTTGGTAATACTTACGCTGACGCAGTAGCGGCAGACGTTGTTTCACATCGCTCCACGCATCCGGGTTACCGCCTTGTGACTTGGTCAGACGACGGGCATCCATTAAATGACCAAAGCCGACGTTGTAAGACGCTAACGCGAACCAGACCTTCTCGTGCTCTTCCACACTGTCAGGAATACGGTTGATCATCTTACGCAGGTATTCCGATCCCCCACGGATACTCTGCTCCGGATCCAAGCGGTTTTTCACCCCGACGGATTTTGCGGTCGGCAGCGTTAGCATCATCATGCCACGTACGCCAGTCGGTGAAACGGCTTTCGGATTCCAATGCGATTCCTGATAAGACAGGGCCGCGATCAAGCGCCAGTCGAACTCATTGGCATACTTCTTAAACAGGGTTTCCCATTTCGGTAGTTTGCCTTCAATGGCACGCAAGAACGCACGGGTGTCCACGTAGTCAAACTTGTCGACATGGCCGAAGTATTTCTCTTCCAGTTTGGCTAACTCACCGCTTTGTTGGATCTCACCGAAAAATTCAATGATCAGCGCATACAGGCTGTCATCATTATTCTGGTTCACAAACCACGCAATCGGCTCGTCTTCGGTTAGCTCCAGCGCGGTGGTGATATCAGGATGAATACGTTGGTTCAGGGCGATTTCCACGGAATCCGCCATGGTGTAATCCAACTCGCCGTCTGCGACCTGACGCAGCAACTCATCGCTGTCAGTTTCTTCTACCGTGGTCCAGACCAAATTCGGGTGTGTCGCTTTTAATGCCAGCAAGGTTTTCTCGTGGCTGGATCCCTTCACTACGGTAAGGGTGCCTTTACTGCCATCGAGATCATCAATATCGCGTGGGCGCCATTGCCCTTTTTTGTAGACCACCTTTTGGCTGGCGTAGTAATACGCCGGTGCAGCTCGGAATTCTGCGAGGCGATCAGCGGTCATGGTCAGGCCCGAGGCCAGAATATCGACGTCATTTCGTTGCAGGCTGGGAAACATGCCAGAGAGGGTAAACATGGTTTTCATTTCCAGTTTCACCCCCAGCTTGTCAGCGAATCGCAGGGCCAGTTCATAGTCCAATCCGGTCGGGCCTTCGCTGCCAATATAATAGGACAGTTGATTATTCAGGGTGCCGACTCGGAGCACGCCGTCCTCTCGAATGCGCTCGAGATCAGTGCGAGGCGCTTCCTGCCAACAGCCGTTCAGGAAGAACAGGCTTAGCACTAACGCAAAGATATGCCGGAAAGTGTGATGCTGACGAATTATGCTCAACAAAGTATGCTCTTGATTATAGTAGGGGGTTCTTTATACCAAACGTGAGCCTTTACGCAAAGTTATCAGCAATGACTTCGTACACGGTGATGGAATCAGAAAGGGACGGTGAGGGCTGAAAGCCGCAGTGGGAGCGGGTGTTTTGTTAGGTTTATCGACAGGAATGAAAAAAATCACGCAAACGGTTGCGTCAAGAGTTACGTCACAAAAAAATTTCCTTTATACTACGCCACATCAAGAGCGCCTCGCCTCGGAAACTTCTGGGAAACGAGGTGACATTGACGTAATCATCCTGACGAAGTCCGTGGAGATTAGGCCAATATCACCTTCATTCAACTGCTAATCGAGAGACGTACGCACATGGAAATTTTGCGTGGTTCACCCGCACTGTCTGAGTTTCGCATTAATAAGCTGCTAGCACGCTGCCGCGAATTGGAACTGCCTGTGTCAGGCATTTATGCAGAGTTCATGCACTTTGCTGATCTGTCTGCGCCGTTGGACGCGGAAGAGCAGGGCAAGCTTGCTAGCCTGCTGACTTACGGCCCTACGATTGCAGAGCATGAGCCATCAGGGCTCTTGCTACTGGTTACCCCTCGTCCGGGAACGATCTCTCCTTGGTCTTCTAAATCGACCGATATTGCCCACAACTGTGCCCTGTCACACATCCAACGTCTTGAGCGCGGTACCGCGTACTACATGGACGTGACCTCTCCGCTGTCTGACGACCAACTGCATGCCTTAAAAGGTTTGTTGCACGATCGCATGATGGAAGTGGTGTATACCGAATTGGATGCTGCCCAAGCCTTGTTCCGTAAAGCTGAGCCTGCTCCGGTACAGAGCGTGGATATCCTTACCGGTGGCCGTGAAGCGCTTGAAAACGCAAACGTTACCCTCGGTTTGGCATTGGCCGATGACGAAATTGATTATCTGGTTGCAAGCTTCACCAAGCTAGGCCGTAACCCGCATGATATCGAACTGATGATGTTTGCGCAGGCGAACTCAGAGCACTGCCGCCACAAGATCTTCAATGCCGATTGGACGATCGATGGCGTGGTGCAGGAAAAATCCCTGTTCAAGATGATCAAAAACACCTTTGAAAAGAACAGCGAATACGTCCTTTCTGCTTACAAAGATAACGCTGCTGTGATGGAAGGCTCTCACGTTGGCCGCTTCTTCCCAGATCCGGCTTCACGTCAGTACACTTACCACCAAGAAGACACCCACATTCTGATGAAGGTGGAAACCCACAACCACCCAACGGCGATCTCGCCGTGGCCAGGCGCATCGACCGGTTCGGGCGGTGAAATCCGTGATGAAGGCGCGACCGGTATTGGCGGCAAGCCAAAAGCAGGCTTGGTCGGCTTTAGCGTGTCTAACTTGCGTGTTCCGGGTTTTGAACAGCCATGGGAAAGCGATTTCGGTAAGCCTGATCGCATCGTGAATGCGCTCGACATTATGCTGGAAGGCCCACTAGGCGGCGCGGCGTTTAACAACGAATTTGGTCGTCCTAACCTATTGGGTTACTTCCGTACTTACGAAGAAAAAGTCAGCTCGCACAACGGCGAAGAGATCCGTGGTTACCACAAGCCGATCATGATTGCCGGTGGCTTGGGTAACATCCGTGCTGATCACGTGCAGAAGAAAGAGATCCCGGTCGGCGCCAAGCTGATTGTGTTGGGCGGTCCTGCCATGAACATCGGTCTTGGCGGCGGTGCGGCATCATCAATGGCATCAGGTCAGTCAGCAGAAGACTTGGACTTTGCCTCTGTACAGCGTGAAAACCCAGAGATGGAACGCCGCTGTCAGGAAGTGATCGACCGTTGCTGGCAGATGGGTGACGACAACCCGATTGCCTTTATCCACGATGTGGGCGCGGGCGGTATCTCGAATGCCCTGCCAGAGTTGGTGGATGACGGCGAGCGTGGCGGTAAATTCCAGCTGCGTGATGTACCCAATGATGAGCCGGGCATGAGCCCGCTAGAGATTTGGTGTAACGAATCACAAGAGCGTTACGTGATGGCCGTAGCGGCAGAAAACATGGAAGTGTTTGATGCGATCTGTCAGCGCGAGCGCGCACCGTATGCCGTAGTGGGTGAAGCGACTGAAGAACGTCATTTGACGTTGGAAGACAGTCATTTCGACAATACCCCGATCGACATGCCAATGGACATCTTGCTGGGTAAAGCACCGAAGATGCACCGCGATGTGACCACGCAAGTGGCGCAAGGACAGGCGATTGATCGTACGAACATTGAAATTGAAGCTGCCACTCACCGTATCTTACGTTTACCTGCAGTAGCAGAGAAAACCTTCTTGATCACCATCGGTGACCGCACAGTTACCGGTTTAGTGGCGCGCGATCAGATGGTCGGTCCTTGGCAGGTGCCGGTAGCCAACTGTGCAGTGACCGCGGCGAGTTACGACACCTACCACGGCGAATCTATGTCGATGGGTGAGCGTACGCCGGTTGCCTTGCTGGACTTTGCTGCCTCGGCACGTCTTGCGGTCGGTGAAGCCATCACGAACATTGCGTGTTCTGATATTGGCGATTTGAAACGCATTAAGTTGTCAGCCAACTGGATGTCTCCAGCCGGTCACCCGGGTGAAGATGCGGGTTTGTACGAAGCGGTGAAAGCCGTGGGTGAAGATCTGTGTCCTGCATTGGGCTTGACCATTCCGGTGGGTAAAGACTCCATGTCGATGAAGACCCAGTGGGAAGAAAACGGCGAAGAGAAAACCGTGACGTCACCGTTGTCCTTGGTGATCACCGCGTTTGGTCGTGTGGAAGACGTGCGTAAAACCGTCACACCACAGCTACGCACCGATAAAGGCGATTCGACCCTGCTGTTGTTGGACTTGGGTTGTGGCAAAAACCGCTTGGGCGCGAGCGCACTGGCGCAAGTGTACAAGCAGTTGGGCGATAAGCCTGCGGACGTTGACAGCCCTGAGTTGCTGAAAGGCTTCTTCCATGCAGTACAAGCCCTGTTGCGTGATGACAAACTATTGGCTTACCACGACCGTGGTGACGGTGGTTTGTACGTGACATTGGCTGAAATGGCCTTTGCGGGTCACACCGGGGTGGAAGTGGATTTGAATACCACGGACGGCGACGCGTGTGATGATGTATTGGCAGCACTGTTCAATGAAGAGTTGGGCGCAGTGATCCAAGTCCGTACCGAAGATTTGGATGCGGTGCAGTCTGTATTGGCTGTCAACGGTCTGGACGCGTACAGCCACGTGATTGGTACTGTGGTTGATGAAGACGTGGTACGTATCTGGAACGGCAATGATTTGGTGCTAGAACAAAACCGCACCGAGCTACGTACTATTTGGGCAGAAACCACGTATCAGATGCAGGCGTTGCGTGATAACCCAGCGGGTGCGTTGCAAGAGTTTGACGCGAAGAAAGACAGCGACGATCCGGGTCTGAACACCGCGCTAAGCTTTGATATTAACGAAGACATTGCCGCACCGTTCATTAACCTTGGCGCAAAACCGCAAATGGCGATTTTGCGTGAGCAAGGGGTTAACTCACACGTTGAGATGGCGGCCGCATTTGACCGTGCAGGCTTTGACGCGAAAGACGTGCACATGAGCGACATTCTGTCTGGTCGTGTATCGCTGGATGGTTTCAACGGCCTTGTCGCCTGTGGCGGTTTCTCATACGGTGACGTATTGGGCGCCGGTGAAGGCTGGGCGAAATCGGTGTTGTTCAACAACATCGCCCGCGATCAGTTTGCGCGCTTCTTCCAGAATAATGACACGTTCGCACTGGGTGTGTGTAACGGTTGTCAGATGATGTCGAACCTGCGCGATTTGATCCCAGGTGCGGATTTGTGGCCACGTTTCGTGCGCAATGAATCAGAGCGTTTTGAAGCACGCTTCAGCTTGGTGGAAGTCCAGCAGAGTGATTCCTTGTTCTTCAATGGCATGGCCGGTTCACGTATGCCTATCGCGGTGTCTCACGGTGAAGGTCGCGTCGAAGTGCGCAATGGCGAACACCTTGCTGCGATTGAGCAATCAGGCACAGTCGCGCTGCGTTACTTGGACAACCGTGGCAATGTTACGCAGAACTATCCAGCGAACCCGAACGGCTCCCCGAACGGGATCACCGGTCTGACAACGCAAGATGGTCGCGTGACCATCATGATGCCGCACCCAGAGCGTGTATTCCGCACGGTGGCGAACTCATGGCACCCAGATGACTGGAAAGAAGATAGCCCATGGATGCGTATGTTCCGTAACGCGCGCGTTAACATCGGCTAAATAAATCGTCGGTAACGACGGGTTGGCGAGGTAATGAAACCGCTCTTCGGAGCGGTTTTTTTCGTTGATCGCCCGTGACATTGCCGGTCTTATCACCCATTTTCGATCAAAAACACTCGTCATGCTGATAGGTCTGTGATTAAGCTACAAGGAGACGGTTCACACAGGGGAATGCCATGATATTTTTCGACTTAGATAATACATTGCTCGATCATGACGGTGCAGAGCAGGAGGCGATCGCGGCCTTTGCGGGTGTGTACCATCAGGCGATCATTGATTGCCCGGACGGCATCGGACAGGCGTGGCGGCACATTACCGATCAGCAACGTGCGCGTTGGCGGGCGGGTGCGTTGAATTTTGAACAGCTTCGGCGTGCTCGGATCAGCGCCTTGTTCAAAGACCCGCTAACCGTCGCTCAAGCCGATGCGCTCAGTACCGAGTACTACCGCATTTATCAGCAGCACTGGCGACTGTTTGATGATGTGATCCCCGCCTTAGATGCATTACGCGATATCACCCCATTGGCGATTATTACCAACGGTTTTGCTTTTCAGCAGGAAGCCAAATTGACCGCCACACGCATCCGCCCTTATTTTTCACATCTCGTGGTGTCAGAACAGGTGGGCGTAGCCAAACCCGCCCCCGCCATCTTTCAACATGCGCTGCGCCTTTCGCAGAAAAATGCCGCATCATGCTGGTATATCGGCAATCACCCTATTAACGACGCGCAAGCCGCGGCCCAACAGGGGTTTAAAGCCGTATGGCTTAATCGTGATGGGCATGAAGGGGCGGTTACGACCCGTGTGGTACGCCGTTTAACCGGTTTTGCCGACCTGATAAAAATGCATTACTAAGGGAACGAATGTCCCAAAAACGGTCTAAAACGTTAGGAACAATGTTCAATAGCGGTTGTACTGGTTGCATTAGCCGCATAAAATGCAGGGCTTATTGTGAGATTTATCAGATCCAAACCGCTTTCAAGGAAGAGAGACCAACATGGATGCAAACAGCAGTGCATTGACACTGGCTGCCAAGGGCTTGGCGGCATTAGTCGTGCTATTCCTGATCCGTTATATTGATACATTCACGACCATATTTAGTTTTCAGCAAGTGGGGATCGTCCCCAACATCGTTGCTGTCTTAGTACTGGCATCCGGTATCAGCGCCATCATCGGTCTCGGCCAAGGGAACCGTTGGGGCTTCATTCCCCTGTATTTTTTTATCCCCGCCATCACCCTGTTTTTTGGCTACAGCCTGATCCCGTATTTACCGCACCTTTTTCGACCTGAATTCCGCCATATCGTTATCATTTTACTTAATAGCACCGTGATGCTCTTTGCCGTTATCCTTCTGCTCAAGATGATGGACAACGATGTGATCCTTCCCGCCGAAAAATACTAAACCACGGTCAACAGAACATTCCGCATTTGTTATACTGCCTGCATTAGTAATCAGGCAGTTGACGACCGTCACCCTCAAGGTCTCAACCCATCTCTGCTCAGCAAAGGATGATGAGAATGAAAAAAATTGAAGCCATTATTAAGCCCTTCAAGCTTGATGATGTTCGCGAAGCCCTCGCCGATGTCGGTATCACCGGCATGACCGTCTCAGAAGTGAAAGGTTTCGGTCGCCAAAAAGGCCACACCGAACTCTACCGTGGCGCAGAATACATGGTCGACTTCCTGCCAAAAGTGAAGCTAGAAATCGTCGTGACCGATGACGTCGCTGATCAATGCGTCGACACCATCGTCGAAACCGCGCAAACCGGTAAAATCGGTGATGGTAAGATCTTCATGTTCGATGTAGAGCGCGTGGTGCGTATCAGGACGGGTGAGGAAGACGAGGACGCTATCTAAAATCCGTTATGGCGTTGCCGTTTCATCCTCTGTCTGTATCGGAAGTACTCATTTATGCGTATAAACTCCGTGCTTCCTCTTTGCCAGAGAACGAAACGGCTTAGCCAAAATGATGTTTAATTGATGTGGTTTTGCGTCGTTATTTCGTTCAACGCCGTTATCAGACATGCTGATTTATGCGCATAAATTCTGTATACCCTATTGGTATGTAAGCGGGGCGCATGAGTATGCAGTGACAGGAAAGCTTGCCATCACGGTGAGCTTTTTTTATGCCTGACGATCGTGAGATAGCCAACGTAAGATTGTAAATTTAAGGCTGTTCAAGCGGAAAGTGGACTCCTATGCTGATAGGCAGCTAAGGAGCACATAATGAAAATTTACCAAGCGCAAGTCAACGATGTCGATCAGTTCAGCTTTCTCTATGAAGCGTATTTGGACTTCTATCAGGTTGAGCAACCGCGAAAGGATCCGGCGGCGTATTTAAAAGCACGCTTAAATCAGCAGGAGAGTGTGATTTTTGTGGCAGAGGATGAGGCGGGTAACCCGGTTGGGTTTACGCAGTTGTATCCGCTGTTTTGTTCGTTAGCGATGCAGCGTACCTGGCTATTGTATGATCTGTATGTTAGCGCTGAAGCCCGTCAGAGTGGGGTGGCGCAAGCCTTGATGGATCGTGCGGAGCAGATGGCGAAAGAGACCGACAGCGCGTTTATTATGCTGAGCACGGCCGTCGATAACCATCGCGCACAGGCGCTGTATGAAAAAAATGGGTATGAAAAAGATGTCGACTTTTATACCTACCTTAAGCATCTCGACTAAGTCGCGCGAGAGATAAGCCAAGACGAAAAACGGAAGCCAAGGCTTCCGTTTTTTATGTGTGTTAAGCGAGATCAGTGAGGCAAGTTTAAGAGGCCTGCTGGGCTTTCACCCCACCGGCATAGCGTCCCGGCTTGTGGTTCATCGCCAACACCAAGTTCAGCAAGAAGGCGCCGATCACCGAGAAGAGCAGGGTCATTGGTGTGACCAAGAAGAACGACGCCACCAAAATGGTGATATCAATCCCCATCTGTAGCTTACCTGCTGACCAGCCAAACTTCTCTTGTAAGAACAAGACCAGCACATTGAAACCACCCAAACTGGTTTTGTGGCGAAACAAAATCAGCATGCCTAATCCCATCAATACCCCGCCAATCATGGCGCAGTACAGCGGTTCTAATCGGCTGATCTCCAGCACATGGTGCAGATTATCGGTGATCACCGACACTAGCCCTCCCGAAAGGATACTGGTAATGGCAAAACGGCGCCCCATGCGAAACCATGCCATGCAATAGAACGGAATATTCATCATGAAGTAGAGCTGGCCAAAAGAGAGGTCGATAAATTGGCTGGCCAGCAAAGCTAAACCGGTTGTCCCACCGGTGAGCAGGTGGGCTTGCTGTAAAAAGAACACCCCTTGGGCGACCACAAAGGTGCCGGTGAGAATGGCAATGATGTTCTCTTTCGCTGAGTGGGAATACGCGCTCAAAAATACACTCCTTATTGTTAAGCCCGCCATGATAATGCGCAACTGAAAAAAAGATGAGAGGGAAACGGAAAACATTGCCCACACAGGTGTTTAGATAAGTTTACGCAGATGTAAAAAATTAATTTACGCCTTTATCTTGTTAATAGCGACGGAGAAGTAGTGAAAGCTGTAAACGCGGAAGTGAAAAAACGCACAAGATGAAAACAATTCATCCTCAAGTTGAAATAAATGCCAATAAAAAGTCACATTAGGGCTACCTGATTTAGATCAATTTCTGTAAAATACAGCGTTATATACAGATATGACGAAAACGTTTGCGTCTCCGTGGCGCCTAGCTTGGCGGTTTTTCGTTTTTTGCCAAAAAAGTGTGTTTACCACCTAGATTGTCGGCATGACGTGTTTATCACGACCCAGCGACACAAGGTTTGAAAACAATCTGAGTCAGGAGAGACAGATGCTAAAGCGCGACATGAATATTGCCGATTATGACGCTGAGCTGTTTGCAGCTATCCAGGAAGAAACGGCCCGTCAGGAAGAACACATCGAGTTGATTGCTTCTGAAAACTACACCAGCCCACGTGTCATGGAAGCGCAGGGTTCTCAGCTAACTAATAAGTACGCAGAAGGTTACCCGGGCAAGCGTTATTACGGCGGCTGTGAGTTCGTTGATAAAGCCGAGCAGCTAGCGATTGATCGTGCTTGCCAGCTTTTTGGTGCTGAGTACGCAAACGTACAGCCACACTCTGGTTCTCAGGCGAACAACGCAGTTTACATGGCCTTGTTGAATGCCGGTGATACGGTACTGGGCATGAGCCTGGCACACGGCGGTCACTTGACGCACGGTTCGCCAGTCAACTTCTCAGGCAAACTGTACAACATCATTCCTTACGGTATCGATGAAGCCGGTCAGATTGACTACGCAGAAGTGGAAGCGCTGGCGCTTGAGCACAAGCCAAAAATGATCATCGGTGGTTTCTCTGCGTACTCGCAAATCGTTGATTGGAAGCGCATGCGTGAAATCGCAGACAAAGTCGGTGCTTACTTCTTTGTTGATATGGCGCACGTTGCCGGTCTGATTGCGGCGGGTGTTTACCCAACGCCAGTACCACACGCACACGTAGTGACAACCACAACGCACAAAACCTTGGCAGGCCCACGTGGTGGTTTGATCCTGTCTAACGAAGGTGAAGAGCTGTACAAGAAACTGAACTCTGCGGTTTTCCCTGGTGGTCAGGGTGGCCCGTTGATGCACGTGATTGCAGCCAAAGCGGTGGCGTTTAAAGAAGCCATGGAGCCTGAGTTCGCAGAATACCAAGCACGTGTCGTTGAAAACGCCAAAGTGATGGTGGGTGAATTCCTTGAGCGCGGTTACAAGATCGTCTCTGGCAGCACCGAAAACCATTTGTTCTTGGTTGATCTGATCGACAAAGGCATCACCGGTAAAGAAGCGGATGCCGCACTGGGTGCCGCTAATATTACCGTGAACAAGAATAGTGTGCCGAATGATCCGCGTAGCCCGTTTGTCACATCGGGTATCCGTGTGGGTACGCCGTCTATCACGCGTCGTGGTTTTACCGCTGACGATGCCAAGCAATTGGCAGGCTGGATGTGTGATGTGCTGGATAACAGCGACAACCCAGAAGTGATTGCTGCGACCAAAGCCAAGGTGCTAGAAATTTGTAAGCGCCTGCCGGTTTACGCGTAATTACACGAATAAATAGAAACATTTCCCCCTTTGTTAGGGCTTGCTTTATGCAAGCCCTTTTTTTATCTCTCTGTGTGCATTTAGGGGCATTTCACCCCACTATTCCTGCCTTTTTCCGGTGTTTTACGGCATAAAAATCGCCTGAAAAGGCGTACTCTCGCCATGAAATGGGTTACACTGAGGCGACGTAAATTAGGAGGCAAGATGCATTGTCCTTTTTGTGGTGCCAACGACACCAAAGTAATTGATTCCCGATTAGTCGCGGATGGCCATCAAGTGCGCCGTCGCCGTCAATGTTTGGCATGCAATGAGCGCTACACCACCTTTGAAAGTGCAGAATTGGTGATGCCTCGTGTGATCAAGAGTAACGGAAGCCGTGACCCATTCAACGAAGAGAAGTTGCGTGGGGGCATTCAACGTGCTTTAGAAAAGCGTCCGGTGAGCACTGATGACATCGAACGTGCTATCAACACGATTAAGTCACGCTTGCGCGCAACCGGTGAGCGCGAAGTGCCGTCAGATATGATCGGTAACTTGGTGATGGAAGCCTTAAAAGAGCTGGATAAAGTCGCGTACATTCGTTTCGCGTCTGTATACCGCAGCTTTGAAGATATTCGTGAGTTTGGTGAGGAAATCGCCAAGCTAGAAAAATAATTGCCGTCCGGGGCCAGACTCCGGGCGTGCCATAAAAGAAACCGACGTCACATGTTCTCATCCAACGATCATGCCATGATGCTTCGCGCCATCACCTTGGCAAAAAACGGTCAATTCACCACGGCGCCGAACCCCAATGTAGGCTGTGTCATTGCACACGGTGAGCATATTGTGGGTGAAGGCTATCATTATCAAGCGGGTCAACCGCACGCGGAAGTCTTTGCGCTGCGTGCTGCCGGTGAGCGTGCTCGCGGTGCGACGGCCTATGTCACCCTTGAACCCTGTTCCCATTACGGCCGTACACCGCCGTGTGCGGAAGCCTTGGTGAAAGCCGGCGTGGGGCGCGTGGTGTGTGCGATGGTGGATCCCAATCCGAAAGTGGCAGGACGTGGCGTGGCCATCTTGCAGCAAGCCGGTATTGAGGTTCAAGTGGGGTTACTGGAAGCCGATGCCATGGCGCTCAATCCCGGTTTTATCACCCGCATGAAAACGGGGCGTCCGTTTGTGCAGCTAAAATTGGCCGCCAGTTTGGACGGGCGTACTGCATTGGCCAATGGCAAAAGCCAGTGGATCACCAGTGCGCCAGCCCGTTCGGATGTGCAGCGTTATCGGGCTAAAGCGGGCGCGATTTTATCCACCAGTGCTACGGTACTGGCGGATGATCCGTCTTTGAACGTGCGTTGGGCTGACTTGGGCGAGACGGTGCAGCAACAGTATCCGGTAGCCCAGTTGCGTCAACCGGTACGGGTGATCATTGACAGCCAGAACCGCGTTACCCCTGCACACCGTTTGATCAGCTTGCCGGGGCATACCCTGCTGGCTCGCGCGAAAGCCGATACACAAACGTGGCCTGATAGCGTAGAGCAGATTGAGGTGGCGTTGGACTCGGTGACACAACAGGTGGATTTAGCCGTACTGATGGACACCTTGGCCGCCCAAGAGATTAACCACGTGTGGGTGGAAGCGGGTGCCGGATTAGCCGGTGGCTTGTTAGCGGCAGGGTTGGTGGATGAGCTGATTTTGTACCAAGCGCCGAAGTTGATGGGCAGCGACAGCCGAGGGTTACTTGCGCTGGCGGGATTGACCGACATGGCTGATGTCCCTGAGCTGACGATCACAGATGTACGTATGGTGGGGCCGGATATTCGTATCACCGCCCGCGTGAAAGCCATCATGAAAGCAAACGAACAAGAGTAAGGTAGAACATGTTTACTGGCATTATTGAAGCTGTCGGCACCATCACCGCATTGACCCCGAAAGGGCAGGACATTTCGGTGACTGTGGATGCCGGTAAATTGGATCTCAGTGATGTAAAATTGGGTGACAGTATTGCGACCAACGGCGTGTGTTTAACGGTGGTGGCATTGACGGGTAGCGGCTATGTGGCTGACTTGTCATTAGAAACCTTACATCGCACCGCGTTTGCGAGCTATAAAGCCGGCCAAAAAGCGAATTTAGAAAAAGCCATGTTACCGACCACCCGTTTTGGCGGCCACATGGTGTCAGGTCACGTGGATGACGTGGCTGAAATTATCGATCGTACCCATACTGGCCGTGCTATTGAATTTTGGGTGAAGGCGCCAGCGCACCTTGCCCGTTATATTTCCGAAAAAGGCTCGGTGTCGATTGACGGGATCAGTCTGACTGTGAATGCGTTGCGGGGGGATGAGTTCAAATTGACCATCGTTCCGCATACCGCCCTGGAAACGACCATGGAGTCGTTCACGCCAGGCCGTAAGGTGAATTTGGAAGTGGACGTGATCGCCCGTTACCTTGAACGTTTGATGTTAGGTGACAAGGCGGCCGAGAATAAATCAGAACTGACTATGGATATGCTGGCTCGAAGCGGCTTCCTAGGTTAATGGACTCAGAGAATCAGTTATAGAGAAGGTTGTGTTATGGCATTAAGCAGCGCAAAGGACATCATTGAAGACATTCGCCAAGGTAAAATGGTGATTTTGATGGATGACGAAGATCGGGAAAACGAAGGTGACCTGATCATTGCCGCCGATAAGATCACACCCGAAGCGATTAACTTTATGGCCAAACATGGCCGTGGCTTAATCTGCCTTACCTTGACGCAGGCACGCTGTAAGCAGCTTAATTTGCCGCTGATGGTGCAAGATAACACTGAGCAGTTCAGCACCAACTTCACCGTGTCGATTGAAGCGGCAGAAGGGGTGACCACGGGCATTTCAGCAGGCGATCGCGCACGGACTGTTCAAGCTGCAGTGGCGGCCAATGCGACAGCGGCAGATATCGTGATGCCGGGTCACATCTTCCCGTTGATGGCACAAGAAGGCGGCGTATTGACCCGCGCGGGTCATACCGAAGCCGGTTGTGACATCGCACGCTTGGCTGGCCTTGAGCCATCAAGTGTGATTGTTGAGATCTTAAATGAAGACGGCACCATGGCGCGTCGTCCGGATCTGGAAGTGTTCGCGGAGCAACACGGTCTGAAGTTAGGCACCATTGCCGACTTGATTGAGTACCGTAACAACCATGAAACCACCATCGAACGTGTGGCACAGTGCGTGCTGCCGACCGAGTTTGGTGAGTTTGATATGATCACGTACCGTGACACCATCGATAACCAAATTCACTATGCATTAAGCAAGCAGTCGACCACCGACAGCGAAGGCACCTTAGTGCGTGTACACTTGCAAGACACGTTCAAAGACATCCTGCATTCTGGTGCGTCACAGTGGACACTGCCTGCGGCGATGCAACGCATTGCCAGCGAAGGTGGGGTGCTGGTGGTGTTGAGTAAAGCGGAAAGCCAAGACGCGGTACTGACCAAAGTGCGCCAGTTGGTGGCGAAAACCGACGGTAAGCCAATGGTGAAAGTGAACGTGAAAGATCAGTCCCGCCAAGTCGGTGTGGGCTCGCAGATCTTGGCGGATTTAGGTGTGTCTAAAATGCGCCTGTTATCATCAAGCAATCAACGTTATCACTCACTGTCAGGCTTTGGCTTGGAAGTGGTTGAATACATTTGTCAGTAAGGTACAAAGTGCGCGTAGAAATACGCGCTTAACGTCCCCATTATTTTATCGCCGGAATGAGAAAAAGCCGGGAAAAAGCCATCAAAGATGCGCGTTGGTATCATGCGTAAACTGTGGTAGACTCCCGCGGTTCTCATACCGGAAAAGACATAGTCACAGGAAGGCCCATGAAGGTAATTGAAGGCGCCATCGCGGCACCAAACGCAAAAATTGCTATCGTAATTGCACGCTTTAACAGCTTTATTAATGAAAGTCTGCTAGCCGGCGCGCTAGATGCTCTGAAACGCCAGGGTCAAGTGAGTGATGACAACATCACTGTTGTACGTTGTCCTGGTGCTTACGAGCTTCCGCTTGTTGCGCAGCAAGTTGCTAAAAGCGATCGCTATGATGCTATCGTTGCGCTTGGCTCTGTGATCCGTGGCGGTACACCGCATTTTGATTATGTTGCCGGTGAGTGTAACAAAGGTCTGGCGCAAATTGCTCTTGAGTACAACACTCCAGTAGCATTCGGCGTTTTGACTGTAGATTCTATCGAACAAGCCATTGAGCGCGCCGGTACCAAGGCTGGTAATAAAGGGGCAGAGGCTGCACTAAGCGCGCTTGAAATGGTTAATGTACTGTCCCAAATCGAATCCTAATGGGGGTTACTGTGAAACCAGCCGCACGTCGTAATGCACGTCAGTTTGCTGTACAAGCTATTTATTCTTGGCAAATCACCAAAGACAATGTTGCAGACATTGAGATGCACTTCTTGTCAGGTGATAACTTTGAAGAAGAAGAGTTTAAGGCTGATGCGCCTGCGCTTGCCGCACCGCATACAGATGTTGCCTACTTCCGCGACCTGCTAACAGGTGTTGTACTGAACCATCAGGAACTGGACAGCAAAATGCGTCCATACTTGTCGCGTCCACTACAAGATCTGGATCAGATGGAACTTGCGCTACTTCGCCTTGCGATGTACGAAATGCTAAAGCGTGATGACGTACCTTACAAAGTGGTAATCAACGAAGCTATCGAACTGGCTAAAGTGTTCGGTGCTGAAGACAGCCACAAGTTTGTTAATGGTGTGCTGGACAAAGCAGCGCCAACACTTCGTAAAAAGAAGTAATCACGAAATATTTTCAAGGCCAGCATTGCTGGCCTTTTTTCTGTCTTCATTTTCTCTCCATACAATAGAAGCATATGGCCACCAACGAATTTGATCTTATTGCGCGCTATTTTGCGCATCAAGCGGTGAACCGCAAGGATGTGGCGTTGGCGATCGGTGATGACTGTGCCGTGCTGGACGTGCCTGTGGGCAGCCAGCTGGCGGTGAGTACCGATTCGTTAGTCGCAGGGACCCATTTCTTAGCGGAGGCGGATCCGGTGCGGGTCGCCCATAAGGCATTGGCCTCCAACTTGAGTGACTTAGCGGCCATGGGCGCAACGCCCGCTTGGGTGTCGTTAGCCCTGACAATGCCAGCGCCGGATGAAGCATGGCTGGCCGGTTTCTGTCAGGGCTTTTTCGCCTTGGCAGAATACTACAATGTGCAGCTGATCGGCGGTGACACGACGAAAGGCCCGTTAAGCCTGACTCTGACGGTACACGGGTTTGTGCCGCACGGGAAAGCGTTAACCCGCAGTGGTGCGCAGTCTGGTGATTGGATTTATGTGACGGGTACCTTGGGTGACAGTGCTGCCGGATTGGCGTTAATTCTGGGTCAGACCACGGTCGACGATCCGCAATTGGCGGATGTACTGGTGGAACGCCATTACTGTGCCCAACCCCGCATTCTTGCCGGACAGGCATTGCGCGGTATTGCCTCTGCCGCACTCGACATTTCTGACGGTTTAGTGTCTGATCTAGGGCATATTTTAAAACGCTCTGGCGTGGCAGCTGTGTTGAATGTTGAGACACTGCCGCTGTCGGATGAATTGCGTCGCTTTGCCCCGGATGCGGATACCGCGTATCAGTTGGCGCTGACCAGCGGAGAAGAATATGAGTTGTGCTTCACTGTACCGGAAGGGAACCGTGGGGCATTGGAAACGGCATTAGCACATTGTGGCGTGAAGGCGACGTGTGTGGGGCAATTGCGTCCAGGTGCGGGCGTGACGTTATTGAAAGCCGGCAACGCCGTTGATTGGCAGTTGCAGGGCTATGATCATTTTGCGGAGTAAATTGTGGATAACCCAAAAGCAAACATCAATCTGAAAAACCCGTGGCATCTGCTGGCGACGGGATTTGGTAGCGGTCTGTCACCGGTGGTGCCGGGCACCATGGGTACCTTGGCCTCGATCCCGTTTTACCTTCTGATTGTGCAGTTGCCGTTTGTGCTGTACCTGCTGATCATTGTGGTATCGGCCATTGTCGGTATTCGCATTTGTCAGAAAACCTCAGACGACATGGGCGTGCACGATCACGGCAGTATCGTGTGGGATGAGTTTGTCGGCTTTTGGATCACCATGGCGATCGCCCCTGTTGTGAGTTGGCAGTGGGTGCTGGCAGGTTTCGTGCTGTTCCGCTTCTTTGACATGGTAAAACCTTGGCCGATCAGTTGGTTGGACAAACACGTTCACGGTGGCTTTGGCATCATGGTCGACGATATTCTGGCTGGCCTGATGGCGATGATCGCGCTATGGGGTGTCGGTTACTGGTTTGGCTGGTAACGGGTAACGCTCGGCAAATTACCGATAATAAAAAACCGCGCAGTGCGCGGTTTTTTTGTGCTTAGAAACGGGCTTATTGGCTGATAAAACGGCTTATTCAGCCAGGTACTGACGAATTTGCTTCTCAATACCTGCCGCATCAAGCTCTAGCATCGCGTGCAGTTCGGCTTGTGTGCCTTGCTCGACAAAGCGATCCGGCAAGCCAAGGTTCAATACCGGCTTGAGCACTTTCTTCTTCATCAAGAACTCATTCACACCGCTACCGGCACCGCCAGCAATGGCATTTTCTTCCACAGTAACCAGCACATCGTGGGTCGCAGCCAGTTCTAGAATCAAGGCTTCATCCAGCGGTTTCACAAAACGCATGTCTGCCACGGTTGCATCCAGCGACTCTGCGGCGTCAAGCGCGTAGTTCAGCAGGGTGCCAAAACCAAGAATTGCCACACGTGGTGTGTCGCTGTCTGTGTTGATCTGACTTTCGCGGCGAACGATCCCTTTACCGATCGGCAGGGCTGTCATCTCGGTGGTTGGTGTAACACCCGTACCACTGCCGCGTGGGTAGCGTACGGCACTTGGCCCTTGGTGTAGGTGGCCCGTGTACAGCATTTGGCGACATTCATTTTCATCGCTCGGCGTCATGATCACCATGTTCGGGATACAGCGCATGAAGCTCAAATCAAACGACCCTTGGTGGGTCTGGCCGTCAGCGCCGACTAAACCACCACGGTCGATGGCAAACATCACCGGCAAATCCATGATCGCGACATCGTGGATCAACTGATCGTAACCGCGCTGCAGGAAGGTCGAGTAAATCGCCACCACAGGGTGATAACCGCCAATCGCCATACCGGTTGCCAGTGTGACCGCGTGCTGTTCTGCAATCGCCACATCAAAGTACTGATCCGGATACGCTTTCGAGAAGCCGACCATGCCAGAACCTTCACGCATCGCGGGCGTGATTGCCATCAGCTTATCGTCTTGCTCGGCCATGTCACACAACCAGTCGCCAAACACATTGGAGAACGTCGGTTGACTCTTGGCTTTCGGGATCGGGTTCTGCGTTAAATCGAACTTCGGTACCGCATGGTAGTTGATCGGATCCGCTTCCGCAGGGGCATACCCTTTGCCTTTTTTGGTCATGATATGCAGGAATTGCGGGCCTTTCATGTTACGCATGTTCTTGATGGTTTTGACCAACTCGACCACGTCGTGACCGTCTACTGGGCCGATGTAATTAAAGCCTAGCTCTTCAAACATGGTGCCAGGGACAACCATGCCTTTCAGGTGTTCTTCCGCACGCTTAACCAATTCTTTGATCGGTGGCGCGCCAGACAGCACTTTCTTGCCGCCTTCACGGATAGTGGTATACAGGTTGCCAGAAAGCAGGCGTGCTAAGTGGTTGTTCAGTGCCCCGACGTTTTCCGAGATCGACATCTCGTTGTCGTTCAGGATCACTAACATGTCCGGGTGAATATCACCGGCATGGTTCATGGCTTCAAACGCCATGCCTGCAGTGATCGCACCATCACCGATCACGCTCACCACTTTGCGCCCTTGGCCTTCTTTATCGGCGGCGATCGCCATGCCGAGGCCTGCACTGATAGAGGTGGATGAGTGACCGACAGACAACACGTCATATTCACTTTCTTCACGCCACGGGAACGGGTGCACGCCGCCTTTTTGGCGAATCGTCCCCATTTTGTCGCGACGGCCCGTTAAGATCTTATGTGGGTAGGCCTGATGGCCGACATCCCAGATCAAATGATCAAACGGGGTGTTGTACACATAATGCAAGGCAACCGTCAGTTCGACTGCGCCGAGGCCGGAGGCAAAATGCCCGCTGCTCTGGCTGACTGACTTAAGTAAGTACGTGCGTAATTCTTCGCACACTGCAGGCAGGCTATCTACCGGCAGGAGACGCAGTTCATCTGGAGTGTTGGCCAGAGCCAGATGAGGGTATTTAGATATATCCAATGTCATAACATTCACGGCGCTTTACTGTTATTAGTTATTGCGCTCGATGACGTATCGGGCAAAAACTGCTAATTGTTCGGTATTGTACGGTATCGCTTCGAGTGCGCGCAGCGCTTGCTGATACAGTTGCTGTGCTTTTGCCTGAGCGCCATCCAACCCGAGAAGAGCAGGATAGGTACTTTTTTCCAGCTCGATATCCGAACCCTGTGGTTTGCCAAGGGTTTGCGTATCACTTATTACGTCAAGAATATCGTCTTGGACTTGAAACGCCAACCCCATCGCATCGGCGTACTCGTCCAGCTGTGGCAACACGGCCACGCCTTTCTCGCCAGCGGCCAGTGCCCCTAAACGAACCGCACAGCGGATCAAGGCACCGGTTTTATGTCGGTGAATCGTTTCTAATTGTGTGAGATCGACCTGTTTGCCTTCTGCGTCCAGATCCAATGCTTGTCCCATACACATGCCGCGGGCACCTGACGCTGCCGCCAATTCTTTGATCATGGCGATGCGTTGGCTTTCCCCATCTTGGCTAAGGGGGCCGCTGGCCAAAATTTCAAAGGCCAGTGTTTGCAAGGCATCCCCAGCAAGGATAGCAGTCGCTTCATCAAAAGCGATATGGCATGTCGGTTGACCGCGACGTAAATTATCGTCGTCCATCGCGGGCAGATCGTCATGGATCAGTGAATACGCATGGATACATTCCACTGCCGCAGCAGGAGTATCAAGTGCTTCACGGGAAGCACCGAGCATTTCACCGGTCACATAGGTCAAAAAAGGACGGGCGCGTTTGCCACCGAGCAAGGTACCGTGTTTCATGGCGTGGATCAGGGACTGATCAGGGAATGGCTGTGCAGCCATCCATTGGCCAAGTTGGTCGTTACTGCGGCATTGGTAGTCAAGCAGAGACTGAGACAGAGAAGGCATGTTATTCATTACTGCTATCAAACTCTGTTAAAGGCGCATGGTCATCCGCCTGCAGCAAGATTTCAACGCGTTGTTCGGCTTGGGTCAGCTTAAGTTGGCTATTTCGGGCTAATGCAATCCCGCGCTCAAATTTCTTCAGCGCCTCTTCCAGAGGAATGTCACCGGATTCAAGCTCATGCACGATGCTGTCAAGTTCATCAAGTGCGGCTTCAAAAGCCATATTTTCAGGTTTTTTGGCTGCCATAATGGGGGTCGCTTCTTTAATTTTGCTCGAAAAAATAGCGTAGAGCGGAAACAGGGTCAAATTATCTCACAGTAATCTGTGTGACAGACAGTAATTTTCATCTTTTCGTGCCAGAAAGCTAAACCAAACCCACACGGTGCCGATAGATATCTTATTGACGCGGAGGGTGAACCGAGCGATCGCGTGGAAAAAGGGCAGAAAGTTCCTGCGTTGTCGTGTGAACGGTGAATCATGCTCTCGCTTTCAGTTGCGTGGCTATGAAAGGGACGAACACCCAGATACAATGCGCGACTGTAAACTCACTCGCAAATTAATGTAACAAATCGGAGACTATCAAGTGGATTTGGCGACCCTTATAGGATTAATTGGCTCGTTTGCCTTTGTCATCATGGCAATGGTACTCGGTGGCAGCTTGGGCATGTTTGTTGATACCCAGTCAATCCTGATCGTGTGTTGTGGCTCGATGTTTGTTGCCTTAATGCAATACAATTTTGGTCAATTTTTGGGTGCAGCAAAGATTGCCGCCAAAGCGTTTATTTTTAAAAACGATAATCCTGAAGACCTAATCGCAAAGATTGTCGAAATGGCGGATGCTGCCCGTAAAGGGGGCTTTCTGGCGTTGGAAGAAATGGAAGTCGACAACTCATTCTTGCGCAAAGGAGTTGATTTGTTGGTGGATGGTCACGATGCGGCCGTTGTGCGTGCCACGCTGGAAAAAGACATCGGCTTGACCAATGACCGTCATGAACAAGGGATCAGTATTTTCAAAGCATTGGCCGAAGTGGCCCCCGCGATGGGCATGATCGGTACCTTGGTGGGATTGGTGGCGATGCTGTCCAACATGGACGATCCGAAATCGATCGGACCTGCCATGGCGGTGGCCTTGCTGACGACGCTGTACGGTGCCGTGATGGCGAACATGCTGTTGTTGCCGATAGCCGCCAAATTGGGGCTACGTAAAGACGAAGAAAAACTCAATCGCCGGTTGATTTTGGATGGGGTGCTGGCGATCCAAGACGGGCAAAACCCGCGTGTGATCGATGGCTACCTGAAAAATTACCTCAATGAAAAGAAACGTACCGTCAACATTGACGAGTAGGGTGTCTGATGGAAGAACATAAGTGTCCACCGCCCGGTCTGCCTGCATGGATGGCAACGTTTTCTGATTTGATGACGTTGTTAATGTGTTTCTTCGTACTGCTGTTGTCGTTTTCGGAAATGGATGTGCTGAAGTTCAAGCAGATCGCCGGCTCGATGAAGTACGCCTTCGGGGTACAAAACATGCTGGAAGTGAAAGACATCCCGAAGGGCACCAGTGTGATCGCGCAGGAATTTCGTCCGGGGCGGCCGGAGCCGACGCCGATTGAAGTGATCATGCAGCAAACCATCGACATGACGCAGCGCACGCTGGATTTCCACGAAGGGGATTCAGAGCGGGCTGGCGGCACCCGGCGTGATGCCGGTAAGTTGACCGGTGGGCAGAGTGCGGATATTTCGACCGAGCAGAACCAGAATACGGAAGCCGAAATGCGTCAAGCGCAGCAGCAAATGATGGATATTTTGCGCAAAGCCCTTGAGAACGAAGTGGCCGAGGGTGCGGTGGAACTGGAAAATCTGGGTCAGCAGTTAGTGATCCGGATTAAAGAGCAAGGGGCGTTTCCGGCAGGCTCGGCGTTTTTGCAGCCGAAGTTCCGACCACTGGTACAGCAAGTTGCTAACTTGGTGAAAGACGTGCCGGGCATCATTCGCGTCAGTGGCCATACCGATAACCAGAAGCTGGATTCGGAACTGTACCGTTCGAATTGGGATCTATCTGCCCAGCGTGCCGTGTCTGTTGCGCAGGAAATGGAAAAAGTGAAAGGCTTTGATCATCACCGTTTACGCGTGGTGGGCTTGGCCGATACCCAACCGTTGAATGGTAACCGTACCGCCGCAGAGCGCAGAGAAAACCGACGGGTTGAAATCTCGATCATGCAGGGTGAGCCGCGTTACTCACCGCCGATCAGTAGCGCACAGCCTTAATACTTGTCGGTGATGTACACCCAAAGCCAGCCAGAGATTCTCGGCTGGCTTTTTTGTTGCGGGTGAAAAATAGTGCCTACACTATAGGTAATCATGACGGTTAACGTCACCGCACGGTATATCCTTGTTTCAGCGACTGCCGGCTTGCTGTATAATTTGCGCCTTTGATCTCATGCGGTCTTGTTTGATCTCATGTATGTAGTGTTTGGCCCAGTAAAGCGAAGCGTGTTATGAAATTTATTGTTAAACCCCATCCTGAAATTTTTGTAAAAAGCGACTCGGTTAAAAAGCGTTTTATCAAAATTTTGGATTCCAACATTCGCATTATCGTCCAGCGTTTGTCTGAGTCAGTTGCGGTGATCAACCGCCGTACCTACATTGAGGTTACATCTAGCGATGATAGCCTGCGTGAGCAAGTGCTAGCGGTACTGACGCAAACGCCGGGTATTCACCATGTGCTGGAAGTTGAGCAAACAGAATTTACCGATCTGCACGATATTTACGAGCAGACGTTGCCGCGTGTTCGCGATCAGCTAGAAGGTAAAACCTTCTGTGTGCGTGCAAAGCGTGTGGGTAAACATGATTTCACCTCGATTGAGCTAGAGCGCTATGTCGGCGGCGGCTTGAACCAAGCGGTGGCATCGGCGTCTGTTAAGTTGAAAAACCCAGACATTACCGTGCGTGTTGAAGTGTCTCACAATGAGCTAAACCACGTATTGGCGCGCCACAAAGGCTTGGGTGGTTTCCCGCTTGGTACACAAGAAGACGTACTGAGTTTGATCTCTGGCGGCTTTGACTCGGGCGTATCCAGCTACCTGCACATCAAGCGTGGCAGTAAAGTGCATTACTGTTTCTTCAACTTGGGCGGTCCTGCGCACGAGATTGGCGTGAAGCAAGTCGCGCATTTCCTATGGAAGAAATACGGTTCGTCTGCCAAAGTTAAATTTATCGCAATTGACTTTGATCCGGTCGTTGGCCAGATCCTTGAAAACATTGATGATGGCCAGATGGGCGTGGTGCTTAAACGTATGTTCATGCGTGCATCCGGCATGGTGGCAGAGCGCTTTGGTATTCAGGCATTGGTGACCGGTGAAGCACTGGGTCAGGTGTCTAGCCAGACCCTAACGAACCTGCGCCACATTGACGGTGTGACGGATTCATTGATCCTGCGTCCACTGATCAACTGGGACAAAGAAGACATCATCAACCTTGCTCGTGAGATCGGTACCGAAGATTTCGCGAAAACCATGCCAGAATTCTGTGGTGTGATTTCTAAGAGCCCAACCGTGAAAGCGGTGAAAGCGAAATTGGAAGTAGAAGAAGCCAAGTTTGATTTCACCATTCTGGAGCGTGTGGTTGCTGAGGCCCGTGTGATGGATATTCGTGACATCGAAAAAGAGAGCCAAGAAAAAGCCCCTGAAATCGAGCTGGTTGATCAGATTGATGCTGGCGCGATTGTGCTTGATATTCGTAGCCCAGACGAAGAAGACGAAAGCCCATTGGCGCTGGAGAATGTTGAGGTGAAACACCTGCCATTCTACAAACTGGCGACCCAGTTTGGCGATCTGCCACAAGACAAAACGTACCTACTGTACTGTGATCGTGGTGTGATGAGCCGTCTTCAGGCGCTATACCTGAAAGAAAATGGCTTCAACAACGTGAAAGTGTACCGCCCATAAAACGGCTGTTACCCCGTTGGTTGTAAAATAAAAAACGAGCGCTTAGGCGCTCGTTTTTTTTGCGAATTACAGGGGCGAGTTATGCTTCGCGCCGAGGGACGAGATCCGAGTAAAAGTGGAAAGTCAAAAGCGGTAAAGAGTGGTGCTATGGGCCACAGAACCCAGCTCTATTTTTCGCTTTTCACTCGCTCTTCCTCGAAACGCAGTGAGACTCGATACTCGTCCCTTACAAACTCGACACTTGCCTTCTACTTCTGCTCGTCTCTCATCACAAAATGCATGTTTGGCCATACCACCATCGGTTCCGCCACTTCTACCGCTTTCTGTTTACCCGCCAACTGAATGATGATGGCCAAGGCAAATTCTTGTGACGTTCCTGGGCCCTGGCTGGTCAGCAAATTGCTGTTTACGTCAAAGACCACGCGCTTGGCGCGTAGACGGTGGGCGGGGATCTGATCATGGAAGGCCGGATGGGCGGTCATGATCGCATTGGGATACATGCCATGGTGTTCCAATACCACCGCAGGGGCGGCGCAGATAGCGGCAACCAACTTGCCGTCGTACTTATGTTGGTTCACAAATTCCACCAACAGTGGGCTGTCGCGGAAACATTCAGAACCGGCAAGGCCGCCCGGTAAGACCACGCAATCAAACGGCTCATCGGCCACATTGACCAGCGGCACATCGGCGACCAGTTTGATCCCGCGTGATCCGGGCATGATCAGTGCGCCGTCAGAGGCGACGCTCGCCACAGTGACGTCAAAACCCGCCCGTAGCAAAATGTCGATGGTGTTGATGGCTTCCATCTCTTCACTGCCTGGGGCAATACAAACGGCCACTTTGATGGTTGAGGAAGGGGAGATGTCATGCGTCATGGTTGTGTTGCTCCAATTGTTTGACCTGTTGCCACAGTTGCGTATTCGCAGGCGCTGCAAGGTGATGTGCCTTGGCGCGGGCAAGGAGATACCCGGTAATATAGTCGATTTCAGTCATGCGGTGGTGGGAAACATCTTGATGCATCGATGAAAAATTCATGGCAGTGGCGTGAATCACTTTGTCGACCTGTTCGCGTAAGGCGATAGCTTCCGTCGGGAGGCCTTCTGCACACATTACGGCTGCCACTTCCTGACAGACGTGCGTGAGCACCGTATCAAAAGCCGGTTGTGCCAGTGCCCCGTTTCGGCATTGGTGGATTGCCGTCAGTGGATTAATGGCGCAGTTAATCGCCAGTTTCTGCCACAAGGGTTGCAGAATGTTAGGGTGCCACTGACACGGCGTTAAGGCGCGGTGCAACGGTTCGACCAGTGCGTGGTGGGCTTCACCTTGCGGATTCATTGCGCCCAACCCGGTGGCACCATGGCCGGTATGTTGTACATGGTGACGGTGCGCTCGAAATGCAGCTTGGGCGGTGGTGGCGTACAACAACGGTTGCTCAGGCAGCAGGGCTTTTACCGCATCATGGGTGCCCATGCCATTGTGCATGATGATCACTGGCGTTTTAGGCGAGAGATGCGGCACGACGGTCTGCAGCGCCTGTTCAACCTGAAACGCCTTGACGGTGACTAACACGCAGTCAGCCAGCAAAATACGGTCCGGTTGATTGGCGACAAAACGGATGGGGTGAGTATGTGCCGACTCAAACCGCTGGGCGTCAATGGTCAGCGATGAGACATTATCTCGGGTCCAATAATGGACGTGATGAAAAGGGGAGAGATGCGTGCCCCAAAGCAAGCCAATGGCACCGGCGCCAACAATGGTGATTTCCACGAGTGATGCTTCCTTGCTGAACAAGATTGATTAGCAGGGATCATAACACGATCACTTGGGCAGTAGGCAGTAGGCAGTAGGCAGTAGGCAGTACGAGGGAGCGGGACTCCCTCGTCGTTCATCGGTGTGTATGAGTAAAGTTCGATAGTGTTGCGATGTCAGGCGAGGGATACGGGGCGATCAGAATTTATACGTGGCCGAGAAATAGTGGCTGATCCCAGTGGATTCAAAATCGTTGCTATCACGGATCAAATACACATCATGATAGAGCTTGAAGCCATACCCGAGCGAGTAACGATCGGAATGCCAGTAAAAGCCATTGAACATGACTCCGCCATTGTGGGCTTGGCTATTGCCTTTAAACGTGCTGTCTGCGCCAAATTGGTAATCGACGTAACCTTGGTAGGCAATAAAGCTGCCATTAGAGAAATTGTAAAACGGTTTAAACCAGTTGGTCGATAGCTGGTAACCGTTCCAGTCTTTGTTATTAATGTCATACAGGCCGTACAGGTTGACCCCGACTTTACCAAACCAAGGGACTTGCACATCGGAACCGATCCCCCAGAACGAGTTGTTCACCGGTGGAAAGTCGCTGTTTTTGTTGTACCCCCCATCCCAATTAAACAGGGTGGCGATATACCATTCTTGGATCGGGCCAATTGACAGATCTTTTTTGGTTAACGCATCCAGTGAGACGCGAGGGGCAAACTTCATGAAGATTTTTGCCCGATCATTTTTGTCACTGGCATCGTGGTCGGTTAAATCAAACACATCCACGTAACCGTAAAGATCGAAGATCCCAGAGCGACCACCAAACTCCATTTCAAGGTAGTCATGCCCCGAGTGCGCATCCGGTGAGCGAGGCAGCTCTTCCAGTGCGTACATCAAGTTAAATTGCAGCCATTTATAATCGTTTTTATGGATATCGTCGGAATAGTCGACGGCGAAACTGGCACCTGAATAGGCCAAAGCGGAGCAGATCGTAAAGGTTGTCAGTTTTTTCATTATGTCGTCTCGCTAACCATTTGCCATTGCTTTTTCTTCCTTTTCCGATTGCTGCTGAAGTTAGTATAAGTGCAGGCTGTGACTTCTCAGTGGTCGAGAAGTTCTCGGAATAGAAGCGGTGAATAAAGGGCGTCAAAAAGCGCCTTCTTTATAAGTAATAAATGTAGCGGAAGGACTTGTTGTTGGTGCGGTGTCTTAGCGATGGGGCAAAGTATTGTTTCTAGGAGCGCAACAGGAAGGAAAAAAGTGCTGTGAAAATAAGGGTAAAGCGAAGGCGTCTCGAAAAAAATTAGCATCTTATTTTTGAGAGGCTACGTGTGTAGGTGGAAAGTGACGGGACAAAAAAAAGCACCCGTAGGTGCTTTTTTTGACTGGGAGGGCAACTTAGAAGTTGTACTTCACAGTGTAGATCATCGCGTTGTCGTAACCCGCTTGACCTAGTTTGTTGTATGCGTAGCGGTACTGAACACCGGTTGTCACTGAGTCAGTTACATTCCACCATAGTGCTAGTGCGCCGCTTGCTGTTAGATCGTCGCTTTCACCAGCCAGTGCTAGGTAGGCATCATCACGTGCGAATTCAGTTTCGTGCCAGTTAGACACCATGAAGCTCTCGCCGAATGCTTTGAAGTTGTACATTGCAGACCAACCCAACATACCGCCGTTCATGCCAGAGAATGAACCTGTATCTTTAGGACCAAACGTTTTGGTTGTGATGGTGTGGTGGAAACCAACCCATGGGTTGAATGCCCAGTTTTCGCCGCCGAAGCTGTAAGACATACCTGCTACAGTGTTTTGTGCAGTGAAGCTGTTGCTGTTTGTGTTGTAAAGTTGACCGTATGCACGTAGTTCTTTCAGGCCAGTTTTCACTGCGATAGAACCTTTAATTGCTGTACGTGCTTCATCAAAACCATTTTCTAGGTTTTCAACGTCAGCAAAACCGTATAGCTCACCCCAAGTGAAACCCGCACCACCTTCAAGCTCTACGTAGCTGAAGTCTTCTTTGTTTGAACGGTCTTCAGTGCCGTTAGACCAGTCTAGGTAGCTAACGCTTACGTTACCAAAACCGTATAGGTATTCAGCTTGTGCAGGAAGTGCTGCTGCCGCTGCAAGTACGCTTAGTGCTACTAGTGATTTACGCATGGGTGAACTCTCGCTAATTGTGTTTTATGACCGGGATTATAGGCTCCCGTGTTCTGTTGGCGGTGATTCTATTGCTTTCTGTCACGCTTGGGAATGTAACGTTTGCGCAATCCTTTGCGAGATGTGATCTCGATCTCGTGTAATCGATTACATTTCGGTGGTAAAGTGATCAAAAGCGTGTTTTTTATGCGTTCTGTCGTGGATTTTCTGAACTAAGTGTGAACACGCGCATCTAAGAGGTCTTTGGGTATCCCTTAAAGGTATCTATTGGTGAGGTGAAATTGATTTGTAGTATGAATTATCAACAGGGTAGGGGGTGAATATGTGTTTTTCGCCTATTAAAGCGAAAAACACACAGAGCCGGGGATTTTATGGTTTGATGGATTGGGGGCTGCCGACTTGTTGGCGATTGAGAATATAAATCAACACCAGTACCGGCAAACCGATCAGTGCGGTGCTGAGGAAGAAAATATTGTAGCCAAACATATCCACATACAGGCCAGAGAAACCCGCGATAAATTTAGGGAACAGCAGCATGATTGAGCTGAAGAGTGCGTACTGGGTCGCTGAGAACGCCACATTGGTCAGGCTGGACATAAAGGTGATAAAGGCTGCGGTGGCAATTCCCGCACTGAGGTTATCCAATGAAATCACCACGGTCAGCATCGGTAAGCTGTTGCCAATGTAGCTAAACAACATGAATGCCAAGTTGGTGCACGCGGCTAACACCGCGCCCAGCGCTAATATGCGCAGGGTATTGTACTTGCTCACCAAGATCCCGCCCAGTCCGGCACCCAGCAAGGTCATGATCACGCCATACACTTTTGAAACCGATGCGACCTCTGTTTTGCTAAAGCCCATATCGACATAAAACGCATTAGCCATGACGCCCATGACCACATCGGAAATGCGATAACAGCTGATCAGCGCCAGAATGAGTAGCGCCTGTTTACCGTAGCGAGAGAAGAAGTCCAAGAAGGGCATCACTGCGGCGGTGTACGCCCATGCGGCTAAGCGGGCCCATTGCGGTGAATAGCCGCGATCCAGTAACTGCTGCTTGTAGTCGTTTTCGATTTTATCGATCGCAGTGCTGTCGATGGTCGGTTCATGAATGCACAGCGCCGTAATCAGTCCAATCAGCATAAAGCCAGCCATGATGAAATAGGCATATTGCCAGCCCGCCGGATCGTATTCGCTATTAGAACCAAACCATGCGGCAAATGCCAAGGCGCCTGCCCCTGCCATGATCATCGCGAGACGGTAACCGGTCATGTAAGCGGCGGCTAGCGCGGCTTGCAGTTTTTCTGTGGCTAATTCAATACGGTAAGCATCGATGACGATGTCTTGTGAGGCGGAAGAGAAGGCGACAATAAGGGCAAAAATCGCCAGTTGTACCAAATCACCTTGCGGGTTACTGACGGCCATGCCAATCAGTGAGCCAATGATCATCACTTGTGAGAATACCATCCAGCCACGGCGACGGCCGAGTAAGGCGGAGAGGATGGGGATAGGAAAGCGGTCAATCAACGGTGACCAGATCCATTTAAATCCGTAGGCTAACGCGACCCAACTGAAGAATCCGATATCAGTGCGGCTGACGCCGGCTTCACGGAGCCAAAAAGAGAGCGTGCCGAACACAAGTAAGATGGGCAAACCGGAAGAAAAGCCCAATGCCAGCATGATCAGGACTTTCTTTTCCAGATAGACCCGCCAGCCTTGTGTATTGTCGATAGAGTGCGCCATGTGTCCCTCTGATAAGTTCGCGTGTCGGAAATAGGGTGAGATTATACCCAAGAGGCCGCGGCACGGAAATGCGAGACAAGGTCGAGACAAAGTAGGGAAGTTGTCAGGGAGCCGGGGCGCTTGGGGTTATGTGCACGCTACCGATTTTTGCGGGAAAAAGACAGCAAAAGCACCCGAGAGAATGAAACCTGACAGGATTCTTGCGATGCTGGCCAGTTAGTTGTTCAGTGACTAAGGGCGGATCCCTTGGATTTTTTCTGGGCGATCACCCAGCCCTAACAAAAAATGTGCCGCTGTACGGACCTTAAACTGAACAAAGTGATTGCCCAGTAACTCGTGTTCTTCGAGCGATTCTAACAGGTGGATCAGGTACCAATAGGTGGACTCGTAGCTGTCTTGCGTGGGGCCAGCAGGAACCGATAAACGCCACCAGGTAAATAAGTGTTCTGTGACGGTATTTTTGAGGGCGGAATAAGGCACGTGACCGGTAATGGCCCCCAGGGCACTGAGCGCGATTTCTGGGGCATGAGCAGCAATGTGTTGCTGAATGCGATGGGAAGGGGGTTCGCGGTTGGAGACGACAAGTTCAAGCATAAAGGTCACCTGCTCATAGATGAGGCGTCGGTGACCTTATCTATGCCTACTATTTAATAATCTTCATCGCTTCAATAACTATAGGCTGTTGTGGAACATCTTTCATACCCATAGCGCGCGTGGTTGGGATTTCTGCCATTTTTTCGATGACAGAGAAACCTTTGACGACTTTACCAAATACTGCATAGCCTGGCTGGCTACCACGCGCATTCAGGAAGCTGTTGTTTTCATAGTTGATGTAGAACTGACGTGTTGCCGAGTGTGGATCCTGTGTGCGTGCCATCGCGACAGTGGCACGATCATTGGGTAGGCCATTGGCTGACTCGTTCTTGATCGGCGCATACGTCGGACGCTTCTTCATGTCTTTGTCAAAGCCGCCGCCTTGAGCCATAAACCCAGGGATCACGCGGTGGAAAATGGTGCCAACGTAGCTGCCATCTTTCACGTATTTCAAAAAGTTATCGCTGGATGTCGGGGCTTTTGCTTCATCCAGTTGGATCACGAAGTCGCCCAAGTTAGTGGTGACTTGCACTTGCGTGGCAGCACTGACGGGTAACGCCAGACAAAGCAGTAGCGCGGCAATAAAACGTGGCATTTATAGGTTCTCCTGCATGTATGTATTCAACTCTTGGTCGGCGTAGATATCTTTCAATACTGCGGTGATCAGATTGTTCATCGCCAATTCCATGTCTTCAACCGAAGCACTCATTGCGCCCGTACGCTCAGATTTACCTGAGTAACGCTTGATGAATTTACCGGTCGGGGTTTCAACCACCAACTGTAGCTGCAATTTGCTGTTCAGATCGTGGCTCATCACACTGTGTTTGACGTTCACCATGGCTTCCAGCACATCCAAACGCAGGGTGCCTTGGCTGTCTGCGGTTAGCGTGTACCCCTGGGCGGTTAGTTGGCGTGACAGGGCTTCTTCCAGAGTAATACGGAGGTTCTGCGTGCTGTGTAGGGGCTGGACGTTTTCACGGCCACTGTCCACAACGGCAATAAATTGTGCCGTACGCAGATCGCGGCTTTCTAGTGACAACGCTTTACCTTGTACAACGGGCTGGCTGGCGATCACAGGCTGTGGTGTCAGCGTCAATTGTGGCTCAGAAGGGGCTGAACAGGCAGTCAGTGCAAGTACAGAGGCGGCAAGCAGAAGCTTCTTCATGTGTTTTATCCTTAAGAAAAAAGTCGGTCGCCGTTTCATGACGACCGGATATACGTTATTAAGTTACTTATCTGACTGATAAATGACAAATTTATTATTTTGTGCGATGACGGTGACATTGCCGAACAAGCGTTTGAGTTTCTCACCGTAACCGAGGTGGCGATTACCGATCACCACGAGCTGTCCTTTTGGACGTAGGGTCTGTTTTGCATCACAGAACATCTGCCACGCGATGTGATCCGTAATGGTGTTTTGCTGGTGGAACGGCGGATTACATAGCACCAGATCGGCACTGTGCGCCGGCATGTCATCCAAACAGTTATTGGCGGCGGCACGCAGCTGCGCCGGGTTGGTTAAGTTGGCGCTGGCATTGTGCAAGCACGACGCCACGGCCATGAAGCTTTCATCCACACACAAGACATTGGCTTGAGGATTCAGTTGGGCCGCTTTAATACCAATGACGCCGTTACCGCAGCCCAGATCGATAATGTCCTGCAGCTCAGGGCGTACCGGAATATGTTCCAGCAACAGGCGCGCGCCGATATCCAGACTTTCACCTGAAAACACATTGGCGTGATTCAGTAGGCTGATCCCGTGCTCAGGCACCGTCCACTGCAGCGGTTCAGGCAGGGGCTTCGCGAGATCGGCATTAGGCTGACAAAAGATCAGACGGGCTTTCTTGACGGCCAATGACGTCTTCGTTTCGCCCAAGTGTTTTTCAAACAGCTTCAAGGTTGAGCTGTGAATGTCTTTGGCTTTGGCGGCGGCAATCACGGTACAGTCAGCAGGCAAAGCCTGACACAACTTGTGCAGCTGCCATGTTAGAAGACGGTTGTTTTTCGGCAGTTTGATCAGCACCAACTGTGGGTTGCTTGGCAACGCAGACAGATCATCGATCACGTTCACGGCTGGCAACGCATTGTCTTGCAGGTTCGCGAGACACGCTTGCTTGGCAATGAAAGAGTCCGTGACGAGCGTGACGTTGCCATGCTGAGCGAACCAGCAGCTTAAGGCACCGAAACCATCGTTAAGGATCAGGATCGGACGCGTCGGATCCCGCTCTTGTGGGGCGGCTTCTACCGTGTTGATGAGGTATTCATCTGCCGCATCCCATGCTTGCAGGGTTTCATTTTGCCTTACGGGATAACGCTGTAACGTCAGCGTGCGCCCATGCAGGGTTAGCTCTGGTTTCATTAAAGGGTTCTTTGCGGTATGTTTACTCGTTATAGGTATTTTCGCAAAACCTGCCTGCACTGCAAACCTATATTTAAACCCTAGCGTGTTAAATCCGCTCAAGATGCCATGCTGGGGGGAATATCGATCAGGCAGACACCCAAAACAGAGCCTGAACAGACAGGCCAAACAGTATAATTAACGCCTTCGGAGGCAGTCAGTCATGATTCAACAACGCATTGAAGAGAAACTACAGCATGCGTTTACCCCTCAGCATTTGGCGGTGGTGAACGAAAGTTATATGCACAATGTTCCCGAAGGGTCGGAAAGCCATTTTAAAGTGGTGGTTGTGACCACGGCATTTGCCGGTCAGCGTCTATTAGCGCGCCACCGCGCGGTAAATACGGCATTGGCACAGGAATTGGCCAATGATATTCATGCGCTGGCTATCCATACCTATACGCCGGATGAGTGGCAGGCGCAGCAAGAAAGCGCCCCGACATCACCCAATTGTAAGGGTGGCTTCCATTTGGGATAATGCCATTGACCCAGCCAAAGGCTCGGTGCTTCTTTCTATAAAAACCGCCACTAAGGCGGTTTTTTTGATCTGAAGTTTGAGATTAGCGGCAATATTGGTTGGCTGAATTTTGTACACTGGCGAGTAAGAGATGCTTGGAAAGGGCTGCCATCAGGCTGCAACGTACTATGATTATCCCTGCGCCTGCTTTTGATCACGCTCAGCAACGGCTATGAAAGAAAAGTGTTGCATAACGAACAGCGAGAGCCGGCGAAGGCCTCCGAGCTGAGGTGTTACAACCGTTAGACGAAGTAAGACGGTGGATTCTTGAGCGAAAGAGTGAGCGAAGTGCTGATATTCAGTCCATTTTCATGCCATACCGTCAGTTTTTGCGCGGTCAGCGTGCAGTTCGAGACATGAAAGCAGCGAAGCGTGTAAAAAACGTTTAACATTGCGACAAAATTTAAACAAATAAAGATCGGCGAAATTGCAGTCTTGTTGTAAGTGTTTGTGTTTTGTTGTGAAGTTATTAATTTATAAGCATGAGTGAAAATGACTTATTAAAAGTAAGGGTTTTTCACTTTTGTGCGTTAGTTCAAAATAATAGCGATATAAGCCTATTGTGTTTAAAGAGTTACTCGATTTTCGATCTGATTCGCATGGTTTGGCATGGTAAATTCCCGTCAAATAATGCTAAAATTCCGGCCTCAAAATTGTTCCATGCAAAAAGTGTGACGAACAAGTGAATAGGATGTTGCGGTGCTGGTAGCGGATGAAAACCGGCTTCGGACGAAGGAAAGTCGTGTCTAATTGCGCAATAGAAAATTTTTTTTCCCGTTAATGTAGTGCAAGTGCGTATGATTACAATAAAAAAGGGTTTGGATATCCCAATTGCAGGGACTCCTACCCAGGCGATAAATGATGGTAAGTCCATCACCCGTGTCGCCTTGCTTGGCGAAGAATATGTTGGTATGCGTCCTACAATGCATATCCGCGTAGGGGATGTAGTGAAAAAAGGTCAGGTTCTTTTTGAAGATAAGAAGAATCCAGGCGTGAAATTCACTGCTCCAGCCAGCGGCAAGGTTGCAGAAGTTAACCGTGGTGCGAAGCGTGTTCTACAGTCAGTCGTGATTGACGTAGAAGGCGATGAGCAAGTGACATTTAACCGCTATGAAGCAAACCAGCTAGCCTCTCTTGAGCGTGCTGCGATTGTTGAGCAGTTGGTTGAGTCGGGCATGTGGACAGCGCTTCGTACGCGTCCATTCAGCAAAGTACCTGCTATTGATGCTGAAACCCAGGCGATTTTTGTTACTGCTGTCGACACTAATCCTCTTGCAGCTAACCCAGAAGTGGTTATCAACGAACAAAGTGATGCGTTTGTTGCTGGCCTGACTGTGCTTTCTCGCTTAACCAGCGGCAAAGTGATGGTATGTAAATCTGGTGCTAGCCTTCCTCGCTCAAAAGAAGCCAACATTGAAGAACATGTCTTCAATGGTCCACACCCTGCGGGTCTGGTTGGTACGCATATCCACACGTTGTTTGGCGCGAGTCTGCAAAACGTGGCATGGCATATCAACTACCAAGATGTGATTGCTTTCGGTCAGCTATTCCTGACTGGTGAGCTATTCACTGACCGCGTTGTGTCGCTGGCAGGTCCTGCAGTGAACAAACCTCGCCTTGTGCGTACTCAAATCGGTGCTTCTCTTGAGCAGCTAACTGATGCTGAGTTCATGCCGGGTGAATTGCGTGTGCTATCTGGCTCTGTGCTAAATGGTGTACATGCAGTGGGTCCTCACGCGTACCTAGGCCGTTACCACCTACAGGTATCAGCCCTACGTGAAGGTCGTGAGAAAGAGTTCCTTGGCTGGATTGTTCCAGGTAAGAACAAGTTCTCTGTTACCCGTTCATTCCTGAGCCAGTTCTTCCCAGGTCAATTGTTCAACATGACAACGACCACCAACGGTTCTGAGCGTGCGATGGTGCCAATCGGCAACTACGAGCGCATTATGCCGCTTGATATCGAGCCGACACTGTTGCTTCGTGACCTGTGTGCAGGTGATAACGACAGCGCAGCCCAGTTGGGTGCACTAGAGCTAGATGAAGAAGATCTGGCGCTATGTACGTTCGTATGTCCTGGTAAGTATGAATTTGGTCCAATGCTACGTCAGTGCCTGGACACAATTGAGAAGGAAGGGTAATTCATGGGTCTCAAGAATTTACTCGAGCAAGTTGAGCACCATTTTGAGCCTGGTGGTAAACACGAGAAGTGGTTTGCGCTGTATGAAGCGTTCGCAACGCTTATGTATACCCCAGGTCAAGTAACACGTGTTGGCTCTCATGTGCGTGACAGTATTGACCTGAAACGTATCATGATTATGGTTTGGTTTGCGGTATTCCCAGCGATGTTCTGGGGTATGTACAACACCGGTCATCAGGCCATTGTTGCGCTAAACCATCTTTACGCGGGTGAACAGCTTGCCACTATTATTGCTGGCGACTGGCACTACTGGTTGACCCAGATGCTGGGCGGCACGATGTCAGCAGACGCTGGCTGGGGTAGCAAAATGCTACTCGGTGCAACCTACTTCTTGCCTATCTATGCGGTTGTATTCGCGGTAGGTGGTTTCTGGGAAGTCTTGTTCTGTATGGTGCGTAAGCACGAAGTTAACGAAGGTTTCTTTGTTACTTCTATCTTGTTCGCATTGATCGTACCGCCAACACTACCACTTTGGCAGGCTGCTCTAGGTATTACCTTCGGTGTAGTTGTCGCAAAAGAAATTTTCGGTGGTACAGGCCGTAACTTCCTGAACCCTGCGCTTGCAGGTCGTGCGTTCCTATTCTTCGCTTACCCAGCACAGATCTCTGGTGATCTTGTATGGACAGCGGCAGATGGCTTCTCTGGTGCAACAGCACTAAGCCAGTGGGCACACGGTGGCCAGTCTGCTGTGATCAACACAGTAACAGGTTCACCTGTAAGCTGGATGGACGCATTCATTGGTCGTATCCCAGGCTCTATCGGTGAAGTATCAACGCTAGCCATCATCCTTGGTGGTGCGATGATCGTGTTCATGCGCATTGCGTCATGGCGCATCATTGCGGGTACCATGATCGGTATGGTTGCAACGGCGACGCTATTTAACATCATTGGTTCTGATACCAACCCAATGTTCAGCATGCCTTGGCACTGGCACCTTGTTCTTGGTGGCTTTGCATTCGGTATGATGTTCATGGCAACCGACCCAGTGTCTGCGTCATTTACCAATAAAGGTAAGTGGTGGTATGGCGCACTTATCGGTGCAATGGCTGTGATGGTTCGTGTGGTTAACCCTGCGTACCCAGAAGGTATGATGCTAGCAATCCTATTTGCTAACCTATTCGCACCTCTATTTGACAACCTTGTAGTCCAGGGCAATATCAAGCGGAGACTAGCTCGTCATGGCAAGTAATAACGATAGCATTAAAAAGACGCTGATTGTTGTTATCGCACTGAGCCTAGTGTGCTCGATCGTGGTATCAGCAGCAGCGGTTGCGCTACGTCCTCTACAGCAGAAAAATGCGGTACTTGACGTTCAGCGTAACATCCTGTCAGTTGCCGGCCTTCTACAAGATGGCACAAACGTAACTGAAACATACCAGCAGTTCATTGAACCAAAATTGGTTGATTTGAAAACCGGTGAGTTCGTTGCTGAATCTGAAACAGGTGCTACAGCTGCTCAGTACAATCAGCGTAATGCTGCGAAAGACCCAGCACAGTCTATCCGCCTAACGGGCGAGCAAGATAAAGCGAAGATCATTCGTCGTGCTGACATCGCAACTGTTTACCTAGTGAAAGATGCAGACAACAAAATTGAGAAGCTGATCCTACCGATTCACGGTGGCGGTCTGTGGTCAATGATGTATGCATTCATCGCGGTAGAAACTGACGGTAACACCTTAGCGGGTATCACTTACTACCAGCAGGGTGAAACCCCTGGATTGGGTGGTGAGATTGAGAACCCAACATGGCGCGCTCAGTTTGTTGGTAAGAAACTGTTTAATGACAACAACGAACCAGCAATTCGCATTGTTAAAGGTGGCGCTCCTGAAGGTGACATCTACGGTGTTGACGGCCTATCTGGCGCAACATTGACGGCGAATGGTGTTCAGCACAGCTTCGACTTCTGGTTGGGTAACATGGGCTTCGGTCCGTTCCTTGCTAAAGTGCGTGCAGGAGAACTAAACAATGGCTGATACTAAAGAAATGAAGAAGATCTTGTTTGCGCCGTTTATCGACAATAACCCGATCGCGCTTCAGATCCTTGGTGTGTGTTCTGCGTTGGCAGTAACCACCAAAATGGAAACAGCTTTCGTAATGACTATCGCGGTAATGTTTGTAACCGCGTTTGCGAACTTGTTTGTTTCTCTTATCCGTAACCACATTCCAAACAGCGTACGTATCATCGTACAGATGGCGATCATCGCGTCATTGGTAATCGTGGTTGACCAGGTGTTGAAAGCGTTCCTATACGATATCTCTAAGCAGCTATCTGTATTCGTTGGCTTGATCATCACAAACTGTATCGTTATGGGCCGTGCAGAAGCATACGCCATGAAGTCTGCGCCACTGCCATCGTTCATTGATGGTATCGGTAACGGTCTTGGCTACGGTTTCGTACTGATCACTGTTGCGTTCTTCCGTGAGCTACTGGGTTCAGGTTCGCTATTCGGTGTTGAAGTATTGCCACTTGTGTCTAACGGTGGTTGGTACCAGCCAAACGGTATGATGATCCTAGCACCATCAGCGTTCTTCCTGATCGGCTTTATGATCTGGGCTATCCGTACCATCCGTCCAGAACAAGTAGAAGCGAAGGAGTAAGGGGATCATGGAACATTATCTAAGCCTTCTAGTTCGTTCGATTTTTATCGAGAACTTGGCACTGTCGTTCTTCCTGGGGATGTGTACATTCCTGGCGGTATCGAAAAAAGTAAAAACTTCTTTCGGTCTGGGTGTGGCAGTAACCGTGGTATTGGCTATCGCGGTACCAGCGAACAACCTGATTTACAACTTGCTGTTGAAAGACGGCGCGATTGTGCAGGGTGTTGACCTTAGCTTCCTGAACTTTATTACGTTCATCGGTGTGATTGCAGCACTGGTACAGATCCTGGAAATGGTTCTGGACCGCTTCTTCCCACCACTTTATAACGCGCTAGGTATCTTCCTACCGTTGATCACCGTTAACTGTGCGATCTTCGGTGGTGTATCTTTCATGGTACAGCGTGATTATAACTTTGCTGAATCTGTCGTTTACGGTATTGGTTCAGGTATTGGTTGGACGTTGGCCATCATTGCGCTTGCGGGTATCCGTGAGAAGATGAAATATTCAGATGTACCTCCTGGTCTTCGTGGCCTGGGTATCACATTCATCACCGTTGGCCTTATGGCGTTGGGCTTCATGTCCTTCTCCGGCGTTCAGCTGTAATCAGGATAAAAGGAATAATCAATGGATATTATTCTTGGTGTAGTTATGTTCACCCTGATTATCCTGGCTCTAGTTCTAGTGATTCTTTTCGCTAAATCTAAGCTGGTACCATCAGGCGACATCACTATCTCAGTAAATGGCGACCCAGAAAAAGCGATTACAACCGCTGCGGGTGGCAAACTGCTTAATGCTCTTTCAGCAAGCGGCATTTTCGTATCATCAGCGTGTGGTGGTGGTGGTTCATGTGGCCAGTGCCGTGTGAAAATCAAATCTGGCGGCGGTGATATTCTGCCGACAGAACTTGACCACATCACTAAAGGTGAAGCGCGTGAAGGCGAGCGTCTAGCGTGTCAGGTTAACGTGAAGTCTGACATGGACATCGAGCTACCTGAAGAAATCTTCGGCGTTAAAAAGTGGGAATGTACTGTTCTTTCTAACGACAACGAAGCAACCTTCATCAAGGAACTTGTGCTTCAGATCCCTGAAGGGGAAGAAGTACCGTTCCGTGCCGGTGGTTACATTCAGATTGAAGCGGAACCGCACCACATTAAATACGCAGACTTCGATATTCCTGAGGAATACCGTGGTGACTGGGACAAGTTCAACCTGTTCCGTTACGAGTCTATCGTAAAAGAGCATTCGATCCGTGCTTACTCAATGGCGTCATACCCAGAAGAGAAAGGCCTGATCAAGCTGAACGTGCGTATCGCAACACCGCCGCCAAACAACCCAGACGTACCACCAGGCGTAATGTCTTCGTACATCTGGTCTCTGAAATCTGGCGATAAGTGTACGATTTCAGGTCCATTTGGTGAGTTCTTCGCGAAAGATACTGACAACGAAATGGTGTTCATCGGCGGTGGTGCCGGTATGGCACCAATGCGTTCTCACATCTTCGACCAGCTTCTACGTTTGCAATCTAAGCGTAAGATGACTTACTGGTACGGTGCGCGTTCTAAGCGTGAAATGTTCTACGTAGAAGATTTCGATACGCTAGCGGCTGACAACGAGAACTTCGAGTGGCACGTTGCCCTGTCTGATCCACTACCAGAAGATAACTGGGATGGTTACACAGGCTTCATCCACAACGTGATTTACGAGAACTACTTGAAAGATCACGAAGCGCCAGAAGATTGTGAATACTACATGTGTGGTCCACCGATGATGAACGCAGCGGTAATCGGCATGTTGAAAGATCTTGGTGTTGAAGACGAAAACATCCTATTGGATGACTTCGGGGGCTAAGTAGCCTTGATCGAATAAAACTGGCTGGCTCTCTGTAGAGCCGGCCTTTTTTTATCATGCACTTTGTAACCCCATACTCTGTTGGGATTGTCCCAGCAAAGCGAATTGATAAAACGGTCTTTCATTTGGAGAGTAGTAGGATGAAGACGTTCCTAACACGAGCATTGATGATGTTCGTGCTGGCAGTGACCTTGTCAGCGTGTAGCGATCAGCGTGAACTGATCCACCTTAATGGCGCCACTATGGGCACCTATTATTCGATTAAGTTGATTAAGCAGGAAGGCTTGCCGTCTGCCGCAGACATGCAAACCGAGATTGATCGTCGATTAGAACTGGTCAATGATCAGATGTCGACGTACCGTAAGCATTCCGAGCTCAGCCAATTTAACCAACACCGCACCAGCGAGCCTTTCCCTGTATCTGCCGATACGGCCAAGGTCGTGAAAGAAGCCCTGCGCATCTCTGCATTGACAGACGGGGCGCTGGATGTGACGGTTGGGCCGATTGTGAACTTGTGGAGCTTTGGCCCAGAAGCGCGCCCAGAAAAAACGCCGACCCCTGACGAACTGGCAGAACGCCGTAAAGAAGTGGGTATTGAGCACCTGAGTGAGCAGGGTAATACCCTGATCAAAGATATCCCCGATTTGTACGTGGACTTGTCGTCTATCGCCAAAGGCTTTGGTGTGGACGTCGTCGCTGACTACTTTGAACAATTAGGGGTTGCTGATTACTTGGTTGAAGTGGGCGGTGAAATCCGTTTGAAAGGCAAGAATGTCGAGGGTGTGCCATGGCGCATCGCGATTGAAAAGCCCACTGAAGATGGCAGCCGCGCGATTCAAGAAGTGATTGAACCGGGCAACATGGCTGTGGCAACATCAGGGGATTACCGTAATTACTTTGAGCAAAACGGTGTGCGTTATTCGCACCTGATTAATCCAAAGACCGGTATGCCGATTGCTAACCACGTGGTTTCTGTCACTGTGTTGAATCCGTCTTGCATGACGGCTGATGCACTCGCCACGGCGTTCTCTGTGATGGGAGAAGACAAGGCATTGGCACTGGCCAATAAAGAGCAGCTTGCTGTGCTGCTGATTGTGAAAACCGAGCAGGGCTTCAAAGAGTATCCGTCGGATGCCTTTATCCCTTACATGAAACAGAAGTAGAGATAATCGAATGGTGATTTATCTAACAACCTTTGCGGTCTTTTTGTTAGTGATTGCGGCCATGGCCGTGGGTTATATCTTCCAGCGCAAAACAGTCAGTGGCAGTTGCGGCGGCCTTGATGGTATCGGTATCGTCAAAGAGTGTGATTGCCCAGAGCCGTGTGATGCGCGCTTGAAGCGTGAAGCGCGTGCTGCTCGTCAGGAAGAGTGGAAGAAAAACCAAATTCTCTAACCTGACGCTCAACCTTTAATATTCAGCCCGGCATTGTCCGGGCTGTGTTGTTTCTGGCCCGTACTATCGCCTATAATAACCACTGTATAAACGACCAGTTATCAGGTGGTATTAGGCATGCCAGCGTTGTTCGCTTCGGCGTCTTCGGAAAAACAGAAAAAGATCATCCATGTCGACATGGATTGTTTTTTTGCGGCCGTCGAAATGCGGGATAATCCGGCGTTGCGTGATATTCCGATTGCGATTGGTGGGCGTTCTGAACAACGGGGCGTGATCAGTACCTGTAATTACCTTGCCCGTAAGTACGGGGTGCGTTCAGCCATGTCGACCGCGAAAGCCCTGCAACTGTGCCCGCACCTCACCGTGGTTTCAGGCCGCATGGCGGTTTATAAAGAGGTGTCGCAACAGATCCGCGAGATCTTCCAGCGCTATACCGACAAAATTGAGCCGTTGTCGCTCGATGAAGCCTATCTGGATGTTTCCGAGTGCGAATTGCATCATGGCTCTGCCACGCTGATTGCTCAAGATATTCGTAATGTGATCCGCGAAGAGTTGGATCTGACCGCGTCGGCCGGTATTGCCCCCGTTAAGTTCATTGCCAAAATTGCCTCTGATCTCAACAAACCCGATGGGCAGTTTGTGGTTACCCCTAATGATATTCCCGACTTTGTGGCAGAGTTAAAACTGGAAAAAATCCCGGGCGTGGGCAAAGTGACCATACAAAAACTGCACGAAAAAGGCCTGTATGTCGGGCGTGATGTGCAGCAGTACGATCGACATTTGTTGTTGCAGCAGTTCGGCAAATTCGGTCAGTCACTGTGGTCGCGTGCACACGGCATTGATGAGCGAGAAGTGGTGGTGGAACGGGAGCGAAAATCGGTAGGGGTCGAGCGTACTTTTTCCCGTAATATCGCGACCTTTGAACAGTGTTGGGACGTGATTGAACACCTGTATCCTGAATTAGAAAAGCGCCTTCAACGTGTACGTCCGGATCTGAATATTGCCAAGCAGGGCGTCAAAGTGAAGTTCGCGGATTTTCAGCAAACCACGGTGGAGCATACCCAGCCGAAACTGGATAAAGCCCAGTTTGTCGGATTATTGCAAGAAGCGCTAACGCGACAGAAAGGTCGGGAGATCCGCCTGATCGGGATCAGCGTCGGGCTGGAATTAGGCACCAAAGCACAGCAACTGTCGTTGTTTTGACAAGCAGGGGCGAGTACCGAGTCTAAAGGGACGAAGTAAAGCGGGGGAGAAGAGCGGAAAAAGCCGGGGCGAGTTTCTAGGGACGGGTTTCGCTGCGCTCCGAGAAAAAAGCGTTAACTTGAGACTCGTAGACTCATGCCTTTAGACTGAATGTTTTTTCTCGCCCCTCGAAACTCGGCGCGAAGCATGACTCGTCCCTTTTTACGGGACACAAAAAAGCGAGCCCTTTCGGAGCTCGCTTTTCTCATTACTCGTCACTTAAGACGCGTACTCAATGCGTTGAAACTTACGCTTTCACCGGAATGTTCTTCAGAATCGCCACCATTTGTTCCCAGAATAGGGCAACGGTTTCGATCTGTACTTTTTCATCTGGCGAGTGTGGGAACTTGATGGTTGGACCGAAAGAAATCATATCCATTTCTGGGTACGGTTCTTTGAACAGACCACACTCAAGACCCGCGTGGATCACCATGATGTTGGGTACACGGCCGTAGATGCTCTCGTACGTTTCGCGGAACAGGTGCATTACTTCAGAATCTGCATCCGGTTTCCAGCCAGGGTAAGCACCGCCGAATGCGCAGTTTGCGCCAGCCAGTGAGCCAACAGCTTTCAGCATGCCTTCCACATTGCTGCGGCCAGAGTCGATCAGAGAGCGGATCAGACACAGTACAGTGATCTTGTCCGCTTCGGTAGTGATCACACCCACGTTCAGAGAGGTCTCAACCACACCTTCGATGTCATCGCTCATGCGGATCACACCGTTTGGACAGGCGTTTAGCATATTGATGAAACGGACTTGATCCGCTTCTACCAAGACGTCTTCTGCCGCAGCGAGGATTTCTGTGAACAGGTTGATGTCGGTTTCTACGCGGCCAAGTTCAGCCACCAAGACATCTTGGTAGTGGGCAAACAACGCATTAAGCTGATCCACGTTGGCTGCCGGCAGACTCACGATCGCGCTCGCTTCACGAGGGATCGCATTACGTAGGCTGCCGCCAGTGAATGCGGTTAGGCGCAGGCCCAGCTCGTCGGCATGACCGAACAGGAAACGGCCCAGTAGTTTGTTTGCGTTGCCGCGGCCGGTGTGAATATCACAGCCAGAGTGACCGCCTTTCAAGCCTTTCACGACCAGTTTTACCGTCTGGTAGTCAGTCGGTAGGGCTTCACGGGTAATGTCTAGCGTCAGTGCACCATCCACACCGCCAGCACAACCCATGTACACTTCGCCTTCTTGCTCAGAATCCGTGTTCAGTAGGATGTCGCCTTCCAACCAACCCGCTTGCAAGCCGAATGCACCGGTCATGCCCGCTTCTTCATCGATGGTCAGTAGCACTTCCAGTGGGCCGTGCTCAATGTCTTTCGCTGCCAGTACCGCCAAGCAAGCTGCCATACCCATGCCGTTATCTGCGCCAAGGGTTGTGCCTTCTGCCGTTACCCACTCACCGTCAATGTACGGTTTGATCGCATCGGTTTCGAAGTTGTGCTCAGTCTCTTCATTCTTCTGCGGCACCATATCAATGTGTGCTTGCAGAACCACGCCTTTACGGTTTTCCATGCCCGGGGTTGCCGGTTTTTTGATGAACACGTTACCGACAGCATCACGACGTACATCCAAGCCTTCGCTTTGTGCAAATTGGATGATGTGCTGAGCAAGTTGCTCTTCATGCTTAGACGGGTGAGGAATAGAACAAATTTGATCGAAGAATTGCCACACCGGTTGGGGTGACAGTTGACTGATTTCAGACACAGCAGTCTCCTTTATAAACTTTTGGTCTCGAGCGTTCTGTTAGCTGAAAATTAACGCAATCTTTAAAATTGACGCATATTTCGCTATCGCCATTAACCTCAGGATACCACTGTGCCTACATAGGGGGTAGTGAAATATCGTGGTGCACCACGGGCACGGGGCGGTGATGAGACGATAACCGCATAGTCAGGCGGCGTTATCGATGAATATCGTGAAAAGGCTCACAGGGTGACGTGTAAGTCTTACAGGAGAGGTGTTCAATCTGGCCGTTCCCAATGGAAGATGACTATGACAATAACGACGCTTCTATTCCTTTATCGCATCGTATGGGGGTGAGTGAAGTTCTTATCTGTATGTTGCTGGGGGCTGGATAGGTGTACTGTTTCATTTGTGTTGGTTTTTAATACATATCACAGCGTCTAATTCTGTAATAAAATTACAGAAAAGGCATTTTTAGGCACTTTAGATGAGAAAAGTGTGACGAAGTTAAAGAAAACACTTGAAAGTTTATTACGTTAAGATTATAGTTTCACCATCTTCAAAGAAGAAGACGAACGACATAGCAAACGCTCTAGGATGAGCCCGAAATATCGCCTCCAAGGAACCGAGATTAAGTCAGGCCAAACGGCTGAGCACTCTTGTTTATGTGTTTTAATTACTTAATATTTATGGTGATACAAAATGAAACTATTTGAATCTGTTGCTACTTTTTGGAATAACCGCGCTGTTTACACCGGCAACTTCCATTACCCAAGTTCGTTCGGTTACTAATTTTTTATCTTTTGCTGATAAGGCCTGACCTATCAGCGAGAGAGCAGTATTGTTCACCCCCTTATTTGAGAATTTCTGATAACCGCATTTCGGTTATAGTCACATTCTTAACGCCACTTCCAATTGGAGTGGCGTTTTTTTTATCTCTCCAAAAAATCAATGTAATCAATCTCATCATTTGCAGTGTAGTCGATTACACCGCGTTTAATGTGGCAAATACAGGGCTTAACAGGGTGATATTATCGATTGCGCAATGCAGATAAATGCAATGTGTGCAAAAAACACCCTGCCGGATATTGTCTCAAGTTATTGATTTTAAATCTTTTGATTTAATGCTGCTCGATCCCCCGCCGTTTTTTTATCCGCTTGTCGCCCTTCGCTACTGATAGTTGCGTTATTTTCTGGAAATTGACATTTTTCCAGCATATAATCCCCGCCTAAAAAGAGAGCGCGCAAACGTTTTCTATTTCAGTTTAGTGAGGTGACGGTTGGCGTCTTTGCTGCCGACGGTGCCTTGTGCCACAACAATTGCTTAATATCTCCAAGGAATCGAGAGCAATGCTTGAGAAACTGTTCAAACTCAAAGAAAACGGTACGGATGTCCGCACCGAGCTGTTAGCGGGTCTAACGACCTTTTTGACCATGGCCTATATCATCTTTGTGAACCCGACAATGTTGGCACAAACGGGGATGGATGCAGGTGCTGTCTTTGTTGCTACCTGTGTGGCGGCGATGGTCGGCTGTTTTATCATGGGCTTTGTCGCTAACTATCCGGTTGCGCAGGCTCCGGGTATGGGCTTGAACGCCTTCTTCACGTACAGCGTGGTGATGGGGATGGGACACACGTGGGAGGTTGCATTAGGTGCGGTTTTCCTTTCGGGTTTGTGCTTCATCGCATTGAGCGTACTGCGTGTCCGTGAGTGGATCATTAACGCCATTCCGCATGCATTGCGTACGGGTATCTCTGCGGGTATCGGTCTGTTCTTGGCGTTTATCGCGCTTCAGAGTTCCGGCATTGTTGTCGATAACCCAGCGACCTTGGTACACGTGGGTGATTTGACCAGTTTCTCTTCTGTGATGGCAGGTCTGGGTTTCTTCCTGACCATTGCGCTAGTACACCGTGGCTATAAAGCGGCCGTGTTGATTGCCATTCTTGTGGTGACCGTATTGGGCATCCTGTTTGGTGACATCCAGTACAGCGGTATCATGTCAATGCCACCAAGCATTGCCCCGACCTTCATGAAAATGGATCTGTCCGGCGCGTTTGAAGTGGGCATGATCTCAATTGTTTTTGCCTTCTTGTTTGTTGATTTGTTTGACACGGCTGGCACCTTGGTCGGCGTGGCAACAAAAGGTAACTTGCTGGATAAAGACGGTAAACTGCCGCGTTTGAATCGCGCGCTGTTGGCTGACAGTACGGCAACCTCTGTGGGTGCGGTATTGGGGACATCAAATACCACCTCTTTCGTTGAAAGTGTGTCGGGTGTCGCAGTTGGTGGCCGAACAGGGCTAACAGCCGTTACAGTCGGTGTGCTATTCTTGCTGGCTCTGTTCTTTGCCCCATTAGCGGGTATGGTGCCAGCTTACGCAACGGCAGGCGCATTGTTCTACGTCGCGATTCTGATGATGTCAGGATTGGTGAGCGTTGACTGGCGCGACTTAACAGAAGCGGCACCGGTTGTTGTCGTGTGTTTACTAATGCCTCTGACATATTCCATTGCAGAAGGTATTGGTCTTGGTTTTATCACCTATGCAGCTGTGAAAGTCATGAGCGGCAAAGGACGAGATATTAATGTAAGTGTCTGGGTTATTGCTTCCCTATTTCTTGCTAAAATTATCTTCTTATAACAGTTTTATACATCCACGCAGCGGTTATGCCGCTGACTCAGAGGTTCATCGAATATGAGTAATAAGTTCATCATCACTTGGGATAACATGCAAATGTATACCCGCCAGTTGGCAGAAAAATTGCTGCCTGCCGATCAATGGAAAGGCATCATTGCGGTGAGCCGCGGTGGTTTGGTTCCTGCTGCGATCCTGGCTCGTGAACTTGGTATTCGTCACGTTGATACAGTATGTATCTCAAGCTACGACCACGATCATCAGCGTGAGATGACAGTTCTGAAGCAAGCGGAAGGTGACGGTGAAGGCTTCATCGTGATCGATGACTTGGTTGATACGGGCGGTACAGCAGAATTGATCCGTCAAATGTACCCGAAAGCCAAGTTCGTGACTGTTTGTGCGAAACCTGCTGGTAAGCATTTGGTTGATGACTATGTTGTCGATATCGCACAAGACACGTGGATCGAACAGCCATGGGATATGGCCGTGACTTTCGTTGAGCCTATCGCGAAGCGATAAGCCCCGAGAGTGATTTAAAGACAGATAAAAAAGGAGCCTGATGGCTCCTTTTTTTTCAATCGTGATAACGTGTTACCCTCATAAGGAAGGGGAAGTGATATACTCTGAGAGAGGATGCCTGCGTTGCTGTGGCATGACAACATCACTTGGAGCCTACCGTGTCTGACTCGTCTAAAAAGAACCTTTCCGAACAGCTTTTTGCCCCTCGGCAAACCACCAAAGAAACCTCCAGTTTGGTTAAGCTCGCCCATGTGGTGGATACCCCTGTACACAATGCGTTAGATGGCGACAGTGAAGCGGGCTGGTACCGTGTACTCCGCCGTCCTCAGTGGATTTGGCAAGGTATTGATCCTATTGAAATGGAAGCCATTTTTGCCCGTATGGCCAACGCCGATGCCCCTCGCACACGTGACGAATTATTGGATACCGTCATTGGCTATAAGCCGGGTAACTGGGTGTATGAATGGAGCCAAATCGGCGGGCAATACCAAAAAGCCGCCCGCGCTTTGCTAGACAATAATGCGCCCGAGCAAGCTGCCGAGCAGTTGTTGTCTGCCAGCATGTATTACAGCATTGCGGCGTACCCGCACCTGAAAGGGGATGGTTTAGCCGCGCAAGCCGAAGTGCAAGCCAACCAAACCTACCGCGATGCCATGACGTACCTGCCGCATCAGATGCGCACCATTGATGTGAAATACGAAAACAAAACCTTCCAGGCGTTTATTCACTTGCCGCGTACCGACAAGCTGTTACCGACGGTGATTGTCAGCGGCGGCTTAGATACCTTGCAATCGGATCTGCTGCGCTTGTACCGTGACTATTTCGGCCCGGCAGGGTTTGCCATGATCACCTTGGATATGCCTTCTGTCGGTCACAGTAGTCACTGGTCTTTAACCGAAGACACCAGCCGTTTGCATCAGGCCTTGCTGCAGCAAGTGAAAGAGGTGCCTTGGGTTGATCATACCCGTGTGGCGATGTTGGGGTTACGTTTTGGGGCGAATGCCGCGATCCGTTTGGCTTTCCTTGAGCCATCGCGGTTGAAAACGGCCATCAGTATCGGCGGTGCGCTGCACAGTTCTCTGGCGGATCCCAAACGCCTGGATGCGATGCCGCGGATGTATCTGGACATGATTGCGTCACGCATGGGTAAACACGGGGTCTCAAAAAAGAGCCTGACCTCACACTTGCCAGCTTGGTCGTTGAAACTGCAAGGCTTGTTGGGACGCCGCAAGCTGGACATTCCGATGTTGGCCATTGGCCTGAAAGGGGATCCGGTGTGCAGTGAGTTTGATAACCAATTGGTGGCGATGTCGAGCCGTGGGGGGAAGGCGCTGCAATTGCCGGAAACGCCACTGCATGATGGCTATCACCGAACCATGGTCGCGGTGGTGGACTGGCTGAAAGATAAATTAGCCTGACCGCCTGGCTGTCTGGTTTGTAAATAAAGTGTTGCTATGCCGTCGTTTTATGGCTTAAATGGTATATATAAAGAGGACGGTATTCCTCTGTACTGAAAAGCGATCAAGGTGGGATACCACCATGATGACATAGACTAGGGATGGAGACAGTTTTTATGAGTACAGACAGCATTTTTCCGCCACACGGACGCCTGATGACTAAATTGACGGCATTGGGCCCGTACCTGCGCCAACCGAAATCATCGGATGGCCATTTCTTCTTTGACTGCCTCGCCAGTTGTATCAGCGCCAAAAAAGCCCCGGAAGAGCGTGAGTTTTGGGGGTGGTGGTTAACCATGACACCGACCGACACCGGCTTTGAGTATCAGTACTTTTTCGGCCGTTATAACGGTGATGGTGAGTGGGTAAAAGATGCGCTACCAGCCAAACATGAGCAAGCTGTCGTCCAGACATTGGAAGCCTTTTATCCTAAATTGGCGAGTTTGCTTCAGGATGAACTCAAACTGACACTCAATGCGGCCAAATCGCTGAAAGAGCCTGAGCTGGGCAGCGCGGCGTAATGCTCATTTTGCGATTTCACTGAAGAAAAATGCGCCGAGTTGGTGCATTTTTCTTGTGATTTAAGAAGGGTATTGATACAACATCTGTCTATTCATCATTTTTGATTGATCCCAATGGCAGAGACAAATTCCTTCAATGGACAGAAGACGGATTTGGCGGGGGCACACGCGGTGCAACACCACCAAGCTGTCGAACAGACTTCACAAACTATCGTTGTTAAACTGGGCACCAGTGTATTAACGGGCGGTACCTTGAAACTCGATCGCGCACACATGGTTGAATTGGTTCGCCAGTGTGCTTCGCTACGTCGTGACGGCCACAAAGTGATTATTGTGACCTCCGGTGCGATTGCTGCCGGTCGTGAACACCTTGGCTACCCCGAGCTACCCAAAACCATGGCCAGCAAGCAATTGTTGGCGGCGGTAGGTCAAAGCCGTTTGATCCAAGAATGGGAAAGCCTGTTTGAGATCTATGGTCTGCACATTGGCCAGATGTTGTTAACCCGTGCCGATTTAGACGATCGTGAGCGCTACCTGAATGCGCGCGATATGATTGTGGCATTGCTGGATAACGGCATTATTCCTGTCGTGAACGAAAACGATGCGGTCGCAACAACCGAAATCAAAGTCGGTGACAACGACAACCTGTCAGCTTTGGTCGGTATTTTGGCCGGCGCAGATAAATTGTTGCTGCTGACCGATCAGCCGGGCCTGTTTACGGCGGATCCGCGCAACAATCCGGATGCAGAACTGATCCGTGAAGTGCACACCATTGACGAAACCCTGCGCAAAATTGCCGGTGGCAGTGTCGGTGGCTTGGGCACCGGTGGCATGGCCACCAAGTTGCAAGCGGCTGATGTGGCACGCCGTGCCGGTATTGAAGTGATCATCGCTGCGGGCAGCCGTCCGGATGTGGTCGCTGATTTAGCCAAAGGCGAGTCTGTCGGTACCCGTTTCCTTCCGCTTGAATCCCCACTAGAAAGCCGTAAGCGCTGGATTTTGGCTGGGCCTCCGCCAGCCGGTGACATCATCATTGATGATGGCGCCGCCGCCGCCGTACAGCTTCGAGGCAGCAGCTTGTTATCTAAAGGCATCACCTTGGTCAAAGGGGACTTTGAGCGCGGTGAAGTGGCGCGTATCTTTAACGCCAACGGCGAGTTACTTGCCCGTGGGATCAGTCGTTACTCAAGTAAAGACTTGGCGAAAATTGCCGGCAAGCACAGCCAGGATATTCATCAGGTATTGGGCTATGAGTACGGTCCGGTGGCGATCCACCGTGACGACTTGGTCGTTATTTAACGCGAACCGAATTCCGCGAAAAGGAAAGAAGACATGAATCTTGAAGTGATGGGCCAAGCGGCACAGCAAGCGGCATTTACGCTAGCGACCACGGCGACCCAGCAGAAAAACCGTGCATTGGCGATCATCGCTGATGAACTGGAAGCGAACCAAGATATTATCTTGGCAGCGAATGCGCTGGATATTGATGCGGCAAAAGCGTCAGGCATGAGTGACGCTTTGATTGACCGTTTGCTGTTGAATGCAGATCGTCTGGCCGGTATCGCTGGCGATGTACGTAATGTGATCAGCTTAAACGACCCTGTCGGCGCTGAGCTAGACAGCAAAGTGCTGGAAAACGGCATGCGTTTGAGCCGTCGCCGTGTGCCATTGGGCGTGGTGGGCGTGATCTATGAAGCACGTCCGAATGTGACCATCGACATCGCCGCATTGTGTCTGAAAACCGGTAACGCGAGTATCCTTCGCGGTGGCCGTGAAACCTTCCATTCCAACATGGCGTTGGTCAAAGTGATCCAAGCGGCTCTTGATAAAGCGGGTCTGCCTGCGGCATCGGTGCAGTACATTGAACAGCCGGACCGTGAATTGGTCGGTCAGTTGCTGAAAATGGATCAGTACGTAGACATGATCATCCCTCGTGGTGGTGCCGGTCTGCACAAAATGTGTAAAGAAAACAGCACCATTCCCGTGATCATTGGCGGTTTCGGTATCAGCCACGTGTACGTGGATGCGAGTGCGGACTTATCTCGCTCACTGGACGTGGTTGAAAATGCGAAAGTACAGCGTCCATCAGCCTGTAACGCATTGGATACGCTACTGGTTAACGAAACCGTGGCCGAAGCTTTCCTAGCGCGTTTGGCAGAGCGTCTGAACCACAGCAAAGTGACGTTCGTGGCCGATGACGCCAGCTATGCACTGCTTGAAGGTAAAGCTGCTTCGTTGCGTAGTGCCGTTGACGGTGACTTTGACACAGAGTGGCTTAGCTACACGCTTGGCGTGAAAGTGGTGAAAGACGTAGAAGAAGCGGTCGCGCATATGCGCAAGCATAACGCCAGCCATTCGGATGCGATCATGACCAACGACTTGATCGCGGCAGAGCGCTTCGTCAATGCTGCCGGCTCTGCTGCCGTGTACGTGAATGCGTCAACACGCTTCACCGATGGTGCGCAGTTTGGCTTAGGGGCAGAAGTGGCGGTATCGACGCAGAAACTGCATGCCCGTGGCCCGATGGGGTTGGAAGAGCTGACGAGCTATAAGTGGGTTGGCATCGCGGACTACCTTTCTCGGGCTTAATCTCTTTCACTGTGTCAGAATCAGCGATAACTGCATCGAAAGTACTCATTTATGGTCATAAACGCCGCGCTTGTGCTTTGTTCTCACAAGGCTGACTGAGAAATAATACGCGGTGAATTATAAAATCCCTGGTCGAAAGGCTGGGGATTTTTTGTATGTGGAGAGCAGGGGCGAGTCTAAAGGGACGAGGAAAAGCGGGTTAAGCGCGAGAAAGCAAGAGCGGCCCTGAGGCCCTATGGAAGAGCTCGGAACCGTGAGCGTGAGGCATGAATAGGGATGTAAGTGTTTGTATCTACGACAGTATCAAACATCCTGCCACAGGGCCACAGGGCCACAGGGCCACAGGGCCACAGGACCACATCTGCCTTTCGTTCCTGCTCTATCTCTGCTTTTACTCGTCCCTCGCAAACTCGCCCCTTAATACGCTTAATTACTTCTCATGACGGCGGGTGATTTTGTCGTTCTCTGCCTGTTTACTGATCAGATCATCCAACTCTTGCTCGCGTTTGTTTTTCTCGTGGGTGCCTTTCACGCTATCGCGCTGGCCAAATTTCATGTGGGCGGTGTACTTCAATGCGGCGATATTACTGACGACCACTGCGACGACGATGAAGCTGATCACCCAAGGGTTAAATAGCCATTCCATTTAGACCTCACTGATATTTGCAATGTACCTTGCATACAGAATATCAATGTTTGCCACTATCTGCGACTTTCCGGCGATGTCGGTGTCTTGCAGTGTGCGTCTGAGCATGTCTGGTGTGAGTTGTTGCAGTAAGTGTTGGCTGACCGGAAAGTAACTGATGTGCCAAGGCTCACAGGCAACCCCTTGTCGCTCTTCGGCGTAAGGTAAGTAAAAACCATAATCCGGCATGGTGCGGTGTAACCACTGTGCGAAGGCATGCTGGTGACCGCCGATTTCATATTCCCACGGCTCTAATTGCAGAGCAGTGCCTTCTGGTAGGCAGTTGGCGGCGTACACATCCACATCGGTGCCCCAGTGGTGGCGGCTGCCACCCGGCAGGGCAGACCAACGCAGAATGGCATGAATTTTCTCGATATCGCTTAATGCATCGGTATCCAGTGGTTGGCTATTGCAGTCCAGAATAGGTCGCTGGCCGGTGAACTTGTTATTCCAAATCCACAGCTGGCGATCAAACGGACGAAACGCGCTGGCCAGTCGCATATCAAAACCGGCTTCAAGCGCAGCGGCTTGTAAGGCAAGCATGGCCGGTGCCATATCGGTATGCACGAGTTGGCCGGTGGTCGGGTTAATGACCACAAGATGGCTGGTGTCTTGGCCTGTCAGTTGCTCGGCCGTGTGGGGCCGAGCATGTGTAGGATGTGTGAACATCAAAGGGCTTTTTCCAACACTTTCTGGTACATGTCCGTCAGCTTTTCCAAATCCGCGACTTTCACGCACTCATTCACTTTATGGATAGTGGCATTCACCGGGCCCAGCTCCACCACTTGCGCGCCGGTGCGGGCAATAAAGCGGCCATCGGAGGTGCCACCGGTGGTCAGTAATTCCGGTTGCTGGTGGTTTACTTCTTCAATCGCAGCGACAACGGCTTCCAATAAGGTGCCTTTGTCGGTGAGGAACGGATGACCACTGAATGTCCAAGTCAGATCATAGTCAAGACCATGCGCGTCCAGAACAGACTGGGTTTTACGCTTGATGTCATCGACAGTCAGTTCGGTGCTGAAACGGAAATTGAACTGCACATGGAACTCGCCCGGGATCACATTGGAAGCACCGGTACCTGCTGCCACGTTAGCGATCTGGAAGCTTGTTGGTGGGAAGTAGGCATTGCCGTTATCCCACGTCGTCGCAGCCAATTCAGCTAATGCTGGCATTGCACGATGCACAGGATTATCCGCTAAATGCGGGTAGGCCACATGGCCTTGTACCCCTTTAAAGATCACATCACCGGTGATGGAACCACGGCGACCATTTTTCACCACATCGCCCACGGCATGGGTGCTGGATGGCTCACCGACAATGCACATGTCGATTTTCTCGTTACGCGCTTCAAGGGTGTCGATCACACGCGTGGTCCCGTTAATGAACGGGCCTTCTTCGTCCGAGGTGATCAGCAGGGCGATAGAGCCGTTGTGATCCGGATGGTCTGCCAGAAAACGCTCAATGGCGACAACCATACAGGCCAGCGAGCCCTTCATGTCTGCCGCGCCACGGCCGTGTAAGTAACCATCAATGATGGTGGGCTCAAACGGTGGAGTATGCCAATGGCTAAGGTTACCGGCAGGCACTACATCGGTATGGCCCGCAAACACGAACAGTGGCGCTTGTGTGCCACGGCGTGCCCACAAGTTGGTAGTATCTTCAAACACCATGGTTTCGATCGTAAAGCCGAGTTGCTCAAGGCGCGCAATCATTACGTCTTGGCAGCCTTCATCTTCCGGTGTGACTGATTTGCGGCTCATTAAATCTTTCGCCAGCGCGATAACGGGGCTGTCTGACATCCTTGTATCCTTCATTATTTATCGTTGAAAATGGCGTGGTACTGATCAGGCTTAAAGCCCAAGTGGTACTGGTTGTTATGCACCAGCAACGGGCGCTTGATCATCGCCGGTTGTTCCAGCATCAGCGCAATGGCGCTGTCTTTATCCAGGCCGGCTTTTTGTTCGTCGTTGAGCTGACGGAAAGTGGTGCCACGTTTATTGACCATCGCTTCCCAACCCAATGCCGCTTCAAATTGTGTCAGCATGTCGCGATCTACGCCGTCCGTGCGGTAGTCGTGGAACTGGTAAGCAATCTGTTCGGCTTCAAGCCATTTCTTCATTTTTTTGATGGTATCGCAGTTCTTGATACCGTAAGCAATGGTATTCATTTTTATTCGGCTGACTTATGTTGTGAACTTGGTCTCTCTTTATAACGGGAATCCTCAACAGGCGCAACGGGGCGGTATGGCGCGGGGATGGCGCGTCGGCGTTGAATGTGTCTAAGCGTCGCACCACAAATGGGATGATATCGACACTCAAGTTGTTGATTAGTTGTTATTTTTATGGTTTTTAAATGATTTGTGAAAAGTTTTGTGAGCAGGGTCACTCAACACGGCGGTGAGGCGAGGTGAAATCGTGCCTCAATTTGATCGAACGCAACAACCGATTTGCAGAAGACGGAATAATGAAATCCTCAAATTATGGAGGTCTCAATGGAATTGAATCCGGTTTTTGCTCGTCGTCTTTATTTAGCGCTGTTAGTTGAACAACTTGAACGCCCAAACGTGCCAAAGTTGATTGAAATTACGGGTTGGCCACGCCGCACCATTCAGGATGTGTTGAAAGCTTTGCCGGGGTTCGGCATTGAATTGGCATTCGTTCAAGATGGCAAGCGCCACAACGATGGCTACTACCAGTTGAGTGATTGGGGCCCGTTTGATCTACAGTGGGTCGAGTCGCGTGAAAGGGATATCATTTCATCGGTCTCTTGCTAATAAAAAACCGCAGTGATGCGGTTTTTTATTAGCTAAATATTGGCCGATGTGCTTTTCGTTCTGGCCTATCGACCTTGGCTTTCGAGATAAAGCACGGTCGCTGCGGTACGCGATTTCACTTGCAGCTTCTTCAGTAAACTCTTCATGTGCACCTTCACGGTGGCTTCTGAAATAAACAAGGTATCCGCGATTTGCTTGTTGCGGTGGCCGCGGGCAACTTCTTTGAGGATCTGCATTTCTCGCTCGGTCAGGGTATCGAGCAAAGAATCCTGCACCTGATTGTCGGCTAAACATTCACGCACGAGATCGCTGTAGGCGTGCCCGCCACATAAGGCTTGTTTAAGCAGGGCGATCAGTTGATCGGGCTCTGTATCTTTTAGCAGATAGCCATCCGCACCGGCCTTGATCAACGCATACATATCAGCGCGACTGTCAGAGACGGTGAGTACCACAATGCACGCTTGAATGCCTTCGAGGCGCATTGCATTGAGGGTATCTAACCCTGACATGCCTTTCATGTTCAAATCTAACAAGATCAAATCGGGGTCAACATCGAGTGCCAGTTGCACGGCATCGGCCCCATTGCTGGCTTCGCCGACGATCTCAAATTCCCCTTCAAAACTTAACAGTTGGCTGATCCCCCGCCGCATCAGCGGGTGATCATCAACAATCAATATTTTCCAGCACGTCATTCTCTGTATCCTTGCGGCTTGGGCGTAAAGTGAAGGCTGACGGTGCAACCTTCGCCTTGGGCGGTTGTTATAGTCAGTGTACCGTGCAAACGAGAGGCACGTTCGGTCATGATCGCAAGGCCATAGTGATTGAGCTTGTGATCGTTGGGGTCAAAGCCTTGCCCATCATCGTGAATGCTGATCGTGACGCTTTCCGCGTCGTGTTCAGCGGGGGATGAGGACGCGTGATTTTGCTGGCAGCGCACGGTAATGGTGTTGGCGTTTGCGTGTTTGATGGCGTTCAGTACGGCTTCGCGGATCAATTGCAGTAAGTGCACTTGATGGTGGGCATCCAAATTCAAAGACGATAACCGGTTATCAAGGGTGATCAACGCTGAGCTTCGTGCTTCCAATGGGGTGATCATCGCCCGTAACGCCTCGCCCAAATGGGCTTCTTTAATGCTGAGACGAAAGGTACTGAGCAATTCACGCAATTGGGTATAGGCCCCAGACAGGCCATGGTCGATCTCTTGAATCACGGTATTGGCGGCATCTGGGTTGTTCACTTGCCGTTTAAGCAGTGTGACTTGAATTTTCAAGTAAGACAACGACTGGGCTAATGAATCGTGCAGTTCGCGTGCAATGGTGGCGCGCTCTTCCATCAACAATAATTGCTCGGCCTGTTTTTGGGCGCGGTTGTAATAGATACCGCGCGCCAGTGTACGGCTGATGTTTTCGATCAGGCTGTGATCCGGACAAGGCAGGGTGTATTGCCAGCCAAGGTGGCCTTGTACTTTGCCGTCGATCTCTAATTCTTGATAGTGCCAGTTGGCATCGGTTGGTTGGCCTGCTGTTAATTCGGTATTGGCGCCGTTGCTTTCCTCGATGATCAATTTGGCCGCCGTCAGCCCTTCGATGGTGATCATGGTGTCCAGCATGGCATGGAAGTTTTTTGTGCTCAGGCGGCTTTCTTTGAGTTCTTGGGAACAATCATACAGCACTTGTAAAGAGTCATTGGCTTGGCGTAAACGGCGGGTTTTGGCATCCACCTGCTGTTCTAAGTTGCGATACAGCTTACCCAATTCGCTGGCCATGGTGGAGAATGCCCCCGCTAATACGCCCAATTCGTTGTCACTTTTTACCGGCAAGACCAGATCAAAATGCCCATTCTGTACTTGTTCACTGGCAATGACCAATTGGTTGAGTGGGTTGACAATTTTTCGCTGAGTGAAGTGAATAATGAACAGGGTGATGAACAAAATTAAACTCAGGCCGATCCCGCCAACAATCGCTAATAACTGCAATTTGACGATAGAAAACTCCTGTAACGCGTAGACGAATTGATCAATGCGATCAACAAAGCGTGCTACGTCAGTCAGAAATTGTGCCTCATGACCGTTTTGCAATAATGGGTACAAATCCGCCCAGCGGGCGATCAGGTGATCATAATGCTGTTGAATGCTGCTGGGCACGGTCCAGTGGTTAAGTGCCGCCATGGAAGGGGAAAATAACGATTGCTCAAAATGCACCACATGTTCATTCAATTGTGGTGATTGGGTTTGGATATCGTAAGCCAATCGGTAGCTTTGCATGCGCAATGAGCCGGATACATTGATCGCTTCGGCATCATTTAAGCTGGATGCCAACGTCAGTAAGGCGAAGCTGGTGGTCAGGACAGACAGCAGGACGATCACCAGCATGGCGCGGGCGATGGTACTGGTGACGGGTTTAAGCGGCTGAGTCTGCAAATAATTCCCTTCTTTTAGGTGCATCAATGGGGCCCTTGTCTGTGCGTGTCTCAACTATAGTCAAAGAGTACCGAGCACACGGGGCCGTGGAGGATGACGTTCGATTTCTGGCTTCGTGTGGTGGCGATGTCACGCTGCAACGCGCAGCACGTGCTTATAGTGTGAAGAGTATCAATTTGATTTATTGATCTAAAACAATTTTGCCCCCTAATTAACCCTAACGGGGTATTTAGGTAATTGTGACGAGATTTACACTACCGCATATAAAAGTGACAATTTGTGAAAAATTAGTCGCAACTAACGCCGATATATGTCGTGTGTGCCTCGTTGTAGTGGCTGAGCCCTTCAACCGTCACGATCATTTTGTTCATAACTTTTTACAAAGGATGTGTCGATGTTTGATCGTTCCCGTCGTCGTTTATTCATGCGACGCCAGCAACCGGATTTTCCGCGTCTGCCTTGGGTGGTCGATGAAGACACTTTCACCGATCACTGCACCCGTTGCAATCAATGTGTCTCGCACTGTGAAACGCAGATCATCACCAAAGGGGACGGGGGGTTTCCGATGGTCGATTTTCAGCGAGGTGAATGCACGTTTTGTTATCGCTGTGCGGATGCCTGTCCGGAGCCGTTATTTCGCCCGCAGGCTGAGTCACCGTGGCACATCACCGCGACGATTAACACAGGGTGTTTAGCCCAACAAAACGTTGAGTGCCGCAGTTGCGGGGATATGTGTGAGACACAGGCGATCGGTTTCAAGTTGCAAGTGGGCGGGGTAGCAACACCCATGATTGAGGCGGATGCCTGTACCGGATGCGGTGCGTGCGTGGCGGTTTGCCCGACGTCGGCCATCACCCTTGCCCTACAACATCCAGAAGGAGAGTAGCAATGTCATCATTACAGGAAGTGCACATCTCGAGTTTAGTGGTGCATGTTAAACCTCAGCATCTGGCATCGGTGAAAGTGCAGATTGAGGCAATGCCCAACGCCGAGATATATGGCGACAGCGAAGAAGGGAAGGTCATTGTGGTGCTTGAAACTGAAAATCAAGGCTATGTGACTGACACCATAGATAAAATTAACAACTTAGAACACGTTCTGACCACGTTTTTAGTGTTCCACCAAATCGAACACATTGACGCGCAATCTGAGGATGATTCATGAAAATGACAAGACGTGCATTTGTGAAAGCAAATGCCGCCGTTTCGGCCGCCGCTGTAGCCGGTATTACGCTGCCTGCTTCTGCCACGAACTTAATTGTGAGTGCAGATGAAACCAAAATTAAGTGGGACAAAGCGCCTTGTCGTTTTTGTGGTACGGGTTGTTCTGTGTTGGTGGGCACCCAAAATGGCCGCGTTGTGGCGACCCAAGGGGATCCCGAAGCGCCCGTGAATAAGGGCCTGAACTGCATCAAAGGCTACTTCCTGTCGAAAATCATGTACGGCAAAGACCGTTTGCAAACGCCGATGTTGCGTATGAAAGACGGTAAGTTCCACAAAGACGGTGATTTTCAGCCGATCACATGGGATCAAGCCTTTGATGTGATGGCGGAGAAATGGAAAGCCGCACTGGAAAAGCAAGGGCCATCCGGTGTGGGCATGTTTGGTTCTGGCCAGTGGACCGTTATGGAAGGGTACGCGGCATCGAAAATGATGAAAGCGGGCTTCCGTTCCAACAACATTGATCCTAACGCGCGCCATTGTATGGCTTCTGCTGTGGTGGGCTTTATGCGTACCTTTGGTATTGATGAGCCAATGGGTTGTTATGACGATTTCGAGCATGCGGATTCGTTCGTGCTGTGGGGCTCGAACATGGCAGAGATGCACCCGGTACTGTGGACACGCATCACGGATCGTCGCCTGAGTCACCCGCATGTGAAAGTGAACGTGTTGTCGACGTACACCCACCGTTCGTTTGAATTGGCCGATAACGGCATGGTGTTTGAACCACAAACGGATCTGGCGATTGCCAACTTCATTGCCAACTACATCATCCAAAACGATGCCGTGAACTGGGATTTCGTCAATAAGCACACCCATTTCAAACGCGCCGAAACCGATATCGGTTATGGCCTGCGTGATGAGCATCCGTTGCAGCAGCAAGCCAAACACGCCAACTCAGGCAAAATGTTCCCGATGACGTTTGAAGAATATAAAGCCTCGGTGGCGGAATACACCGTGGAGAAAGCGTCTGAGATGTCAGGCGTACCACAAGACAAACTGATTGAATTGGCCAAGCAGTATGCGGATCCCAACCGTAAAGTGATGTCACTGTGGACCATGGGCATGAACCAACACACCCGTGGGGTGTGGATGAATAGCTTGGTGTACAACATTCACTTGTTGACCGGCAAGATCTCGCAGCCGGGTAACAGTCCTTTCTCGTTAACCGGCCAACCGTCTGCGTGTGGCACAGCCCGTGAAGTGGGGACGTTTGCTCACCGCTTGCCGGCTGACATGGTGGTGGCGAACCCGAAACACCGTGCGATTGCGGAAGATATCTGGCAACTGCCGGAGGGGACGATCCCACCGAAGCCGGGCTACCATGCCGTTGTGCAAGATCGCATGCTAAAAGACGGTAAGCTCAATGCCTACTGGGTGATGTGTAATAACAACATGCAGGCTGGCCCAAATATTAATGAAGAGCGCCTGCCGGGTTACCGTAACCCTGCCAACTTCATTGTGTGTTCTGATCCGTACCCGACAGTCACGGCACAAGCGGCTGATTTGATTTTGCCAACGGCCATGTGGGTGGAGAAAGAAGGCGCTTACGGTAACGCCGAGCGTCGTACCCAAGTGTGGTACCAGCAGGTCCAAGCGGGCGGGGAAGCAAAATCGGATCTGTGGCAGATCATGGAGTTTTCTAAGCGCTTTACCGTGGAAGAAGTGTGGGGTGAAGAACTGCTCGTGAAAGCCCCTCAGTACCGTGGTAAGACGATGTACGACGTGTTGTTCCGCAACGGCGAGGTGGACAAGTTCCCGCTGTCAGAAGCGCAACCGTTGAATGATGACGCACAAGCACAGGGCTTCTACGTCCAAAAAGGCTTGTTTGAAGAATACGCCCGCTTTGGTCGTGGTCACGGTCACGATTTGGCCCCGTATGACACTTACCATCAGGTGCGCGGTCTGCGCTGGCCGGTGGTGGATGGCAAAGAAACCCAATGGCGTTTTGCTGAAGGTTCGGATCCTTATGTGCCAGCCGGTGAGAAATTCCGTTTCTACGGCCACAAAGACGGCAAGGCCAACATTATTTTTGCCCCGTTTGAGCCCGCGCCTGAAACGCCAGACAGCGAATACGATTTGTGGCTTTGTACCGGCCGTGTGTTAGAGCATTGGCATACCGGTACCATGACCCGCCGCGTGCCGGAGTTGTACAAAGCGGTACCGGATGCGGTGTGTTATATCCACCCGGCAGATGCGAAAGCCCGTGGTGTACGCCGTGGCGATGAGGTGCTGCTGGCATCACGTCGGGGTGAGGTGCGTTGTCGCGTCGAAACCCGTGGCCGTAACCGCCCACCAGAAGGCTTGGTGTTTGTGCCGTTCTTTGATGCGCGCATTTTGGTCAACAAACTGATTTTGGATGCGACAGATCCGTTATCGAAGCAGACTGACTTCAAAAAATGCCCGATTAAAATCACGAAAGTCTAACGACGCCATCCCTTTTATTTGTGCATGTCTCGCGCTGGCCTTACAGCATGGGGCGGGACATGTGCTGACTGAATTTTGCCTGTAGGCGGAGAAGAACATGAAAAAAGTAATCATTGCGGTGATGGCGCTCGGCATGTTGGTGGCCGGTGCTGTCCAGAGTGCAGAAGCCCTGCATAATCCCGGAGGCATTGGTGGTGTGGAATCACTGCGTGGGGTGAGTGAGTTAGAGACCACGCGCGCGGCGGATCCGATGAAGCGATATCCGCGTGACCAAGGGGTGATTGATAGCGATTATGTGTATCAGCCACCGTTGATCCCGCACACTATCCGTAACTACGAAGTGTCGCAAAACGCCAACAAGTGTTTGGCTTGTCACAGTTGGAAAAATGCCAAAGAAATGGGTGCCACCAAGATCAGCGTGACACACTACCAATCGCCACGTGAAGGGCAGGTGTTGTCAGATGTGTCACCGGCGCGTTATTTCTGTTTGCAGTGCCATGTGCCGCAAGCGGATGCAAAACCCTTGGTCGGTAACGATTTTAAACGTGTTGATGCCTTGCGCTAACCATCGCCAAGAAGCAGAGAGAGGCTAAAGATGAAAATCATAAAGGCATTTTGGCGCCGTTTAACGTCACCGAGTAAAGTGGCGGTGGGCGTGGTGTTATTCATGGGCTTCATGGGCGGTTTGCTGTTCTGGGGTGCATTTAACACCGGCATGGAAGCGACCAATACCGAAGCATTCTGTTCGGGGTGTCATGCGCCGATCGTGAAAGAAATTCAAGAAACGGTGCACTACTCTAACCGTTCTGGGGTACGTGCGATCTGTTCGGATTGCCATGTGCCACACAATTGGACCGACAAAATGGTGCGTAAAGTACAGGCTTCAAAAGAGCTGGTGGCTCATGCATTAGGGACCATTGATACGGAAGAGAAGTTTCAGGCGCGACGGGGGCATTTGGCCAGTCGTGAGTGGCAGCGGATGAAAGACAATGACTCGCAAGAATGCCGAAACTGTCACGAGTTCGAGTTCATGGATTTCTCAGAGCAAGGGCCACGCAGTGTGAAGCAGCACTCAACGGCGTTGGCATCCGGCGATAAAACCTGTGTGGATTGCCACAAGGGGATTGCCCATAAGCTGCCGGACATGAAAGGTGTGGAAGGCTGGCAGTAACGAAAGGAGAGAAGAATGAGTACGCTTGAATCCATCATTTGGCACACCTTGGGTTACGCGGCCATGCCGGTGATTATCCTGAGTGGCTTTGTCGCAGTCGCGGCTGTCTCTGTGTGGTTGCTCTCACTGGGTAAAGACAAAGCCAAAGACTGAGTGTTCAAAGATCGGCGCGATAAACGCGCCTACACCGGGTGAAAGGCGGTGTGAGCAGTGTTCAAAAAGCCATGTTGGTGTCTCAGCATGGCTTTTTTATTTTTGTCATTTTGGATTCATCTTCAGATGAAAGAGGTCGCCGGGCTGGCAGGTCAGCGTGATGGCATTCGGTGAGGGGAAAAAAGCGCAATGGCGGCTAAACCTAACCATAACAGGTCAATCGGTCCCCATTCTTGCAGGAAAAGCCAGAGCGTGTGTGATTCGACAATGAGGTCGATCACTTGCAAGATAACCATGCTGGCGAGGCCAAGCAGGCAAAAAAGTTGGAAACTGGCTTTGTCCATCGATATACCCTCAATGCATCACTGTACGAAGTATAGATCGCATTGAGAATCATTATTAATCATTGTGTGCGTTATTCTTGCACTAAGTAACCCGCTGTCAGTAAATGCTGGCGAAATTGTTCGGCACGTTCTCGATTGACCCCAAAATCGGAATACCCGACGCGTGATGCAGAGCGGATTATTAAATGATTACCCTCCCGCTTGACTTCAAAATCATCAATAAAACGGAAAATCATGCTGGTACATTCGACGCGAAAATACTGCGTTTGCTCATCGGCCAATGCGGCACCCGGCAACGTCAGGGCTAAGCGTTGAATTTGCTTCCAACGGTGACTGCCTTTGTCTGTGAGGACAAAAGGAGACAGCACATGTTGCTCCCTCTCATCCAGGGTAGAGACACAATTGGGGCTGTCGCTGCAGATCTGGTTAATGTGATAACGGTTAACGGTCGGGTCGGTATGTTCGTGACTGCCACAGGCCATCAGTAGGCTGCTAAGGCCAACCAAGGTGAGTGTCCGATAAAGGTGAGGGCGCATGGTGATATCTCCTTATATGGCCGTACGCGAATCAGAGCTGGGTATAGATGATGAATCCAACCCAAGAGGCGACCAATAACACCCAAGGTAGCCACTGTGTACGGGCAGGAACCGTGTGCTGGGCAGATGTATTGGCAGTGGTGGCTGCTGCGCTGTCTACGAGAGACGGCTTTTCCTTGGTGCCTTTCTTACGCTGTTTGTCGCGTTCGCGGGATTTGACCTTTTGCTGCTTTTTATACAGTTCAATGCCGTGTTGGATCCCTTGAGCGATGAGTTTCGTTTGTTCTTTGGTTTGCCCTGGCTTTTGCGTGGCGCGGGCAATATTCATCGCTTCTTGTTGCGTTTCCGGTGAGGGAGTTGAATGTACTTTTTTCGTCGCCATGAAATATTATCAGTCAGAATGAGGATAAGTAAATTATACCGATAGCGTAAGTAAATGGTAAGCGGTGGTAAAAGATGTCCTAAAGAACGTAATTATATTTCAATAAATGTACAGGGTGTGAACACAATATTTATGCTTTTGTTATGCAATAAACTCATGAAAAGTAATGGTAATGTGCGTATGTCGTGGTGAGATTTGAATAAGATCACGTGTTGTGATGGCTGTAATAAAATTAGAAAAACGCCATTTTAGAACGGAAAAAACGTGATCTGGCTTACAAGACGTATATCCAAATAGTGCGGTTCGCCACAGAATTTAGCGTTTGGTGTGGTGGTAGTCGTGGAAAGGATTATCTTGACGATACGGTATGACAACAACACCTTCTTGGCTTTTTCAGATGAGGAGGTATTGACCAAGTGTACGACGACCCGCCGGCTGGCTATTGAAAAATGGCTGACGCACCTCCATTGCATAAAGAGCAATGTTAATGAGGAAAGTCAGTGTTATATCCAATAGAAGCCTACGACAAGCATGGCTTGTTGAAACCGTCAGCCATGTTGTGGCTGTGTTTATGGTTTAGTGCGAAGGCATGGATTGTCTTTGTGATGGCGGGGGCCAGTCGACAACATGGTGCGCAAGTGCTCGAGATACTGTACCCACTGCCTGAAAATTTGTATCTGGCGATGGGGCTGGGATTACCCGCAGTGATCTTCATGTGGCTTGCCGGTTACCGACACAAAAATAATAAGGTTATAAATTGGGTATGGCAGCAAGGTAAATATGTCCTTTTGTTTAGCTATACCGTTGATTGTGCTTTGCAAGTGTACCAATTGATCCTCACCCACGGTGAGTTCAGCTGGACCCGCGCGTTAAGTTTATTGCTTACACTTTGGCTCGGGTTTTACCTCTACCGCAGTTCGCGGGTCAGGAATACATTTGCGGATAAGCCGTTAGAAGAGGTAAAGAGTCATGAACGAATGGGGTAAAGGCTTAGTCCTGTTCAGTGCGCTATTAAGCCCACTGGCGATGGCTGACTGGCTGTTAGATGTGAATTTTGAAGTGACCGGTGCATCGGGTATTACGCAGTCAGTGAACACATCACTGTCATTGTTGCCGGGTGAAGAAACTGTTTTTTTTGGTACGGCAGATGCCGATCAAAGTGCGCGTGAACTGGTTGGCAGTGCTGAACTGCTCGCGATTTCTGCGGAAGAAGTGACGATTGCGTTTAAAGTCAAAGAGCGTCTGGATGACGGTGGCTGGCGTACCGTGATTGCACCGACATTATCGACGGGGTTGGATACGCCGGCGTTGTTTGAATCGACCGACAGTGCTGATGAGCAAGTGAAGTTACAGGTGGCCGTTACAACCGTATAAGGAAATCATTTTGTCTTTTATGCTTCATTAAAACGCGCCTTATCAGGCGCGTTTTTTATTTTCGGCCCCTATGATTTTGCCACGCCTTGCCTTTCTTTATCCGGCTCTTTCGGAATGACCGCCTTTTCCCTGCCGCTGAATCCCTTCTTGTGGCTACAACGATTAAATCTGGTGAGCGTGTTAGGTTATTGGTGAGTGCTGACAATGATCAACTTTCCGGATGTAAATCGCGCTATAATCCTTGCGAATTCAGTTTATCCTGATGTGATTGCCCGTAATGCCCACGTTTGGTGCAATATACGGTGTCCGATCACACAGGATACATATCAGCACTCGCTATTTAGGAGAAGAGTATGGCCACTGCACAACCTCTGATTTTGCCTGAGGCAGGTCCATTTGCATTGTATGCAGTAATGAAAGTGACAGGTGACGCAAAAGCGGTGTTGGCACAATGTCAGCAGATCCATGATCAAGTTGCTGCGTTGAACGAACTGCAGCCGCATTCTGATCTTCGTGCAAGTATCGCATTTGGTAAAGATTTCTGGTTGTCGTTAGAAAAAGGCTGCCCTGCGGAGTTCGATAACTTCGTTGCGTTGGGCAAAGACGACATTACCGCCCCTGCGACAGGGGGAGATATTCTGCTGCACGTGAACTCCAGCCGCCACGATTTGAACTTCTACCTATTACGCCAGTTCATGCAGCCAATTGCGGATCAAGTGGAAGTGATGGATGAGACATACGGTTTCCGATACCTTGATGCTCGCGATATGACAGGCTTTATCGATGGCACAGAAAACCCGAAAACGCGCGAAGCACGTTCTGATGTCGCACTGATCCAAAGCGGTGATTATGCGGGTGGTAGCTTTGTGATGGTGCAGCGTTTTGTACACAATCTACCGGCGTTTAACCGTTTGAATATGCAAGCACAGGAAAAAGTGATTGGTCGTACACGTGCGGATTCCGTCGAGCTGGAAGACGTACCTGCGGCCTCTCACGTTGGCCGTGTGGATATCAAAGAAGAAGGTAAAGGCCTGAAGATTGTACGCCATAGCCTGCCATACGGCACGGTAACGGGCGATCATGGCCTACTGTTCATTGCATACTGTAATAACCAGCATAACTTTAATGTGATGCTAGAGAGCATGTACGGCGAAACAGACGGCAAGACAGATCAGCTATTGCGCTTTACCACCGCAGTAACGGGTGCATACTTCTTTGCACCGTCAATGGAAGTGCTTGCTGCGCTGTAAGCGTTGAAGCGGAATCCGCATTGAAAGATGAATCCCTGGTCGAAAGGCCGGGGATTTTTTTGACAAAGAAAGGGGGCGAGTGTCTAGGGACGGGTCTCGCTGCGCGCCGAGGGGCGAGTCAGTGCGGAAAAGCAAAAGCGGTTTAAGAGCGGTGCTATGGACCTGAGGCCCTATGGCAATATAGCAACGCGTGACTCGCTTCTGCCCCTTCTTTGCTCTTCCGCTTTTACTCGTCCCTGTAAACTCGCGACTCGAATTTTAAGTATAAAAAAACGCCGCCCGTAGGCAGCGTTTTTGCAAAGATTGAAGCAATCTTATTTCTTGATGCGGATAACTGGAGTAACACCCACAGTTGTTGCGCCAGAAAGTTTGTTCAGCTCTTTGATTTCGTCCATGTTAGAGATAACAACTGGAGTCAGAGTTGATTTCGCTTTCTCTTCTAGCAATGCTAGATCGAACTCGATGATAGTGTCGCCCACTTTCACAGTTTGGCCTTCTTCCGCGATACGCGTGAAGCCTTCACCTTTCAGTTCAACAGTGTCGATACCGAAGTGAACGAATAGCTCGATGCCGTCGTCAGACTCGATAGAGAATGCGTGGTTAGTTTCAAAAATCTTACCGATAGTACCGTTTACTGGTGCAACCATTTTGTTGCCAGCAGGTTTGATAGCGATACCGTCACCAACGATTTTTTCTGCAAACACAACATCTGGCACATCTTCGATGTTTACAATTTCACCAGATAGTGGTGCGATGATTTCAATAGCACCAGCTTCAGTGCTGTCGTCAGAAACCAGCTTCTTCAATTTGTCAAACAGACCCATATCGTTGCTCCTAAGCGTTGTTATTTTATCTGCAGGTATTTTAGCAGATGGTCTTTTCTGCGATGAATTTTTCTACGTGTGCTTCGATTTCAGCAGCAGTAGGCATAGCAAGCGCTTGCTCAGCCATAGCTTTTACATCAGCAAAGTTTGCGTTACGGATAATTTTCTTAATGCGAGGAATTGAAATTCCGCTCATGCTGAATTCGTCCAGACCCATACCCAGTAGTAGTAGGGTTGCACGCTCATCACCCGCAAGCTCACCACACATACCTGTCCACTTGCCTTCTTTGTGAGAAGCATCAATAACCTGCTTGATCACAGTTAGCACTGCTGGAGAGAGTGGGTTGTAAAGGTGAGAGATCAGCTCATTACCACGGTCAACCGCAAGAGTATACTGGGTTAAGTCATTAGTACCAATACTAAAGAACTCAACTTCTTTTGCTAGGTGGTGAGCAATCGCAGCAGCTGCTGGCGTTTCAACCATTACACCGATTTCGATGTTTTCATCAAATGCCAGACCTTCAGTACGAAGTTCTGCTTTGTATTCTTCAATTGCCGCTTTCAGTTCACGGATCTCTTCAACAGAAATGATCATCGGGAACATAATGCGGATTTTACCGTGTGCAGACGCACGAAGAATACCACGTAGTTGGTCGCGTAGAATTTCACGACGATCCAAGCTGATACGCACTGCGCGCCAGCCCAGGAACGGGTTCATTTCTTTTGGTAGATCCATGTACGGCAGGTCTTTGTCACCACCGATATCCATAGTACGGATAATCACAGATTCGCCATGCATCGCTTCTGCAACTTCTTTGTAAGCGATGTATTGCTCTTCCTCAGTAGGAAGTGCATCACGGTCCATGAACAGGAATTCAGTACGGTAAAGGCCAACACCTTCGCCACCGTTACGGTTGATACCGTCACAGTCTTTCACTGTACCAATGTTACCGCACACTTCTACTTGCTTACCGTCTAGGGTAATAGCAGGCAGATCTTTCAGTTTCGCTAGCTCTTCTTTTTCAGCTAGGTGCGCGTCACGGATCGCTTTGAATTGGGCTAGCTCATCGTCAGATGGGTTGATCACGATCTTGTTGTTGATCGCGTCAAGAATCAGCATGTCGCCGTTCTTCACCTGAGTGGTAATGTTGTTTGTACCTACGATAGCTGGAAGTTCTAGAGAACGCGCCATGATAGAGGTGTGTGATGTACGACCACCGATATCAGTAATAAAGCCAAGCACGTAATTTAGATTGATTTGCGCTGTTTCAGAAGGGGTGAGGTCGTTAGCAACCAGGATCACTTCTTCGTTGATCGCGCTCAGGTTAACAATGCTGATACCCAGTGCATTCTTAACAAAGCGGTTACCGATATCACGGATGTCGGTTGCACGCTCTTTGAGGTATTCATCGTCTAGGGATTCAAGCGTCATCGCTTGCTCTTCGATGATTGCGTGGATCGCAACATCAGCAGAGGCATTGTTCTCTTTAATGAAGGCTATGATTTCTTCTTCTAGCTCTTCATCTTCAAGCAACATGATGTGGCCTTCAAAGATGGCTTCTTTCTCTTCACCAAAGGTGATGCGTGCTTTTTCTTTGATAACTTCTAGTTGCTCAGATGATTTTTTTCGAGCATCGAAGAAACGCTGAATTTCGTTCTCGATTTGGTCTGCAGCGATAGAAGCTTTGTTAAATACAATCTCTTCTTCTTGCAGAAGTAGTGCTTTACCAAAAGCAATACCAGGAGACGCCAGGATACCTGAAATCATAGCCTTACCTTAAATTAACTTAAAACTAGGGGAAGTAATAGCGGGCTGCGTATTAGTGCAGTTCGTCCATTAGAGCAACTAGGTGGTCAACAGCTTCTTGAGCTTGTGCACCTTCAGCAGCGATAGTTACTACTGTGCCTTTTACTAGACCTAGAGTTTGAAGCTTGAATAGGCTTTTTGCGCTAGCGCTTTTGCCGTTTGAAGTCACTGTGATGTCTGCGTCGAAAGCTTTAGCTTCTTTAACGAACTGTGCTGCTGGACGAGTGTGTAGGCCGTTTTCTGCAGTGATCTCAACTTGCTTCTGATACATTTTTCACCCCGATGATAGATAATAATTATTTAATTTTTTAACGTAACTGTCAGTGAAGCTTGCCTGTTCGGGCTTTATTCGCTCACATGAGTATAAACTACCCAACAGTTCGATGTTTGAGATTAATCCAAGTCAATTTTTTGTGACTTTTCTCTCTTTTCTTTCTCCGGTATGGCCATTTCATGACCTTTTATTTCGGAGCTAGAAATAATACACAACGGTTTTATATTAGAGCTAAAATCAAAATGCAACAAAAAAGCCCCCCAAGGGGAGGCTTTTAGCTGAAAAACGGTAACTCATCATGTGAAAGTGTGATCACTGTTGGGTTTCTTTTTCAGTAAAAATACCGGCAAAGAGCGCGGTGGATAAATAACGTTCGCCTGAACTTGGTAGGATAACGACGATGTTTTTGCCCGCAAATTCGGGACGCTCTGCGACACGGTTAGCGGCAACGACCGCAGCACCGGATGAGATACCGGCAAGGATCCCTTCTTCTTCCATCAGACGACGTGCCATTTCAATGGCGTCGTCAGAGCTTACCAGCTCCACTTCATCAATCAAAGCTAATTCAAGGTTACCCGGAATGAAGCCAGCACCGATCCCTTGGATCTTGTGTGGCGCAGGTTTAATGTCGTCGCCGTTACGCGCTTGGGTGATCACTGGGGATTCACTTGGCTCGACAGCTACCGTGGTAATCGCTTTGCCTTTGGTCTGCTTGATATAACGGCTAACGCCCGTTAGCGTACCGCCGGTACCTACGCCTGAGACAAAGACATCTATCTCACCGTCGGTGGCATCCCAGATCTCTGGGCCGGTGGTTTTTTCGTGAATTTCAGGGTTTGCGGGGTTGTTAAACTGCTGAAGCAGCAAAAATTTGTCAGGGGCTGAAGCGACGATTTCTTCGGCTTTTTCAATTGCGCCTTTCATGCCTTTTGGCGCTTCTGTTAGCACGAGTTTCGCGCCGAGGGCTTTGAGCAATTTACGACGCTCAAGGCTCATGCTTTCAGGCATGGTTAATGTTAGTTTGTAACCACGTGCTGCGGCAACGAAGGCCAGTGCGACACCGGTGTTACCACTGGTTGGCTCAACCAGTTCAACACCTTCTTTCAGAAGGCCTTTTTTCTCTGCATCCCAAATCATGTTCGCGCCAATACGGCACTTAACACTGAAACTTGGGTTACGGGCTTCAATTTTAGCCAGCACATTGCCGTTGCTGACACGGTTGAGGCGTACTAGCGGAGTATTACCCACTGTTAGAGAGTTATCTTCGTAAATCTTACTCATAGTGATCGTTCCTTCGTAACACGTTCAAATTTAAATGACACACCCAGCATACTCAATGCAGGCAGATTGGAAAGGAATTTGTGGTTATATCTTATTGTTATGAAGGAGGATGGCAGAATAAAAAGGCGAGGTGGGAAGACAATGAAATACGTGTTTGATACGGGAGAAAAGCAAGGCAGGATCTGCCTTGCTGTGCCATGAATTCGGAAGGGTTAGTGTGCGCGGTATTGATCTCGGTAATTATCTACCCACATTGCCGTTGCGCCACAGACGGCAACCGGCATCACAAAGAGATTTACGATCGGCGTCATGGTGCAAACCATGACCAAGCTACCAAAGCTGAGGGACTTACCGCGTTTGACTTTTAGCGCGTCACGCATGGTGGGAAACGGCACTTTGTGGTTATCAAACGGGTAGTCGGCATATTGGATACTCATCATCCATGCGCTGAACAAGAACCACAGCACCGGCCCAACGGTCTGGCCGATCGCAGGGATCCACAGCAAGATGAATAACCCTAATGCTTTAGGCAGGTAATATTTCAGCTTGATCCATTCACGGTGCATGATGCGAGGCACATCTTTCATGATGGCGGCCATGCCCGCATCGGGCGCGGGTTGGCCCGTCAATTTGGCTTCGAGGTGTTCGGCGAGCAGTCCGTTAAACGGGGCGGCGATCCAGTTGGCAATGGTGCTGAACAAATAAGAGAAAGTGACCAGCACGGCAACGGTGATCAGAGGCCACAATAAGTAGGAGAGCCAGTCGAGCCATGTGGGTAACAGCGCCATCCAGCCGTCAATCCAGTCACTCAATTGGCTGAGAATAAAGCCGAATGCAGTGCCAAAGAGCACCATGTTGATAAGCAGTGGAAACAAGACAAAACGGCGTGTACCCGGTTGCATTGCTAAAGATAATCCACGGAAAAAATACCCCGCACCACTGAGAGGCGCTTGGATTGGCTGAGGGGGTTGCATAAAGGCTCCTTGGCAATCGTTGATTTTTTTGTACATTTGGCGTGGCCATGACTATCAATGATATTAACGGTGTTAGCTTGTGAGAAGCAAATCGGTGCCGTTAGCATAAATCAGAGGGGCAGTAAGTGGTTAAGGATTGGTCGATTGTGCGCTCAATAACGCTATATTGCATGAATCGCCACATTCACCTTCTCATTCTGTTTTGAGTTTTGATACATTAGGTGGGCGTCTCTTTTTTCGATGAAACCGTCAAAATGTGATACGTAGCAGAGTTCCGTCTCTTTACCTTGGAACCAACGCCATTTCTCTGTGGTCGGTAAATAGAGACAGAGGGATTTGTAATAATTGTGGTAGTGCCTGAAGGGATATCCAGACAGGTGGTGCTTTTTGGTTGATTCACCCTTGATGGGTAACAAGTAAATTCAGAGTATTCATATGCAGGAATTGCGTCTGGTTCTTATTATTGTCGGTGCCCTTGCGATCGCAGCGTTGCTGTTGCACGGTTTATGGAGTAGCCGAAAGGAAAAACCCGCCAAATTTGGTGAGAAACCATTAGGGAAATTGGATGATTCATCACGTGATTCAGACGGTTTCGATCAAGATGGGGTAGGCAGTGTTCGCGTGATGAACAATGAGGCTGCGCCCGTTGAACCTCTTCGAACGGAAAGGAAAGAACCAGCGTTACATTTCGGGGCGAAACCGGAAGCGGATCCGCTACTGGATAATTTCTCTGCGGATAGTCACCCTGCGGATAACGTTCCAGCAAACAGTACGCCAGTCGTCGCCCCTGAGCCTGTGATTGAGCCTCAACCGGTTGCCGCGCCACAAGCGGCGGCGCAAGACATTGTACAGCGTGCGATGGCACAAAATGTAGCGCCGACGGCGGAGGTAACCTCCCCGCAAGTGACAGCGCCGGCGGTGTCTGTGACGCCTCAAGCACAGGCGCCTGTTCCTCAGAGCCAGACGCCTCAGAATCCAGTGACTCACCGCCAAGTGTCACATGCAACCTCTGCGGCATCCGCCCCTGCTGCTGCGCCTGCGCCAATCACTGAGCCTGTGGTTACCCCGGCGGCTGCGATGCCAGAATCGGCAGCACCTGCTGCTCAAACGCGCGTTGAACCGACGTTAAGTGCGATGAATGAGACATCTGTGATTGAGCCGACGTTGACCATTGAAGACATTGAACGCGGCCAGCAACAAACGGCAGTGGAAGATATGATTGTGGTTGAACCGAGCGACCAACCTCTTCAGGTTGAACAACCGATCGCTCAGCCGCAACACGCTTCAGTTGTTGTGCCGGAGCCCGCGGTGGTTTCGCCTGCTGCACCGCAGCCTGAGATTGTTATGCCAGAGCCAGAGCCAGAGCCAGAGCCAGAGCCAGAGCCAGAGCCAGAAGTGCTGCCACCGGATTTCTTGGTGTTGAACGTGCATGCTCGCCATGGTGATGTGCTACGCGGTAATAAGCTCTTCACGGCGTTTGAACAACACAATCTTATTTTTGGTGAAAACGCGGTCTATCACCGTCACAGTGATATGGCGGGGACAGGGCCGAGTTTGTTCTGCGCAACCAACATGGTGCACCCTGCGCACTTCCCGGATGGTGGGAACGAGCAGTTTGAAACCCCTGGGGTGGCGTTCTACTTGATGTTGCCATGCCAAGCGGGACGCGCCGATCAGTCGTTTAACTTGATGTTGCAAACCGTCCAACGCATTGCGGATGTTCTGGAAGCGGATGTGCTTGATCACGAACGTAACTTGATCACACCACGCCGTATCACGGAATACCGCGAGAAAGCGATGCGCTACTCGCACGCTTAAGCCGCAGGGCGACACCTTTATTTTTTGAGCCCTTTATACCTTGTTGTATAAAGGGCTTTGTTTTTTTGTACTGCGCGATATCTGTTCATGAAGTCCGTCATGAAAGAGGGCGGAGTCATCGAATATGAATAGGAAAAACAATGAGTCATGATATTCAGCAGCAATTGAATGCGCTGCGCGATCGTCTTGCCTATCACGGTCATCGCTATTACGTCGAAGATAATCCTGAGATCCCGGATGCTGAATATGACCGCATGATGCAAGAGCTATTGCGATTAGAAGCCGCGCACCCAGAACTCATCAGCATGGATTCACCAAGCCAGCGTGTCGGTGGTACACCACTTGACGGATTTACCCAAGTGAAGCATGAGATCCCGATGCTGTCGTTAGATAACGCGTTTAATGACGACGATCTACGTGCGTTTGAAAAACGCCTGCGTGATCGCTTGCCGGGTCACACTGATGTGTCTTACTGCTGTGAACCGAAGCTGGATGGCTTGGCGGTCAGTTTGATGTATGTCGATGGTGTATTGGTGCAAGCGGCGACACGCGGTGACGGTGCTACCGGTGAAAATATTACCGAGAATGTGCGTACCATTCGTGCCATCCCGCTGAAACTGCAAGGAAGCGATTGGCCAGCGCAGTTGGAAGTGCGTGGTGAAGTATTCATGCCGAAAAAAGGGTTTGATGCGCTCAATGAACGCGCATTAAAGAAAGGCGAGAAGCCCTTTGCTAACCCACGTAATGCCGCTGCAGGCAGTTTGCGTCAGTTGGATTCCCGTATTACCGCCACACGTCCGTTAAGCTTTTATGCGTATTCTACCGGGGTGGTGGAAGGCATGACGTTGGCAGATGGCCAGTACGAGCGCTTAGTCCAGCTCAAAGCGTGGGGCTTACCAATGTGTCCGGAGATCCACGCGTTGGATTCGATGGATGCGGTGATTGCGTACCATCAATCCATTGGTGAGAAACGCATGGCGTTGCCGTATGAGATTGACGGCGTGGTTATTAAGATCAATGCCATTGAAATTCAACAACAATTGGGTTTTGTAGCGCGTGCGCCACGCTGGGCGATCGCGTATAAATTCCCAGCACAAGAAGAAATGACCCTGCTGAAAAATGTGGAGTTTCAAGTTGGCCGTACCGGCGCGATCACGCCTGTCGCCAAATTGGAGCCGGTATTCGTCGGCGGGGTAACGGTCAGCAATGCCACCTTGCATAACGCCGATGAAATTGCGCGTTTAGGTGTGATGATTGGCGATACCGTAGTGATCCGCCGCGCAGGAGATGTGATCCCGCAGGTGGCGTCGGTGGTGGAATCTCGCCGTCCCGAAGAGGCTCAAGCGATTGTGTTCCCGCAAACCTGCCCTGTGTGTGACTCTAAAGTGGAGCGCGTCGAAGGCGAAGCGGTTGCGCGTTGTTCCGGTGGCTTGTTCTGTCAGGCACAGCGCAAAGAAGCCCTGAAGCACTTTGTGTCACGTAAAGCGTTGGATGTTGATGGTTGTGGTGAAAAGGTCATCGAGCAGTTGGTTGATCGTGAAATGGTGACGACACCAGCCGATCTGTTCACCCTGTCAGCAGGCGTCGTGACGGTATTGGAACGTATGGGGCCTAAATCGGCACAAAAGCTGGTGGATGCTTTTGCGGCTTCCACGCTCACAACGTTGCCACGTTTCTTGTATTCATTAGGCATTCGCGAAGTCGGTGAAGCGACCGCTGCGAACCTGGCTAACCATTTTGAGACACTGGAAGCGATTCAGTCAGCATCAAAAGAGCAGTTGATTGAAGTGCCGGACGTGGGCACCATTGTGGCCGCACACGTGTATAACTTCTTCCGCGAAGCCCATAACCTTGATGTGATCACACAATTGCTTGCCGTTGGTATTCATTGGCCGGTGATTGAAGCGCCGGAAGAGGGCGCAGTGCGACTGCTAGAAGGCAAGGTTGTGGTACTGACGGGATCGTTGTCTCAACTGTCACGTTCGGATGCAAAAGCCGCTTTGCAGCAACTAGGCGCGAAAGTGACGGGCAGTGTCTCTAAAAAGACAGATTTGCTAGTCGCCGGTGAGGCCGCGGGGTCAAAATTGGCGAAAGCCCAAGAGTTAGGGATCGAGATTTGGGATGAGCAAGCGTTGGTTGATTTACTCGCCCGTTAAGCACATTGCTATAAATGTGTGAATTTTGGTCAAAAGATCAGGCTCTGCCATGCATGTGGCGGAGCTTTTTTTTGCTTACAAGTGGAGGAAAATAGCGGGCAACGGTTTTTTTGTACTCCGAACCTAGCAGGTAAACGGAAGCCGTTAAGGCAAAAAATGACAGATGTAACTAATTTGCTAAATAAAATATTCTTTCGAGGTGACTCGCATTTTTAATACGTAGGTTTTTTGCAAGTAATTGTTTTTATTTGTTTTGTTTGTTTTTTTGTTGCCTTGGTTGCGGTATTTTGATCGCGATCACTAATACGCGCAAAGTTTGCACTGAGTCATATTTTTAACACAATAAATTAAGTTCTCATTGATGTTTTTCAGGGCGAAAGTAGTCTTAGTGAGGAAGCAGACAGAGGTTCAACCAATAGGTTCAATCAAAGCGCTAAAAAAATATGAATTAGTCGGATTCACCGGCTGACATATCGGGAGAGTTACTTGCAGCCTTCGGCGGCCAACCTTTAAGGCGCAAGTAAACACAGCTAGTATTTTTAGGAGTTTTTTCCATGGAAATGTTCAAACGTACGCTACTAGGCGCTGCAATCGCAACAGCAGCAATGGCTTCAACAGGTGCTAACGCAGCAATCGATCTTCTAGACGGCAACGTGCAGCTTTACGGACAGGCTGCTGGTTTCATGATGTACGATTCACCTGATGCTGCTGGTAAAGATGACACTATCACTGCTAACATCGAATCACGTATCGGTTTCCGTGGCACAGTGGATTTTGACAACTTCGGTCCAAACCTAGTATGGCAAATCGAAGGTGGTGATGCATCAAACAGCGGCGGTAACGCTGACGGTACTGGTAGCTTCGGTGGCCGTGATACATACCTAGGTTTCGACTTTGATGGCGTGGGTTCATTCAAATACGGTCGTCAGCTAGTTGCTGCTTACAACTACGTTGACTGGCCACACTCAAACCCAGGTCTAGGTAACGTATTTGACTGGAACAACGACATTTCAGCAAACTTCGAAGACCGTGCAAACCACGTGCTACGTTTTGACTCTGCAAACTTTGGTGGCTTTAACTTCCAAGCGACTGCAAGCAACATGGACACAGCGACTGACAACATCGCTTACAGCCTTGCTGCATCTTACAGCGCAGACATGTTCAGTGTTCACGCGGGTTACTACTTAAACACTGAAGAAACAGCGGCATCAGACGGTTCTGCATACACCATCTTCGGTGGTTCGATGTTCTTCGGTAACATCACGCTAACGGCGGCTGGTAAGTACATGACTGTTGATAACATCGGTGGCGGTGAAGACAGCCAGTGGGCATACTCTGCAACAGCACAGTACGTTCACAACGGTGCATGGGTTTACAAAGTAGGCTTCGCAGGTACAGGTGAAGCAGACTACGCTGATGGCACAACAGGTTCTGATACAGACGATATGGCAATCACAGGTCGTCTAGGTTACCTACTACCAAGCGCATACCTATACACTGACATCCGTCACTACAACATGGATGGCGGTACAGATGCAGGCGACACAACGCGTCTACTAATGGGTGTTGAATACTACTTCTAATTCCTAACCCGATTTAGAATGACCAGAACGAGCATTGATTTTCAATGCTCGTTTTTTATAGGAGAGATTAATGAAACTTGGAAAAGCCGTACTTTTTGCCAGTGTGTTTGCCGCAATGAGCAGTGCACAAGCAGCCGTAAATGTCGAATTTGCACCAGGCGTAGAGTCGATGTTTGTGAATGGAGAAAAAAAGCTTAATCTCTTAGAATCGACTGAAAACGTCACACTCAATAATGGTTTAAACCAAGTTGTTGTCCGCGTATCGAAATTAATCGAAGGGCAGGGGCAATTAGAAAAATACCGCTCTGTACCAATCGTGATGACGTTTGAAGCGAAAGACCAAACCGTTATGATTGAGCCAACGATGCGCTTGATCAGTGCCATTGATCAAAGTAACTTTGATGCTGACCCATCAATGAAAATTGTTGCTAAAAATGGCAGTGCCGTGAAGGCGAACATTGATATCTTACCGAGAAATAAAACGGGTGATACATCAACGCTTTTTGGCCGTAATTTTGACAAAGAATTGGCGATGTATAATCGCTCACAAGGTTATGCGATTGCAGCAGCAGCGAAAGTCGCCCCAGCACCTGAACCAAAAACATTCCAAATTATCGGTGCAGGTAGCGTTGATACACAAGCGGCAGTTGCAGTGCAGCAGCCTGTGGTGTCAGGAAACAATGCGATGATTCTGATGCAAGCCGATTTCTTGCGCCTATCTGAAGCACAACGCCTATCATTCCTTAAATGGGCGAATCAGCAATAATCTTTTTGTCATACGTCTAACTGACGTATCGACCAACAGTATTCCTAGGGAGTGGTCTCACCACTCCCTGACTGCTTTACTAGTTCAACTTGCCGTTTTTTTGCATGGTGCAGATCATTAATGGGATGTAGTCGACGCTGCCGTCAGGCAGTTTGCAATCAACCCATGGCCCTGCCGCGGAAGAACCATTACCCCCACCGCCTTGCGTGCCACTCGCAAAAACACTGCCAGAAATAAATAGCATCGTAGCCATTGCTGCAATTAGTAATCCTTTCATACACACCTCGATGAACGTAGGGAAAGTGTATTCCTTTACTAAACGAAGATAATTCAATCCGTTGCTTATCGTTGAATTAAGTTTATGTATAGCCGTCACAAAAGATCAAAAAAAACACACAAATAAATCTAATTTTTTATTCTCAATTAAGTGTTTTATTTATTTTTCTTTTATTTCAGTTGCTTATGGTTATTATTGGTTTTGTGGGGATGAGGGGTGAATCGTGCTTCTTATTTTTAAGAGTGAAGTTTCTTTTCGTGTAAATATAAATACGCTTCATTGTCTTATATTTACGACAGGATGAATTTAAAATAAGTACTATCCTGCTCGATTTAATGAGGCATTATTATTTTAAATAAATGAAAAAGTGACGATAACGAGAGGAACGGTATATTCACGTTGGCGGTGATGAAAATGGCACTTGATCCTTGTCGTGCTTACGAAGGCGCTTGTTGATGGCACCTGTTGTTTAGCCCTCATGCCCTGCTGTTGCTCTGTATGGCAGGTTGTCTTCATGATTGTAGATTTAGCCAACAGTGATAGAATAACAGCCATTTTCCCGATCAGCGGGATCTGATCCGCTGTAACTTCATTAATTAGGTAATGTTCAATGACGGTTAAAACTCGCTTTGCACCTAGCCCAACAGGCTTCTTGCACGTAGGTGGTGCGCGTACAGCGCTATATTCTTGGTTGTTTGCTAAACACATGGGTGGCGAATTCGTACTTCGTATCGAAGATACAGATCTAGAGCGTTCTACACAGGAAGCGATCGATGCCATTATCGAAGGCATGGAATGGTTGGAGCTGAACTGGGACGAAGGTCCTTACTACCAGACCAAACGTTTTGATCGTTACAATGAAGTGGTTGATCAGCTACTGGCTGAAGATAAAGCGTACAAGTGTTACTGCCCGAAAGCGCTACTTGACGAACTGCGTGAAGAGCAAATGGCTGCAGGCCTGAAGCCGCGCTACGATGCAAATCACCCGAAAATTGTGGCAGCAAACGCCGCGGCAACAGAAGCGTCTCCGTTCTGTATCCGTTTCCGCAACCCGAAAGAAGGCACGGTTGTCTTTGAAGACAAGATCCGTGGCCGTATTGAAATCGCAAACAGCGAGTTGGATGACTTGATCATCCGCCGTACTGACGGTAGCCCGACGTACAACTTCTGTGTAGTAATTGATGACTGGGATATGGGTATTACCCAAGTGGTACGTGGTGAAGACCACATCAACAACACCCCACGTCAAATCAACATCTATGAAGCATTGGGTGCGCCAGTGCCTGAGTTTGCACACTGTGCAATGATTCTGGGTGACGACGGTGCGAAACTGTCTAAGCGCCACGGTGCGGTAAGCGTGATGCAGTATCGTGACGAAGGTTACCTACCACAAGCGCTACTGAACTACTTGGTGCGTTTGGGTTGGTCTCACGGTGATCAGGAAATTTTCTCACTGCAAGAGATGATTGATCTGTTCAGCCTTGAATCAGTGAGCAAGTCTGCTTCTGCATTCAACACTGACAAGCTACTTTGGTTGAACAACCACTACATTAAAACGGCTGAGCCAGCGTATGTGGCGAAGTACCTGCAATGGCACCTTGATCAGAAAGAAATTTCGACTGAAAACGGTCCTGCAGTAACAGACGTGATCACCCTAGTGGGTGAGCGTTGTAATACGCTGATCGAATTGGCTGAGCAGTCTCGTTACTTCTTCCAAGACTTTAACGAGTTTGAAGCGGGTGCGGCGAAGAAACACCTACGCCCAGTGGCGAAAGACGCGCTAGCGTTGGCATTGACGAAAGTGGATGCACTGACTGAATGGACCACTGAAAACCTACATGCTGTGATTGCACAAGTGTGTGAAGAGCTTGAGCTAGGCATGGGTAAAGTGGGTATGCCGTTGCGTGTAGCTGTTACCGGTCAAGGCCAATCACCGTCTGTTGATGCTGTGATGCAACTTGTGGGTAAAGCGCGCGTTATGGCACGTATCCAGATGGCGCTAGACTTTATTGCTGAGCGTGAAGCAAACAGCTAATCATTGCTTGTCGTAGTGATAGCGTGAAAATCTCGAGCGGAAAGCGAAAGCTTTCCGCTTTTTTATCGGTTTATTTTCACTTTTTCTCATCTTCATTCTTTTCTTTTGCTTTTCTGATTCTATCTTGTCGATACTCGATACTCGATACTCGATACTCGATACTCGATACTCGATACTCGGCATAAATGTGATCGTTTTCTCAGTTTTCGTGTGTTCTCATACATTGTTGGTATCGGTGTATTGACATGATTTACTTAAGTTTTTATTATCAGTTTCAGATTTTGGGGCTATAGCTCAGCTGGGAGAGCGCTTCGCTGGCAGCGAAGAGGTCAGCGGTTCGATCCCGCTTAGCTCCACCAAATTTCAGAAAAAGACCTGACATTGTCAGGTCTTTTTTTATGCCCGTTTTTTATACCTGTTTTTTATGCCAGATGCTTTATGTTAGGCATAAAACATCAGGTATAGCTCATTGACTCTCTTTGGTGCCAATTAAGCTGGCATCATAGCCACCAAAAGCCTGATAAGGGCGCAGGTCAAACAACGGCATTATCGAATAAATATGGTCAAAAATATCGGCCTGTACCCCCTCGTAATACGCCCAATCCGTACTGTTCGTGAATGCATAAATTTGTAATGGAAGCCCTTCTTGTGTAGGCGCCAACTGACGGACCATCAGTAACATATATTGGTGAATGTCATTGTGTGAACGCAGGTATGTACTCAAGTACGCACGGAATATCCCTATGTTGGTTAACTGCCGCGTATTGAGGGTATGAGGAATGTCATCCAGCGCCTCATTAAAGGCATCAATCTCTTTCGTTTTTTCAAACAAAAACTCGCGCAGTATTCTCACTTCTTTTAATGCTTCAATCTCATCCGGCGTCATAAAACGGATTGAGGTGACATCGACATAGACCGAACGCATGATCCTACGGCCACCAGAATCCGACATTCCCTGCCAGTTGATGAACGGGTTTTGCACTAACGCATAAGCTGGCAACATGCTGATGGTATTGTCAAAGTTACGGACTTTTACCGTGGTCAGCGAAATCTCTTCAACGGTACCGTTCGCGCTGAAGCCGTCCATTTCAATCCAATCATTCAGGCTGATCATGCGATTCGCCGACAGCTGGATCCCCGCGACAAAGCCTAAAAGGGTGTCTTTGAAAATCAACATGACAAAGCCGGTGGCCACGCCTAAGCCACTGAGGAAAATGACCGGCGATTCGTTGGAGAGAATTGAAATGCCGACGACGATACCGATAAGAAACGTGAATAGCTTGATTAACTGAACAAAACTTTTAATGGGCATGCGGCGGGTGATGCCTTTGACGGAGGCAATGTCATTCAGGGCATCAAGTAGGGCAAACAGCATCCAGAGAAAGATGACGACAAACGTCACGCTCAGTACCCGATCAGTGATGGTCGAAAGTAAGTGATCGTGGCTCAGTATTTCGGGAATGAGTTGATCGAGGATCATCACAGGAATGAGTAGGGCGAGTTTTTCCAGCACTTCAAATTGCGTCAGGCTGTTGCCCAGTGTTTCTTTATTGCGCTTTAACATCGAATTAATCAAGCGTACAAGGATCCGGTGCACGATCAGGTAGACCACCACCGCGATCCCGATTGCGGCAAAAATGAAGACCGCGGTGAGTTCCGTATCGTAAGGGGAATGAGTCGCCCCTGTGCTGTTTAATTTTTCCGTAATGTACTTTCGGACGCTGTGGTTCAATAAAAGCTCGTCTTTTGCTTTCAAGGTCATAGCCGGCTTCCATACTCGAGAGAAAGAAAAGGATGGCGTGGCAGTGTGTTTTCATCCCATCAGACTGTAAGTCTAGTTCTCATCAGCTTTTATTGATGCTCACGAAGGGGAAATAAGGCAAAAGGGTAAGGGAAGAGGAGGAGAAAGCGGCAAGCGGTAACAGAAAGCAAAACGCCCAGCATAGGCTGGGCGTTTTGATGAAGATGGCGCTCCCTACTGGAGTCGAACCAGTGGCCTTCCCCTTAGGAGGGGGACGCTCTATCCGTCTGAGCTAAGGAAGCAGCAAGTCATTGCTTGAGCGGGTATTATACAAAATTATCGCCAGAGATTAAGCGTAACTTTTAATTTTGAATCTGTTTGGTCAGCAAATCACCAGGCTGAATGCTGCTTGCCAATTCTGCCTGCTCAACGTGTAATTCTGCCGATTTTTCATACACCCGGTCGACCGTTAAGGTGATCCCGGTTTGTACCATACGGTTACGTGGGGTGCCATTTTGATCAATAAAGCCCGCGCTGTGCCATAACGCCAGGCGATCACCCGCTTGCACCCCGTGAATGCGGCCAGCGTTAATTTGCACCGTATTGCCATAACTGTTGACCACCTGCGGCAAGCTAGCGCGGCAAGAAAGGTTGCTTTCAAGATCCAGCATCATATTACGGCTGATGCGCTGAACCGCTTGGCCATAGCTGGATTGCCAAAAACGTGCACTCTGGGTGTCCACTTGGCTGACGCGCGCGAAGGGCCATTGAGCGATTTCGCGGTAGTTGTTCTGCATCAGAATTTCGCCGGTTTTACCGTCCATGATCTGCAAGCTCGCTGCAAACTGGCGATGAATGTTGTCATCATTGCGGCCTTTTTGATCTAGCGTGGAGGTCAGGTCGGTAATTTCACCGCTGACAATGTATTGCGCGTCGTTATCATCGGCCAGCATGGTCATCGCATCGGCTTGGCTTGGATTGATTGGAACGCGCGTCACATCGGCTACCACAAAGCTTTGAGATTGACGGCTGATTTGACGCTGTAAAATGCGGGTAAAAGATTGACCGATCGGGTAAATCGCCCCTAAAGCGGCGTGCTGTGGCGACGTGAGGGTGAACTCGCTGAGCAGAATGCCTTTCTTGTACTGTACCTTGTGGCAAGTTTTTGCCGATGGGTACACATCCACCCGTGCGGTGAGGTAAAACTTGCCGCCCCGCTTACGGGTTTTGATCACCGACACATGGCGCACTTCGCTGCCGCTGAATTGGTACTCTTTGCGCTCTGTCGCCAAGTAGTCACGCAAATTGTGCATGCTGGCAATGTTCGCACCGGAATACTGCATGGCCTGATACACCGCATCTTCGAGTGCGTTTTGACGGGCAGCACTTTCACTTTCTAGCTGCACGGCAGAGCCGGTGACTTCAAACCACGCTGCAAACAGGGGAGAAGAGAACAGCAGGCTCAGGCTACTCAACACGATAAGACAACGATTTTTCATTAATTAACACTCAGGCTCAACATGGGTATGAATATTGCTAGTCTTTGGCAAGTGAAAGAGAAAACGGACCGTTTTGTGTGGGCGCTTGGCCCCCTTCGATCACCGCAATGATAAGCGTTATGCAAAGAGTGTTCCCATTAGTCAACATGGGATGAATTAGCCCGTTGAGGATGAATCGATAAAGTTTTTATCGCGTCGTACGATAACAAGTTAATTGGGTATACAGCCGCACGTCTTTCCTTACCTGGAGCTGGTTAGAATGAAAAATTGGATTGTCTTGATACTGGCGATGATGACCGTATCTTGCGCCTACTCCCCGATCTATGACGGTAAAGCCCCGTACACCGGGAGCGCGTTTCTGTTACAAGAAACCCCGCGCCATACCATGGACTTTTTTATCGAAAGCATGACCGAGCAGCTTGTCACTTCTAATCAATACCTGACGGCAAAAACGCCGTTGGCGGTGACCTCGTTTGTCGACTTGCAGGCCATGAATGAAACCAACTGGCTAGGCAACATCGTGACCGAAGGGTTTATGTACCAGATGCAGCAACGCGGTTACACCGTGGTGGACTATAAAGCCACAGGCGGGATCAAAGTGACGCCGGAAGGGGATTTTGCTATCAGCCGTAATTGGCGTGAGTTAGCGTCTGAGCAGCCGGTGGATTATGTGCTGACGGGCACGATGTTGCGTCAGGGCGGCGGTATTTTGGTGAACGCCCGTATTATCGGCATGCGTTCACGGGTCGTGATTGCCTCGGCGCAAGGCTTTTTGCCGGCAGATCGCATTGGTCGTGATTTGGATACCTTAAATAAAATGCGCCTTCAAAATGGTGTGATCATGCGCAGTGACACACAGAAATTTGACCGCAATAACGTGATTTTAAAACCTTAAGCACCGCGCTTAAGTTGAAAAAAGTGGAGAACAACATGCGTTACTGGTTATGGCTGGTGGTGTTTAGCTTAGTGGGTTGCCAGCCGTTGGCAGAAATTCGCAATGAAAATGTGCTCTCGGCGGTCGGCTATGCCTCGGTCAGCGAGCAGCGTGGCCGCACGGATGAAGAAAAGCGTATCCGCGCGATGCGGGCGTCGAAAATCGATGCGTACCGTGAACTGACCGAGCAAGTGTATGGCATGCGCATCAGCGCCCGTGCCGGTATGGAAGATCAACAGCTCGGCATGGAAACCACGGATGGCGCCGTCGATGGCATTATTCGCGGGGCAGAGGTACTACGCAGCTACCCGGTGGGTGACAGTTATGTGACCGAACTGCAGTTGGATTTGCGCCGCATGGAGCGCATGAAGAGCCACGGTGAAGTGTATCAAGTACCGACCCATCAAGAGACGTTGTTTTAAGGGAAGCGCAGGGGCGAGTGACGAGTAGGGGCGGGACGCGTAAAAGCTGAAAGAGCAGAAGCAAAGGCGAGTAGAAGCGGAACGAGCAAGAGCCTGAGGAAGAGCAAAAACAGGGACGAGAAAAAGCAAAAGCTGGAGCGCCGTGAACGAGTGGCGCCCGCGTCTGGTGTTGATTTAGGCTTTGATATTCGTCCCCAGTGAACGAATGTTTTGTGCCATCCCTTCGCTGGTGTAGGTCATCTGGTGTTTGCCGCGGCTTTGCTGAAACAGGTTATTGAGTTTGTGAAAGCTAAGCTGTGCCCGTTGCAGGGCTTCGCCGTTGATCTGATTGCTCTCTTTACAGCGAGCCACGGTGTGTTTGATCTGCGTGACTTGCTCTGCCAGTGTTGCATCATCGACTAACAGTTGGCGTTGGGCATGACTGGCAATTTGATGATCGTGTTGTTGGACTTTATGGATCAACGCCAGTTTTTCGCTCGCCAATTGGGCGATATCCGCCGCTTTGCGTTCAACGATGGCTGCTTTCTCTTGCTCAAGCAAACGCGACAACGACACCAAGGTGGCGTGTTGTAATGACAGTAATTGTTCTAGCGACGCAGACATCATGGGTTCTCTATTGGCATGCGCTACATGCCGCGTAATTCATCTTCAAATTTTAGCATGTTAGATGCCAGCTTTTCCGCGTCAACCACATAGCTGCCGTTGGCAATGGCGTCTTTGATCGCCGCCACTTTGGTGCTGTCAAAGCTGGGTTCTGTCGCTAATTGCTGATGAAGCTGACCGACAGCTTTACCTTGTGAGCTCAGTGACACGGCATCTCCCATTTTGTGCTCAGAGGTTGAGCGTGAAGCGCCTTGCGTCGCACCGGCTGACGAACCGGTTGCAGTGTTCTGCAAAGTACGGGCAGTCAGAGGTTGGCTGGACCGAAAAGCGTCAATACTTGCCATAAACGAAGTCCTTGGACGAAAAAATCGAAATACACGGCTTATGTCGGCGGTAAGTGGCAGAACTTTAGCCCTAATTTGTGTCTGTTTTATTTCTATACAGCATAGTTCATAAGGCGCAAGAGCACTTAGGGTGTGTCCCTTAATTATTTGCACCATCGTTATCGGTCCAAAATTCGTGACCTAGTAGCTGACGCTCACGTCGCTAACCCCGGTGACCACCGCATCAATAATGCGTTTAGATTTGCTGTTTTGTACCCGAACTTGCTCGCCCAATGAACCGTCAGACAGGGCGATGCCTTTGGTCATAATACGCAATCCCTTGCCGCCCGCGCGAATCGTCACCGCATCATTGCGACAAACGACACAAATATCATTACCGAGCACCGCATCGCCCATTTGGACATTGCGCTTTATTTTGGCTCCGACGATTTGTTCTGGGCGATCAAAGGCCACACCGCGCTGAAAGCGCAGCTCAATGTGCTGAACTTGTAGATCGTCTGCGGTGATCACATGCCCGCGCCCCAGTGGACGCGTCGCGACGACCCGTGGCAATAACAACTGGGTGCGGACTGGCACATACACTTGCCATTGCGGCTGGGCACAGCGGATCAGTACGGTGACATTGCCGCTTAAGGTTTGCTTACCGGGTATTGTCGCTTCCAGCGGTGTCGGGCAGTCGGTAAAGCGTAAGCGGCTGTCGAGTGCGGCGGCTTCAACCTGCAACGTAGCATTATGGGGCGGGTTAATTTGCGCGGAAACAAACTGTTCAGCCGTCTGTTGTACGGTTTCTTGTGGCGATAAAGGCGCAGCCGTAATAAATGTGCTAAAGAAAATGCCAATGAGGCCGATGATAGACCAAATGAATGATAATTTTGTTCTTTGGATCACAGGTGTCACTCGATACTGATAGGCGAATTAGCATGATAATTCCCATTGAACACATATCAACAAATAAAAACGAATAACATGGAGTCATCCTTATGTCGGGGATCATGGATTCAGTTAACCAGCGTACGCAGCTTGTGGGACAAAACCGTCTTGAGCTGCTGACGTTCCGGTTACAGCGTCGCCAGCGTTACGGAATCAATGTCTTTAAAGTGAAAGAGGTACTGCAGTGCCCTAAATTGACCACCATGCCGAACTTGCACCCGTTGGTGAAAGGGATCGCGCACATCCGTGGTCAGACGATTTCAGTGATTGATATGAGCTTGGCAACCGGTGGCCGTCCGATCGAGGATTTGGATAACTGCTTTGTGATCATCTCTGAGTTTAACCGCTCGATCCAAGGCTTCCTGGTGTCTTCTGTTGAGCGTATTATCAACATGAACTGGGAATCGATCCTGCCGCCACCCAAAGGGGCGGGACGAGCTAACTACTTGACGGCTGTGACGGAAATTGATGGTGAGTTGGTTGAAATCTTGGATGTTGAGAAGATCCTGGATGAGATTTCACCGGTGAATACCGATATTTCTGGCACCGTACTTGAAGAACTCGTGGATGCCTTGCCAGAGGTGCGCCGCGTGATGGTGGCTGATGACTCCAGTGTTGCCCGTAAGCAGGTGCAGCGCGCGATTGAAGCCATTGGCTGTGAGTGCCTGTTGGTGAAAGATGGCAAAGAAGCCATCACGACGCTGCGCAACATGGCGAAGGAAGGCGATATCCATCAGCAGTTGGCTTTGGTCATTTCGGATATTGAAATGCCAGAAATGGATGGCTACACCCTGACGGCTGAGATCCGTAACGATCCGTCGCTTAAGAATCTGCATGTGATTTTGCATACTTCACTGAGTGGGGTGTTCAACCAAGCCATGGTTGAAAGGGTGGGTGCGAATGCATTTATTCCCAAATTTAACCCGGATGAACTCGGTGCAGCGGTAAAAGCCGCGATGCCAAAATAAAACAATTAGAGAAGCAGATGACAGCCATAACCATCAACGATCAAGAATACCGTGAATTTTGTCGTTTTCTTGAAGCCCAGTGTGGGATTGTTCTCGGTGACAGTAAACAATATTTAGTGCGCAGCCGATTGACGCCTCTGCTCAGTCGTTTTTCGCTCACCACCTTATCTGAATTACTGCAATTGGTGATTTCAGGGCGCAACCGTGAATTGCGCGTGGCCTCTGTGGATGCCATGACGACCAATGAAACGCTGTGGTTCCGTGATACTTACCCGTACACCGTGTTGGCTGATAAAATTTTGCCTGAATTGGCGGCGTCGAAGCGTCCGATCAAAATTTGGTCGGCGGCCAGTTCATCCGGTCAAGAACCGTATTCCATTGCGATGACGACACTGGAAATGCAGATGCGCCGTCCGGGCGTATTGGCCGGTGGCGTGCAGATCACCGCCACTGACATTTCGCAGACCATGTTGGATGCGTGCCGTGCCGGCGCGTACGACAACTTGGCGTTAAGCCGTGGTTTGTCACCGGAGCGTCGTCGTCAGTTTTTTGAAGACAATGGCGATGGTCGCATGCGTGTGAATGATAAGGTGAAGCGTATGGTGAACTTCCGTCCGCAGAACCTGAAAGACAGCTACGCGCTACTGGGCAAGTTTGATGTGATTTTCTGTCGTAATGTATTGATCTACTTCTCGCCAGAAATGAAAGCCAAGGTGCTAAACCAAATGGCGATGAGCCTGAACCCGGGCGGCTACCTGCTGCTGGGCGCGTCCGAGTCCTTGACCGGCCTAAGCGACAAGTTTGAGATGATCCGCTGTAATCCTGGGATCATTTATAAGCTGAAATAAGGGCAGGGGCGAGTTTCGAGTCTGAAGGGACGAGGAAGAGCGGGTAAAGCAGGGGCGAGTTTCTAGGGACGAGTCTCGCTGCGCTTCGAGTAAAAGCGTAAAAGCAGGTTCGAGTTTCGAGTCATGCTGCGCGCCGAGGGACGAGTAAAAGCGGTTCTTGGCACGAGACACGATAGAAAAGCAAGCGTGAAAGCGTTTGCTTTTTTTATGGTTTTTGAAAACCGGCCCACAGGCCCACCCGCTTCTTCTGCCTTTCCTCGAAACTCGATACTCGTTGACTCGTCCCTTTGCCCTAGTCCCTGTTTTTCCTGCTTTTCCGCTCTTCCTCGTCCCTTTTAACTCGCCCCTCGTCCCTCTCTCATAAAACTGGCACAACCTTTGCTTCTTAATTCGCAATGAATTTTGGAGGCAGTTTATGTCCATCTCTTTTGATAAAGCATTGGGTGTGCACCAGTACACCGTAGGTGTCCGTGCCAAACGTGCGGAAACACTGGCAAGTAACATGGCCAACGCCAACACGCCGGGCTACAAGGCAAAAGACATCGACTTTCAACGCGCATTGAATGCGGCAACGTCAGGGGCAAATATTGGCCTCAGCCGCACCAATGGTCGGCATATCTCTGCCTCCACACAGGTGTCGGGTGAGCAGAAATACCGCGTACCTACCCAACCGGATACCGGTGACGGCAATACCGTAGACGCCCAGCTCGAGCAGAACTTGTTCATGCAGAACTCGATTGAGTATCAAGCGTCGCTCGATTTTCTTGGCTCAAAGTTTAAAAACCTGAGCAAGGCATTGAAAGGACAATAATGCATGAGTCTGTTTAATATCTTTAATGTATCCGGCTCAGCCATGAGTGCGGAATCGGTACGTTTGAATACCACGTCGAGTAACTTGGCGAACGCCAACAGCGTGAGCAGCTCGGCCAATGAAACGTACAAAGCCCGTCATCCGATTTTTGCGGCGGCGCTCGACAGTGCCAGCTACCAGCGTGAAGACAGTGTACCGGTACAAGTCAAAGGCATCGTAGAAAGCGAAAAACCACTGCGTGCGGAGTACAACCCGGATCATCCGCTGGCCAATGCCGAAGGCTTTATCTACAAGCCGAACGTCAATGTGATGGAAGAGATGGCGAACATGATTTCCGCGTCCCGTTCATACCAAAGTAATGTCCAAGTTGCCGACGCCAGCAAACAAATGCTGATGAGCACCTTGCAGATGGGCAAATAAGGATTAAGGAGATTCAGTGATGACCAGTATTCAAGGCGCCGGTCAAAGCGGCCTGTCCTATCTTGACCAACTCAAGGGGATGCAAGAGAAAAAGCTGCAGGAAAACCAGAAAGCGACCGGGCAGAATGAGCTCAAGCAAGAAGATTTCCTGTCGTTGCTGACCAAACAGTTGGCACAACAAGACCCGTTTAAACCCGTGGGTAACGATCAGATGATCGCTCAGATGGCGTCATTCGCCACCGTGGATGGTATCAGCCAGATGAACGAACAGTTCGGCAGTCTGAATGACGCGATGACCTCGAACCAAGCGCTGCAAGCGTCGTCATTGGTTGGCCGTGATGTGTTGATCCCAAGCTCGACTTCCGTGAAAGGGGCCGAGGGGGGCATGGCTGGCATGGTACGTTTGCCGGAAGCGTTGGACAACATGATGGTACGTGTTGAAAACGAACAAGGTCAGTTATTGAGAACCTTCGATATGGGCGCGAAACCACCGGGTGAGCACCGTATTGACTGGGACGGCAAAGACGAAAGTGGCAATCCTTTGCCGGAAGGGCGTTACACCCTGAAAGTGGCGGGCTTAGTGGGCGGTGATAACCGCGAATTTGATGTATCCACCTATGCCAACGTGAACAGTGTGCTGCTGGGCAATGGCAGCGGCAGTGTGATGCTAAACCTGGCGGGGTTTGACTCGCCATTCAAACTGTCCGACGTACTTGAAGTCGGTCAGGTCTAAACGGACAGTAGGAGAATCACCCCATGGGATTTAACATTTCACTCAGCGGTATCGGTGCATCACAAAAAGATCTGAATACCACCAGTAACAACATTGCGAACTCCAACACCTACGGCTTTAAAGAGTCGCGTGCTGAGTTTGGCGATGTGTATTCCAGCTCTATTTTTTCTAACGCCAAAACCACCACGGGTGGCGGTGTGCAAACATCGGTTGTCGCACAGCAGTTCCACGAAGGTTCGAGTGTGTACACCAATAACCCGATGGACTTACGTATTTCCGGCAGCGGTTTTTTTGCCGTGGCCGATGACAAATTGCAGCCACAGAACAACAATTTGACCCGTAACGGCGCCTTCCACCTGAACAAAGACAATCAGGTGGTGAACTCCGAAGGTCAGTACCTGTTGGGGTATCAGGTCGACCAAGGCACGGATCAGGTTAGCTCTTACGAAGCCCAAGCCATGGTGGTACCGGATCAGTTTGGTCAGCCTCGTGAATCGCAGAACATCAATATTGGTGTGAACGTACCGGCATCCGCACCGGCAAAAGATCCGGCGCGTTTTGACTTTAACGATCCGAGCACTTACAACAAATCCACCTCAGTGACCATGTATGACTCACTGGGTCAGCCGTACAAAATGACCTCGTATTACGTGAAAGACAACGGCGGTGATTCGGCTGAGCCGCCATTGGGTCCCGATGGTCAGCCAGTTGAAGGTGCAAAAAGTCAGGGGGCTGAAAACCGCTGGGCGGTCTACTACACCGTGACCGATTCGACGGGCGAGAAAGCGCTCGACATTAACATGACACCGGAAGGTGACGGTGAAGTGGCCTCTGGCGCGGCGTCTGGCCCGATGGGCAGCACCGGTCATCAGGGTCACTTTATTGAATTTAACACCGACGGTTCGGTGAAGTCTGTGAACAACGGCAACCCGATCATCACGCAAGCTTTGGGTACGAGTGAAGAGCAAGGCGGCGCAGGGGTGAACATGAACGGTGCTGATATGGCACAAACCTTGAACATCAATTTTGATCAGCCGACCCAATACGCAGCGCCGTTTGAAATTCGCCGTTTTAATGAAGATGGCGCGACCACCGGCTTCTTGACCAAAGTAGACATCGACGGCAAAGGCTCCATTGTTGCCACGTACAGTAACGGTGAGAACGTCACCCTTGGCCGTGTGGCCATGGTGCGAGTAGCGAACGAGCAAGGCTTGGTGTCGAAAGGCGGCACGCAGTGGGTGTCAGGCCAAGATTCGGGTGCGGCTATTTGGGGCGAAGCGACCCAAGGCGCTTTTGGTTCGATCAAGAGCGGCTCTCTGGAGCAGTCCAACATTGACATGACCCAAGAGTTGGTGGACTTGATCACCGCGCAGCGTAACTTCCAAGCTAACTCCCGAGCATTGGAAGTCGATAATCAGCTTCAGCAGACCATCTTGCAAATCCGTTAATCGGCGATTGTACGTATGGTGCGCGATGGCGCTGTCTACTGGACGGTTCGCCATCGCGTTTCTTCTTTCTTTTTATCCTGCTTCTTTCTCGTATCGTCATATTATTGGCGGTAAAAAGGGGCGTGATGCGCTTTATCTTCTGTTGCGATAAGCCTTTTCTTTTCCTTTTCATCTTTATCGTCAAAATATTGACGACTGTTTGTTGCCATGACTTGTATCTTTCATGGTTGAGCGTGACATTTCTCTTCGTTTTATCAATAACGCCTTGAATCACCGTGAGCCTCTCTCGGTGGCATAATTATTGCTTAAAAATCACCAACAGTGATTGGGAGAGTCAATAATGGATCGTGCTTTGTATTTGGCCATGAGTGGCGCGAAGCAAGACATGTATGGCATGCAAGTACACGCCAACAACCTTGCTAACGTAAGAACAACCGGTTTTCGCGCAGATCTCGAACAGGCCCGAAGCATGCAGGCGTATGGCGAAGGCTTACCGAGCCGCGTGTTTGCCATGACGGAACGTCCGGGACAAAGCTTTGCGCAAGGATCTGTGATGACCACGGGTCGTGACCTCGACGTGGCGATTGAAGGCGATGGCTGGCTGACCGTATTAGATGCGGGGGGCCAAGAAAGCTTTACCCGTGCGGGGCATTTGAAAATAGACGAAACCGGCCTATTGCAGAACACCAATGGTAACTTGCTGGTAGGTGACAGCGGCGGCCCGATCTTCATTCCTCTTCCAATCAGCAAAATTCAAATCGGCAAAGACGGCACGGTGTCCGTGTTGCCGCAGGGCGCCCCACCGGATGCGATGGAAGTGATTGATCAGATCAAACTGGTCAAGCCAAACCACAAATCGCTGTTTAAAGATACCGATGGCTTGTTTAAGACTAACGTTCCCGGTGAAACCTACGATGCGTCGCCGGAAGTCAGCTTGCTGACGGGTGCATTGGAAGGCAGCAACGTGAATGCCGTGGGGGAGATGACCAGTATGATCGATCTTCAGCGCCACTTTGAAATGCAAGTCAAACTCATGAAAACCGCAGAAGAAATGGATGCCGCGTCATCATCATTGCTGCGTTTAGGCTAACCGATAAAAGGAAATTCAGATGCATCCAGCTTTATGGGTCAGTAAAACCGGCCTTGACGCCCAGCAAACCAATATTTCGACCATTTCTAATAACTTGGCGAATGCCTCGACCGTGGGCTTTAAGAAAAGTCGTGCGGTGTTTGAGGATCTGTTTTATCAGAACATTAACCAGCCTGGCGGCCAGGCGACGCAGGATACGACACTGCCGACCGGTTTGATGCTGGGTGCGGGTTCGAAAGTGGTGGCGACACAGAAAGTGTTCACCCAAGGCAACACGCAAACCTCCAATAATGCGATGGACATGATGATCGAAGGGGAAGGCTTTTTCCAAGTCTTGATGCCTGACGGTAACATGGGTTACACCCGTAACGGCCAGTTCACCCTGAATGGAGACGGGCAGTTGGTTACGACGGGCTCCGGTTATGTGTTGCAGCCTGAAATCGTGGTGCCGGAAGATGCGGTTGGCATCACGGTCGGTACCGATGGTGAAGTGTCGGCGCGTATTCGTGGCCAGCAAGAAAACCAGGTATTGGGTCAGCTCACCACTGTGGGCTTTATCAATCCAGGCGGCCTTGAGCCTGTGGGTCAGAACCTGTTCTTGCCAACCGGTGCCAGCGGCGATCCGCAGGAAGGCGTTCCCGGCTTAGCGGGATTGGGCTCGATTCGCCAATCCATGCTGGAAACCTCAAACGTGAACGTGACGGAAGAGCTGGTCAATATGATCGAAGCCCAGCGCGTGTACGAAATGAACTCCAAAGTGATTTCGACCGTGGATCAGATGCTGAGCTACGTGAACCAGCAGCTATAACGAGTAATGACTGTGAAAAATAACCATTGGGCACTGTTGATCGCCCTTGCCGCGTTCATGACAGGCTGCGCGCAAACACCGGACGAAGGGTCGGATGTGGTCGCGGGCACCACCACGGTGGATGCGGTAGAAGGCAGTACACAGCCCGATGATGGCTTGGTGGATAAACTGCGTCGTCGTGAAGACCCGCAAGCTGGGGATCCGGCATGGGCGCCGATCCGCCCGCCAGAAAAGCCAGAACATTACGCAACAGCAACGGGTTCACTGTTCAGTACCGCCTACATGCAAGACTTGTATGACGACACCAAACCCCGTGGTTTGGGCGACATCGTGACGATCATGTTGGAAGAAAACACGCAGGCGAAAAAAAGCGCCAGTGCTGATTTGGATAAATCGACCGATTTGTCGATGGATCCTGTGATGCTCGGGGGTAAAGACGTCACCATTGGTGATCGTAATCTGTCTTACGGCATGAGCAATGCTAACTCCTTTACCGGCAGTACCTCGGCAGATCAAAGCAACAGCCTACAAGGTTCGATCACCGTCGAAGTGATTGAGGTATTGCCGAACGGTAACTTGTTAGTACGGGGTGAAAAGTGGCTGATGCTCAATACCGGTGAAGAGTACATCCGTGTCAGCGGCACGTTACGTCCGGACGACATTGATCAGGACAACACCGTGTTATCAACCCGTTTGGCCAATGCACGGATCCAATACTCGGCGACGGGTGAACAACAAGATATTCAAGAGCAAGGCTGGTTGTCTCGCTTCTTCAACGTCAGTATTTAACAGGACAACAGCGTGAAATTGCACTTTTTGTTGGGCGCCGTGATGATGTGTGTGATCGGGTCGGCGCAAGCCGCACGGATCAAAGATGTCTCACAAGTGGCCGGTGTGCGTAGCAACCAATTGGTGGGTTACGGTTTAGTCGTGGGCTTACCGGGAACGGGGGAAACCACGCCGTTTACCGATCAAAGCTTCAATGCCATGCTGCAAAACTTCGGTATTCAGTTGCCGCCGGGCACCAAGCCGAAAACCAAGAACGTCGCTGCTGTTGCGGTCAACGCCACCTTGCCAGCGTTCACCAAACAAGGCCAGACCATCGACATTACGGTATCGTCTTTGGGCTCCGCCAAAAGCTTGCGCGGCGGTACCTTGCTACAGACTTTTTTAAAAGGTTTGGACGGCAAAGTGTATGCCGTGGCCCAAGGCAGCTTGATGGTGGGGGGCTTCTCGGCCACCGGTGCGGACGGCTCTAAAGTGGTGGGGAACACCCCAACCGTGGGGCGGATCAGTAACGGTGCGATCGTTGAACAAGAGATCCCGAACCCGTTTGCGCGCGGTGACTACCTGACGTTTAACCTGTTTGAGTCCGACTTTACTACCGCACAGCGCATGTCTGACGCGATCAATGGTTTCTTGGGGCCGCAAATGGCCGCCGCTGTGGATGCCACCTCGGTGCGTGTGCGCGCCCCGCGTGATGTGAGTCAACGTGTGGCGTTCTTGTCGACGATTGAGAACCTCGAATTTGATCCGGCGGCGGGTGCGGCCAAGATCATCGTGAACTCCCGTACCGGTACCATCGTGATCGGCCAGAACGTGAAACTGCGTCCTGCGGCGATCACCCACGGTGGCATGACGGTCTCGATCAAAGAGAGTTACAGTGCCAGCCAACCGAATGCGTTTTCGGGCGGTAAAACCGTGGTGCTGCCTAACTCGGGCGTGCAGGTCAATGAAGAAGAATCACGCATGTTCAAATTTGAACCGGGCGTGACCTTGGATGAATTGGTCAGTGCGGTGAATCAGGTGGGCGCTGCGCCGTCAGATCTGATGGCCATTTTGCAGGCCTTAAAACAAGCCGGTGCCATCGAAGGCCAGCTGATCATTTTGTAATGTGTTCATTGAATTTACTGACGTTGATTGAGGCTGTATGAAAACCACATCGCCAGGTTTTATCCATGATATGGCTAACCTTGACCGCTTGCGTGCGGGCATCGGTAACGACCAAGGGGAATCGCTGAAAGCGGCAGCCCAGCAGTTTGAAGCCATTTTTACTCAGATGTTGTTTAAGTCGATGCGACAGGCCAACGAAGCCTTTGAATCGGATTTAATGAGCAGCAGCAACAGTAAGTTCTTTGAACAGATGCACGATGAGCAGATGGCCAGTGAACTGAGTAGCTCAGGCTCCTTGGGGTTGGCCGATTTGATTGTTGAACAGCTTGGCGGTGAAAAAGAAAAAGCGGCAATGCAGGGGGAAGGCGATAAGGCTAAATCTGCGCTGTCAGCTGAGCGTGCGAGCGATGAATTTGAAATTCGACAGATTTTTCAAGCCGCGCCGGTGGCAAGCAAACATGCTGCTGCCAATATCTCGCCAGACAATGATGCAGCCATTCAAAACGGACAGGTGTTAAAGGCGCTGTCGGCTGAATCGGGCGTGGATTTTGCCTCGATCTTTTCTGCGCCGGTTGCGGCAGTGGAAAAACGTCAGGCCGAGCCAGTGTTTGATTCCCCGAAAGACTTTGTGGCCCGCCTGACGCCGTTTGCCAAGAAGGCCGCTAAAGCCTTAGGCACCGATCCGGCAGTATTGATCGCCCAAGCTGCACTGGAAACCGGGTGGGGCAAAAAGGTGATCAAAAATGCCGCAGGCTCAAGCCATAACTTGTTTAATATCAAAGCCGATCCTCGCTGGGACGGCGGCAAGGTGGCCACGAATACGTTGGAATTCCACCAAGGGATCCCCGTACAGGAAAAAGCGGCGTTTCGCGCCTATGCCAATTACCAAGACAGCTTTAATGATTACGTACGCTTCTTAAATGACAACCCGCGCTACGGTGATGCCTTGGCGCAACCGGAAGATCCTAAGCAGTTTATCCGTAACTTGCATCAAGCTGGCTACGCCACCGATCCGAAATACGCCGATAAAATCATTGGCGTGATGGATTCCGTGAAAGGGTATATGGACGTAGACAGCGCAGGATCTTAGGGAATCGAAGGGACGAGGGGCTAGGAAGAGCGGTTTTAAGGGGCGAGTGTCGAGTCGGCGAGTGTAAAGTAAAAGCATAAATGACGAACTGACTTCCTTGCACCACGATATATTTTCTCTTCCTATCATTTACCGCTTTTGTTTTTCCGCTCTTACTCGTTCCTTTATACTCGCCACTGTTTCCCAGCTCTTCCTCGGAGCGAAGCGAGACCCGTCCCTCGGCACTCGTCCCTTTCTTTCCCAAACTTGGCACGATTTTCGCTTAACATCTTCCCGTTATTGTCTTTTTTTCTCAACCTTCAGGGGGCTTTATGGCGTTTGACTTGCTCAATATGGGCTCGCACGGTCTGTTTACCGCACAGCGGCAGCTGAATACGACCAGTCATAACATCAATAACGTCAACACTGAAGGGTACAGCCGCCAGTCGGTGGAGCAGCAGACCAATGATCCGATTTGGTGGGGGGGCAATCAGCACGGCACCGGTGTGCATGTGGCAGAAGTTCGCCGCAGCTATGACCAATTTGCCAGTAATGAGCTGAACCTGACCACCACCAATCTCAGCTATGCCAATGAGCGAGACACGCAATTGGGCCGGTTGGATAACATGTTGTCCAACAGCGCGAAAAAAATCCCGGAAGACATGAACGACTGGTACGACGCGGTGAAAGCGTTGTCGGACTCGCCCAATGACATGGGATCGCGCAAAGTCGTGATGGAAAAAGCCAAGTTGGTAGCGGCGGGATTGAACGAAAACTACAGCGTGCTGGCGCGTCAAAAGTCAGAGACCAGCGAAGTGCTGTCACGTACGTTGCATCGTGTGAATGATATCGCCAAAGAGTTGGTGGATGTGCACGATGGTTTGATCAAATCGCCGTCGGTGAATAACGATTTGCTGGATCGCCATCAAGCGTTGATCAACGAACTGTCTGAATACACCAAGGTGAGTGTCACGCCCAAAAACGACAACACCTTCAATATCATGATCGGCAGTGGTCACACCTTGGTTTCGGGCACCGAAGCCAGTGAATTGCGCATGGTGAGCGGCAAGCCGGATACGCAACAAACCCAATTGGCCATTCAAGAAGGCCAGTCGTTAAAGACCATTCGTAATGACGGCATTGGCGGCAAAATGGCGGCGTTATTCCAGTTCCGCGATGAAACCCTGACCCATGCACAAGATGAAATCGGTCGCATGGCAATGGGCTTTGCCCATAGCGTGAATAGCCTGCAGCAGCAGGGAATGGACTTGAACGGGCAAGTGGGTGCCGTCATGTTCCGTGACATGAATGATCCGGCATTGGCGGCGTCCCGTGTGGTGTTACCGCCTGACTCGACCGCCGATGTGAAAGTGTATATTGATGATCTGAATGCGTTGAAAAAGGGCGAATATTCCCTGTCGTTTGACGGTAGCCAACATGCGTTGGTCACGCCAGACGGTGAGCGTCAGAAAATCATGCCGAGCGGTAACCCTGCCGCGTTTACGGTGGATGGCTTCCGCGTTGAAATGGACGCCCCGTTGCGTGCGGGTGAGCAAATTTTACTGCGCCCGACCCGCACCGGTGCCGCTGACATCAGCGTGGCCATCAAGGATCCGGGCCAAATTGCCGCCCAAAGTTATTTAAGCTCTGCCACGCAAATACAGGGACAGGCCGATTTTGCCGTGACCCAACGGGGGCCATTGAGCGAATTTCAGGTGGCGATCTCGCCAGATGCCAGCCAATACGCGGTACTGGATATGAAGGGCGGCATTTTGAAGGATCCCGCCCCTTACCCACCGGGCGGTGAAGTGGCTGTTAACGGCACCGCGTTTACGTTATCGGGCGGGGCAGCGGGTGGCGATGTGTTCGCCGTGAACCTGCGCGCCGCTCAAGGTGACAACGGTAACTTGCTGCGCATGCAGGCGTTGCAGAGTGCCAAAATTATGGATGAAGGCCGCGCCAGCGTGCTGGATGTCTACCAAGGCTTAAACACCGAAATGGGGGTGCAAAAAGCCTCGGCAGCCCGCTTGAAAGACGTGGGCAATGTCGAAAAAGAAGCGGCGGCCAGCCGTGTCGCGGAGATCTCGGGGGTCAACCTCGATGAAGAAGCGGCAAATATGATGAAATTTCAGCAAGCCTACATGGCGTCATCGCGCATCATGACCGTGGCTAATGAAACGTTTGACACCCTACTGAACGTAGCTCGCTAAGGAGCCTGACCCCGTATGATCGGTCGTATTGCCAGTTTTCACCACTACCAATCTGTCACCAATGACATGAATCGTCAGCAGGTGCGGGTTGCGGAAAATCAGCAGCAACTTGCCTCGGGTCAGCGCGTGCTGACAGCCGGTGACGATCCTGTTGCCTCTATTTATATCCAGAATTTCGATCAGCAAAACACCCAGATCGACCAGTCGATTAAAACCATCACACTGGCCCGTAACCGTCTTGATAACGAAGAGACGGCGATCACCGAGGTGGAAAATTTGCTTGATGAAGCCAAACGTAAATCCATGATGATGGTCAACGGTGCCTTGTCGGGTGATGACCGTCTGGCGCACAAGCAGGATTTGCAAGGCTTGTATGATTCCTTCATGAATCAGGTTAACAGCCAAGATGAATCCGGCAACTATGTGTTTGCCGGTAACCAATACGACAAACAGCCGTTCTTTCGCGATAACACGGGCAGCGTCACCTATGCTGGCGACAGTTATCAGCGTATGGCACAAGTGGGGGCGTCTGTCTCCGTGCCGGTGAACGATGCCGGTGACAAGCTGTTTATGGATGTGCCCAACCCGTTTGGTGATTATCAGCCAGAGTACGATCTGCAAAGTGGTTCGTTACTGCTGCTGTCGCAAGCGACCAACAGCAACAATACCGATAACGCGGCCTACCGTATTGCGTTTTCATCGTCCGGTAACGGCACCAACTATGAATTGTTCCAGAACGACCAATTGGTCAGTCGCGCGGCGTACGATGCGCGTGAGGGGATCCAATTTGGCACCTTGGCAGTGAAAGTGGAAGGGGAAATCAAACCCGGCGACAGTATCAGCCTGGCGCGACAAGACACGGTGAATGTGTTTGATGCATTCAAGCGTGGGATCGCTTTAGCCGATAGCGAGGTGTCTGACGCCAGTGCGACCGCCGAGTTGCATCAGGTATCAGCAGAACTGTCGCAAGGGTTTAAGCACATTAACCGTGCCCGTTCGGAAATTGGTACCCGTTTGCAAACCTTGGATCGCCAAGAAGACATGCACCAAGATTTCAAAATAGTGATGAGTCAGGCGCGCGGGACGTTGGAAGATCTCGATTACGCCAGCGCCGTGATTGAACTGAACGAAAACATGACCGCACTGCAAGCCTCACAACAAGCCTTTGCCAAAACCAAAGATTTGAACCTGTTCAATTATATCTAATAAGGCAAGCGTAAAACGCCAAGCCGTAACATCGCCATGCATGCGGGTAATATGCACAACAGCAATATGCGCCATGGCGATAATGGCTTTAACTTTTGGCATAGAGCTTGCTTATAAGTCGCTATTAGGCGGCAACGGACACACCTTGCCGCCATCATTTATTGTATTGCTGATCCCACCGCGTTGTTTTTTAAGCATTCTGATGGTGACGGGTCGGTGATTTCGCCGATGGGCGGAAATCAGAGGAGAGCAAAATGGCTGTAACTGTTAATACCAACGTATCTGCCATGACTGCGCAGCGTTACTTGAGTAAGGCAACCAGTGATCTGAATACGTCGATGGAACGCCTATCGACTGGCAGTAAGATCAACAGCGCAAAAGACGATGCAGCCGGCCTGCAGATCTCGAACCGTTTGGTGGCACAGACTCGTGGTTTAAACGTGGCCATGCGCAATGCTAACGATGGTATTTCCATTGCTCAAACCGCCGAAGGGGCGATGCAGGAATCCACCAATGTCTTGCAACGTATTCGAGACTTATCCCTCCAGTCTGCGAACGGGGCAAACTCCGATGAAGATCGTTCAGCTATTCAAGGCGAAGTGGCCTCGTTAAAAGATGAATTGAACCGTATCGCAGAAACGACCGCGTTTGGTGGCCGTAAACTGCTTAACGGCACCTTTGGTGAAGCCGCGTTCCAGATCGGTGCGGACTCGGGTGAAGCCATCATCATGGGGATCACCAGTGTGCGTGGCGACTATGAAGAAATGGGCGGCCAGTTAGTGAAAGGTACCGGTCAGGCGACGCCAGATTGGGAAACCGGTGCGGGCAATAAGATTGTGTTTTCGGTGGGCGATGCCAGCAAACCCGAAAATAAGATCAGCATTGATTTGCCTGAAGGCGATGATCTTGAAGAAGTGGCGACCCGCATTAACGGTCAGACGGATCGCGTGTCTGCGTCAGTAACCGAAAAGGGTGAGCTGCAAATCTTCTCGGAAGGCGATGAGCCTATCGTGATTGACAGCACCACGGTGATGGCCACCGGTCTGGCAGACAAAAATAACCCAGCCAGTGCGGCAACCAGCATGATTGCTGGCACCAGTACGGCGACCACGGTACAAGACATTGACGTGAACACGGTGGGTGGCGCACAGAAAGCCGTCGGCATTGTGGATGCCGCGCTGAAATACATTGATAGCCAGCGTGCGGATCTGGGTGCCAAACAAAACCGTTTGGGTCATACCATTAATAACTTGGCGAATGTGTCGGAAAACGTGTCGGAATCAAACAGCCGCATTCGTGATACGGATTTTGCCAAAGAAACCACGCAGATGACCAAAAGCCAGATCTTGCAGCAGGCGAGTACCTCTATTTTGGCGCAGGCCAAGCAGGTGCCACAGGCGGCAATGAGCCTATTGCAGTAAGTCGTTGTTGGATCGTTAGCGGTCAGCGATAAGGCAAAGAGGCAAACAGAAACGGCAAGGGGGCAACCTCTTGCCGTTTCTGTTTGTCTTAAGTTGGATTGGACTCTTGCTTGAAGATAGCCTTGTGGGGAACTCTGACGCTATTTTCAGCGGTTGTGGGAAAATTCAAAAAAAAGTCTTAAAGGTTTTTGAAAGCATGCCGTTACAGAACCTGTATAAAGAATATCGAGGTTTTACCGGCGGGGCTGGTCAAGCCATTTTGAAGATTTAAGGAGATACATTATGGCAGTTACCGTAAACACTAACGTTTCTGCAATGACCGCTCAGCGTTACCTGAATCAGGCAACTGATGCATCGGCAAAATCTATGGAGCGCTTGGCAACAGGTAGCAAGATCAACAGCGCAAAAGACGATGCTGCAGGTCTTCAGATCTCTAACCGTTTGATGACGCAAAGCCGTGGTCTTGACGTTGCGGTACGTAACGCCAACGACGGTATCTCAATGGCGCAAACGGCTGAAGGTTCTATGCAGGAATCAACCAGCATCCTACAGCGTATGCGTGACCTGTCTCTACAGTCTGCGAACGGCGCGAACTCACAAGAAGACCGCGACGCGATCCAAGGCGAAGTGACGTCGTTGAAAGACGAATTGAACCGTATCGCAGAAACCACGTCTTTCGGTGGTACAAAGCTGATCAACGGTACGTTCGGTAGCCGTTCAATTCAGGTCGGTGCAGACTCAGGTGAAGCGGTACAGCTAACCATGAGCGATCTACGTGCTGATGCAATGAACAGTACGTCGACCAAAGGTAGCGTAGGCGTGAGCTCTGACTGGGAAGTGTCAGCAGAACTTGCAACCGAAGATCTGAAAATCAACGGCACCAAAGTTGAAATGAAAGCGGGCGACGACCTTGAAGAGCTAGCGACCAAGATCAATGGTGCGGTTGACGGCGTGAACGCCTCTGTTGCGACTGTAGAAACCACAGACGAAGCTGGCAACGTGACCAAAGGTCTTGCACTGCAAGTCGTGACTGAATCTGACAAAGCGATCAACTTTGAAGGCGCGAAAACAGTAGCTGCATTGGGTCTGACGAACGCAGCAGCGGGCGCAGGCGGTGCATCTGTACAGAACATCGATGTGTCATCAGTGGGTGGTTCTCAGCAAGCGGTAGCCGTACTGGATAACGCCCTGAAGCAAATTGACTCAGACCGTGCGAACCTAGGTGCGTCACAAAACCGTCTAAGCCACACCATCAACAACTTGAACAACGTGAACGAGAACGTGTCTGCGTCTAACAGCCGTATTCGTGACACAGACTTTGCGAAAGAAACCACGCAAATGACGAAGAGCCAGATCCTATCTCAGGCATCAACGTCTATCCTTGCGCAGGCGAAACAAGCGCCGCAAGCGGCGATGAGCCTATTGGGTTAATCCGCAACATGATAACGGCAAGGGAGCCCGCCTCCCTTGCCGTTTCACGTTGTTAGACGGTGAAAGAAGATGGATACTCCCCCAATTTCTGCGTCTTCACTTCCTCCTCTTACGTCCCCCTCGGTTTCTCAATCTCCTGTTGGCACAAATGTTGCTAGTGCTACACGTGTGGTCAGTGGTACCCATGCCACTCAGCGTGCAGGCGATGTGACATCGCATTCCATGCACACCGTTAACACGGGTACGGCATCCTCCGCGGCACAGCCTGTTTCTGCCTCATCGACAGCACCGTTATCACCGACACACCGAGTGAACGACGCGCGTCAGGCCGAATCGAGCCATGATGTTGAACAACAGCGTCAGCAGCAGCGAGAAGCATTAGAAAAAGTGGTCGAGCGAATTGAAGAGTTTGTCGGTTCGACGCTAAACAAAGGGTTGGCTTTTCGGATCGATGAAGCGTCCGGTAAGCATACCGTGACCATTTACGATAAAAGTACCGGCGATGTGGTGCGCCAACTTCCCGATGAAGACATGCTCGCCTTGTCACGCCAATTGGTGAATCATTCCGGTGGTCTGGTGACGACGAAAGTGTAGACGCAACCCCCGTGACAAGAGGTATTTCATGAACATAGGAGCAGCCGCAACGGCGTCTGGTTTAGACATCAATAAAATGGTGAAAACCATTGTGGATGCGGAGCGTGCGCCGACAGAAGCGCGTATCACCCGTCAGCGCGACAATATTGATGTCAGTATCAGTGCCTATGGCAAGCTGAAAGGATCGCTCGACGACATGAAATACATGATGTCGGATTTTCGCCGTAACCATACCTTGTCAGCGCGCACCGTGAGTACCGATAACAGCGACATGCTGAAGGCGACAGCCAGCTATGAAGCCTTGCCGGGCAAATACAATGTAAAGGTCGAGCAATTAGCGCAAGCGCATAAAATTGTCTCCGGCCCGTTCAATGACGAGAAACCGCTGGGCGCGGGCACGCTGTCTTTGTCACTCGGCACCACGATGTTTGATGTCGAGATCCCCAAAGAAGAAAGCAATATTTTGGATGTCGTGCGTTTAATCAACCGCCATCCTGACAATAAAGGCGTCATGGCGGCGGTCATCAAAGACGATGTGGGCGCCCGTTTGGTCTTAACCGCCGATAAAAGCGGGGAAGCCAACCAAGTGCAGGTGCGGGTCGATGCCCCGTTTGACAGTACACTGCAAAAATTCGGGTTTAACCGTCATAACGACATCAACCCGATGACACAGATGCAAGCGGCCACCGATGCCAAGGTATTGATTGACGGCATCGCCGAAGTCACCAGTGACACCAATACCATTGAAGATGCGATCAAAGGGGTCGATCTTGATTTGCTTTCCATGACATCGGAAAAAGACGGCCAGTCGATCAAAGACACGGTGACCGTGGAAGTGGCCTACGATCGCAACGCGGTCGGCGGTGCCATCGAGCAATTTGTCAATGCGTACAACCAGTTCTATACCACGGCGCAAGACTTGGGGAAATTTGACCCGGAAACCCAAGAGAAAGGCCCGCTGGTGGGCGATAGCATTATTCGCTCGGTGGATAACCAGCTACGTAATGCGTTCTCCAGCCCGGTCGCCGGCGCGCCGGACACGGTCAAAACCCTGAGTGAGCTTGGGGTGATGAGCACCATGGAAGGGCGGTTGGAAATTGATTATGACTTGTTGGATCGCCAGCTCAGTCAAAACTTTACCGATGTCGGTGCCTTCTTCAATAGCAAAGATGGCTTTGCCCGTAAAATTGAAGATTTGATCCACGCGCATACCGGCATTACCGGCAGCATTAAAAGTCGCCAAAATAGCCTCAATGATCAGATGTCGCAGTTAAACAGCGATCAGGCCACGTTAGATCGCCGCATGGAAAGTGTGCAAAAGCGTACCCATGATCAGTTCACGGCCATGGACAATGCGATGGGGCAGATGAAAAGCCAGCTGAGCTCGATGATGAGCATGATGCCGGGGTAAGCATCGGTAAACGCCCGAACCGCAGACAGAGTAACGCGACATGCAGCAATTAGCAGACCTTGACCAACAGCTTACAACCTTGCTGACCCACGTCGGCGAGGTGGATACACCCTTACTTGAACACTTGCTCGCTCAGCGTGAGCAGGTGTTGCAACACTTACAGGCTGATCCCACGCGGCTTGAAAAAGTGCAGTGGCAAGCGGCGATTGACCGCACCGTTCAGTTGATGGCGCACGTACAGCATCATCGCGAACAATCAGCTCAGCACATGCAACGCTTAGTACACGGGCAACGCTCGTTACAGATGTACAATAAATTTCGGTAGGTTATAAAAATGGCAATGAGAGGCTCGCTTCAAGCGTATAAACGTGTGTCGGTAGACAGCCAGCTGACATCAGCATCCCCCCATCGTGTGATTTCTATGCTGATGGCAGGGGCGATTGAACGCTTGATCCAAGGAAAAGCGGCGATGGAGCAAGGCAACATCGCAGTGAAAGGGGAGCGCATCGGTAAAGGGCTGGATATCGTGATCAGTCTGCGTACCTGTTTGTCGATGGAAGATGGCGGCGAAATTGCGGCGAATCTGGATGCGCTGTACGATTTCATGATCCACCAAATCTACAAAGCAAACCGTGAAAATACGACAGAGCCGCTGGATGATGTTATCGGCATGCTGCGTGAAATCAAATCGGCATGGGATCAGATCCCGGCTGAATTCCACAACATGACGCAGTTGGGCTAAGCCAATCCCCTGAATGGCGTTATAAATTGTGAGATATCACTCCCGTGATGATGAAAGTTTGGGAATATCAATTGGCTATATTTTCATCACATCGCCCAGAGTGAGCATCTTCCTTTGTACTGGGGTCACAGCTTTTGGTTGTCCCCAGTTGCCTTCTGGTGAGCATTTATTACAATGCTAAACCAAATCGGATCTCGTCATGGGCAGATAATGCAAACGCATCGTCTGTGATTGTCGCCATCAGGCGATTGAGATCATATAAAAAGAATTCGGTTACTGTGACATCACAAGGACTGTGCATTGCGCATCACTCGCACTATTCAGATGATGTAACGCCACAGAATAGAAAACACCTATAAAGGCAGGCAATATCTTTCCTATGCAAGGTTTAGCAAAAACCCTCGTTATTGATGATGATCCTAATCACCGCCATGACCTTAGTGTCATTCTTGGCTTTATGGGTGAATCACATCAAGTTATCTCAGGCTCCGAGGTCGACAGTACGCTCTGGGAAAACGAGTGGAGTGCCTGTTTACTGGGTCAGATCAGTACGGGTAAATCACTGAGTCGTATTCTGGATTACTTACGTATTCATCACCACATTCCGGTGATTGCCTTATCGAACCACGAGAGTGAGTTGGCAGGCTTTCCCAATTATGTTGGCAACCTAGACTTGCCGTTGACCTACAGTCCCCTGATGGATGCATTGCGCCATTGTCAGGAGTACCAAGGTAAACGTGCGTTCCAAGTGCCACAACTTAGCCGTAAAAACACCCTGTTCCGCAGTATGGTGGGGCGCAGTGAGGCCATCAGCCAGATCCGTCACTTGATTGAACAAGTGGCTGCGACTGATGCCAGCGTACTGATTTTGGGTGAATCAGGCACGGGTAAAGAAGTGGTTGCGCGTAATATTCACTACCATTCCTCCCGTGGTAAAGGCCCGTTTGTCCCTGTGAACTGTGGCGCTATTCCGCCCGATTTGCTGGAAAGCGAGCTGTTCGGTCACGAAAAAGGCGCATTCACGGGGGCGATTTCAACCCGTAAAGGCCGTTTTGAGTTGGCAGAAGGCGGTACTCTGTTCTTAGACGAGATCGGTGATATGCCGATGTCTATGCAGGTGAAGTTGCTGCGTGTGCTGCAAGAGCGTTGCTTTGAGCGCGTCGGTGGCAGTGGCACCATCAAGGCGAACGTGCGCATTGTGGCGGCAACACACCGCAATTTGGACGAGATGATCAAACAGAATGTGTTCCGTGAAGATCTCTACTACCGTTTGAATGTGTTCCCAATCGAAATGCCTGCGCTGCGTGAGCGCATTGAAGATACCCCGTTGTTGCTGCAAGAATTGTTGGCACGTATGGAAGCAGAAGGCGCGAAGCCCATTTACTTCACGCCACGTGCGATCACATCACTGATGGAGCACAACTGGCCGGGGAACATTCGTGAATTGGCGAACCTGGTGGAGCGTTTGATCATCCTCTATCCGGGCGAAATGGTGGACGTGAATCACCTGCCAATGAAGTACCGTTACGCGGATATCCCGGCATTCCAGCCTGAAACGTCTTTCCTTTCATTGGAAGAGCAAGAGCGTGGTGCGTTGGCTGACATGTTTGCGTGTGAGCCTGCTGTCGCGGTTGCGTTGGAAGAAGCGGTGAACATGAGCGATTTGCCGCCTGAAGGCTTGAACCTGAAAGAGATGTTGGCGGAATTGGAAGTCGACATGATCCGTCAGGCGCTGGAAGCACAAACCGGTGTCGTTGCCCGCGCGGCCGACATGTTGGGTATGCGTCGTACTACGCTGGTCGAAAAAATGCGTAAATACGGCTTAAGCAAAGAAGCCCTGCGTTAAGTACTATTTTGACGGTGTCATTTTTTTGACGCCGTCACCTCTCCTCCTTAATCCATAACTCACTGATAATCAGTATTTTTTATTGGCACGGAAAATGCTTTATATCGTCCATTAATGACGATTTTATAGCAATTTTTTGCATTATCAGGATACACATGGATGACACCCACACCTCGTTAGTCTCTCTGCAACAACAAGTATCGCGTTATCAGCAAGCACTGGATGTGATGCCGTCAGGGGTGATCTTTCTTGATTCTACCGGTGTGGTGTGTGACGCCAACCCAGAAGCCCTGCGTTTACTCGGCGCACCGTTAACGGGTGTCCGTTGGTTTGATGTGATCCAGCGTGCGTTTGCCCCGCGTGACGATGATGGTCATGAAGTGTCATTGCGCAATGGTCGCCGCGTTAAACTGGCGATCTCTGCCTCCAGCAGTGGCCAGCTTATTTTTATTACCGACATGACGGAAACCCGCTTATTGCAGTCGCGGATCAGTGACATGCAACGCTTGTCGTCATTAGGCCGCATGGTGGCGTCATTGGCGCATCAAGTGCGTACCCCGTTGTCGAGTGCCTTGCTGTATGCCGCCAATTTGTCGTCCCCGAATTTGACACAGCCGACGCGTGAACGCTTTCAAACCAAGTTAGTAGACCGCCTGCATGACTTGGAAAAGCAAGTGAATGACATGCTGCTGTTTGCCAAAGGCGGCGACAATAAAGTGGTCGCGCCGTTTAGCTTGGAAACCCTGCTGAACGAGGTTGAGCGCATGGTGGAAGCCCAAGTGTTGGCGAGTCACGTGGATTTCAGTATCGATTGTGATGATGAAGCGGTGGCCGTGCTGGGCAATGCCAATGCACTGGCCAGTGCCATCAGTAACCTGATCACCAATGCCATTCAAATGGCAGGCAAACAGGCGCAGATCCGTTTGCAACTGAGCGTGCAAGAGGAGTGGGTACACATTGCCGTGAGTGACAATGGTCCGGGCATTGCGCCTGATATGCAGCAAAAAATTCTCGAACCTTTCTTTACCACGCGACAACAAGGCACTGGCCTCGGGCTCGCGGTGGTACAGATGGTGGTGCATGCGCACAAAGGCCAATTGACGGTGGCATCTGTACTGGGTGAAGGTGCCACGTTTACGTTGAGCCTTCCCAAAGCGACCTCCGCTGCTTGTGCGGCCACGATCCATACCGAAGACACCACGATGGGAGTAACACCATGAACCAAAGCCGCGTATTGGTGGTTGAAGATGACGAAGGCTTGCGTGAAGCCTTGGTCGATACCCTTGCTTTAGCGGGGTATGACTGGCTGGAAGCCGACAGTGCTGAGCAGGCACTGCTACTGCTTAAAGCGGAAGCGGTCGACATCGTGGTCTCCGACGTACAAATGGCGGGCATGGATGGTTTGTGTCTGCTGCGCAGTATTAAACACCATTGGCCGAAACTGCCTGTCTTGTTGATGACCGCTTACGCCAACATTGAAGATGCGGTGTCTGCGATGAAGGACGGCGCGATTGATTACATGCCCAAGCCGTTTGCGCCCGAAGTGCTGCTGAACATGATCAGTCGCTATGCGCCCGTGAAGACAGAGATCGGTCATGCGGTGGTGGCGGACGAAAAATCGCTGAAATTGCTGGCATTGGCAGAAAAAGTGGCGAAAACCGACGCCAATGTAATGGTGCTCGGGCCGAGTGGCTCAGGCAAAGAAGTGATGTCGCGTTATATCCATAGCCATTCGATGCGCCGTGATGGGCCGTTTGTGGCCATCAACTGTGCGGCGATCCCGGAAAACATGCTGGAAGCGACCCTGTTCGGTTATGAAAAAGGTGCGTTTACCGGCGCTGTGCAGGCGTGTCCGGGCAAGTTTGAACAAGCCCAGGGCGGTACCATTTTGCTCGATGAGATCAGTGAAATGGCATTAAGCCTGCAAGCGAAATTATTGCGTGTTTTGCAAGAGCGTGAAGTGGAACGTCTTGGCAGTCGCAAAAGCATCAAACTGGATGTGCGGGTGCTGGCCACCAGTAACCGCGATTTGAAGCAGTATGTGACAGAAGGGCATTTCCGTGAGGATCTGTATTATCGCCTGAATGTGTTCCCACTGACGTGGCCAGCCCTGACTGAACGTCCGGGTGATATCGCCCCGTTAGCCCAATACCTGTTGGAACGCCACTGTATGAAGCAAGGGTTGCCGGTGCCTGCACTGGAAGCGGAAACGGTGATCAAATTGCAACAGTATGGTTGGCCGGGTAACGTGCGTGAGCTGGACAACGTGGTACAGCGTGCGCTGATTTTATGCAATGGCGCCACCATCAGTACCAGTGACATTCTGCTGGAAGGGCTCGATTGGCTGGATGCGGGCGGGTTACAGCAGGCGGTGGAACAGGCCGTTTCCCCACAGTTGACGGTCGTGCAACAATGCAGTGAGGTCGACCCCGGATCGGTGGCTGTTGCGTCAGCATCTGCCGCGTTCTCTGAAGCAGGATCACCCTTTGTGCCTGCCGCCTCCGCACCGGTCACAGGCAGCGTACCATCAGGGGGGGATGGGCTAGGAAATGAGCTGCGAGAACAAGAGTTTTCGATTATTCTAGACGCCATTCGCGCCTGTGAAGGGCGACGCAAGGACATCGCTGAGAAGTTGGGGGTCAGTCCACGAACTTTACGCTACAAATTAGCCAAAATGCGAGACGCTGGGATCGACATCTCGGTCTAGTGCGCATAATCATGCTCACCGCCGTGCCGTTTCGGTACGGCTGCACATAACCCTATGCAGAGGTAACACGCAGAATGAACATTAATGGACTCCAAGCCGAGCTGCAGGCCATGAAGCTGGAAGCAACCAATACCTCACGTCCGGCCACGGGCCAGCAGGTCAGTGCGGATTTCGGTGCCCTGTTAGGGGATGCGATTAAATCGGTGAATGGGTTGCAAGCGCAATCGAGTGATTTGGCGACACGCTTTGATCAAGGGGATCGCAGTGTGTCCCTGTCAGATGTGATGATCGCGCGCAACAAATCCAGCGTGGCCTTTGAAGCCACCGTGCAAGTCCGTAACAAAATGGTCGAAGCATACAAAGAACTAATGAACATGCCGGTTTAATGCAGGAATACTTGAGTGTCAGATCCTTCAACTAACAACAACGAACTCGCGCTCGCGGGCAATACGTCTGCAACGACAGTGGCCGACAATGATTTAGCCCTTCAGCCGGAAGCGGAAGAGAAAAACCCGTCGCGTGTCGATAGCATGCTGGGGAATTTGGATCTCCTGCGTCAGGTGATTTTGGTGCTGTCGGTGGCGATCTGTGTCGCTTTGATCGTGTTGGTCGTCTCGTGGATCAAAGAGCCGGAAATGCGCCCGTTAGGGACGTATGAAACCGCCGAGCTGATCCCGATTTTGGATCACTTTGACCAAAAGCAAATTGAATACGCGTTAGAAGGCAATACGCTTCGCGTGCCAGCCGATAACTATGCGTCGGTGAAGCTAGAGCTGACCCGTGCCGGGCTGAATGAACGCGTGGCGGAAGGGGACGACATTCTGCTGCAAGACATGGGCTTTGGGGTCTCTCAGCGCCTTGAACAAGAACGTTTAAAACTCAGTCGTGAACGCCAGTTAGCCCGTGCGATTGAGCAGATCCGCCAAGTGCGTAAAGCGCAGGTGTTGCTGGCAATGCCCAAGCAAAGCGTGTTTGTGCGTCATAACCAAGAAGCCACCGCGACCGTCTTTCTGACCTTGGGGGCCAGCGGCGCACTCGGCCAGCAAGAAGTGGACTCGATTGTGGACATGGTGGCCACGGCGGTGCCGGGGCTAAAACCGACCCGCGTGACGGTGACCGATCAACATGGTCGTTTGCTCAGTTCCGGTACCGAAGATGCGAGCGCCACCGCGCAGCGTAAAGAGTATGAGCTGGAGCGCAAACAAGAGCAGGCGTTGCGAGAAAAAATTGATGCCATCCTGATCCCGATTTTGGGCTTGGGTAACTACACCTCGCAGGTGGATGTGGCGATGGATTTCAGTGCGGTGGAGGAAACCCACAAGCAGTACGATCCGACAACAGCCTCTACCCGTAGTGAATTCACGTTAGAAGACTATAACAACGGTAAAACCGTGGCCGGCATTCCGGGGGCGCTGAGTAACCAGCCGCCGTCAGACAGTGCCATCCCGCAAGATGTGGCGGAGCTGCAATCAGGGAAAAGCGGCGATAATGGCTCGGTACACCGTGAATCGACCCGTAACTTTGAATTAGACACCACGATCCGCCACAAGCGGGCGCAAACCGGTACGGTACAGCGTCAAACGGTCTCTGTGGCCATTGACTACAAGTCGGTGGTGAATCCGGAAACCGGTGAAGCGACCCGTGTGCCGGTCAGTGATGCCGAATTGATGAAGATCAGCCGCTTACTGAAAGGCGGTGTCGGTTTCTCTGACGCGCGTGGCGACATGCTGGAAGTGGTTTCGATGCCGTTCGCGGTGCCAGAGCAAGAAGTGATGGCCGATTTGCCAGTATGGGAACACCCAAGTTTCAACACTTGGGTCCGTTGGCTGGCGGCAGCACTGGTGATTGTGGTAGTGATGCTGGTCTTGGTGCGTCCGGCGATGCGTAAGTTGCTGTATCCGAACCAAGCCGCTGACGGTACCCCGCTGGATGAACATGGCCGACCGATATTGGCGCGTGGAGACGGTGTGGAGTTGCTGGGTGGTGAGCTGGATGGCGTGGACGCGCTGGAGCTGAGCAGCAGCAATATGGATCTGCCGAACCTGCACCGAGATGAAGATTTATTGAAAGCAGTACGTGCGCTGGTGGCTAATGAGCCGGATCTCGCCGCACAAGTTGTAAGAAGTTGGGTAAACGAAGATGGCTAATGACGTTGTAACCACAGAAACGAAAAAGTTTGATCTGACCACACTGAGTGGATCAGAAAAGGCCGCGATTTTGCTGCTCAGCCTTAGCGAGCAGGATGCAGCCAGTATTATTCGCCATCTTGAACCGAAACAAGTGCAACGCGTGGGGGGCGTCATGGCCTCCATGAGCGATCTCAGCCAAGAAAAAGTCTCGGCTGTGCACCGTCACTTTCTCGAAGATATTCAGAAATACACCGGGATCGGGATGGACAGCGAAGACTTCGTGCGTAATACCCTGATCGCGGCACTGGGTGAAGACAAAGCCAATAACTTGGTGGATCAAATCCTAATGGGAACCGGCTCGCGTGGTTTGGATTCCTTGAAATGGATGGATCCACGTCAGGTGGCCAGCATCATCCATAACGAACACCCACAGATCCAAACCATCGTATTGTCCTACTTGGATCCGGAACAATCGGCAGAAATTCTGTCGCAGTTCCCTGAGCGTGTACGTCTGGATTTGATGATGCGTATTGCCAACCTTGAAGAGGTTCAACCGGCGGCATTGCATGAGTTGAATGACATCATGGAGAAACAGTTTGCGGGTCAAGCTGGCGCGCAAGCCGCCAAGATGGGCGGCCTGAAGGCAGCGGCCGAAATCATGAACTACCTCGACAACAATGTTGAGGGGCTACTGATGGATCAGATCCGTGACAATGACGAAGATATGGCGACCCAGATTGAAGATCTGATGTTCGTGTTCGACAACCTGTCGGACGTGGACGATCGCGGTATTCAAATCTTGTTGCGTGATGTGCCGCAAGATCTGCTGCAGAAAGCCCTTAAAGGGGCGGATGACACGTTACGCGAGAAGATCCTACGCAATATGTCTAAGCGTGCGGCAGAAATGCTGCAAGAAGATTTGGAAGCCATGGGGCCTATCCGTGTGGCGGATGTGGAAGCGGCACAGAAAGAAATTTTGTCGGTGGCGCGTCGCTTGTCCGATGCCGGTGAAATTATGCTGACAGGGGGCGGCGCGGATGAATTCTTATAACATGCCGTCGAACTTGTGCGTCCGTACACGTGGGCATAGCTGTCAGCAGGTGAATGATGTCTACTGATCGTCACCGTGGTTTTATGCGCGTGGCCGAACATCAGGCGCAGGAGCTTGAGCGTTGGGCTTACCCCGATTACAGCGACGAGGTTGAGAGTGCGTCAGATAACGCCCTGAACTACCGTCATGACTGGCATGAGCCTGCGTTTGAAGACGAGGAAGAGCCGGGGCCGCCGCCACTCACCGCGGCTGATTTAGATGCGATCCGTGAGTCTGCCTATGAAGAAGGGCAGACCGAAGGGCGTGAATCGGGCTATCAGGACGGCTTTACACAAGGACAAACCGAAGGCCTTGAGCAGGGTACCGCGCAAGGGCTGGAACAAGGGTTAGCGCAAGGGTTGGCACAAGGCCAACAGCAAATCACAGAGCAGGTTACGCACCTGACCCAGTTGATTGAGCAACTGGCGACACCGCTGGCACAGGTCGATAACGCGGTCGAGCAAGAGCTATTGCGCTTGGTGACTTGCCTGACCCGCGAGGTGATCCAAGTGGAACTGAAAACCAATACCCAAGTGATTGTGCAGACCCTGCGTGACGGTATTGCGACCTTACCGATCGCGAACCAAACCGTGACCATTCAGTTGCATCCGGATGACTTGGCGGTAGTGAAAACCGCCTACGGTGAGGACAATCTGGCCGAACGTCAGTGGCGTTTGCAGGCCGAACCCGCGTTACAGCGGGGGGATTTGCAACTGCAAGCCGGCGATTCGACCGTGGATTATCAAATGGAAAGCCGGATCCGCGATGTGCTGAGCGATTTCATCGGGCGTAACGCCCAACAGGCCATGCAGGCTGATGCGGCACAAGATGGCGCATTAAGCGAATCAACGGCAGAGGCGACTGAGGCTGACCGCGAAGCGAGCGCTGATGTACCGCAAGGCACCGTGTAATGGCCGCGTTGGCAGCGCGTCTTGCGCGTTATCAAACTGATAACTTGGCCCGTCGACCGGTCGCATCGGGCCGCTTAGTTCGGGTCGTCGGGTTGACGTTAGAAGCTGTCGGGTGCCGCGCCCCCGTCGGCAGTACGTGCAAAGTCGAAACCTTAACGGGCGAGATGGAAGCGGAAGTCGTCGGTTTTTCCGGTGATACCCTGTTTTTGATGCCCAGTGAGCAGTTAACCGGCGTGATGCCGGGCGCGCGGGTAACCCCCGTGCTGCAAGCTGCCGGTCTACCGGTGGGGATGGAATTGCTTGGCCGCGTCATTGACGGTGTCGGCAATCCGCTGGATGGGCTCGGTGAGATCTACACCGCCCAGCGCGCAGCGTTTACCGCCGATCCGATCAACCCCCTCTCCCGTAAACCGATCAAAGAGCCGCTGGATGTCGGCCTGAAAGCCGTCAATGGCCTGTTGACGGTGGGCAAAGGCCAGCGTATCGGCTTATTTGCCGGTTCCGGTGTGGGTAAATCGGTGACTTTGGGCATGATGACCCGAGGTACCACGGCCCAAGTGGTCGTGGTGGGTTTGATCGGTGAGCGTGGTCGAGAAGTGAAAGAGTTCATTGATGAAATTCTCGGCCATGAAGGCCGCCAGCGTGCGGTGGTGGTGGCGGCACCTGCCGATGCCTCGCCCATCATGCGTTTGAAAGGCTGTCAAACCGCCCTGACCATTGCCGAATATTTCCGTGATCAGGGGCTGGATGTGTTGCTGCTGATGGACTCATTGACCCGTTTTGCCCAAGCGCAACGTGAAATCGCCCTGTCAGTCGGGGAGCCACCGGCCACCAAAGGGTATCCGCCGTCGGTGTTTGCCAAACTGCCCGCGCTGGTCGAACGCGCCGGTAACGGTGGCGAACATCAAGGCTCGATCACCGCTTTCTTCACCGTATTGAGTGAAGGGGATGATTTACAAGATCCGATTGCCGATGCCTCGCGCGCTATTTTGGACGGTCACATTGTCTTGTCACGTGAAATGGCCGATGCCGGTCATTATCCGGCGATTGATGTGGAACGCTCGGTCAGCCGTGTGATGCCTGCGATTGTGAGCGAAGAGCACATGTTGATGGCCAAGGCCGTGCGACAGATCTTGTCGATTTGTCGCAAAAACCAAGACTTGGTGTCGATCGGGGCGTATAAGCCCGGTACCGACCAAGCCATTGACCAAGCATTTACCTTTAAACCGCGGTTAGACGGGTACTTGCAGCAGACCATGAAAGAATCGGTGCCGTACGATATGTGTATCAACATGCTGCGTTCGGTGCTCGGCGGGTAGGGCCTTGTCCCATGACGACGAGCCAAATAAACGTGCGCCCGACGAATAACGTGATATCGAGAAAAGAATGTCAAACCACGCGCTCGCGCTGATCTTGGATCGCGCCAAAGATGACGAGCACAACGCCTCGCTGGCGCTGAGTCAGGCCCGTACTGAACGGGACAACTATTATGTCCAGCTCCAGCAGATTGAACAGTATCGCTTGGACTACTGCCGTCAGTTGTCGGAGCGGGGACAGCAAGGCTTAACCGCCAGTTCCTACGGGCATTTACAAAAGTTTTTGAACCAACTTGACGAAACCCTCACCAAACAAAAACAAGCCGCCAGCCAGTTTGATTTTCAGGTTGAGCAGTGCAGTGACCACTGGAATGAAATGCGAAAAAAGCGCCGCTCCATTGAATGGTTGCTAGAGAAAAAACAGACGGAACGTCAGCAGTTTCTCGATCGGCAAGAACAGAAAATGTTAGATGAATTTGCCACCTTGCAGTTTGCCCGCCGGATGGTCGAGAAACGCTGATCGAAAGATACATGGTTTGATTTTTGCATGGATGCTTACCTTGATAGAGACAGTCAGCCGTCTGACGGCTGGGTGTTAGCCTGATTGATGAGTCCCTGAGTTACTATGATGTTTTCGCGTTTGTTTACCTCCGATCCTTCTTCTTCCGCCCCGGTGAGCCGAACAGCCTCATCGTCGGCGCGTGCTGTCAGTGAGGCGGGGAGTGATGACTTTTCCCACCGACTGACGGATGCCGTTGAGCCCGCCGCGCGTAAGCCTGTTGATCGTGCATCACACACGGACAACGCCGACAAGGTGTCTGGCGCATCTGGGCATTCGCTTTCCGACGCGGCGGATGCTGCGGCGGTTGAGGAAGGCAGCAAGAACAGTATCGAGGAGATCGCTGAAAAAGAGGCGGATTCGTTATCTTCATCGGCAACGGAGAGTGCTGCTGAAAATGCTGCCGAAGCCATGGCGAGTGACAATATCCCAACGGGTGAAACCGATTTAGCCTTGTCTGCTGACAGCGCCAGCGCGGCTGTCGATAGCCAGCAAGCGATGCAAGAGGGGGATGCCTTTTTGCAAGAGATGGCAGAGTATCAGCGTCAATTGAGCACGGTACTTGGTGATTCTGATGTAGCGGCTACCGCCGGTACGGAAGACGCGGCTGGCAAAATGTTGCCGCTTTCCTCCCCATTCGCATCCCATGGCGATACCGTGACTGAGCTTAACGCTGAGGTAGCGAGTGCGGAGGCTGATAGCTCAGAAGCCCAACGTACCGAGGTTGACGTTGAGAGCGCCAGTGAGCCTGAGAGTGAGCCGGTCTGGTCGTCGGTTTTTGCCCCAACAGCGCAACATGCTGGTGGGGGAACGGGGACATCGGTAGAGGGCGAGAACATGATGCAAAGCGCTGATGGTCAGCGTGCGGCATCTGCCTTCACGCAAGCGCAGATGGTCGCGGGGACTCCCGCCTCATCGGCAACGATCGCCGATGAGATGCAGCGTGATAGCCAGACGCGTGGTATGCCCATTGATCTCACCAGCACCCAGGCGGGCGACACCAGTGAAATGCCCCTCGGGCTTGATACGCTTGTAACCGCAGACGGTGCAGACGGTGCAGACAGTGCGATGGGCATGCTTGGTGCCGATGCAGCCTTGCTGACGGCTGCGACCCCCGGGGGCAGTGAACAGGAAACCAAAGCCTTATTGGCCGCATTAGGGGGCGATGACGCGGCAGAAGGCGTGCGTGCAACACACACCGCGTCACCGATGCAGACCATGCAAACGCGATTGAACGATCCGGCCGCCGCCAATGCTCAACCGCCGTTGTTACTGACACAAGCCCAAGGCGGGGATGAGTTAGCTGATCGCCTGCAAATGATGCTGTCGAAAAACCTGAAACACGTCGATATTCGCCTTGATCCACCGGAATTGGGACGCTTACAGATCCGATTATCTATTAATAACGATCAGGCCAGCGTGCAGTTTACGGCGGCAAACCCGCAGACCCGAGAATTGATAGAACAAGCCATGCCACGCCTGCGTGAGCTATTGAATCAGCAAGGGGTGCAGCTCGCGCAAACCTCGGTGCAGCAAGAAAGCAGCCGTCAGTTTGCTGGACAACAAGGCCAGCATGAACACGCGCAGCAAGGTCAAAATGGTCCGGGGAATGGCCGACAGGGTGACGCATCCAGAGCTGGCACGTTACCGGGAGAACACGGCAGTGATGTCATGAGTCCACAGGACTTCTGGCTGTCACAAGCCAAAGACGGCGTCGACTATTACGCCTAGTGGAAACAAGGGGGACTCTGCTACTATGGCGCCCCTAAAATAGATACTGATAATTCAAACAGCAAGCCGTAACAACGGACACAGTAAAGGAATAACAGCGATGGCTGAGGACTCAAACGGAAGTAGCAAGAAAAAACGCCTGATGTTGATCATCGGTGTTGTGCTATTGCTGGTGGGCGGCGGAATGGGCGCATGGTGGATGTTTGGCAACGAGGCGACACCGGCGGCAATGAGCCCGGCGGCCAGTACCTTACCCGCGACGACCACGCCAGTGGTAGAGCCTGCGTATTATGTGATTTTGCCGCAGCCGTTTATTTTCAATGTGACAGGTGACCGACGGGATCGCTTGGTGCAAGTCAAAGTACAACTGCTGGTGCGTGGCGAGCGCAATGAAGCGACCGCGAACCAACACATTCCGTTAGTGGAAAGCACGTTGCTGCAAACCTTTGGTGCGGCAACCGTTGAACAATTAAGAGCCCCAGGTGGACGTGCAGAATTGCGCACGTATGCCCTCAAGGCAGTGCAAGATGCACTGGTGAAAGTATCTGGCCGTCCTGTGGTGGAGCGGGTGCTCTTCACGGGCTTTGTCATGCAATAGGTTGACCGTGAGTGATTTATTAACCCAAGACGAAATCGACGCCCTTTTGCATGGGGTCGATGATAGCGACGACGATGATGATATTGGCCGTGGTAGCGGTAGCAACAATGGCGGCAGTATTATCTCGTTTGATTTCTCCTCACAGGACCGTATTGTCCGTGGGCGGATGCCGACCCTTGAATTGATCAATGAACGCTTTGCCCGTCATATGCGCATCAGCTTGTTTAACATGCTGCGCAAAACGGCGGAAGTGTCGATCAACGGGGTGCAGATGATCAAGTTTGGTGAATACCAAAACACCCTGTATGTCCCAACCAGTTTGAACATGGTGCGTTTTCGCCCGTTAAAAGGCACCGCACTGATCACCATGGAAGCCCGTCTGGTTTTCATTTTGGTGGAAAACTTCTTTGGCGGTGATGGGCGTTTCCACGCCAAAATCGAAGGTCGTGAGTTTACGCCCACAGAGCGCCGTATTGTTCAGATGCTGCTGAAGTTGGTGTTTGAAGATTACCGTGAAGCCTGGTCACCCGTGATGGGGGTTGAGTTTGAATACCTTGACTCGGAAGTGAACCCGACCATGGCCAACATCGTCAGCCCGACGGAAGTGATTGTCGTGAGCTCGTTCCATATCGAAGTGGATGGCGGCGGCGGTGATTTTCATGTGGTGATGCCGTATTCCATGGTGGAGCCGATCCGCGAATTGCTTGATGCCGGTGTGCAGAGTGACAAGATGGATACCGACGTGCGTTGGAGCAAAGCCCTGCGTGACGAAATCATGGATGTACCGGTGAACATGCGCGCCAAGTTGTTGGACGTGACGCTGACCTTACGCGATTTGATGGAGTTGCAACCGGGGGATGTGATCCCGATTGATATGCCAGAAGCCGCGACCGTGTTTGTGGAAGATCTGCCGACCTATCGCGCCAAAATGGGCAAGTCGGGCGACAACGTGGCGCTGAAAATTACCGATAAATTAAAACGTCCGGATATGGTGAAAAGCGATTTGGCTTTCCTTGATCGGGATGAATTAGGGACAGCGCTGCTGAACCTGCATAACGAAGACAGCAATAACTAAGGACGCCTGTCCAAAGAGGTAGAAACATGTCTAATGACCAACAAATGGCTGATGATTGGGCGGCGGCACTGGCTGAGCAAGCCTTGGACGAAAGCACGCACTTGGCACCCTTGGAAGAATTAACGGATGAACCGTCCCCGATCGGTGAGGATGAGCGCCGTAAGCTCGACACGATCCTGGATATTCCCGTCACCATTTCCATGGAAGTGGGGCGCACTCAAATCAGCATCCGTAACCTGCTGCAATTGAACCAAGGGTCGGTAGTTGAACTGGATCGCGTGGCCGGTGAATCACTGGATGTGCTGGTCAACGGTACTTTGATTGCCCACGGTGAAGTCGTGGTGGTCAACGATAAATTCGGGATCCGCTTGACGGATGTGATCAGTCAAACCGAACGTATTAAGAAGCTGCGCTAACATGGCTACCGGACCGGAATTAAACCTTGCTACCACCTTTGCCGCGTTAATCGTGGTGTTGATGGTGATCGTCTTGCTGGCATGGTTGATCAAACGCATGAAGTGGGCGGGAATGCCGGGTGGGCCTTCTCCCCTGCGTATTCTTCGCCAGTTACCGGTGGGGCAGCGCGAGCGCATTGTGCTGCTGCAAGTGGGTGATGAGCAGATGCTGGTGGGAGTGACGCAACAGCAGATTTCCCTTTTGGGGAAACTGGATACGCCGTTGCCCACCGATGTTGAGCAGCCTGGCGGCGACTTTGCCCAACAGCTGAGCAAGATGTTGAAGAAAAATGAAAAGAAGTAATCTGATTGCCGCCGTTCTGGCGGTTTTCTCGTTGTTGTGGGTTTTCCCGGCCTTGGCGGAAACCACGTCGGTCGGCGCGGCACAAAGTGTCACGCTGAGCCAGATGCAGCAGGAAGCGGGGTCAACCCAAATGACCTTGACCAAAGGCGGAGGCGGCGGCATTCCTGCGTTCTCGGTCACCATGAATCCGGACGGCAGCGAAGACTACTCGGTCACCTTGCAAATCTTGGCGTTAATGACGGCACTCGGTTTCTTGCCGGCCATTATTATCTTAATGACCTCGTTCACCCGTATTGTGGTGGTGATGTCGATTTTGCGTCAAGCCATGGGTTTGCAGCAAACGCCGTCGAATCAGGTGATCATCGGTATCGCGATGTTCCTGACCTTCTTCGTTATGTCACCCGTGATAGACAAGATCAATACAGACGCGGTGCAACCGTATATCAATGCACAAATCACCGCGACCCAAGCGTTTGAGGCGGCGCAAGAGCCGCTGCGCCAGTTCATGCTCAAGCAAACGCGGGTCAAAGATCTCGAAACCTTTGTCCAAATCTCCGGTTCGACCGCAACGGATCCGCAAACCGTGCCCATGACGGTGCTGATCCCCGCGTTTGTGACCTCGGAGCTGAAAACCGCTTTCCAAATCGGCTTCATGTTGTTCTTGCCATTTTTGATCATTGACTTGGTGGTCGCGTCGGTGCTGATGGCCATGGGTATGATGATGTTGTCACCGATGATTGTGTCGTTGCCGTTTAAGCTGATGTTGTTTGTGTTGGTCGATGGTTGGAACTTGATATTGTCGACCTTGGCAGGGAGCTTTGGTACATGACCCCAGAAGCGTTTGTCGAGATCTTTCAAGAAGCGCTGTACATGGTGCTGGTGATGGTCTGCGTGATTGTCATCCCCGGTTTGTTGATCGGCTTGGTGGTGGCGGTGTTTCAGGCCGCGACCTCCATCAACGAACAGACGCTGAGTTTTTTGCCGCGTTTGATCGTGACCTTGCTGGCCTTGATGTTCTTTGGCCACATGATGACGCAGATGTTGATGGACTATTTCCACCGCATCATTGAACAGATCCCGAGCTTACTGTACTGAGAACACGATGAATTTCACCTCTGCAGTGTTGCTTGATTGGGTCGCCAACTACATGTGGCCGTTGACGCGCATCTCGTCCATGATGATGGTGATGACCGTGTTCGGCGCGCGCTTTGTCTCGGCCAAAATCCGACTGTATTTAGCCTTGGCGATCACCTTCACGGCGATGCCAATGCTACCCAAAGTCAACGATCAGATTGCGTTGCTGTCGTTTGCCGGTTTATTGACCACGGCTCAGCAAGTGATCATCGGTGTGGCGATGGGGTTGGTGACGCAGTTTGTCACCCAAGTGTTTGTCTTGGTCGGGCAGATTTTGGGGATGCAATCGAGTATCGGTTTTGCCTCGATGGTGGATCCGGCTAACGGTCAAAACACCCCGGTACTCGGCCAGCTCTACATGATGTTATCGATCATGTTGTTTTTGGCCACCGACGGGCATCTGGCATTGCTGCAATTGGTGATCGTCAGTTTCCAGACCTTGCCCGTGGGCGAATTGATGTTACGGCCGAGCGATTATTACGACTTGGCGACGTGGTTCGGCCTGATGTTTAAGCTGGGGCTGAATATGTCGCTGGCGGGGATCATCGCCCTGTTGACGATTAACTTGGCGTTCGGTGTCATGACCCGTGCCGCACCACAGCTGAACATCTTTGCCTTGGGTTTTTCCGTGGCCTTGCTGTTGGGCTTTGTGATCAGCTGGTTTCTGGTCGGGGGGATCATGCCGCAGTATGAACACAACTGGGGACTCGGCTTCAGCCAAATCTGCTCGCTCGTGCGGGTGGAGTGTTAGGGGGAGGGGCGAGTCTGAAGGGGCGAGTGGCTAGGGACGAGTTTCGAGTAAAAGCGGAAGCAAAAGCAAAAGCGGGTTTAAAAGCGGTCCTTGGTCCTAAGGCCCTATGGGAAAAGCGGAGCAGGGACGAGTCTGAAGGGGCGAGTGGCTAGGGACGAGTCACGCTGCGCTCCGAGTAAAAGCAAGAGCGGCCCTTGGTCCTAAGGCCCTATGGAAAAAGCAGAGCAGTGACGCGGGGCGAGTTTAAAGGGACGAGAAAAAGCAAAGAATCGGTACTGATTTAACTTAGTGGTGCTTTGCTTTTGATTTTTCTAGGATCTCGTTTCTAGCCACTCGATACTGTCGGACCACTGGACCACTGGACCACTGGACCACTGGACCACAGGACCACAGGACCACAGGACCACAGATGTATGGACTCCTTCCCACCAAGGGGAGTACGGTATTAATTCAAGCAAGAATTAGCCAAAGAGGAGCCCATACATGAGTAACCATAATGTGCTTGCCATCGATTTGGCAAAAAATGTTTTTCAAGTTTGCAAAGTTGGCCCGTTAGGCAACGTGCTATACAACCGAAAGTTGTCCAGACAAAAGCTCATTGAATTGATATGGAAAGAAAAGCCTTCGCTGGTCGCAATGGAAGCGTGCGCCAGCGCGCATTATTGGTCAAGACTTGCAAAGTCGGCCGGGCATTCAGTAAAGATGATGAGTGCTAGGGCTGTTAAGCCATTCCAACATAAGCAGAAAACAGATCGAAATGATGCGCTTGCAATAGCCGTAGCGGCTACGCAATTACACATTCATAGTGTGAGGGTGTTATCTGAAGAGGAGCAAGGCCTACAATCTATATCTCGAGTGCGTGAGTTAGCGATTGCTCAACAAGTTGAATTAAGTAACCAACTAAGGGGGTTACTCAGTGAGTTCGGTATCATTTTTCCTCAAGGTCTATCAGCGTTAAAACGTAGCCTACCTTTGATTTTAGAAGATGCCGAGAACGGCTTACCTCATAGTTTCAGAGAGACATTATTTCAGGCCTGGCAAAGATTATTAGTGCAGCTTGAGTATGTAGATAGTTTAAATGTGCAATTGGAAGCTTTGGTAGCAGCTCATGCTCCTTGTCAAAAGTTGATGGCGTTAGAGGGCGTCGGCCCAATTGGGGCGCTTGGATTAGCTATCCGCTTGGGTAAAGGCGAAAATTTTGTTAATGGCAAAGATGCAGCAGCCAGTATCGGTTTAACCCCCAAGCAGTATAGTTCGGGTGAGAAAGAGCGCTTAGGGCGGATCTCTAAACGTAATGCAGACAAGCGACTCCGTAGTATCCTTTTTCAAGGTGCGCTTGCCGTAGTGTGTAAGGTGGTTCATATCCAACCACGAACTCAAAAAGAAGCTTGGCTGAAATCCTTAATCGAGCGTCGAGGTAAGAAAATTGCAGCTATAGCGTTAGCTAACAAAACAGTGCGTACCGCGTACGCACTACTAAAACATGACTCAGAATATAAGCCTGTTTGTTTGGCTTTATGAATATGAGTAATCAACAAATTACGATGTGAAACAGGTCAGACCGACCAACAAAAGCTCGTTGTGGTTCATGGTAAGTTATACCGCCCCATAGAATAAGCTTGTTGGTGCGAATACATAGTAGGGCGAGGTCGCTCCTCAAAGTAGCCCGTATATAAGCGCGTATCAATTCCTGCTTTCATGCTGTTTGTTGATTTTCTCTAGGAGTCCATATAAGGACCACAGGACCCCTTTTGATCTTCCTCGCCCCTATTTTTCCATCAACTTTTACGTGAGATGCATCCATGTCAGACGCTGACGGTCAAGAACGTACCGAAGACGCCACGGCCCGAAGGCTTCAGCAGGCGCGGGAAAAAGGGCAAATACCGCGCTCAAGAGAATTAGCATCTGCCGCTGTACTGGTTGCCGGTGCCGTTGGGTTAATGTGGTTTGGTGAACCGCTTGGCCGTAGCTTAGCGGACATGATGACCAAGTTGTTTACCCTTAGTCGGGAGGAGATCTTCGATCTTAACCGGCTGTTTGCCGTGATCAGCGCGGCGGTCATGCATGTGACGATGCCGCTGTTTATCTTGCTGGTGTTTTTGTTTGTGGCCGCCATTATTGGTGCGGTTGGGTTAGGTGGGATCAATTTCTCGATGGAAGCGGCGATGCCGAAGCTGTCGAAAATCAATCCGATCAGTGGCTTCGGTCGGATGTTTGGCAAACAGAGCGTGGTCGAGCTGATCAAATCCATCCTCAAAGTTGTGCTGGTGGCGGGCATGGCGTTTGTGTTGATGAAGAGCCGATTGGAAGACTTGTTCCAGTTAACCATTGAAGTCTACCCGCAGAACCTGTTTCATGCGCTCGATCTCTTGCTCGGTTTTGTTTTGCTCATCAGCTGTTCACTGTTGATCGTGGTGGCGATTGATGTGCCGTACCAAATTTGGCAGCACAACGAACAGTTGAAAATGACCAAGCAGGAAATCAAAGACGAATACAAAGAAACCGAAGGGAAACCGGAAGTGAAAGGGCGTATTCGTATGTTGCAACGGGAGATGGCCCAACGCCGTATGATGGCCGATGTGCCGCAGGCTGACGTCATCATTACCAACCCGGAGCACTTTTCGGTGGCATTGCGTTACAAGCCAGAAATCGATGCTGCGCCGGTGGTGATTGCCAAAGGCACCGACTTCTTGGCGTTGAAGATCCGGGAAATTGCCAACGAGCATAAGATTGATATTGTGCCCGCCCCGCCATTAGCCCGTGCGTTATACCATACCACGGAAATCGAACAGCAAATTCCCGATGGGCTGTTCAGCGCCGTGGCACAGGTGCTGGCGTATGTGTTCCAGTTGAAGCAATACCGTAAAGGGCAGGGCAGAAAACCGGCCTTGTCGAAAGAAGCGACCAATATTCCGAATGAATTTCAGTATTGAGGAAGGGGCGAGAACCTAGTTTCGAGGGACGAGTAAGAGCGGAAAGGAAAACGGAGCTAAGGCCCTGAGGCCCTATGGGAAAGCAAAGTAGGGACGTGGGACGAGTCTAAAGGGGCGAGTAAGTGCGGTAACGAGTATCGAGTGATGCTTCACGCCGAGAAGCGCGTCAAAGCGAAAAGCTAAGGCGGGTGAATTTCGTGTTATTCGTACCAGCTTTTGCTTTTTCTAGGATCTCGTTTCTAGTTACTCGATACTGTCGGACCACAGGATCCCATAAGCTCTTTTACCCTTCCGCTTTTACCCGAGACTCGTCCCTCGAAGCGAAGCGTGACTCGCCCCTCGTCCCTTTAGACTTAAAACTCGCCCCTACACATCCCTGTCATTTTGTTGACGCTTTATTGGAATGATTATTGCAAGCAATTCGGAACTATTAGCGCAATATCGTTAAATAATTGCGTATTACAGAGTGCTTTACTGCCGTAACCGGATGACATGAAATTTTCTTTACCTTTTTCCGATAAATTACCGTTTTCACGGCTAGGGTCGATGCCGGCTATCGGCGCACCGATCATGGTGCTTGCCACGCTCGGCATGGTCATCTTGCCGATGCCGCCCATTCTGTTGGACATGGCGTTTACCTTCAACATCGCCTTGGCGATGGTGATTTTATTGGTCACCATTTATGCCCGTCGTCCGCTGGATTTTGCCGCTTTCCCGACTATATTGCTGATCGCGACGTTGTTGCGCTTGGCATTGAACGTGGCCTCAACCCGTGTCGTCTTACTGTATGGTCATGAAGGCCCCGAAGCGGCGGGCCATGTGATCCATGCCTTTGGTGCTGTCGTGATTGGTGGTAACTATGCCGTTGGTTTGGTGGTGTTTTTGATTTTAATGATCATCAACTTCATGGTCGTCACCAAAGGTGCGGGGCGTATCTCGGAAGTGAGTGCCCGTTTCACCTTGGATGCTTTACCGGGTAAACAGATGGCGATCGATGCCGATTTGAATGCCGGTTTGATTGACCAAGATCAGGCCCGTACCCGCCGTTTTGAAGTGACCAAAGAAGCCGACTTTTACGGTTCAATGGACGGTGCCTCAAAGTTTGTCAAAGGGGATGCCATTGCCGGTATTTTGATTTTGTTCATGAACATTATCGGCGGGGTCGTGATCGGCATGGGTCAGCATGGCCTTGGCTTTGGTGCCGCAATGGAAATCTACAGCTTGCTGACCATTGGTGATGGTCTGGTTGCGCAGATCCCTTCATTGTTACTGTCTATCGCCGCCGCAATGTTGGTGACGCGTCAAAATACTGACGAAGACATGGGGCAGCAAATGTCCCATCAAATGTTCAACAACCCGCAAGCCTTAGTCATTACGAGTGCGATCTTGTTTGTGATGGGGGTTGTGCCGGGCATGCCGCATATCCCGTTCCTGCTCTTCGCTGCCCTGGTGGGGGGCTTTGCCTACTGGCGCATTAAACAAGCGCAAGCCGCCGCGGTTGCAGAAGCGGAGAAACCAGCGACCGATCTTACGGCGCCCGCGCCACAAAAAGAGCTGTCGTGGGATGATGTGCAACCGGTTGATATCATCGGCTTGGAAGTGGGTTACCGTTTGATCCCGATGGTGGACAAAGAGCAAGGCGGCGAATTGCTTGACCGCGTGAAAGGCGTGCGTAAAAAACTGTCGCAAGATTTTGGTTTCCTTATTCCGCCGGTCCACATTCGCGATAACTTGGAATTACCGCCCAATACCTATCGGATCAGTCTGATGGGGGTCGCCTGCGGTGAAGCGAATATTCACCCGAACATGGAGTTGGCGATTAATCCCGGCCAAGTGTTTGGTCACATTGACGGCGAAGCGACCCGTGATCCGGCCTTTGGGTTGGACGCGGTGTGGATTTTGGAATCCCAGCGTGAGCACGCACAAGCCTTGGGTTACACCGTGGTGGATTCCGCCACCGTGTTGGCCACTCACCTGAGCCAAATCCTCACCAATTGTGCCTCGCAATTGCTGGGTCACGAAGAAGTGCAGAACTTGCTGGAAATGCTGGCGCAGAACACACCGAAGTTGGTGGAAGGGTTTGTGCCGGAGCAGTTACCGTTGGGTGCGGTGGTGAAAGTGCTGCAGAACTTGCTGCATGAAGGGATCCCTATCCGTGATGTGCGCACCATTGTTCAGACCTTGTCTGAGTACGCGGCAAAAAGTCAAGATCCTGACATTTTGACGGCAGCGGTGCGTATTAGCCTAAAACGCCTGATTTGTCAGGAAATCAATGGCATAGAGCCTGAGTTGCCGGTGATTACGTTGGTGCCTGAGTTGGAACAGATATTGCATAAGACAATGCAGTCTGCCGGTGGGGAATCCACGGGCATTGAACCGGGGCTGGCGGAGCGTTTACAACGCTCCTTGGCAGAAGCGACCCAACAGCAGGAGCTGAAAGGCGAACCGGCTGTTTTGCTGACATCGGGCGTGTTGCGCTCGACGTTGGCGAAGTTTGTGAAAAATACCATTCCTTCTTTGCGGGTGCTCTCTTATCAAGAAGTGCCGGACGAGAAACAAATACGTATCGTCAGTGCCGTGGGTAACCAGTAATGCCAAAGGTGTACGTGAAGTATCGCGTTGCGGGTAAGCGTCAGAGACACAGCATGATGAAGCAGGATTATAACAGTGAAAATTAAACGTTTTTTTGCCAAGGACATGCGCACAGCCCTGAGTCAGGTTAAAGAAGAGTTGGGCGCGGATGCCGTGATCATGTCCAACAAGAAAGTGACGGGCGGGGTGGAGATTGTGGCGGCGGTAGATACCGATGCCGACAACACGCCGCCAGCATCGACGTCTACGCGCCACATGTTGGCAGAGCGTTTGGGTCAGGCAAAACGTAAGCTGGTGGATGACAAAGTGCAGTTGCAGCAGTCATCCAGCGTCAGCCGTTTTGCCAATGTATTGCAAAACTATACCGGCAGTGACACCGGCAGCGACGCGGCAGAGGTGGAGCCAGAAGCCGATTCCTTGTCGGCGTTGTTGCAGCGCCAATCGAAGCACACGCATTCACCGTCCCATGCTCAAACGCATCAAGACGTACGCCGCGAGTCGCACCGAGAGCCGCATCGAGAAGGGCAGCGTGCTCCGCGTGGTGAGATGCACGGTGATTACCGCTATCAAGACCAAGATCCCCTGAATGCGGGGTTCCGACAGGGCGGTTATGACCGCGAACCGGCGGGACGTACCGCATCACCGGCCATGCGCTCAGCAGGATCGCGTGCTGCAGACAATGGAATGCGCAGCCCGTACGGCGGTGGAATGGGGCAATCGGCTCATGCTTCAGGTGCGCCATCACAGCCGGCACAAGGTTATGGTCGTCAGCCACACGCGCTGGACATCGGTGATTACCGCCGGCCGGAAGTGCGCCAGCCTGACAGCGTGGGCGGACAACGTCGTCATGCCTCGCAGGGAACATCGGCAGCATCCGAATATCACCGTGGCGGCAACCGACTCGATCCGAGCCGTTATGATCCGAAAGCCCAGCAGCACAGCGAAGGGGAAATGGATGCCATGCGCAATGAGCTGGCCTCGATCCGCCGTTTGCTGGAACACCAAGTATCCGGGTTGATGTGGCAGGAAGTGGAACGCCGTGAACCGATGCGCGCCATGATGATCAAGCGCTTGGAAAAAATGGGCTTGTCGCCAGAATTGGCGGACCAGCTGGCGTGTTACATCCCAGAAGATGTGCCGCCCAATGAAGCGTGGCCAGCGTTATTAGATCTGCTGACCGATCAAATCAGCACAACGGACGATTGCATTTTAAATACCGGTGGCGTGGTGGCGTTGCTGGGGCCGACGGGGGTGGGGAAAACCACCACCATCGCCAAACTGGCAGCGCGCGCAGCGATGGACTTTGGGCCGGATCAGATCGCCATGGTCACCACCGATACGTTCCGTATTGGGGCACATGAGCAACTGGCTACTTATGGCCGCATTATGGGTTGTCCGGTACGCGTGGCTAAAGATGCCGAAGAGTTGGCCGATATACTTCATCAGCTTCGTCATCGCCGCCTGATTTTGTTAGACACTGCCGGTATGGGCCAGCGTGATATTCGCTTGTCTGAGCAACTGGATACTTTGATGAAAAACAGTGGATCACAGATCCGCAGCTTCTTAGTACTCCCGGCGACGGCTCAACGCCGCGTGTTACATGAAACCATCGAACATTTCCGCCGTATTCCGTTGTCGGGATGCGTGCTGACCAAATTGGATGAATCGCTCAGCCTCGGAGAAGTGGTCTGTGTCGCGATTCAACATGCGTTGCCGATCGCCTATTTGGCCGACGGGCAACGCGTGCCAGAAGATATCAAGGTCGCTACGGGTAACTACTTGGTTGCACGAGCAAATGAATTATTAGAACAAGAGTTAAGTCAGCAACCCCATTACTGGACTAGCGATAGCTCTGACAACCAGTCGGCAGACTTTTATGATTGAGACCAGCATGTACGATCAAGCGAGCGGTTTGCGCCGTATGACACAGCTTACCTCGACCAAAGTGATTACGGTTACGGGCGGTAAAGGCGGCGTAGGAAAAACAAACGTCACCTTGAACATGGCCATTGCCATGGCTCGCCAAGGTAAGCGCGTGATGGTGTTGGATGCCGATCTGGGTCTGGCCAATGTGGATGTGATGCTCGGGGTGCGTGCGACCCGTAATTTGTCCCATGTGTTGGCGGGTGTCTGTGATTTGCAAGACATCATCGTCGAAGGGCCGTACGGGGTGAAAATTGTCCCGGCGTCTTCCGGTACGCAGAACATGGCCGAACTGACCGCCGCCCAACACATGGGATTGATCCGTGCATTCAGTACGTTAGAAGACGACATCGATGTGTTGCTGGTGGATACCGCCGCGGGCATTTCAGACATGGTGCTGAGTTTTTCACGCGCGGCGCAAGATGTATTGGTGGTGGTGTGTGACGAACCTACATCGATTACCGATGCCTATGCACTGATCAAAATTCTGAGCCGTGAATACGATGTTCAGCGCTTTAAAATTGTCGCCAACATGGTACGTAGCTACCGTGAAGGCCGAGATTTATTCACCAAGCTGACCCGCGTGACCGAACGTTTCTTACAGGCCAATTTGGAATTGGTCGCGTGTATTCCGCTTGATGACAGCGTGCGCCAAGCGGTGAAACGTCAGCGTGTGGTGGTGGAAGCCTTCCCACGTAGCCCTGCCGCGTTAGCGATGAATGCGCTGGCGAACAAAGCCGTGACCTGGCCGGTACCGGCGAGTCCGGGTGGCCACTTAGAATTCTTTGTGGAAAAACTCCTGATCAAGCGCACACAGCAAGAGGTGTCGCTCAGTGAATAAAGCACTGACCTATGGCCGTTATCAGGAAAGTCCGCAGGCTTTTATCACGCGTTATACGTCGCTGGTAAAACGCATCGCGCACCACCTGATGGGGCGATTACCCCCCAACATCTTGCTGGAAGATTTGATCCAAGCCGGGATGATTGGCTTGCTGGAGGCGCAGCAAAATTACGATCCGACCAAAGGGGCCAGCTTTGAAACCTTTGCCGGGATCCGGATCCGAGGCGCAATGTTAGATGACATTCGCCGCGGTGATTGGGTGCCGCGCTCGGTGTACAAAAACAGCCGCCGCATCACCGAAGCCATTTCAGTGCTTGAAGGCATCTTAGGGCGCGATCCCAATGATCAGGAAATTGCCGCCCACCTTGAGATGCCGCTTGAGCAGTATCACCAAGCCCTGAATGACGTCAATTGTGGTCGTTTAGTGGGGATGGATGATCTGGGTGTCGCGGAAGATGTGGTCTCTAATGATGAATCTATCGATGAAAACCTTCCTTTTCAGGGGGTTGTAGACGATAATTTCCGCCAGTCACTGGCGGATGCCATAAAAACACTGCCTGAAAGAGAGGCATTGGTCCTATCGCTTTACTATGACGAGGAACTCAACCTCAAAGAGATAGGGGCTGTGATTGGGGTGAGTGAATCCCGAATTTGCCAGATACATAGTCAGGCGATGCAACGTTTGCGGTCCAAGCTCAAAGCTTGGACGGCGTAATACCCATTAGCTAAAACACTGTGACCGCAGTGGAGGCAACTTTGAATAAAAACATGAAAATCCTCATTGTTGATGACTTCTCAACAATGCGCCGAATCGTTAAGAACTTGCTACGTGACTTGGGCTTTAACAACACCCAAGAGGCGGACGATGGATTGACAGCGCTGCCGATGTTGAAAAAAGGTGACTTTGATTTCGTCGTGACAGATTGGAACATGCCAGGTATGCAAGGTATCGATTTGCTTAAGCATATCCGTGCCGATGCGCAGCTACGCCATTTGCCTGTATTGATGATCACGGCGGAAGCCAAGCGTGAGCAGATCATCGAAGCGGCACAGGCGGGCGTGAATGGCTACATCGTGAAGCCGTTCACCGCAGCCACTCTGAAAGAAAAATTGGATAAAATTTTCGAGCGCATGCAATAAGTTATCGTCGGGCGTAAAAGGACAACCATTACCATGATTACACTTGATCAGGCCAAAACGCTTGTCAGTCTGCTTGAAGCGGGTAACCAAGACGATGCGAACAGGATGCTGACAGGCCTCGTTTCAGACAGTCACGATCCTGTGTATGCCGAAGTGGGCCGATTAACACGCCAGTTGCATGATTCACTGGCCAATTTCCGCCTCGATCCGCGTATTAACGATCTTGCGAAGACGGACATCCCGGATGCCCGCGATCGCTTAATGTATGTAATAGATAAAACGGAAGCAGCAGCCAATAAAACCATGGATGCGGTGGATGCCATTCAGCCTTTGGCGGATCGCATGGGGGAGACCCTGCAAGAAATTCACCCGCGCTGGCAACGGCTGATGGCCGGACAGATTGAGTTGATGGAATTCAAATCGCTTTGTCACGACATTGATCATCTGTTCACTCAGGTCGAGAGTGACGGTACGGTGCTGCGCAGCCATTTGACTGAGATCTTCATGGCACAAGATTTCCAAGACCTGACTGGTCAAATCATCCGTCGGGTGATTGAACTGGTGCATGAAGTGGAAGATCAGCTGGTTGAAATCCTTAAAGCTTTTGGTATGGAACAAGATGACAACACGGACACACCTCGTCCTGTTTGTGGATTGGCACCAGAAGGCCCAATCGTGAACAGCGAAGTGCGCGAAGATGTCATGTCTACCCAGGACGATGTCGACGACCTGCTATCGAGCCTAGGATTTTAGGGGAACGAAATGAGCTTTGATTTAGACGAAGATATCCTGCAGGACTTTTTGATAGAAGCCGGGGAAATCTTAGAGTTACTCTCTGAGCAGTTGGTTGCGTTGGAACGCCGTCCTGATGACGGTGAATTGTTGAACGCTATCTTCCGTGGTTTCCATACCGTCAAAGGCGGGGCAGGGTTCTTGTCACTCGGCGAGCTGGTGGACGCGTGCCACGGGGCTGAGAATATCTTTGACCTGCTGCGTACCGGCAAACGTGTCGTGAATGCCGAGCTGATGGACGTGATTTTGCAGGCATTGGATACCATCAATGTCATGTTTGGTCAGGTGCAAGATCGTGAACCGGTTGATCCGGCGGATCCGGCGTTGCTGGAAGCCCTGCACCGCTTCAGCTTGCCACCGACAGCCGCCGAGCTGCAACAGGCTGCTGCGCCCGTTATTGAGCAGGTTGTTGAACAGCTTGCTGAGCAGAAGGTAGAGCCGATAGCTGTCCCAGCCTTGGATATGTCAGCGTTTGATCTCCCTGCGGCTTCGGTTGCATCACCGGCAATGGCATCAACGGCAATTGCGGGCGATTCAGTGGATGACATGACGCAGGATGAATTTGATCGTCTATTGGATGAGCTGCACGGAATGGGATGTGCACCGGGCATGGCGTTGGACTCTGCGCCGGCTGCATCTGCAACTGTGGCACCCGTCAGCAACGACATTGTAAGCCAAATCCAAACCGAAACCGGTGACATTACGGACGACGAGTTCGAACGTTTACTGGATGAATTGCACGGCGCGGGCAACGCCCCAGGCAGCGTGGGCGTCAGCGCCGATGTTGCGGTTGTTGACGTACCGGTTATGTCAGCGCCTGCCGCTTCTTCGCCAGTTTCCGCGGCACCGGCTGCCAGTGTCAGCATGATGGGCGACAGCGATGATCTGATGAGCGACGACGAGTTCGAGCGCCTGCTGGATGAATTGCACGGTAGCGGCAAAGGCCCTTCTGCGGAAGAGCTGGATATAGCGACCAATCCGGTCATGAATATGCTGGATGACGTCTTAGCCTCGGCGGCGGCATTGCCAAGTGCCTCGGCGGTGGAAGTGGACGATGCGTTCGCTGCTTCTGTTGCCTCGAGCATGATGAATGCCTCGCCTGTTGCGCCTGTGGTTGCGGATCCCGCGCCGGTTGCGGCCGCTGCGGTGTATGCCGCTCAAGCAGCCGCGCCAGCCGCGCCTGTGCGTGCTGCCGCAAAAGAAAAAGCCAAAGTGGCTGATGCCACTGTGCGTGTGGATACCTCCACGCTCGATACCATCATGAACATGGTGGGCGAGCTGGTATTGGTGCGTAACCGCTTGGTGAGCTTGGGCCTGAACAGCAACGATGAAGACATGGCGAAAGCCGTGGCGAACTTGGATGTGGTGACGGCGGACTTGCAAGGTGCGGTGATGAAGACCCGCATGCAGCCGATCAAGAAAGTGTTTGGCCGTTTCCCTCGCGTTGTCCGTGATTTGGCGCGTAGCCTGAATAAAGACATCGAGCTGGAAATGCGCGGTGAAGAAACCGATCTCGATAAGAACTTGGTGGAAGCGCTGGCGGATCCGTTGGTGCACTTGGTGCGAAACTCGGTCGATCATGGCATTGAAATGCCAGATGTGCGTGAAAAAGCCGGTAAACCGCGTCAGGGGACGGTGTTGCTGTCAGCCTCGCAGGAAGGGGATCACATTCTGTTGACCATCGAAGACGATGGCGGCGGTATGGATCCAGACAAACTGCGTGCGATTGCCGTTGAACGCGGTGTGATGGACAGTGATGCCGCGTCCCGTCTGACGGACAGCGAGTGTTACAACCTGATCTTTGCGCCGGGCTTCTCGACCAAGAAAGAGATCTCGGACATTTCGGGGCGTGGCGTAGGCATGGACGTGGTGAAAACCGGGATCAGCCAGCTGAACGGATCGATTTCCATTGATTCTGCGTTGGGCAAAGGCACCCGGATTGACATCAAAGTGCCGTTGACCTTGGCGATCCTACCGACCTTGATGGTGGGCGTGGGTGAGCAGCCGTTTGCCTTGCCATTGGCGAGCGTGAACGAGATCTTCCATTTGGATCTGCGCAAGACCAACACCGTTGATGGCCAGTTGACGATCATCGTGCGTGATAAAGCCATTCCGTTGTTCTACTTGCAAGATTGGTTGTCGGGTATGCGCTCGACCCAACGTGCTCGCGACCATGGTCACGTGGTGATTGTGCAGATTGGCCACCAGCGTATTGGTTTTGTGGTCGATACCTTGATTGGGCAAGAAGAAGTGGTGATTAAACCGCTGGATGACTTGCTGCAAGGGACACCGGGCATGGCGGGCGCGACGATCACCAGTGATGGTCACATTGCCTTGATCCTGGATGTACCGAACTTGCTCAAGCATTACGCCGGTCGCTAAGCCATCGCGCTAAAGACCTAGCCACACACAGTGGCATGAAACAAGCCTCACTCGGGTGAAGAGTGAGGCTTATCACCTAAAATCCGACGCCTTAATAGCGCATTTTTTATCTGTAGATACCCAAATGTCTTTGTCTTTTTGCTTCCTCGCCGCGTAGGCGTGAGCGGAAGGGGATTTGGGTATAAAGCACATTAACGGGACAACAATAAGCATGGCCGTGAAAGTATTGGTGGTGGATGATTCAAGTTTTTTCCGCCGACGTGTGAGTGAAATATTGAATGCGGATCCGCGTTTAAGCGTGATTGGCAATGCCGTTAATGGAAAAGAAGCGGTAGAGATGGCACGTCAGCTACAACCTGATGTGATCACCATGGATATCGAAATGCCCGTGATGGATGGGATCACGGCGGTGCGTGAGATCATGCAGGCCAATCCTACCCCGATTTTGATGTTCTCATCCCTGACGCAAGAAGGTGCCAAAGCCACGCTGGATGCGTTGGATGCCGGTGCGCTGGACTTCCTGCCGAAGAAATTTGAAGACATTGCCCGCAACCGTGATGAAGCCACGTCCTTGTTACAACAGCGCGTGGCGGAAATTGCCCGTAAGCGTATTTTTATGCGTCGTCCGTTGCGCAGTGCAGCATCACCTTTGACGTCATCATTGTCATCAGGCGCGTCATCCAGTTTGTCGGCTTCACGTCCGGCGGCGAGTGCATTGCGTGAATCAACGCGTTCTTTAAGTCGTCCATTAAGCAGTACGTCGGCGAGTGCTTCGACAAGCACAGCGACAAGTGCTTCAGCGGGAAGCGCGATGGCGGCAATGACGCCTCGTCAACCGGTGCGTCCAACCCCGATGACCGCGGGACGGTTTAAAGCCTCGGGCAAAAAATACCAACTGATGGCGATCGGTACCTCAACCGGTGGCCCCGTGGCGCTGCAAAAAATTCTGACGCAGTTGCCGGCGAATTTCCCGTTGCCGATTGTGTTAGTACAGCACATGCCCGCCACGTTTACCGCTGCGTTTGCGGCGCGCTTGAATAACCTGTGTCGCATTGGTGTAAAAGAAGCCGAAGATGGCGACATGCTGAAACCGGGCATGGCGTACTTAGCGCCTGGCGGTATGCAGATGATGGTTGATGGCCGTCCGGGTGCTGCACGTTTACGTATTATCGACGGCGGCGAGCGCATGAACTACAAACCGTGCGTGGATGTCACGTTTGGCTCGGCGGCAAAAGTCTACCAGAGCAATGTATTGTCGATGGTGTTGACTGGCATGGGGGCCGATGGCCGTGACGGTTCACGCATGCTGAAAAGTGCCGGTGCCACCATTTGGGCACAAGATGAAGACAGCTGTGTGGTATACGGTATGCCACAAGCGGTGGCGAAAGCCGGCCTGTCGAGTGAAGATCTGCCGCTTGAGCGTATTGCTGAGCGGATCATGATTGAGCTTGGATTAGGGTGAGGATTCGCGCGTGATCGTTTGGAGTATCGCCAACCAAAAAGGCGGCGTGGGGAAAACCACCACCACTGTCACCTTGGCAGGGTTGTTGAGTGAGCGCAATAAACGGGTGTTGTTGGTCGATACCGATCCGCATGCCTCACTGTCTACGTATCTGGATTTCGATGCCGACGCGTTACCGGCCAGCTTGTTTGATTTGTTTCAGCTGACCAGCATTACCCGTGACACAGTGCGTCCGTTGATTTTACCCACGGCGTTTGCGCATATCGATATCATTCCGGCACACATGTCGTTGGCGACACTGGATCGCGTCATGGGTAACCGCAGCGGTATGGGGTTGATTTTGAAAAAAGCCCTGCACAGTTTACGGGATGATTACGACTATGTGTTGATTGATTGTCCGCCGATTTTGGGCGTGATGATGGTCAATGCGCTGGCGGCCAGCGATCGCATTTTGATCCCGGTACAAACGGAGTTTCTGGCGATGAAAGGGTTGGAACGCATGATGCGCACGCTGCAAATCATGGAAAAGTCCAAGCCTGCTGGGTTTAACGTCACCATTGTGCCGACCATGTATGACAAGCGTACCCGTGCGTCGTTACAGACGTTGCAAGAACTCAAACTGCGTTTCCCTGAGCAAGTCTGGGCGTCGGCGGTGCCAATTGATACCAAGTTCCGCGATGCCAGTATCAAGCGTATGCCGCCGTCACTGTTTTCACGCAGTTGCCGCGGTGTGTTTGCGTATAAAACGTTATTGAATTATTTGGAGCGTTTGCAAGTTGATGAGCGATAACTCTCGCCTGTCGAGTGAGCAAGCGCTCGACGATTACTTTTTTGATTTGCTCGACGACACCGTCGAGGAGATTGCACCGGCTTGTGATGCGCATGATGTACCTGCGAATGTGTCCGAAGACAATATGCAGGAGGCCTATCTTGCGCCTGCCGATGAGCAGGAGGGCCAGACGCCATGTGCGTTGGCTCTGCATGATGAGGATCCCAGGCAAGACGGATCAGACGATCAAACAGTATTTGCACCAGCTGGGTCTGTAGAGCCGGTTGACGTGGCTGCGCCTGTCGAAGAGGCGGTCGCGCAGGATGTTTACATGCAAGACCCTGTGTCACCCGCGTGTGCGCCCTTTGATTTTTCTTCTCTGTCGTCAGAGGCCGAAGCGCATGCATTTGCCGCTGAACCCGTTGCCTCTATCTTTAACGACGCGTCTTTGCCGCAGTTGCCTCAGTCACAGTCGGCACTGTCTCATTCGCCGTTGTCTCATTCGTCACCGTTTTCCGCGCAGCCATTGGCCGAGAGTGCTCCGACACTTGCAAGCCGTGCCAGCTGGCTGGATATGCCTGTCGAACGTGATGATTTACAGCGTTTGCTGAGCCAGGTCAGTGTATTGGCAGAACCCGAACCGGTCATTGAAACGGAGGCGGAACCCGTGATGACGGTAGGGGCTGAGCCTGAGGATTTGGTCGATGACTGGGCGTTGGTGATGGCGCACGAGGCCACGCAAGAAAGCCCGGTTGACATCGCACCAGAAGCGCCGATGGCACAGGTCTCGAGCATCGAAATCAACACCGTGTCCGCCGCGGTGGCGGAGCAGGACATGGCGTTGCCGGATCTTACGGTACACGACTTGGCCATGCCAGCGGAGCCTGACGTGTTTGCGCCAACAGTTTCGTTGTCTCCAGACGTTGACGCGATCCCCCTCGTTGTCGAAACGCCCCCCTCTGTTGTCGAAACTATAGAAACGGCATTGGCGGCACAAGCATCGGCCGATTTACCGCCGGATGGTTGGCAACAACAAGATGCCTTGGGGAATGCGTTTCAGGCGTTGTTCTTTGACGTGAATGGCGTGACCTTTGCGGTGCCATTGACGGCGTTAGGCGGGATCCATCAATTGGGCGACATGAATCTCTTGGTGGGGCGTCCGCCGTGGTATTTGGGACTCATGACCAACCGTGATCATACGTTGGATGTGGTGGACACCGCACGGTGGGTGATGCCAGAGCGACTGGCAGATGATGCCCATCGCGAAGCGTACCGTTACTTGGTGATGCTGGGCGAAAGTCGCTGGGGCTTAGCCTGTGATGGCTTGCAAGGGACGGAAACCTTAGAAGAACACAGTGTGCGTTGGCGCGAAAAGGCCGGTAAGCGGCCATGGCTGGCGGGCATGGTGAAAGAAAAAATGTGTGCATTGATCCACGTGCCAGAGCTGATTGCGATGCTCGATGCCGGATTAGATGTGCAAACCACGTTACAACAGGCATGAAGGCCAGTTCACGATCACGATGGATGGTGAGCGCGCAGGAACGCTGCAGTAACAAAATTTTTATCGCTGCAAAATAGGTCAAAGAGGAAACAGCATGTCTCAGGTGAGTGTCGCTGAAATACAAAAAGAAGACAATAACGATCAAGTCCTGCAGTGGGTGACTTTCCAATTAGGTGAAGAAACTTACGGCATTAACGTGATGCAGGTACGTGAAGTATTGCGCTACTCTGAAATCGCCCCGGTACCGGGTGCCCCCGATTACGTGATCGGCATTATTAACCTGCGTGGCAACGTGGTGACGGTGATTGATACCCGCTCCCGTTTTGGCTTGATGCAAGGTGAGATCTCTGACAATACCCGTATCGTGATCATCGAAGCGGAAAAACAAGTGATCGGTATTTTGGTCGATAGCGTGGCGGAAGTGGTGTATCTTCGCGGCTCTGAAATTGACAGCACACCAAGTGTGGGCACCGAAGAAAGCGCGAAATTCATTCAGGGCGTCAGCAACCGCGATGGTCAGCTATTGATCTTGGTGGATTTGAACAAGCTGTTGTCTGATGATGAATGGGACGACATGGCGTACCTGTGATCGGGTCGTGCTGACTATCTTGCAATAAGGCAGAGCGAATGATGATGACAATGTTGTTGCAATGGGCACCGATGGCGGTGTCTGTGTTGGCGGTGGGCATCGCCTATGGCATGGTACGCCGTGAGCGTACGGCGCGCCAAATGCTGGAAAATAAGTTTGCCGCCACAGAAGTGGTGTTGAAGAACGCCCGGCAGCAACAGGAAAGTCTTACGAAACAGCTCAGTGAGTTACGTGCGGGTACCTTGGGCATGGGACAAACGTTGTCCGAGATGGCGCACCAGCTGGAAGCCTTGGCCGATCGCCAAGGGGAACTGGCGATGCAAGATCCCGATGGCCGCCTGTACAGCCGCGCCAGCAAGATGGTTGAACTGGGTGCTGACGTGAACGAGCTGATGCAAGAGTGTGATTTGCCGAAAGCCGAAGCAGAATTGCTGTTGCGGCTACAGCAAATGCACACGCATCGTCGCCGGTAACCAGTAATCGGCGCGAAAGCACTGACAGCCTCTATCTTCTCTCCATGTCATAGCCCCTCCTTGTGAGGGGTTATTTTTTTGCCTGCAAGATGTGTCTGAGTAGCAATAAATGTAAATGAATATGACATCATGCCCGCGCATTCCCACGAATAAGATATTGATTATGGACACCATTTCGTGACGCTGACAGCGTTAATACGCGCTATGCTATGACAATATTGACGGATTTGTTATCGCAATGAAAAGAGAGTGTGCGCATTTTGGCGTTTTTGTCTTTTGCCTCTCGTTTTCATCGCACTTTTTTTTCATTCTCAGGTCAATAAAGGTGTTCGTTCACAACGGGCGTGATGCAGAAAATGCATCTGTGCGATGCCAGAGTGTGCACCTTGGCGTAATGACGGGCATGAACGCTGATGGCGCGGGTAGGAAGCGGTGGAGTGAGATCATCGCGTTACTAACAAATAGTCAGGTCAATGTGTTACTATTCCCGGCTAATTGTGTCACTTAGGATACATCCTGTTTATGTTGTCTGTTGAAGCGTTAAGTTGTACTCGTGATGAGCGGGTCCTGTTTGAAAATCTCCAATTCTCGGTGACGGCCGGTGAGTTGGTGCAGATTGAAGGTCACAATGGGGCTGGTAAAACCACCTTGCTCCGGATTTTGGCCGGACTGGGATACGCAGATAACGGCAAGGTGTATTGGCACAATGAAGACATTGAAGCCGCGCGTGAAGATTACCATCAAGACCTGCTGTTTCTCGGTCACCAAACTGGCGTGAAACGCGAGCTGACGGCCTATGAAAACTTAGCGTTTTTTCAGGCGATGCACCAAGAAAACCCAACCAGTCCGTTACGCGGCACCCCGCCAGTCGGTGGTGAGCAAGGATTGTGGCAAGCCTTGGCGCAAGTGGGACTGGCGGGGCGTGAAGATGTGCCAGCAGGCCAACTGTCTGCGGGTCAACAGCGCCGCGTGGCATTGGCACGGTTGTGGTTGAGTAACCACATGTTGTGGATTTTGGATGAACCGCTCACAGCGATTGATAAGCAAGGGGTGAAAGTGTTGGAACAGCTGTTTTTGTCCCATGTACAGCGGGGGGGCATGGTCATTTTAACCACCCACCAAGACCTGTTTACCGACAGTCACCACCTACGAAAAATCAAGTTGGGGCGCTAACCGACCATGAATGCCATCATGCATGTTATCCGTCGTGAGCTGTTGATCGCTTTTCGACGTCAAGCCGATGTGTTTAACCCGTTGTGGTTTTTTATTATCGTCATCACTCTGTTTCCGCTCGGGATTGGCCCTGAGCCCAACCTGCTTGCGCGTATTGCGCCCGGTATTGTGTGGGTGGCGGCGTTACTCGCGGCGTTGTTGTCGATGGAGCGCTTGTTCCGCGATGACTTTGTCGACGGCTCGTTAGAGCAAATGTTATTGATGCCCACACCGCTTGCGACCTTGGCGTTTGCCAAAATGGTCGCACATTGGCTGTTGACCGGTGTGCCGCTGTTATTGATCAGCCCGCTGTTGGCGATTTTATTGTCGCTGGATTGGGCAACGTGGAAAGCGGTGGTCCTGACGCTGCTCATCGGGACACCGACGTTAAGTTTTCTAGGCGCGATCGGGGTCGCGTTAACGGTGGGATTACGTAAAGGTGGGGTTTTATTGAGCCTGCTCATATTGCCGCTGTATATCCCTGTGCTTATATTTGCCACCTCCGCGATCAATGCCGCCAGTTTGGGTATGCCGTACAACGGTCAACTGGCGTTGATGGGGGCCATGCTGGTCGGGTCGGCCACCTTGTCACCGTTTGCCGTCGCAGCATCGTTACGCATAAGTGTGCAATAAATGATTACAATTAACTAACCCGTTATTTGTCTCACGAGAACGGATCTCATGAGACAATTTTGAGCTAAACAAGGAAGGTCAACCAGAAGACAGCACGTTGACGGCCACAGGAATGGGGTTTCCCATTGAGCCAATGGCTGCCAGTCAACGTAAGTATTCCTATTACACGAGTAGAGCAAAAATATGTGGAAGTGGTTACATCCCTACGCGAAAGCTGAAAATTGCTACCGCCTGTGCGGTACCTTGCTACCTTGGTTTTCGATCATTGCGTTGGTTACGATCATCACCGGCACCGTTTGGGGCCTGATGTTCGCCCCAACCGATTATCAACAAGGTGACAGTTTCAGGATCATCTATTTGCATGTGCCTGCGGCCATTTGGTCGATGGGTGCGTACATGTCGATGGCGATTGCCGCCTTTATTGGCTTAGTGTGGCAGATCCGTCTGTCTGACATGGCGGCGTTGGCCATGGCGCCGATCGGTGCGGTATTTACTGTGATTGCGCTGCTAACTGGTGCAATTTGGGGTAAGCCGATGTGGGGCGCGTGGTGGGTATGGGATGCCCGTTTAACCTCTGAATTGATTCTGCTTTTCCTCTACTTGGGCGTGATTGCGCTGTACAGCGCGTTTGACGATCAAAAAACCGCCGGTAAAGCCGCGGGCATTCTGGCGATTGTCGGGGTGATCAACCTGCCGATCATTCACTTCTCGGTCGAGTGGTGGAATACCCTGCACCAAGGCGCGACGATCACCAAATTTGATAAACCGTCGATTGACGCTGACATGCTGTGGCCGTTGTTACTGAACATTGTCGGCTTTGCCTGTTTCTTTGGCGCGCTGACTTTGGTGCGTCTGCGCAATGAAATCATTGCCCGTGAAAGTCATCGCCCGTGGGTGCGTGACATGATGATGAAGTGAGGCTGCTATGCATTTTGACTCTTTTAGTGACTTTTTAGCCATGGGCGGTTACGGCGCCTATGTATGGGCCGCCTACGGGATCTCGTTTGGGGCCTTGTTGTGGGTAATGATCGCCAGCCTGAACACCAAGCGTCGTTTGGCGGTGGAGATCAAAAACAAAATTGCGCGTGAGCAACGTATTAAAGATGCTGAAAAATTGGAGAACACCCTATGAACCCGAGACGTAAAAAGCGCCTGACTCTGGTATTGGCGTTAGTGGTTGGCCTCGGCGCCACGGTGGGCTTACTGCTTTATGCGTTGAACCAGAACATGGATTTATTCTACACCCCGACCGAACTGGTACAAGGCAAGCCGGACGGCACCAAACCCCAGGTGGGTCAGCGTTTACGTATTGGTGGCATGGTGGTAGAGGGCACAGTGAAGCGTGATCCTAACTCGCTGCAAGTGTCGTTTGATGTGGCCGATGTGGGCCCGTCGGTGACCATTACCTACGACGGTATTTTGCCGGACTTGTTCCGTGAAGGGCAGGGCATTGTCGCGCAGGGTGTCTTGGTGAATGCCAATACCATTGAAGCGCACGAAGTGCTGGCGAAGCACGACGAAGAGTACATGCCACCTGAAGTGGCAGAAGCGATGCAGAAAACCCATGCGCCGCTTCAGTACAGTGATGACCAATTGCAAGGTAGTACTCAACCATGATTGCAGAAATAGGCAATTTTAGCCTCATTGTCGCGCTGGGGTTATCGATCCTCCTCAGCGTCTACCCGCTTTATGGCGCCTCAGTCGGCAACCAAGCCCTGATGCGCATGGCACGTCCGTTGACCTACGGGGTCTTCGGCATGATTCTCGTGTCGTTTATTATTCTGAGCTGGTCGTTTTACGCTAACGATTTCACCGTGGCGTATGTGGCCAGTAACTCGAACTCCATGTTGCCATGGTACTACCGCTTGTCGGCAGTTTGGGGCGGCCATGAAGGTTCCTTGTTGCTGTGGGTGTTGATCCAAGCAGCATGGGCGGTGGCCGTGGCGGTGTTCAGCCGTGGCATGCCATTGGAATCCCTCGCGCGCGTATTGTCTGTGATGGGCATGATCGCGATCGGCTTCTTGCTGTTCATTATCGCGACCTCTAACCCGTTTGTGCGTACGTTGCCATTCTTCCCGGTTGACGGGCGCGATCTGAATCCACTGCTGCAAGATCCGGGTCTGATCATTCACCCGCCATTGCTGTACATGGGTTACGTGGGCTTTTCGGTCGCGTTCGCGTTTGCGATTGCCTCACTGATGACAGGCCGTTTGGATACTGCATGGGCACGCTGGTCGCGTCCTTGGACGATTGCGGCATGGTCATTCCTGACACTGGGCATCGCGCTAGGTTCATGGTGGGCATACTACGAATTGGGCTGGGGCGGCTGGTGGTTCTGGGATCCGGTCGAAAACGCGTCATTCATGCCTTGGCTTGCGGGTACCGCATTGATGCACTCACTGGCCGTGACCGAAAAACGCGGCAGCTTTAAAGCGTGGACCGTTTTACTGGCGATTTCAGCGTTCTCATTAAGCCTATTAGGCACCTTCTTGGTGCGTTCTGGCGTGCTGGTTTCGGTGCACGCGTTTGCCTCTGATCCGGCGCGCGGCATGTTCATTTTGGGCTTCCTTGTGGTGGTGATCGGCGGTTCGTTGCTGCTGTACGCCCTACGTGGTGGTCAGATCCGCTCGCGCGGTCATTACAGCCTGTTCTCACGTGAAAACTTGTTGCTGGCGAATAACCTATTGCTAGTGGCTGGCCTGCTGGTGGTCTTGATCGGTACCTTGTTGCCATTGGTGCACAAGCAAATCGGCCTGGGCTCAGTGTCTATCGGTGTGCCGTTCTTCAATACCTTGTTCACCTGGTTGATGATCCCGTTTGCCTTCATTTTGGGTATCGGTCCACTGGTGCGCTGGAAGCGTGATTCGCTGTCGAGTGTCAGCAAGCAGATGACCATTTCTGCTCTCATAACGTTACCGCTGGCCTTCTTGTCAGTGTGGTTCTTTACCGATGTGCTAGAGCCGATGGCGGTATTGGGCATGACCATGGCAATTTGGATTATCGTGATGCACGGTTTTGAATTGTACGAACGTGCCACTCACCGTCACCGCTTCGTGACGGGCTTGGGTAAACTCGGCCGTAGTCACTGGGCGATGATGCTGGGTCACATCGGTATGGCCGTGAGCTTGATCGGCATTACCTTGGTTTCAAACTACGACATCGAACGTGATGTCCGTTTGGCACCGGGCGAAAGCGTACAAGTACAAGGTTACGATTTCCATTTTGCTGGCCTGCGCGATGCAGACGGTCCGAACTACGACGGTTACATTGCCGACTTCAACATTACCCGTGACGGCGACCGCATCACGACCTTGCACGCCGAGAAGCGTTACTACTCGGTAGCGGGTTCTATGATGACCGAAGCGGCCATCGACAGTGGCGTAACGCGCGATTTGTACGTGGCAATGGGTGAAAAACTCGATGGCACCAATGCATGGGCCGTGCGTATTTACTACAAACCGTTTGTGAACTGGATTTGGTTCGGCGCCACCTTGATGGCATTGGGCGGCGCGTTCGCACTGAGCGACAAGCGTTATCGCTTCCGTAAAAAAGCCCATAAAGATGAACCGGCTGCGGCCAAGCAAGAGGCGAAAGTCAGCTAATGCGTAAAGAGAACCAAGGAATGAATAAAAAGCTCCTGTTTATTCCATTAGTCCTGTTCATGGGGTTGGTGGTGATGTTCATGATCCAGCTGACTCGCAATGCTGACGGTGATGATCCCACTAAGCTGGAATCGGTCTTGGTCGGCAAACCGGTCCCACAGTTCAAGTTGGAAGACTTGGTGGAAGCAGGCAAGCTGTACGATCAGGATATCTTCATGGGCGAGCCGTTACTGCTGAACGTGTGGGCCACTTGGTGCCCGACCTGTTTGGCTGAGCATACGTACTTGAACCAACTGGCAAGTGAAGGCGTGAAAATCATTGGCCTGAACTACAAAGACGAGCGATTGAAAGCGGTACGCTGGTTGAACGAGTTGGGTAACCCGTACATTCACAGTTTGTTTGACGGCAACGGCATGTTAGGCATGGATTTGGGCGTGTATGGCGCACCGGAAACCTTCCTGATCGATGCCAACGGCATTATTCGTTACCGCCACGTTGGCGATGTGAACGACCGTAACTGGAACGACACGCTAAAGCCGATGTATGACCAGTTGCTTGAGGAGGCCAAAGGATGATGCGTCAGTTTACGTCTGTGTTTTCACTTAGCTTAACTCGCCGTGCTGTGATGGCCCCGGTGATGGCGCTCGTGATGATGATGGGTGCTGTGGCTGCGCTCGGTACCGTGTCTGTATTAACGGCACCGGCTGCGATGGCCTCGATTGATGTGTATGAGTTTGACAGTGTTGAGCAGGAAAAAGCGTTTCAGGAATTGACGGCGACATTGCGCTGCCCGAAGTGCCAGAACAACAACATTGCTGATTCTAACGCGACACTGGCGCAAGACATGCGCCAGAAAACCTACGAACTGCTGCAAGACGGCAAGAGCCAGCAAGACGTGGTGGATTACATGATCGCCCGTTACGGTAACTTCGTGACCTACGATCCGCCGATCATGGCGTCAACGCTGATTTTATGGTTCGGCCCGCTGCTGTTCATCGTGATTGGCTTTACTGTCTTGGTGATGCGTTCTCGCAAGCGCAATGAAAGCGTGACCGATACCGACGCACTGGCCAGTGATGAGCAAGCCCGTTTGCAAGCACTGCTGGCTGAAATGGAACAAGAGAAAGCCCGTAACGGCAAGGTGGAATAATGACAGTATTTTGGTTAGTCACCACGTTACTGGTGGTGATCGCAATGGCGATTTTTGTGTTGCCGATGTATCGCGGTAAAGAGCAAGATCAAGTCGCCAGCCGTGATGAGCTGAACAAAGCCTTCTTTAACGATCGTATGGACGAGCTTAACGAAGAAAGCCAAGAAGGCTTGGTTGAAAACCAAGACGAACTGGTGGTCGAGTTGCAGCAATCGCTACTTGATGACGTACCGGAAGCCACCCACGAGAAAAAGACCGCAGTAAGCACTGCGATGCTGATCCCCGGTCTGATTGTACTGATTGGCGTGACGTACGGCATGTACATGAAAGTCGGCAGCTTGGATAAAGTGCAGGCGTGGCAAGACACGGTGCAGCGTTTGCCTGAGTTGTCTAAGCGCTTGATGGCGGATGACGGCGAAACGCCGCTCAGCGATCAAGAAATGGATGACTTAACACTGGCACTGCGTACCCGTTTGCATGAAAATCCGAACGATGCTACCGGTTGGTTGCTATTGGGACGCATCGGCATGGCGAACCGTGATGCCAGCACGTCACAAGAAGCGATGGACAAAGCCTACCGCATGGATCCGAATAACCCGGAAGTGCAGTTGAGCTATGCCCAGACTTTGATGATGATTGGCGATCCGGCGCAAGCCGACCGCGCGCGTCTGTTGCTGCGTACCGTGCTGCGTACCGATCACACCAATATTCGTGCCATGTCACTGTTAGCGTTCGATGCGTTTGAAAAGAACGATTACGCGCAAGCAGTCGCGTATTGGAACATGATGAAGCAGATGATCGGTGAAGACGACCCGCGTGCCAGCATGCTGGATCGCAGTATCGCCCGTGCACAGGCGCAGATCGACAAGAGCAACAATACCGCGACGTCTGTTTCGGTCAAGGTCGCGTTGGATCCGTCAGTGACGTTACCGGCACAAGGGATGGTGATCATCTCTGTGCATTCGGCCGATGGCGCACCAATGCCAGTGGCGGCTCGTCGCTTGCCGTTGTCCGCATTCCCGTTGGACATCACGCTGGATGACAGCGACAGCATGATCCCAGAACGTCCAATGACCTCATTGCCCGACATGATCATCAAAGCCCGCATCGACAGCGATGGCAACGTGATGACCAAAACCGGTGACTGGTATGGCGAAAGTGACGTCATTCCGCTGGGTGGTTCCACAAACATCTTGATAAACCAGCAATATTAATTGCGATAAGCTGGAATGAAAGTGAAAGGCTGGATACTATACTTGTATCCAGCCTTTTTTATTTGGGCATATGGCGAGATCACACCGAGATCACAGACAGGGACGGATTTTGTATTAACACATTCATGACGAAACATGTCATTGATTGTTTAACGCATCAATCTGTGTTGAACGGTCACGGCATGTTTTGATTATTTAACGGATATGACTTTGAAACGACATCATCTTTTGGCGCTGTTTGTTGCGCTGACTCTCACTGCGTGTGCTGACACACCCCCGAATACGGCAACGGACGTTGCGGTTGAAACGAATGCTGATCATAACGATATTGGCCTGAACAGTGTCGCAGCCGTGAGTGAAGAACCGCTTAGCGAAGACAATGTTGCGCTTGCTGCCGAAGAAGATGATGATTTAGCCGCCGTACTGGAAGAGATCGATGCTGGTGAGGGTGACTACGGCGTGCCGGGTGTGTACGATCCGTTTGAACCGATCAACCGCGTGATGTGGGACATCAACTACGATTACCTTGACCCGTATATCGCCCGTCCGGTGTCGTTGGCGTACGTCAACTACGTGCCATCGCCGTTTCGTACCGGTATTCGCAACTTTATTGCCAACTTGGACGAGCCCGCCAGCATGGTGAACAGTTTGTTTATGTTAGAAGGTGAGCAAGCCATTACCCACTTTAACCGCTTTTGGATTAACTCCACCTTTGGTTTGGCTGGCCTCATTGATATTGCGTCACTGGCCGATATTAAGAACCCGGGCGATCGCGCCTTCGGTGATGCGATGGGCTACTACGGTGTTGCCAACGGCCCTTACTTCATGGTGCCAATGTACGGCCCGATCACCTTGCGTGAAGGCGCCGGTGACCTCGTCGATGACTTGTACTTCCCATTGAATTTACTGAGTTTCTGGCAGAGCTTAGGCAAGTGGGCACTGGACGGAATGGAAAGCCGCGCCGCACTGGTTCAGCAAGAAGCGATTTTACGTGACTCGCCAGATCCGTACATCTTCACCCGCGATGCGTACATCCAAAACAAGAACTTCAAAGCCACCGGCGGCGAAGTGGATACGCAAGAGCCAGAAAACGAAGCGTATCTGGATGATTTCATGGATGAGATTGATGGGTAGTAGGGTTTTAGCATCAAAAAATAGGATGGTTACTTAATCATCAGTCGGAATTCACCTCAGTATAAACAACCCTTAAATGTGGTAATATACGAATAATTAATCGCTCTTCGCTCGTGTTAACCGCTGAAATCATTTTTTTGTTTCTTTAAATTAATGTCTTAAGTGTTTTTTGAGTGATTGTTGATTGTGATTTAAATTGACTAACCCGCTCTTTGGTGGCGATATCCAAGGGCGGTAGCGTAACTTTTTTAAGGAAAATAAATGTTTATCCCTGTAATTATGGCTGGAGGCTCAGGCTCAAGACTATGGCCGTTGTCTCGCTCAATGTTTCCAAAACAGTTTCTTGCTCTAGATAATAAAAATACGCATACAATGCTGCAAGCAACGTTAGATAGAATCGAAGGGATGAATGCATTTGAATCAATTCTGATATCGAATGAAGAACATCGCTTCATTGTTGCTGAGCAGGTCAGAAGTTATGGTGAAAAGTCTCGTATTATTCTAGAGCCTGTAGGGCGAAACACAGCTCCAGCTATTGCCCTCGCTGCTTTTCAGGCGATTGAGCATGGTGAAGACCCTATTCTCCTTGTTCTTGCTGCAGACCATGTGGTGTTGAACAAACCAGCGTTCCAAGACTCTGTTACTAAAGCTTTGGCATTTGCTGAAAGAGGGGATTTAGTTACATTCGGCATTGTACCAACAGCACCAGAAACTGGTTATGGTTATATTCACCGTGGAAATGAAGTCGGTGAAAGTGGTTATAAGGTAAATAGTTTTGTTGAAAAACCAAACCTAGAAACGGCCGAAGAGTATTTAGCGACTAGTGAATACTACTGGAACAGCGGTTGCTTTATGTTTAAAGCAAGCGTGTTCCTAAATGAGCTTAAGTCATTGTCTCCCACGATTTATGAAGCATGTGAAAAAGCATCCCAAAGCACTACGACGGACTCAGATTTTATTCGTATCGATAAGGCTGAATTCTTGAAGTGTCCTGATGATTCCGTTGACTATGCTGTGATGGAAAAAACAGATAAAGCTGTTGTTGTACCAATGGATGCTGGTTGGAGTGATGTCGGCTCCTGGTCAGCACTATGGGAAGTTTCAGAAAAAGACGAAAATCAAAACGTATACCATGGCGATACAATTCTTGAAGATACTCGTGGCTGTTTTATCCATGCGCCAAATAAACTGGTAGCAGCTGTTGGCTTGCAGGATATTGTTGTTGTTGAAACAAAAGATGCAGTTTTGGTTGCTGATAAATCAAAAGTTCAGGAAGTAAAAAAGATTGTTGAGCATCTGAAATTAGAAAACAGGGCCGAGTATAGAGAGCACAGAGAAGTATACAGACCTTGGGGCAAGTCTGATGCTATCGATCACGGTGAAAGATACAAAGTAAATCGAATCACGGTCAAGCCTGGTGAAGAGCAAACAACACAACTTCATTATCACCGTGCCGAGCACTGGATTGTAGTATCCGGCACGGCGAAAGTGACCAAGGGGGAAGAAACCATGCTTATTACTGAAAATCAATCAATTTATATTCCAGTGGGCGTTTCACATAAAATAGAAAACCCAGGGAAAATGCCATTAGAATTGATTGAGGTGCAGTCTGGTTCATACCTTAAAGAAGATGATATTGTTCGATTTAATTGAGATAAATGATGAAAAATTTAACATGCTTTAAAGCCTATGATATTCGTGGAAAACTTGGCGAGGAACTAAACGAAGAAATTGCTTACCGAATCGGACGTGCCTATGGTGAGTACCTAGATGGTTCATCGTCTGAAAAAACGGTTGTTTTGGGCGCTGATGTTCGTTTAACAAGCGAATCGCTTAAGCTGTCACTGTCGGATGGTTTGCGTGATGCTGGTGTAAATGTAAAGGATATTGGTTTAACTGGTACTGAGGAAGTGTACTTTGCAACATTCCACCTTGGTGTTGATGGTGGTATTGAAGTAACAGCCAGCCATAATCCAATGGATTACAATGGTATGAAACTTGTTCGTGAGGGAGCTAGGCCAATTAGCGGTGATACCGGCCTTCATGATATTAAAGCAGCGGCTGAACGAAACAAGTTTGGGCCTAAAGCTGAAAATCGTGGCACTTACGAGCAGATTTCAATTTTAGAATCATATATTGAACATTTATTGGGCTATATTGAGCCTGAGAATTTTAAACCGATGAAATTGGTTGTGAATTCAGGTAATGGAGCTGCAGGTCACGTGATCGACGCACTGGAAGCTAAATTCAGCGAGATGAATATTCCTCTTGAATTGATCAAAGTGCACAATAATCCAGACGGTAACTTCCCGCACGGTATTCCGAACCCTTTGTTGCCTGAGTGTCGCGAGGATACTGCAAATGCAGTGCGCGAGCATAACGCTGATATGGGGATTGCTTTTGATGGTGACTTTGACCGCTGTTTCTTGTTCGATGAAAATGGCAATTTCATTGAGGGATACTATATTGTTGGCCTGCTTGCTGAAGCTTTCCTAGCCAAAGATAAAGGGGCAAAAATTATTCATGACCCTCGCCTTTCTTGGAATACCATTGACTTGGTTAACCAAGCTGGCGGCACACCAATCATGTCTAAAACAGGCCATGCCTTCATAAAGGAGCGTATGCGTAAGGAAGATGCGGTTTATGGTGGTGAAATGAGTGCGCACCATTACTTCCGTGATTTCGCATATTGTGACAGCGGTATGATCCCTTGGTTGCTTGTGACTGAACTTATGTCGCGTTCAGGGTTTCGTTTGTCAGAAATGGTTGAGTCTCGTATTGCTGCGTATCCGTCATCAGGTGAAATAAACAGCAAGTTGAAGGATCCAAAACAGTCTATTGATGCGGTTTTTGCGAGGTATAAAGATGAAGCGGTTAACATTGATTATACCGATGGTATTAGCCTTGAGTTTTCTGATTGGCGTTTTAATTTGAGAACTTCAAATACTGAACCTGTTGTGAGACTGAATGTTGAGTCAAAACAAGACGTATCGCTAATGTATGAAAAAACGCAAGAAATTTTGAGTTTACTAAGAAGATAACAATGAAAGAGCTGATTCAAGCGATCATTAGATTTAAAGGCTTTATGTATGGGAGTATCAAACGAGACTTTCAAAGTAGATACCAAACAAGCATGCTAGGTGTGGCATGGTTGATACTTCAACCGTTGTCTATGATTCTAGTTTATACATTAGTTTTTTCTGAGGTTATGAAAGTAAGGCTACCCGATTCAATAGGTAGTTTTTCATATAGTATATATTTGTGTGCAGGTGTATTAACGTGGGGATTATTTTCGGAAATATTGAATAGTCTACAAAATGTTTTTTTGAATAATGCTAATATATTAAAGAAAATAAACTTTCCAAAAATATGCTTACCTATAATCTCAGTTACAACAGCATTGATTAATTTTGGAATAATTTTTTTACTTTTTGTGATTTTTCTTATTGTCAGTGACAATTTTCCAGGCCTGATATTTTTTAGTATGGTGCCTGTATTGATCGTTCAAGTTATGTTTGCTACGGGGCTTGGAATGATTTTTGGTGTTATGAACGTGTTCTTTAGAGATGTTGGTCAATTTGTGACGATTAGTCTTCAGTTCTGGTTCTGGTTTACACCGATTGTTTATGTTATGAATTCTTTGCCAGTATGGGCACAGGATCTATTAGGGCTTAACCCGATGACAAGAATTATAGCAGCATACCATAATATATTTGTCTATGGAGTATCACCTAATTGGTATTCAATCTTACCCGTTTTTATCGGTTCTATTGTTTTAATCTATTTTGGTGTTCGTTTATATAAAGCGAATCAAGCTGATATTGTGGATGAGCTATAATATGGGAACAATTAAAGTAAAAAATGTTAGTAAGCTGTATAAATCTTATTTTACAAAATATTCAAGATTAGCTGAATGGTTTTCACCTATACGAAAGAAAAGACATGATGTAATCAAAGTGTTGAAAGGCATCTCTTTTGAAATATCGCCAGGAGAAGCTGTTGGAATTATCGGAATCAATGGAGCTGGTAAAAGTACTCTTCTTAAATTAATTACAGGTACAATTGCTCCAAGTCATGGTTCTGTATATATTAACGGAAAGGTTGCAGCATTACTTGAACTTGGGATGGGTTTCCATCCTGACTTTACGGGCAGGCAGAATGTATATATGTCTGGGCAGTTGTTGGGCCTTAGAGTCGATGAAATTAGTGCATTAATGCAGGAAATAGAAGACTTTGCAGAGATTGGTGACTATATTGATAAGCCTGTTCGTGTGTATTCAAGTGGTATGCAGGTGAGGTTAGCATTCAGTGTGGCAACCGCCGTGCGACCTGATGTACTGATCATTGATGAGGCACTGTCTGTTGGGGATGCATATTTTCAAGCAAAATCCTTCTCAAGGATTAAATATTTCAAGGAACAAGGAACGACGTTATTACTGGTCTCCCATGATCAAGCTGCAATTGCAAACGTTTGTGATCGTGCTATCTTATTGGAAAAAGGTGAAATAGTTGCTGATGGAGTTCCAACAGATGTTATGAACATATATACAGCTAAACAATCGAAGACGTCTGAAGGAAGTGAAATTATACAAGATGATGGCGTAACTGAATCTGGGAATAGAAAAGCTGTTATAAAAAATCTAGAAATAGTAAACCGCGTTGGTGTTGTAGTTGACACAGTCAAGGTTGGTGAGAGAGTTAAATTCAATTTTTTAATTGAAAAAACAACAAAGTTTGAAAATTTGACTTTAGGATTTCATATACGTGATCGGCTAGGCAATGTTATTTTTGGCACAAATACACTATCAGGTTCAATTAACCTTGATGAAGGTGATAAAACAGAGGTTAGCTTTCTATTTGACGCAAATATTGGTGTTGGTGAATATACGGTTTCTGCTGCTTTACATAAAGACAAAGATCATTATGAAGAGTGTTATCATTGGTTAGATGGTCTGGCATCATTTTGCGTAGTGAATCCTGATAATATTATTTTTGTTGGCACAAACTATTTAGAAACGAGATGTGAAAAAAATGATTATTAAAATAAAAAATATCATCAGAAATGCAATGAGTGATATATCAGAGATTAAAAATACTCTAGGTTGTGTTTTTAAAGAAATAAATACTAAATTAGATGAAATCAGTGATAAAAATCATCGTATTGGTAGTCTTCAAGATGATAATTTACAAAAATCTCAAGAAATTAGAAATAGAATGGAGATTATTCGCGATGAGGTTTTATTTGAAATAAGAAAGAACAGTGGGAACTTTACAGATGAGAAAGCTGATAAGATTGAAGTAAAATACATCAACAAAGAAAAATTTAACAATAATGTAATTAAGCTAAATTTAGGTTGTGGTCATATATCGTTAAGTGAATATACTAATGTTGATGCTCGGGATCTTGCTGGCGTTGATTTGGTCGCTGATGTCACAAAACTACCGTTTGATAATTCAACAATAGATGAAATATATTGTGCACATTTAGTTGAACATTTTACAGAGTTACAATTAAAGTGCGAAATTATTCCACATTGGCATCATCTTTTGAAAGAAAATGGAGTTTTAAAGATTATTGTCCCAGATGCGCATTCGATGTCGTATGCCTATCATAATGGTGAAATGACTTTTGATGACTTTAAATTAGTGACTTTTGGGGCACAAGACTACACGGGTGATTTTCACTATACGATGTTTTCTGCCGAATCAATTTGTGAGCTTCTAGAAAACTGTGGTTTTCGAAATATAAATATTGTTCAGGAAAATCGTATAAATGGCTTGTGTAGAGAGTTAGAGGTTCACTGTGAAAAATAATGATGAATTACTGCATGAAGTAAAAAATAAAATATACGAGTTCAATAAAAAGTATTTGGAATCTATAAAAGAAGATGCGAAGTATAGCAATATGTTTAGTGACTACTCTCGCCAGATAAAAGATTCATATCGCTTTGATGTAAGAGATCTGATTAATATACTTAGGCATGAATCTTTTGATGTGGGCAAATACATTTTCTTCAAAACGCACTCCAATGTCAGCGCAGAAAGTTTATTAGAAAAATTTTATAATAAGCCATTACTATTTATTTTGGTGTGTCAACTTCATCCAGCAAGAAAGATAGAAGTGACGGCTTTACCCAAGCAAGTTTTTTTAGCATTGTTTAAAAATAACAAAATAATTGTAGATCTATCAAGAAAAATTTATTTAAAGCTTCAGAGGTGTAAATAATGTTCAGCCATTTTGAAGGTAAGGTATATCAGGTTATTGAAGCATTGGATATTTATGATGCTTGCTCTGAACATGTATTTAATATCGAGAAACGATTAAAAAACGTTTTTGCTTTAGACTCATACATCTGTTCTAAACACTTACACCCTGATCATAGCGTTAAAAATTATATATCGATAGATCACTTAAATGCTTCAGAAGAAGATATAATAATTTACCACTATAGTGGATATTCTGAGTTTTGTTCGGATATAGTATTAAATTCTAAGGCAATTAAAGTTTTACATTATCATAATATCACGCCACACTATTTTTTTGAAGAGGGTAGTGATCTTTATGATCTTTGTTATGAAGGGCGGAACCAACTAAAAGATATAATTAGTCATTTTGATTATGTGACTGGTGATAGTCAATATAATCTAGATGAAATAATTAAACTTGGGTTTGATGAATCTAAAACGTATAAGCTACCTATAATTATAGATGATGCTTGCAAAGTAACCGATGTTGAGAAAAAAAATGAAGATCATTTGATTTCTATTGGTAGAATTTGTCAGAATAAATGTCAGATTGAGCTTGTTGAACTTTTTAACGCATCTGATTTTTCAGGCAAACTATATTTTGTTGGTGGTTATGATATAACCTCTAATTATTATAAACAGTTAAAAAGTAGAATCACAGAATTAAAATTAGAGAGTCGAGTTATCTTAACTGGAAAAATTGGTCAGGATAAACTAGATGAATTACTTTATAGTGCCGTAGCCTTAGTTTCTAGAAGTGAGCATGAAGGTTTTTGTGTGCCTTTATTGGAAGCTTCAAATTATCAAGTGCCGGTAATAGCATATAATGAAGCCGCAGTTCCTGAAACTCTTGGACAAACCCCTGGCTTGTTTGTAGAAGAAAATGATTTTATCATTCTGCTTAATAAGATAATTAACGATAATAATTTTAGAGAAGATTTATTAGTATTTCAGAATGAAAATATGAAAAGATTTTCACTTGAAGAGTGGGATAAATATGCATTTTCGTTTTTAAATAATGTTATAGGTAGCAAAGACCGTTTTAAAACAGTCAGTATTGTAATTTGTACTTATAATCGAGCAAATTACTTAGATAGAGCGTTAGATTACTTAGATAGCCAATATAATACTAATTTTGAAGTAATCGTTGTCAATGGTCCATCAACAGACAATACATCTGATGTGATAGAGCGATGGGCCCATAAGATTAAATCGGCCAATAATCCAGAAAGAAATTTATCGATTTCAAGAAATATTGGTATCAATCTGTCATCAGGCGATATTATCGCTTTTATTGATGATGATGCACTACCTTTTTATGATTGGGTTGGTAATTTACTGGAAGGTTATAATACTAGACATAATTTAACTGCAGGATTAGGTGGGCCAACATATTACTCTGGCACACTAGATTTTCAAGCAATTGATATTGCCGTTGATTATTATGGTGATGGCATTATCAATCCTGATGACACTATTATTAAAAGCCTCGATTATAATCGTTCGTTACTTGGGACTAACTCTTCTTTCCGGGCTGATTACTTGCGAGCTGTAGGTGGGTTTGATGAAGAATATGATTACTTTTTGGATGAAACAGATGTTTGCTTTAGATTGATTTCGAATAAATATAAAATTTCGCATAAATCAGATCTATATCTACGGCATGAGTTTGCTCAAAGTGAAAATCGTATAAATAAGTATAAATATAATTATTACTCTATTGTAAAGAACACTATATATTTTGCTCTCCGCTATAATAAACATAGCAAAAGTCAGATCATTCAAGACGTAAAAGAAAAAGTCAAAATTTTACGTGAAAATTATATATTGCAAGGGAAAAACGAATCAGTACTTAGTGATATAGAGGCTAATGAACTCATTGCCAGTGTTTGGAATGGTTTTGATGATGGTATTCAACATTTTGAACAAGAACCAAAATATATATTAAATGCAGATGTTATTACTGATTTCAAGAAATACCACTGTAAAATGGTGGATTTCAAAAAATTACATGTTGTAGTCGTTAGTTCTGAATTTCCTCCTTTTACGGCTTCTGGTGGGGTAGGTACATTATATTACAATCTCGTGAGTGAGTTGCTTATAATGGGCCATAAGGTGTCAGTAATTGCTAAGTCACAAGAAAGAGCAGATGCAATTGTTAAAGGAAATTTAACAGTGTATTTGATTCCAGAAGTTAAATCTTACGAGTTTGAAAGTGGATCCGCGATTATTGATAAGAATTTAAACTGGTCAATGATTGTTGCTAATAAGATAAGCGAGATTGATTTTTACTCTAAAGTCGATGTTGTTGATTCATGTATTTGGGACTTTGAAGCGTATGCGATATCTAAATTAAAACAAAAGAATGATATTAAAGTTGTGTCTCGTCTTGTAACACCATTTGCAGTTGCTTCTGAAGCTAATCAATGGGATATTGATAAGCAGGAAGTTATTCAGATTATGTCTTTTGAAAAAGATTTAATTATGAACTCTGACTTGGTTATACCGATTAGTGAATCAATATACAATACATTTATTGATAAATATAATATTGATGGGCTGAGCAATATCGAAAAAGTTCCTGCAGGGATTGCATATTGGCCGAGTTATGAGGTTTCACAAGGATACAACGATATAAGCAATTGGCCTGTTTTAGAAAAACGGACTGAAAGCTTTAAAGTTCTATTCTTAGGTCGACTGGAAAAGCGTAAAGGTATCGATGTATTTATTGATTCAATAGTGAAATATCTAGAATCTAACCCTAATGATAATATAACATTCGTTATCGCAGGTAAGGATCACTTTGGTGTTGAAGAGTATATAAATAATCATGATTATGGATTTATCCTACCTAATATAGTGCTATTAGGTGAAGTAACATCATTTGAAAGAGATAAATTATATAGTTTTACTGATTTGGTTGTCTTCCCTTCTCGCTATGAGTCATTTGGCTTGGTCCCACTGGAAGCTTTTGTACATGGCAAGACAGTTATTGCATCTGATGCAGGGGCCATCCCTGAAGTAGTCATTGATAAGAAATCTGGATTACTGTTTGATGATGGAAATGCAGATTCTCTTTGTGGTAAAATGCGATTACTGTTCGCTGATAGAGAACTACTAGCTTCATTATCAGTCGGAAGCTTAGAAAGAGTCAAAGAATTATCGTCTAAAAACATGGCGATGAATTCAGAAATATTATATAAAAATATTGTAGGGTACTGATGAAAACTGCATTAATTACTGGCATTACAGGTCAAGATGCTGCATATCTTGCTGAACTTCTTCTTGAAAAAGGCTATAAAGTTTACGGTACTTACCGCCGTACAAGTTCTGTAAACTTTTGGCGTATCGAAGAATTGGGTATCCAAAATCACCCAAACCTTGAACTTGTTGAGTACGATCTGACTGATCTTTCTTCAAGCATTCGTTTGCTGCAAGAAACAGGTGCGACTGAAGTTTACAACCTTGCAGCTCAGAGTTTTGTAGGCGTTTCATTTGATCAACCTCTAACAACTGCGGAAATCACAGGTATTGGTCCTGTAAACTTGCTGGAAGCTATTCGCATCGTTAACCCTAAGATTCGTTTCTACCAAGCTTCAACATCAGAGATGTTCGGTAAGGTACAAGAAATCCCTCAGCGTGAGTCAACGCCTTTCTACCCTCGTAGTCCATACGGCGTTGCAAAGTTATATGCCCACTGGATGGTGATTAATTACCGCGAGTCTTATGATATCTTTGCGACCAGCGGTATTTTGTTTAACCACGAATCGCCACTTCGTGGACAAGAATTTGTAACACGTAAAATCACCGATTCGGTTGCAAAAATTAAGCTAGGTAAATTAGATTGTCTAGAGCTTGGTAACATGGATGCAAAACGTGATTGGGGCTTTGCAAAAGATTACGTTGAAGGGATGTGGCGTATGCTTCAGGCGGACAAGCCAGATACGTACGTTCTTGCGACTAATCGCACTGAGACTGTACGCGATTTCGTCACAATGGCATTCAAAGCTGCTGGTATTGAGCTTGAGTGGAATGGAAGTGAAGAAAACGAAACTGCCACTGATCAAGCGTCAGGTAAAGTCGTTGTTAAGGTTAATCCGAAATTCTATCGTCCTGCTGAAGTAGAATTGCTAATTGGTAACCCTGAAAAAGCCCAAAAAGAGTTGGGTTGGGAGCCAAAAACAACGCTTGAAGAACTTTGTCAGATGATGGTTGAAGCTGATCTTCGTCGTAACGAACAAGGTTTCTCATTTTAATTTTTAGATACTCATTTAAATGGCATCTCATTAGAGGTGCCTTTTTTCTAGGTAGGAATATGATGAAAGTATTAGTTACGGGTATTGACGGGTTCACCGGTAAGTATGTGGCTAAAGAATTGGAGAGACGTGGTCATCAAGCTATTGGTCTCGTTTATTCAAACCCATCTGAGAGTCAAGTAAGTTGTGATTTAACAAATAAGCAGGCAGTTACTGATTGCTTAAACTCTGTTAAGCCTGATGCTATAATCCATTTGGCTGCTTTATCTTTTGTTGGTCATTCAGACCAAAAAGCATTTTATGACGTGAATGTTTTTGGTTCTACAAACATTCTTGAAGCGCTACATGAATTAAATATTAAAGTCAAAAAAGTTGTGGTTGCAAGTAGTGCAAATATTTATGGAAACCCGGTTGGTGTAGAAAAAATCAGTGAAGAACAATTACCATCTCCAGTAAACCATTATGCCATGAGTAAATTGGCAATGGAGCATATGGCCAAACTTTGGTTTACTAAATTGCCACTAATTATTACACGACCATTTAATTATACCGGTGTTGGTCAAGCGGATCATTTTCTTATTCCTAAGATAGTTAAACACTTTAAGGAAGGAAAGAAGACAATCGAATTAGGCAATACTGATGTAAGTCGTGATTTTAGTGATGTGCGTGATATTGCAAAAAGCTACGTTGATCTTATCGAATCTGATATTATGAATGAAACATTTAATCTCTGCTCTGGAGATGTATATTCACTTTCTGATATTATTTTAAAAATGCAACGTATTGCCGGTTATGAAATTGAGGTAAAAGTTAACCCAGACTTTGTTCGACCTAATGAAATCAAGGTTCTAGGTGGCGATAATACAAAGTTGCTAAAAATGGCCGGTCAAAAACCAGAAGTATCTTTAGATAAAACACTATTTGATATGTACAATGCCTATTAAGTTATTAATTAATTTAAATACCTTGAGAATGCCTCTTACTGGCATTGGATACTATACAAAAAATATCGTTGAGCAATGTTTGAAACGTAACGTTGAGATTGTCGGTATACAAAATGGTAGAATTTTAAAAAATGGTGATATTAATGTTTTGATTAAGAGTCTTGCTAATGTCGAAGAGCCAACACTTAAATCAAAAAGAAATGTCATTGAATTACTCAGATGTATACCTGGCGTTTACTCATTAAAGTATTTTTTGGTTAACTTGAAGTCAAAAAGTATCTTAAAACAACTTGCCAATGATGGATTTGTTTATTTTGAGCCAAGCTTTGTTCCTCTTGATTACTCCGGTAAGACTATTACGACAATTCATGACCTTTCTTATATCTCTTATCCTGAATTTCATCCTAAAGAGCGGGTTTCATTTTTATCTAAGATGGTTGCAGAAGCTGTTATAAAGTCAGAACACCTTATAACTGATTCAAATTTCATTCGAGAGCAAATGCTTACATCTTTTGATGTTGATGAAAGTAGAGTCTCAACCGTTTATTTAGGGGTAGATAAAACATTCAAGAAATATAGTCTGTTAGATGTACAACCTACATTAGATAGATTCGAGCTAACTCAGAAAAGATTCATTCTCAGTGTATCAACTTTGGAACCAAGGAAGAATTTAACACGTTTGGTAGAAGCTTATAAACTCTTACCAGATGAGATAAAGGCACAGTATCCTTTAGTGTTGGTTGGTGATTCAGGATGGAAGAATACAGAGTTGATGTCTTCTATTTCTGAACTGTTAAAAGATAAAAAGGTTATATTGACAGGCTATTTATCAGATCAAGAGTTAAGACATTTGTATGCCAGCTCGTTTGTCTTTGCCTATCCATCTCTTTATGAGGGCTTTGGTCTTCCTGTTATTGAAGCTATGGCTTCAGGGACTGCTGTTATTACTTCCAACAGGGGGGCTACGGCTGAAGTTGCGGGGGATGCAGCTTGTTTAGTTGATCCAGAATCTGTCCTCAGCATTGCAGATGGTCTTGAAAAGGTTATATCTGATTTACGCTATCGAAAATTTCTGGCTAATCGAGCAATTGAACAGTCTAAGAAATATACATGGTCATGTTGTTTAGATGATATTATTTCAATTGCAAATAAATAAAACCGCCTATTGGCGGTTTTTCTTTATTAAATCTGTATACAATTCGAAATATGATTTACCGTAGTTATCTAATGTAAAGTAGGTGTTAAATCTATTTCTAGCACCGATACTCAATTTTTCTGCAAGTTCGGGATCTTTATCTATCTTCAGCATCGCTTCAGAGAAAGCCTTAGCATCAGCACCGGGTACCGTAAGTCCTGACTCATTATTTTTATTGACAAAGGATGAGCCTGTCCCTATGTCACAGCTAATAATTGGCTTTTGATACATTTGTGCTTCAAGTAGTGATATGCCAAATGCTTCCGAGCGCAAATGGGAGGGGAAAACGAATGCTTTAGACAGGTGATGAAGCGCTACTTTGTCATCTTCATCAATAAAGCCAACCATTTTTACATTGTCTAAATTATTCTTTTGGATATATAACTCTAACTTTTCACGTTCAGGGCCATCACCAGCAATAACTACAGGTAACTGGTTTAACTTCGCAGATTCTAGTAGATAGTCAAGTCCTTTATAATATCGTAATACACCTATAAATAAGTAAAAACCCTCACCAACACTTTCCTTCCAACTTTCAACTTTATCTTTATTCAATTTTGGATAAGCTGTTTCATCAATTGCTAAAGGAATTGTCTCTACTTTATCTTTGTGTTTTGTTAGATTTTCGCTACTATCTGCATATTGTGGTGAACTTGCAATAATTCTATCTACTTTCGAAAGAAAGCGCTGCTCCACAGGCCAATATAGTTTTTTTAGCCACTTTTGCTTGACAATGTCGGATTGGTAACTTACCAAAGATGGTTTTTTGGGGGCGACAAAACTAAGCAAATCACCTGTTGGCCAAGGATATTGATAGTGAATAATATCGCTATCTTTGCTGAGCTCTCTGAATTTATTGAATAGCTTAAATGAAAAACCGTTAGAAGAAACCTCAAGATCTTTTTTCACCACGACGATTTTTGTATTTTCGAACTCGTACTCTTTATTTTCTTCACCTAGAGTCAGAATTATACTTTCAACCCCATAGGGTTGACACCCTTTGCATATAAATCGTATCGCTTGTTCAAGCCCGCCTTTCGTTTCTGGAAAACAAGTTCTATATACATGTAAGACTTTCATTTTGTTCCTAATCAATACGTTATGATATGTGGGAAATTATTTTAGTTATTGCTTTTGATACCCAGTTGGTGCTTCAAGCAAAATTCGCTTAATACATTCAAAATCATACTCATGGCAACAGGCATCGAGTTCAGCAAGAATGATTTCCATCTCTTCCCATGAGAGCTTGTCTTCTAACGCTGTCATGATTTTAGGGTGTGAGGTACCTTCGACATTTTCACCAATCAGCAATTCTTCATAGAGCTTTTCGCCTGGTCGCAGTCCAGAGAAAGTAATTTCGATATCTCCATCAACAAATTCACAGCTCTTTTCAGTGACACCCATGAGTTGGATCATTCGCTTAGCGAGGTCTAAAATTTTCACGGGCTCGCCCATATCAAGTACAAACACTTGTCCGTTGTTTCCCATTGCACCCGCTTGTATCACTAACTGCGCAGCTTCCGGGATCAGCATGAAAAAGCGCGTAATTTCGGGATGAGTAACCGTTAGCGGCCCACCTTTGCGGATTTGCTCTCGGAACAAAGGCACAACAGAACCGGATGAACCGAGCACATTACCAAATCGAACCATGGTAAAGGTGGTGTTAGCCTGCTTTTCGGCTAAAGCTTGCAAGATCAGTTCCGCCATGCGTTTGCTCGCACCCATGACGTTGGTCGGACGTACGGCTTTGTCGGTGGAGATCAAGGTAAAGTCTTTGACGCCAGTTTCAATTGCCGCTTCTGCAATCATCAAGGTACCAAACACATTATTACGTATGCCTTCGACCACGTTGTCTTCAACAATCGGCACGTGTTTATAGGCGGCAGCGTGATAGACCGTTTCAATGTCGTACTGCTCCATCAATTTTTTGATGCGGTTTTTATTCTGTACCGATCCTAAGGCTGATACGAGTTGGCAGTCGAGTTTGAGGTGATTGATCATCGTGTGAAGTTCACGATCAATTTGGTATAAGTTACATTCATTCAGCTCAAATAGTACCAAAACCTTCGGTGCTTGCTTGATGATTTGACGGCACATTTCTGAACCGATAGACCCGCCAGCCCCTGATACTAAAATGGCTTTTCCTGTAATGTTTTTGGCCAGAAGCTGCTTGTTGGGTTCCACGGGGGCACGACCGAGGAGATCGACGATATCCAGATCGCGCACTTCAGTGATGGATGCACGACCGACTGCGATGTCTTCCACGGAGGGTACAGACTGGACTGTAATCGGCCACTCAGAGACTTTATTGAGTAATCGAAGTCGATTGCCTGTCTTAATGTTATTAATGGCAATCAACAGCTTAACGGGTTTATATAAGCTCTGTAGTCTGCTGAACTCACTGCTGTGATGGACGCGTAAGCCAAAAATTATCTGGCCAACCTTGCTTTCGTTATCATCTAAGATAACGACAGGATGATACTCTTGTCCGTGGATCAAAGCATAAGCCAACTCACGGCCGGTTGCACCTGCGCCATAGATAAACACATTAGGCTTTTTACGGCGGTAATAGTAGTAGTAAACCGATTTGATCAGTACGCGGGGCGCGCCTAGCGTCAAGATAGCAATACCCACATAAATCATAGGCACGCTGCGTGGCACAAAAGACTTGAAGTAATAGCTGGACAGAGCCAGCACCACCGCAGAGGTGATCACCGCGATAAAAATATGACCGATAGCCGGTAACATTAGGTAGCGCAAGATGGCGCGGTACATGCCCAGTTTTGCAAAAACGAGCAGCGTGACCACGATAGTCAAGAACATACTAGCGACTTCTTCCGGGCCAATCGCTATGTGCCAAGAGCCTAGACGCAGGGCGTGAGCGGCGTACAACGAGAAAGCAACAGCAAAAATGTCGTAGCTAATTGTTATAATGCGTTTATTGTAACGTTTGGCAGAAAACAAAGATTTAAGAATGCGTATCATGAAAAGTTCTGCTGAAAGGCTGTTGGTTTATATTTTGTGTACAGCGTAGGTTATCATATCCTCGCGGTTGATACTGCTTTTCTAACTTATATTGACAATTACTTTTATTATTTGAGTGTGTTTTGAGCAAAATTTTAATTACAGGCGCAACGGGATTTATTGGGCATCATGCTGTCATCGCTTGTCAGCAGGCCGGTCTCTCGGTACTTCCGTTAGCCAGAGATAAGGCTAACCCATACGGTTATCAGGCGGCAGAGATTACGCCACAGACCGATTGGTCAGCTCATCTGCAGCAAGTGGATGTCATTGTCCATTGTGCGGCCCGTGTGCACGTGATGAATGATAAGGATAATGACCCGTTAACAGCTTATCGTGATGTGAATACGGATGGCACCTTGCACTTTGCGCGGCAGGCTGCAGCAGCTGGCGTGAAGCGTTTTATTTTTCTTAGTAGCATTAAAGTCAATGGTGAGGCGACAACGCCTGATACCCCTTTTACTGCGCGAGTTGAACAAGCGCCTACCGATCCTTATGGTTTGAGTAAGTATGAAGCGGAAAAAGGACTATTAGCGTTAGCACAAGAGACGGGGATGGATGTGGTGATCATTCGTCCGCCATTGGTGTATGGTCCTGGGGTGAAAGCCAACTTTGCCTCTTTACTTCACTGTGTCCGTAAAGGATTGCCGTTACCCTTGGGGGTAATCAACAATAAGCGCAGCTTTGTGTATATCGATAACCTTGTAGATTTGATCCTCACCTGTGTGTCTCACCCTAATGCGGCGAATCAGACTTTCTTAGTGTCTGATGATGACGATGTCTCCACATCAGAATTATTACGTCAAATGGCCTATGCGATGGGGAAAACGCCAAGATTATTACCCATCCCCCAAACATGGTTGATGGCACTAACCCGTTGGCTGGGTAAACCGGGCATTGGTGAGCGTTTGTGTGGTGATCTTCAGCTTGATATAGACGCGACGAAGACTTGCCTTGATTGGCATCCGCCTTATAATCTCGCGGATGCGCTTCAGCGCATGATTAATCAATCTCATCACAGCAGCAAGTGACCTTTATGCATACACCTTTGACGCGCTTTTTAGATTTTTTCTTTGCCTTTTGTGGGTTGCTTTGCCTTGCACCGCTTTTTCTGATCATTTACGTGATTGGTAAACTGGATACCGGTCATCCAATTTTTTGCCAAGAGCGCGTGGGGCGAAACCAACAACCGTTTATTTTAGTTAAATTTCGCACCATGCCTGTCGATACGGTATCCGTGGCGACGCATTTGGTGGATGCTAACGCGGTGACGCGACTGGGTGCCTTTCTACGTAAAACCAAACTAGACGAACTCCCTCAACTCATCAATGTGCTGAAAGGGGAGATGAGTTTGGTTGGGCCACGTCCGTGTTTGTTTAACCAAACGGATTTGCTGACAGAACGCGCTGCACAAGGTGTGCTGGGTGAATTGCCTGGTATCACGGGCTTGGGCCAAATTAACGGTGTGGATATGTCAACGCCGGCAATATTGGCTAACCTTGAGCGCGAGATGATCGACACGTTTACCCTCAAAGCGTATTTTGCCTATATTTTACAAACTGCGATTGGCCGTGGAGCGGGTGATCGTATCAAGAAAAGTAATTCATAATGCCACACAGTAATGATGATCTGATTGCGATTTTTAATCGCTGTTTTCTCACTGAATACAATACCGAACTGGTGTTGGGTGGGGATGAACCCCTTTACCTCCCTGCCGATAGTACACACCCTCATCATCGAGTGATTTTTGCGCGAGGGTATTTCGCTTCTGCGTTGCATGAAATCGCCCATTGGTGCATTGCGGGCCCCGCCCGGCGTTTGCTGGAAGATTACGGGTACTGGTATGAGCCGGATGGCCGCTGTGAACAGGTACAAGCGGCGTTTGAGAAAGTCGAAATCAAACCGCAAGCGGTGGAGTGGATCCTCGCCGCGAGTTGTGGTTTTCGCTTTCAAGTCAGTTGTGATAATTTGAATGGTAATCATGAGCCTGATCGGGTGAGCTTTACGCGTCGCGTACACGAGCAGGTCATGGTGTATTTAGAACAAGGGATGCCTGCACGTTGCCAGATTTTGTCTGAAGCACTGCGAGAGGCGTATCAGATCGCGCCACTTATGCCAGTGCAGTTTCAGCCACTCATCCCGCTTGAAAGCGCTTAACACCGTAATTTTATCCCATATTCATTTGTAATACAGCACAGAACATAAGCAGGTCAGCATGATTCAACAGTACGAAGAAACGTTACTTTCCCTTATCGATGAGATGGTTGAAACCGCTTCTGATGATGAGTTGTTTGCCGGGGGGTATTTGCGAGGGCATATCTCTTTGTCGGCCGCACACTGTGAGACGGTCGAAGGTATCTCTATAGCAGCAATGAATTTAAAAGTGGATGAAAGCCTGACGGCTGCGCAATCTGAGCTGACCCCAGGTGATCAGCAATTAGTGAAAGGTATGTGGATGCAACTACAACAACAGTGCGTGGCAGGTTAATTGTCATCGCCACTTTAGATGGGCGATGTTAATAAAACAGTGTAAATAAAGCGTCGAATGACGCTTTATTTTTATCCGATTATATTGCTCAACGTATAGTATATCTGGGGTTTAATTGTTCTGGCTGATATATTTACGTCGGTAGTCAGAAGATTTAGCAAAAATAATGCTAGGAAATAGCACAATGACAAAACCCAATGAGAAGATGAGTGCTTCATTCGCAAGCAGTTGGTAGCCACTGGTGATAACAATTGTTATAACTAACAACAGATTAAATGCGTGAAGATAAGGGTGGTTGACGGAAAAATGAGCATAGGCTCTAAACATGTTGCTGCCCTCTTGGTGCGTCATATTTATGGCGCATTTATTTTTAATTATTTATTTTGCCGCGTCGTTTAATTGACTGCGCTGTCGTTTAATTGACTATGATGTCGTTTAACTGACTGCATTATTACTTTATTCAATAATAATATAGTTTAATTTAATATTAGAAATCTTCCATTGTTTTTTGTCAAAATGTCACATATTTAAACCGTTATTGTTCTGATTTATTATGCAGCATGTGGCGCATGTGGCCGTTGCCTTTTGATAAAAAGAGGATCCAGTCCGACAGTCATAATGATATTATGGCGAGATAAACCCATGATAACTCCGTCAGTGGATGAAGGTATTGCCGCGTATGTTTAACAAAATTTTGGTTGTTTGTGTCGGGAACATTTGTCGCTCTCCATCAGGTGAATACTTGCTTAAGCACCATTTACCTCAGAAGCATATTGCATCAGCAGGGGTGGGGGCGTTGGTTGGGAAAGCCGCAGATAAAACGGCCGCCATGGTGGCACAAGAACACGGCATCAGCTTGGAAGGGCACGTTGCCCAACAGCTAACCAGTGATCTTTGCCGTGACTATGATTTGATTTTGGTGATGGAGAAAGGCCACATCGAAGCCGTGACGGGGATTGCACCGGAAGCGCGCGGCAAGACCATGCTATTTGGTCAGTGGATTGGACAAAAAGACATTCCGGATCCTTACCGCCAAAGCCGAGAAGCGTTTGATTTTGCCTACCAGCTTATCGATGAGTCCGCACAGGCGTGGGCGAAAAAGCTTTAAGTCTTCGTTTTCTTAGCACTCGTCGCTCTTATTTATAGAACATAGCAGTAGGGGCTCCTACTGCTATTTTTTTGTCGCGACTATTTTGCTTTGTTTGTTGGCTGGATTCTGTTCAGAAAGGGAATGATAGCCACTAGGGAAGGGCACAATGGTTGCGCTGGGTACGTTTTTCTCATGCATTGTCGATTGTTGTTGAGTACGGCTCATACGGGTCGTCACCCCCCAATACACCGTAAATAGCCCGATAAACCCACCAAATAGCCGTGGTTCGCTGAGCTGCATCTGTTCGCCGAACACGCCAATCAAAGCACAACCTGCTGAGAGGCTGCCTAATACGCCCACCGTTTTTCGTTGAGACCAACCTTGACGCAGGCAAAGGTGGTGAAGATGTTGGCGATCGGCTTGAAAAGGCGAACGTTTTTGCTGCAGGCGACGAAGGATCAAGGCTGCCATATCCATCAGCGGTAGCGCAATCAGCCACAGTGCCGTCACTGGGCGAAAAATAGGTTCAGATAGCGTGCTGCCTTGGCTCCCTGCAATCAGTAACCACACAATCGTAAACCCCATCAGTAATGCGCCTGCGTCCCCCATAAATACTTTCCAGCGTTGTCCGGTCGGCCAACCAATATTGACGATGAGAAAAGGCAACAATGCCCCGATAACGAGTAAACAAAACGCGTATCCGTCAGGTTGCTGCTGGATGAAAAACAGCACACCGATGGCGCACAATGTGATTGTCGTTATGGTGCCTAATAATCCGTCAATACCATCAATCATATTAAACGCATTCAGCGCACCGCATATGGCCAGTATGGTGATGGCGAGGCTCACGGTATCAGGCAGTATGATGGGGATATCTGAGGTTAAATGACCCAGCGTCACGATCCGTAAGTGATCACCTGCGATTAGCCACAGGGTGATTAAGATTTGCATGATAAGACGGACTTTTACATTCAGTGTGTACTTATCATCTAAGCTGCCGATGCAGACAAAGCATCCCGCTCCCAGTAAGTAGGCGTTGGGCAAGGCTAACAAGGTTGTGTCGTTCATGCCGTTCAGAACAAGATAGGCGACAACCATAGCTGAGAAGATCCCTAGGCCGCCAATCAGCGGGATGATGCCCTGATGACGTTTTCGAGAGGACGGATGGTCGACCAATTGCACTTTTATAGCGATAAAATACAGCGGAAATAAAAAACAAAAAGAGAACAAGAGTGGCAAAAAGAAATGGATGCTCATGCTTCTCCCGTCGCAATGTGTGCTTTAGTTCGATTAAAGCGGCTGAATTGAGTCGCTTTTATAGGGAATACCGATCCGTTTTTGTGGTGTATCGTCGATGATATTGACAGGTAGTGCCTGTTTTTGTCTGCTTTTTAAGCTCTTTAACTATAGATAAAATGGTGACATTCACCATAAAAGTTTGATGTGTTAAATGTGTTCTATCTGCATGTCTGTGCGTATGGCGATTGTCACTATTTTCGTGAAGTGGGTCGTGCAAACCAGCAATCTTCTTTAGACGGGAAGGGGATTTTGCCATCATGCCCTCATTCATTATCTGAGGATTCTTACGTGCAGATTTTTCATCATGGTGCCTATGAAGGTGTGACCGGGTCGTGTCATGAACTTCGTTGGAAAGAATATGGCATTTTGGTTGATTGTGGCCTCTTTCAAGGTGCAGAAGCACATAAGCCATTGAATATTGAGTTCTCGATTCAACACATCCAAGCATTATTATTGACGCATTGCCATATTGATCATGTTGGCCGTATTCCTTGGCTATTGGCCGCCGGTTTTCGGGGGCCGATCTATGCCACTGAAGCGACGGCAGCGTTGTTGCCCTTGATGTTGGATGATGGATTAAAAATCCAGCTCAATTTGAACCATGCTCAACGTCATCAATTTATCGCGTTAGTCAATTCGTTATTGCGCCCGGTGCCGTTTGATTGCTTAGCCCCGATCACGTTGCCCTCAGGGGATCGAATCAAAACGTATTTTCGTCAGGCCGGGCATATATTAGGGTCGGCGTACATTGAATTGGAACTGCCAGATGGCCACATGGTGGTGTTCTCTGGTGATCTTGGGCCGAGTAATACCCCGTTATTGGTTGACCCATGCTCGCCGCAAAAAGTCGATACCCTAGTGCTAGAAAGTACCTATGGTGATCGATTACATGACCGTGATACGGACAGAAACGTGAAGTTAATGCAGATCATCAGCCGTTCCTTACAAAACGGTGGAGTGATTTTGATCCCTGCGTTCAGTGTTGGGCGCACTCAAGAGTTGCTGTTTGATATCGAATCGATGATGGCGGAAAGCAGTATTTTGGCCGAAGGAGAACAAGGAAGCGCGAACACCCTTAAATGGCAGAATATTCCGGTGATTTTAGATTCTCCGCTGGCATCCCAAATTACTCAACAATACACCCATTTTCAGCGGTTATGGGCCAAAGAAGCGAAGCAAAAAGTCACACTGGGGCGTCACCCATTGTCCTTTTCCCAATGTGTGACGGTGGAATCACACCAAGAGCATGAAGATTTGGTTCGGCGCTTGCAGTCAACCGGTGAACCCGCCATTGTCGTGGCGGCAAGCGGCATGTGTACGGGAGGGCGGATCTTGAACTACTTGAAAGCTTTATTGCCCGATGCAAGAACGGATGTGGTAATGGTCGGTTATCAGGCGCCAGGCACATTGGGGCAGCGTTTATTATCTGGTGAAACGAGCGTGGAGATTCAGCAGGTATCGGTACAAGTCGCGGCGCAAATCCATGAACTATCAGGTTATTCTGCACATGCTGATCAAGCAGAACTGTGTGAGTTTGTTAACAATATTGAAGAGGGGCCAACGGCTATTCATTTGGTACATGGTGAAACACGAGCTCAGGAGTGTTTAGCGTCACGCTTACAGGCGGTGAAACCCGGCAGTGAGATCCGATTAGCTGCGCATCAAGGGGATAAAATGACACCGTCATTTTCTGCTGTTTAAGGGCTTTATTGTCTCTTTTTGCCATATAGGTTTTGGCCTTTTTTACCGTCATATCTATCGTTAATATTAGCAATACCATTGATTTTGTTTGTTATAGCAACACGCTGTCATGGTATTTTGTTATTATCTAAGGATACGATTGATTTTGAGGGTAAGTGATGAAAATTACGGTTGCAGGCACAGGGTATGTCGGGCTTTCTAATGCGGTTCTGCTCGCACAGCATAATGACGTTTATGCCGTAGATATTGTGCAAGAGAGAGTGGATCTCATTCAGCGCCGTCTTTCGCCGATTGAAGACAAAGAGATCTCGGCCTATTTGGCGACAAAACCCCTAAACCTGACCGCGACCACGGATAAGCAAGTGGCGTATCAAGGGGCAGATTTTGTCATTATTGCCACGCCGACCGACTATGATCCGATCACCAATTACTTCAATACCGCTTCCGTTGAGGCGGTGATCCGTGATGTGCTGACGATCAACCCGCATGCCGTCATGGTGATTAAATCTACGGTACCGGTGGGATACACCCAGCGTATTAAAGACGAATTTGGCTGTGACAACATTTTGTTCTCGCCGGAATTTTTACGTGAAGGTCGCGCCCTGTTTGATAACCTTCACCCGTCTCGCATTATTGTCGGTGAAAAGTCTGAACGTGCTGAAATCTTCGCGAATTTGTTGCTACAAGGCGCAGAAAAACAAGATGTGCCCGTGTTGTTTACGCACTCGACAGAAGCGGAAGCGGTGAAGTTGTTCTCCAATACCTATCTCGCGATGCGTGTGGCGTACTTCAATGAGTTGGACTCGTACGCAGAAGCGAATGGCTTAGACAGCCGCCAGATCATTGAAGGTGTTGGGCTAGACCCGCGTATCGGTAATCATTACAACAACCCGTCTTTTGGTTACGGGGGCTACTGTTTACCGAAAGACACCAAGCAATTACTCGCCAATTACCACAAAGTACCCAATAACATCATTGGGGCGATTGTGGATGCCAACCGTACCCGTAAAGACTTTATTGCAGATTCGATTATTGCGAAAAAGCCCAAAGTGGTCGGTGTGTACCGCTTGATCATGAAAGCGGGGTCCGATAATTTCCGCGCCTCGTCCATTCAAGGGATCATGAAGCGGATCAAAGCCAAAGGGATCACGGTGGTGGTGTATGAGCCGGTGTTAAAAGAAGCAGACTTCTTCCAATCGGAAGTGATCACCGATCTTGAGGCCTTCAAGCAGATATCAGATGTGATTGTGTCTAACCGCATGGCGGAAGAGCTGGAAGACGTGGCAGATAAAGTCTACACCCGTGACCTGTTTGGTGCAGATTAAGGTTAGCGAAGATTACGTTTGGTACAGATTAAGCGTGAATGTCGTTGACCCAAGTATGAATAAATAAAAACGCCGTGATGCAATTCAGCATCACGGCGTTTTTGTTTGTATCAATGCTATCTATGATCTAGACAGGTAATGATACTTAGTTCATGGCTTTACGTCCGTACCACGGTGAGCGTGCATCGGTCACGCTGTATAGTTGGTACTTGCGGTTCAGCATTTGTCCACCGTCACGAGACAGCGGCAGCCAAGAAATCGTTGCACGATTGGTACTTGGTTTCACCGTCATGACATCAAACGGGATCGAAATGTAGAAGCCTTTGTTAAAGCTGCCCTCGCCAAATTCCTCTGCAGACAAATTCGTTTTCGCCACAAAAGCACCGGCAATCACACCGCTGTCAAACTGCTTCGAGAAATCCACCGTCATACCAATGTCTTCGGTCAGGTAGCGACCAGCGCTGACTTTGAGCAATGTATTGGGTAGCCATGACCAATCCGGCTGGTAGTAGGCGGTTGCATGACCCGTCAGTGCACCGGTTTGTACGCGATATTTAGTACCGTCTGAATCAAATTGCACTTCTTCGGTAAAGAAACCAAATTGTGAATCCGGATCACGCTGTACGACGTAGTTTGCATCGATGCCAAATGCCCAGTTACTGCCTTGTGGACGGTACAGCACTTCGCTGCCCACGCCGCCGAACATCATTTCCAGATAACCGCCGTACGCTTGGGCATACCAGTTATCGCTCAGTTTATCCATCCAGGTTAACTGTAAGTTGTTCATGCGGATAGGGTTGTCATTGATGTACTGACGCACCAAGGTACGGACACGTTTTAAATCGGTGCCATCAGGCGGCACTTCGTACAGGAACTTGTCGTAATTATCGTAGATATTCAGATAGAGCGATCCGCCTAACTCGATATTATCGCTAAACCAGTAGTTCGCTCCAGCGGAAATCCCGATATTGAACAGATAGAAATCTTCCGAGCCACCGAACGATTGCTGCAAGGTTGGCGACACACTCACATCCCAATCCTTATTGGATTTGGCATACAGGGTGCCTGCCGGTGCTTGTGGCTCGACCGCCGTGGTCGCATCATCCATTGACGTATTGAAACCGCGGTGATCGGCCACATTGGCAAATGCATCGCGATCAATGTGGGTTTCTGTTACAGGCTGACGGTTTGCTGTTTCAATAATGCGGTACGTGTCAGCAGCCGGGCCTTGATTGGCCAGCAGTGTGCCTGCGCGTAGTTGTGCTTCATCGCGATCACGGTATTTGCTTTGCGACGCGACGACCGTCACGGTGGTGTCATCCGCATAGATAGCCGGATCTTTATAGCCTGCGATTTGGTGCAAGTCTTGAGCCAATTGTTCCCATTGCGCAGGTGTTAACTCACTGGCTGCACGTGCCGATTGTGCTGCGGGTGCATCATACGCAGGCACGGGATCATCTTGCCACATCGCCTTCATGTCATTGAAGTTGGTATTCAACGTAAAGCCCAGCGTCCAGGTGGTGCCGCGTTCATAGCTTAAACGCACATCCCCCCATTGGCCTAAGCGGTACAATGCGCCGTAGTTGAATTTACTGTCTTGTGACATGTCCACGCCGCCACGGGTCGTGGGATAATCACTGGTGTAGTCGTTACCGTCGTATTCCATTTTTAAGCGCAACGGCGCCCATGGGCTTTGGTATTCCACCCCGCCGAATACCGCGCTACAACCGGTGAACCAGCGATCAAAATCGATACTGCCGCCTTTGCCCTTGTAATCGGTATTACGAGCACAATCGACGCCTTGCGATTTATCCCCGGTTAAGTTGCCGCTGTTACCGATATAGCCCCAGCCGATACCCAAGGTGAAATCAAATGGGCCGACATGTTTACTGGCAGCAATGAATTCCCCGTCAAACAGGCCGGTGCCACCGAAATCTCGCACCCCGATGGACGTTTCGGGTAGCCAGTAGCTTTCTTCTAATAGACGGACTTTAAAATCGATGCCTTTATCGGTGTATTTGGTATCGCCACTGAAACTTTCATCCCCGCTATACAGGAGATCTTGCACCAAGGTATAGCGAATAGTGGTTTCTAACCATGGCAGCAGTTGGAGTGACACGGTGTAATGGTGGTATTCATCATTGAAGGTACCGCCGACACTGAGTTCGCCTTCTTTTGCCACACGGCCAGACGGCATTTGCATTAAGCCCACGCCACCAAAATCAGATTGTGACGGGGAAAATTCCGGGTAATCAAACGTATCAGCATGGGCATGCAGAACAGGCAGCATGGCCACCGTGAGGGCCGACAACGAGGTTTTAAGTACAGGGTGCATTACAGGGCCCGATTCCTTAATAAGTTAACGATCTCATCATTGAGTGAGGCGGCATCTCGGGGTAAATCCGCAAAAGGCAGATACACCGTCGCGCCTGGGGCAATGTCTTGGTGCTGGTGGTTCCAGTAAGCAAAGGTATGAGTTTCTACCGTGCCATCCGGTTGGATCACGATAGCTTCGCTGTTATCTGCCTGTGACATGCCGTGTGTGGCGACATCCGCTTGGCTAACATAGCTGTCGACATCTTGACGAGGTTGCCACGGGAAAAAACCGGGCTGTTTGACGGCACCCACCACCAAGACATGCGTGGGTTTGGGCGGCAATACCAGCGTAATCGACTGGGTGATAAGCGGATTGAGTGCCGGGGTGATCCGCACCGCATCATAATCCAGCGGTGTGAATACACGCTCACCGATGGGTAACTGGGCCAGTTGTTGCTGCAGTGCATCAAAAACACGGGCGTCTGCGTCGTCACTTTGTTGAATCAGTTCAGAGAGCGCCGCGTGGATCGCCATTTTCTGGGGGGGCGGAAAGGCCGTAAATACGCTGGCTGCCGGCCAATAGATCGCCTGACCGCTGATGGCTGTGCCGTTATCGATGGCAGGTACCGGTAACTGGGGTAAATGCTGCAACGTATCCGCAAGCACTTGTTCGAGTCGAACCGGCGCAGGGTAAGACAGGGTGAGTGCTTGTGGTGTCGTTGTTTGTGCGGCGTCGCCTTGATTCAGCGAGTACGTCGCATTGACCGTTATGTGCGTTTTTACACCCGCTTGCGATACCTCAGTTTGTGTCTGTGCTTGTGCCTGTGCTTGCGATTGAGGCTGAGCATGAAGCAGTGGCGAAAACCATGTTCCCATGATAGCGAGAGAAGCGAGTGCGAGCGTAGAGAGAGTCGGTGTCATTGTGCTTGCCCCGTAGCAAAAAATGGCTTGAGTACCGTTATGTCGACATAGGGCAGGTTCGGTGCCAATTTCTGCCGTGATTTGATCACGCGGCCCGTTGATGGGTGCAGCCAAAATGCATTGGTGTACGTGGCATCTAGCGCCGCAACAGACACCTCTTCGGTGAAATACAAGGTGTCGATAGGTTGTTGATTGACCAAGATCACCTGATTATCATGCTGAGTAAAGTGAGAGAGGGCTTGATAGCCCGTGTGATAACCCGGTTGCCAGTCAATCTGACGTTGCCACGAACGCGGGGTACCGGCACGCTGTAAACCCAACTGCAGAGGGTCGGTTTCTGTGCTGTGCAGCGCCACCACGTTGCCTTGCGGTAAGTTAACCGTTTTCACCACCCGGCCAGATTGGGTTTGTAGCATGCCTTTATCGGACGATAACCATTTCAGTATCGGCGGTGTGGTATTCGACACTGCATTTTCCGCTGAATGGGCATAAATGGGGGCGGTTTCTGCCAAGGCTAATACCATGAAGGCTTGGGGGCCATCGTCTATACTGGCATAAAGGCTGGCATACGGCAGGTTATTGACATCGTCAACGCTTAATGTGGCATCGGCATTGCCAAACAGGGCGAGCTGCATGGTGTCGTTCACATCATTGAATTTTTGGCTGCAGCCAGAAAGCAGTAAAGGGGCGGAGAGTAAGCAGCTCCCCAACATCAATCGGTAAAGCCGAGATCGTAATGCCGATAAGGCGGCAGGCTGTGCAGTGGGCATCCTAGCTACTCACTCCCTGTAGTACAGAAAATCAAACAAAAGAACGCCGTGTGCAAGCACCCAGCGCAGAATAAACCGTGAACGCAACAAAAATAACCGCACAGCAGCACGAGTGCCACTCAGGTACGGTTATTGTGTGTCTGTTGTGTCGGTGTTATTGACGGTACGTCAATTAGCCCTGTGCAGACACAGACGTTGTGGTGTTGTTGTCGTTGTTGCTTGAATCAGCAACCGCGATTGCGCCAACGGCAACTGCCGCGCCAACAGCAACGGTTGTTGCTGTGATACCGCCAGCCGCTGCAGCTGTTGCACCTGCTGTGCCCGCTGCTGTACCCGCTGTCGTTGTAGCTGTGGTGGTCGCGGCTGTTGCTGTTGTGCTTGAAGCAGAACCCGCAGCACCTGCAGTCGTTTCAGTTGCGGCAAATGCAGAACCTGCCATAGACATTGCTGCTAGCAATGCAATTGTTGTTTTTTTCATTCTAATTCCCTTATTGTTGTATAGCGTCTATAAACAATTTTTCACAAAAGGCTAAAAGCCAAAAAGAGCAAAAGCGGAACCCGCCTTCTATGCAATGATATGGTGATATGGGCAAATCTGCAATGCATCAATGATCTTGTCATAAAAGAACTTTAGAGTCTTTTCAGTTGCTTAATAGGAAAGCCTTAAGATGTGTCACTATTGTCACTTATGTCTTTGGCTAATATTGGCGGTATAAGGAAGGTTCTTTTTGGTGGTAAAACAACCAAACGCGACGCTGTTCACATTGTGCTATTTTCATCAGCTATACATATTTATTGGATTTACAGCCAGTTAATGGCATTCAACAAAAAAGATGGCGATAAGCGTTGAAACTCATATTCCTATCAGCCCCAAATGTGTGTAAAATCACGGTCGAAATTTAGGGCCAGTTTCAAGCCGTGTGCTACAGCGTGTTCGCGATACTGCACAACCTGACGCTTAGTATGCCGTGTATTACAGTGTATCCTGTGATATTCAACGCAAAACGCCCGCCATCGCTTACCTATTTTATGGTTATTGGGAACCACAACCCAAGGGCGGTAGCGTGTCAAAAATCGGTAAAGCAGGGACGAGGAAGAGCGGCCGGTAGAGCAGGCACGAGGGACGAGTCTTTAGGGACGAGAAGAACGGCAGTACAAGCATGTAATATACGTATCGGTAGTGCTGAATAACGCGGTTACGGCAGAGCGGCCCTAAGGCCCTATGGATAGAACACGAACTACGCCGATAGACCCGCATTTAACGCTGTTTTCAACAATGCATAGTAAACAATGAGGTAGGCGAGTCACAGCCTTACATATCCTCATTCGTCGAGACGTGCAATTCAAAATAATATAAACAAAAAGAATTAGCTTTGGTGTTATCGCCAAGGCCGTTGGTCTTGCCTGTCATTCGGCGCGGTAAATAAAAACACATGTTGAAACGTAACGCTTATATGTTTCGTTCGTTCTTAAATCTTCCCCACAGGACCACAGGACCACAGGACCACATTATTCCCAATCCTTGATGATCGATCTCGAGGGTTGAACCATCTCTTATCTCAAGATATTAAAATTATGCATTTCACAAAGAAGCTTCTGATTAGCGCGATGGCGACGGCCATGCTCGCAGGGTGTACAGTGCCAGGTTCGCACCTGAGTACCGACAACCAAACCGTGATTTCCGATGATGCGCAAGGCCAACAGGCGGGAAGCGAACAACAAACCAATATTGCCGATAAGGTGAATATTTACCCGCTCACTGCAGGGCGCGTGAATCAGTTTAAGCCGCCGAAAGTGTTTTCACGTACCAACAGCGCATTAGATGCTGAAATTGTGCGTTATCAATACCGCATTGGCCCTGGCGACATTCTTAATATCACTATTTGGGACCACCCCGAACTGACCATTCCGGCGGGCTCTTACCGCAGCTCAACAGAAGCGGGCAACTGGGTACATGCCGACGGCAGTATTTTCTACCCCTATATTGGCTTAGTGCATGTAGAAGGTAAAACCGTCACCCAAGTGCGTGCGGATATCGCTCGCCGTTTGGCGGCATACATTGAAAGCCCGCAGGTAGACGTGAACGTGGCTTCGTTCCGCTCACAGAAAACGTATATTACTGGCGAGATTAAAAATCCCGGTCAGCAAGCTATCACCAACGTGCCATTAACGCTGTTGGATGCAATCAACAAAGCGGGCGGTTTGGCAGAAGACGCCGACTGGCGCAACGTAACTTTGACTCGTAACGGCAAAGAAGAAAACATTTCCTTGTATGCGCTAATGCAACGCGGTGATTTAACCCAAAACCGCCTACTGCGCCCTGGCGATATCGTTCACGTACCCCGTAACGATGCACAAAAAGTGTTTGTGATGGGCGAAGTGAACGACCCTAAACTGCTGAAAATTGACCGTGCCGGTATGAGCTTGACCGAAGCGCTGAGCAGCGTGGGTGGCATTAACCAATTGGCCGCCGATGCCACGGGTGTATTCGTGATCCGTAGCAACATGAACCAAGAGATGTCGACTCAAACATCGGCAACCATCAGTTCGCCACAAATGGATGAAGACGGTAAGCCGGTACAAGAAAAATTCATCCCGATGGCTAACGTGTATCAGTTGAATATTCAAGATGCCTCTGCCTTGGTTATCGGTACCGAGTTTGAACTGCAACCGTATGACATCGTGTATGTCACCGCCGCCCCAATTGTTCGCTGGAACCGCGTAGTCGCACAGCTGCTACCAACCATCAGCGGCTTTAACGAACTCACCGAAGGCGTACTTCGCGTAAGGAATTGGTAAAACGCTGAAGCGTTTAGAGGGACGAGGTTCGAGTAGTAGCGGGACGAGGAAGAGCGTTTAAAAAAGATCTTAGGCGAGAGCAGGAAAGGAGATGTCATTTGAGATATAAAGAGTTAGACATTTGGAAACGTAGTTATCAAGTGGCTACTCAAGTGTATGTTGGAATGACAGCCTGCCGCGATTTCGGTTTTAAAGATCAAATCTGTCGTTCTGCTGTTTCGGTTCCATCAAATATCGCTGAGGGTTCAGAGCGAGGAAGTAACAAAGATAATATTCGTTTTCTTTATTACGCCAAAGGCTCGTGTGCTGAACTTTCTACTCAGTTACTGCTCTCTGGTGATTTCGGTTATCTCTCACAACAACAAGCATCCAGATTAGAACAAGAAGTTGCAGATATCAGTAGAATGATTGCTGGATATATTAATTATTTGTCTCGTAACCAGATTTCTGATGACACCGCTGAATATGTAATTCGAAAGGAGCTCGAATAGGAATATCAATTGAAATTCCTATTAATCGTGCACCGATGATAAATACCAAGTAGCTTTTACTCGTCCTTCAATACTAGTCCCTCGAGACTGTATCTTTTAAATTAAACATATAATGATGAAGGTGTGATGGTAGTGCGGACGGCTCTTACTCGTCTCTTAACCCTAGTCCCTCGAGACTGTATCTTTTAAATTAAATATAAATGATGAAGGTGTGATGGTAGTGCGGACGGCTCTTACTCGTCCCTTAACCCTCGTCCCTCGTCCCTTAATGAAGTCGAAATAATATGACCCCTTCACAAAACACACAACCTCGGCAGGACGCAGATGAAATCGATCTGGGTAAGCTGTTTGGCATCTTAATTGATAGCCGCTGGAGCATTATTGGTATTACCTTTATTTTCGCGGTGGTCGGTATTGCTTATGCATTGCTAGCGACGCCGGTATATAAAGCCGATGCGTTGATCCAAGTGGAAGAAAAAAGCTCTGGCATGCCTGCCTTGGGTGACATGGGCGAGATGTTTGCGGGGGAATCTTCTGCGACGACGGAAATCGAGATCATCAAATCGCGTATGATTTTGGGCGATACGGTCAACAAGTTGAACTTGACCACCGTGGTGTCGCCGAACTATTTACCCGTTATTGGGAAAGGCCTGGCACGTATTCAAGGTGAAACCCCGAACGTGGATGTTAGCCGTTTTGATATTCCTGAGTGGGTTGATGTACCTGTCTATACACTACAGGTTATTGATGGTGAACAGGGTACCTTTGAGCTACTGGATGCTACCGAGCGCAAAGTGCTGTCTGGCAAAGTGGGTGAACTCGCGAAGCAAGACGAGTTCGAACTGTTCGTGACGCAAATGCACGCCAAAACCGGTGACAGCTTTACGGTTACTAAACGTTCACAATTGGATGCGATTCAGTGGTTACAAGCCAATTTATCAGTGAGTGAGCGCGGCAAACAAACCGGCATTTTGCAGCTTAGCTTTACCGGTGAAAACCGCGCAGAGATTGAGGCGATTCTGGACAGCATCAGCCAAGATTATTTCCTGCAAAACGTTGAGCGTAACTCTGCCGAAGCACAAAATAGCTTGGACTTTTTACGCAGCCATTTGCCTGATATTAAAGTGCAGCTGACAGTGGCGGAGGATTTGCTTAATGCCTTCCGTCAGGAAAATGAATCTATTGATTTGGGGCTAGAAGCAAAGTCTACGCTCGATGTCATGGTCACGATTGAGTCACAACTTAATGAACTAACGTTTAAAGAGAGTGAAATTTCCCAGCGCTTTACCAAATCGCACCCAGCTTATATTGCGCTATTAGATAAACGCAAAACGCTATTGAGCGAGCGAGACCGTTTTAACAAGCAAGTACAGCAGTTGCCAAAAACCCAACGTGAAGTGTTGCGCTTAACCCGTGATGTAGAGGTTAACCAGCAAATTTACGTCCAGTTGCTCAACAAAGTGCAAGAGCTGAGCATTGTCAAAGCCAGTACGGTGGGCAATGTTCGAATTCTGGATGAAGCACAGTCTTATACACGCGCGGTTAAACCGAAAAAGCCATTGATTGTGGTATTAGCCACGTTGCTTGGTGGTATGTTGGCCGTGGCTATTGCATTGCTGAAAGCGGCGTTCCATCGTGGGGTTGAAAATCCAGATGAGATTGAAGCGATTGGCTTGCCGGTATATGCCAGCATCCCAATGTCAGATTGGCAGATTGAGCTAGAGAAAAAACAGGGCAAGAAAAAAAACCTGACCGTGCAAGACACCTTGTTAGCGGTGTCTAACCCTGCCGACCTTTCTATTGAAGCATTGCGCAGCCTGCGTACCAGCCTGCACTTTGCGATGATGGAAGCCAAAAATAACATTTTGATGATCTCTGGCCCAAGCCCAGGTATTGGTAAATCATTTGTTTCTGCCAACATGGCAGCGGTAATTGCCAAGTCCGGTTCTCGTGTATTGGTGATTGATGCCGATATGCGAAAAGGCCGAATGGAAAAACAAATGGCCGTGACATCAACCCCGGGTCTTTCAACTTACCTAGCGGGCCAGACCAGCATTGAAAGTTTGATTAAACAGCCGGGCGTAGAAGGGTTAGACTTTATCGGTCGCGGTGAAGTACCGCCGAACCCGTCTGAATTGCTCATGCACCCGCGTTTTAAAGCGTTAATGGATTGGGCGGCAGAAAACTACGACATGGTGATTGTCGATACCCCGCCGATTCTTGCGGTAACGGATGCCGCCATTGTTGGGGCCCATGCGGGTACATCGTTATTAGTCGGTCGTTTTGGTCAAAATGCGGTGAAAGAAATTGAAATTACCAAGCAGCGTTTTGAACAAAACGGCATCGAGATTAAAGGCTTTATTCTGAATGCTGTCGTGCGTAAAGCAAGTACGTATTACGGTGGTAACTATGGTTACTACAATTACAGTTATGAGTCGAATAAATAAGTAGACTGATTAATAGTGTAATGAATAAAGGCGCTGAATTCAGCGCCTTTATTGTAGCTGTACTTTGTTTTGATAATAGGACGTTTTCGCGACCTATTGGGACCCTTACTGGAAAGTAAGCAAAACCCAGTATTGACAAGGACTGGCCTGCAAGGAGCTGTCTCAAAATGAAAGAAAATTGTCTCAGTAGTATCTGAATGACTGAGGTGGGATAAGGCGAAATGTTCGCTCATTCTCAGACTAAACATTAAAAATAAATATTCAAATTGAAGATTCAAGGCTCACGCTCGTGAGTGTATTTTAGCATTAACGAAGAGAAATCTATGAAAATCCTCGTCACGGGCGGTGCTGGTTTTATTGGCTCAGCCGTCATTCGTCACATCATTAAGAATACATCTGATACGGTCATTAATGTCGATAAATTGACCTATGCCGGTAACTTGGAATCGCTTGCTGAAGTGGATTCCAATGAGCGTTATCATTTTGAACAAGTTGATATTTGCAATCGCAGTGAGTTAGATCGCCTGTTTGCACTATACCAGCCAGATGCAGTGATGCACTTAGCGGCAGAGTCTCATGTTGACCGTTCTATCGATGGACCAGCAGCATTCATTGAGACCAACATCATCGGTACGTATACCTTACTTGAAGCAACCCGTGCGTACTGGAATACATTAGATGGAGTGGCAAAAACAGCTTTTCGCTTCCATCACATCTCAACTGATGAAGTGTATGGTGATCTAGAAGGTACGGATGACTTGTTTACTGAAACAACATCCTATGAGCCATCAAGCCCATACTCAGCATCAAAAGCATCAAGTGATCATTTAGTACGTGCTTGGCTACGCACTTACGGCTTACCAACGATTGTGACCAACTGCTCAAACAACTATGGACCATATCATTTTCCTGAAAAATTGATCCCGTTAATGATTTTGAATGCTTTAGACGGTAAGCCATTACCTGTGTATGGTAATGGGATGCAAATTCGTGACTGGTTGTTTGTTGAAGACCATGCACGTGCTTTATATAAAGTCGTCACTGAAGGTGAAGTAGGTGAAACCTACAACATTGGCGGCCACAATGAAAAAGCAAACATTGACGTCGTGAAAACCATTTGTACATTGCTTGAAGAGTTAGTGCCAAACAAGCCTGCTGGTGTCGCAGAATATCAAGAGCTGATCAGTTATGTGACAGATCGCCCTGGGCATGATGTTCGCTATGCGATTGACGCATCAAAAATTGAGCGTGAGTTGGGCTGGAAACCTGAAGAGACATTTGAGTCAGGCATTCGTAAAACCGTTGAGTGGTATTTAGATAATAAGCAATGGTGGTCACGTGTATTAGATGGCTCTTATGCAGGTGAGCGCCTAGGTGTGTCTGTAGTAACTAAGGAAGTGAAATAATGAAAGGGATTGTTCTAGCGGGTGGTTCAGGTACACGTCTGTACCCATTAACGCGTGGTGTATCAAAACAACTGCTGCCTATCTACGATAAGCCAATGGTGTTTTACCCTATTTCAACGTTAATGTTGGCCGGCATTAAAGACATTTTAATCATCACAACCCCAGAAGATAACGCAGGCTTTAAGCGCTTATTGGGTGATGGCTCAGATTTTGGTATCAACCTTGAGTATGCCATTCAACCAAGTCCAGATGGCTTAGCACAAGCCTTTATTATTGGTGAAGAGTTCATTGGTGATGATAATGTGTGTCTAGTGCTTGGCGATAATATTTTCTACGGACAGCACTTTTCAGCTGCATTGAAACAAGCAGCAGATAGAAAACATGGTGCAACTGTCTTTGGTTATCAAGTCAAAGACCCTGAGCGTTTTGGTGTGGTTGAATTTGATAGTGATATGAAAGCTGTATCGATTGAAGAGAAGCCTGAAACTCCAAAATCAAATTATGCCGTGACTGGCCTTTATTTTTACGACAACCGTGTTGTTAAATTGGCAAAGCAAGTTAAACCTTCTCATCGTGGTGAACTTGAAATTACGACGCTCAATGAAATGTATCTCAATGACGATTCGTTGAATGTCGAACTTCTTGGTCGCGGTTTCGCATGGTTAGATACAGGGACGCACGAAAGCCTCCATGAAGCATCATCTTTTGTTGAAACTATTCAAAATGTACAAGGATTGAAAGTTTCTTGCTTGGAAGAAATTGCATTTCGCAATGGCTGGTTAAGCGTTGAAGATTTAGTTCGCTTAGCAGAACCCATGAAAAAAAATGATTATGGACACTATTTACTCCGAGTTGCGTCTGAGTCACTAAAGGGATCAAACAGATGCGAGTATTAGTGACAGGATCAAAAGGCCAAGTGGGTTGCAGTTTAGTTGAACGCCTGAGTGGTAAAGTTGAATTACTCGCCATCGACCGCGATGAACTTGATATCACGGATGAACTTGCTGTTATAGAGATTGTTCAAGCGTTCAGACCTGACTTAATCATCAATGCAGCAGCACATACTGCAGTTGATAAGGCTGAAGAGGAAGTCGAACTTTCGTATGCGATTAATCGTGATGGACCTAAATATCTTGCGCAAGCTGCACAAGGTATGGGGGCTGCAATACTGCACATTTCTACTGATTATGTATTTGAAGGCAATAAAGTGGGTGAATATGCAGAAAGTGATGCGACAAACCCACAAGGTGTCTACGGTGAAAGCAAATTAGCGGGTGAAATTGCAGTCGCAGAAGCATGCGATAAACACATCATCCTTCGTACCGCTTGGGTGTTTGGTGAGAATGGCAATAATTTTGTTAAAACCATGCTGCGATTAGGTGCTACTCGAGATGCACTAAGCATTGTAGGGGATCAATTCGGCGGGCCAACCTATGCTGGTGATATTGCTGATGCGCTGATTAAAATTGCGATGCGCATAACTCAAGATGATGCCGTTGAATATGGTGTATATCATTATTCAGGTTTGCCTCATGTGAATTGGTATGAGTTTGCCGAAGATATTTTTGATGCAGCAATCGAGCAAGGGGTCATAACTAAAAAGCCTAGCTTAACCAGCATCACAACTGAGCAATATCCAACACCAGCAAAGCGACCAAGTAACTCTCGATTAAGTACTGATAAAATCACTCAAGCCTTCTCAATTGAAGCCAGTGATTGGAAAGTAGCATTGAACAATATTCAAGCGTATGCAGGATAAATAAATGAAAGTTATAGATACTCGTATTCCGGATGTGAAAATTATCGAACCCAGTGTGTTTGGTGATGAGCGTGGTTTCTTTATGGAAACCTGGAACCAAAAGCAATTTGAAAAACTGGTAACAGGTAAATCAACTCAATTTGTACAAGATAACCATTCAAAATCAAAGAGAGGCATTTTACGAGGACTCCATTACCAAACAGAAAATATGCAAGGAAAATTAGTTCGTGTGGTTTATGGCGAAGTTTTTGATGTTGCGGTTGATATCCGAAAAGATTCGCCAACGTTTGGTCAATGGGTTGGCGAGTATCTTTCAGCTGAGAACAAACGTCAGTTATGGATTCCAGAAGGTTTTGCTCATGGATTTTATGTGACCAGTGATGAAGCGGAATTTGTTTATAAATGTACTAATTTTTACGCTCCTGAATCTGAGATGTCGATTCGATGGGATGACCCTAAAATAGGTATTCAATGGCCTATAGATAAAGACGTTATATTATCAAAGAAGGATGAATTAGCGGTTAGATTAGTTGATGCGAGTCTATTATCATTTACCTGATAAGCACTAAAGAACAGCTTCATAAGTCATGCTCTAATTATAACCAAGAAGAGCCGCTAATCATGGCCAAATAAGTATCAGTATGCTGGGAAAACCCTTGAATTAAAGAGGGTTTTCTTCAATATCTTCATGGAATATACGGATATATCGTTCGGTTTCAAAAAACGTTCAATTCTTTCATGGTCGAGTTCTAGATAACTCTCAGTGTATCTTAATACCTGCATAGATTATATAGAGGTCAAACAATAAATAAATAGCAGTTATTTATTTATTGAAATTAATTTTAGATTATCGGTAAAAAGGCAAAATCTAAAAGAAGGTGATGGATTTTATCTTATTAACTATTTATGTGGGGAGGGTTTGTCAGGATGCTTGAAAGTCATTCACCATTTTGGTGAAAGTCGACTGATAATTTAAATCGGTTTGGCAACTTTTAAAATGGCATTCTATCGGCTCCTATGATTACGAAAGTCATGGGATAATAAATCCTATCTATAATAAAAGAGTTTCATTGAATGGGCGGTAGAGAGCCGAGAGTTGGTCGAAGGTGAAGTAATCGCTATTGACGGTAATACTTCATAACCATGATGGTGATTTATACAATAAGCAGAAAAACCAGGGACTGGCCGGAAACTAGGCTCGATCTTGTAAACAAAGATTTAAGTGTTCTTAGCGAACATTTATACGACATAACTAATAGTGAGAGGGATCGTGTCGGCAAAGCAAGTATTAAAAAACACAATTGCATTATATTTAAGACAAATTGTAGTGACGATTGTAAGCCTAGTGGTAATAAGAGAAGTACTAAAAATACTTGGTGTGGCTGATTATGGAATATATACTGTTATAACAGGAATTGTATCACTGTGTATTTTTATACCTGGTGCATTAGGCTCTGCAACTCAACGTTTTTTTGCTTATGCGATTGGTAAAGGCGACAATGATAGTATTTCAAAGATATTATTCTTAAATCTCATTGTATATTTATTAATGGCATTGGCGATAGCTTTACTCTTAGAAAGTATCGGGCTTTGGTTTGTCATGGAACATTTGAATATACCTGATGATAGATATAATGTTGCTATTAAACTATATCATTACTCAGTTATATCTTTCATATTTAGCTTATTAACATCACCATTTATATCGATAATAATCGCTCACGAAGATATGAGAGCATATGCTTATATATCAATTTGTGAGGCTTTATTTAAATTGATTTCAGTGTACTTATTAATTAATTCAACATGGGATAAGTTAGAAGCATATGGCTGTTTAACATTGATTGTTTCAGTCGTAAACATGGCCATTTATATGGTTTATAGCTTCATGAAATACAAAGAAATAAGAAAGATTGTTAATGTTTTTGATAAAGATCTCTTTTTTGAGTTAATAGGTTTTATTGGTTGGACATTCTTTGGTGCTTTTACAAGTGTAATAAGAACTCAAGCCGTCACCTTATTATTAAATCAGATGTTTAACCCAGTAGTTGTTGCTGCGCGTGGAATTGCAATGACTGTATCTACACAGGCAATGGTTTTTGCAAATAGTTTTAACACTGGGTTGTATCCGACTATTATCAAAAGTTATGCTGCTCAAGATTATAAAATGATGCACCAGGTGATATACCAGGGATCAAAATTATCATTCTTTTTGATATGGATTTTTGCTCTACCGCTAATAGTTTTTATGGAAGAAATACTAAAATTATGGCTGGTGACACCACCAGAAGGTGTTGTTCTTTTTAGCAGGCTTAGTTTAGTTGAAGTTCTTGTTATGTCATTAAGCCTGTCAATAGCAACTGCAGCTAGAGCTCCAGGGAAAATGAAAGAATATGAATTAAAGTTGGGTGTTATTCAGATTTTGATTTTCTTTACTTCTTGGCTTGTACTTTCTTTTGGCTATGGTGCAACGTCAGTATTTATAGTCGCAATAGTCGCAAATATTATAATGTTTTACATACGGCTCCGTCTTGTAGAGAAACTTGTAGGGTTAAGTGGAATACATTTTATTAAAAAGGTGCTTTATCCATTATCCGCAGTTGTATTATTGTCTTCTCTTTTTTCTTTTTATGTAAAAGGAAATGTGGAAAGTGGTTTTATGTTGGTGTTTGTAAAGACTTTAATGATTATGTTATTTACCACTCTTTTAATGTATATATTTGGACTTTCAAGGGATATGAGATTGAGAGTAAATAATGAAATAGCTCGTAGAGCAAATTTTTGTAGGTAATAATAATGAAAACTACGATGTTCAAGATTTACGCTCTGCTCAAAAGAATTCCTCAGATATTGAGAGCAATTAAACAAGTAATTAAAAATGGTGGAGCATCTAAAATCTATGTCTCACAAACCAACGATAATACGTCTTTGATAGGTAAAAGAGTCCTAATTACTGGCGGAGGTTCTGGAATTGGACTAAGTATAGCAAAAAAAGCCATAAATCAAGGAGCAACAGTTGTAATTGTAGGTCGAGACAGAAAAAAATTGAGCGATGCTTCTGTTAAGATAAATAGTTCTAAGTTAATAACAAAAGTATGGGATATTTCTGATGTTGATAATATAGCCAACAACCTTTCTGAGCTATATCAGTTGTTAGGTGGTGATTTTGATATATTAGTAAACAACGCAGGAATCATTGATGGTACTGATTTTCCTAACGTTAAGCCTAAACAATGGGACAAGATTTATGCTGTAAATTCAAAAGCCGTATTTTTCCTAAGTCAAGAAGTTGCCAAGCGTTGGTTAAAGTCTGGATCTGAATCAAAATATCGAAAGATAATAAATATTTCGTCTCAGGGAGGTTTTGTCGGGGCAACTTACCCATATAGATTATCAAAGTGGGATATAGTTGGAATGACTCAAGGCCTAGCACTAAAACTTGCTCCCAAGGGAATCATAGTAAACGGTATTGCGCCTGGTATTATAGCCACAGAAATGCAAGATTCATCTTTAGTTGATCAAAGTAATGCATTTATAAATGAGAATCCAGTAAACAGATATGCACTGCCGGAAGAGATTGCAGAGTTGGCTGGCTTTCTCATGTCAGATGCATCGAATTTTATTGTTGGTCATACAGTTGTATGTGACGGTGGGTTTAGTCTTAAATAGTTTAAATATAGATAATCAAAAAGTCTATAAATTACTTCGAGAATAGAAGTTATGATGTACACAAGAGAAAAAAACACTCAGATATTAATAGCCTTACTCAAAGCTTATGGTGTGAAATATATTATTGCATCGCCAGGAAATACAAATACAGCTTTTATAGGAAGTATACAGAATGACTCATATTTTACAGTTTACTCAGCTGTTGATGAAAGGTCTGCAGCCTACATGGCATGTGGTCTATCAGCTGAAACTGGAGAGCCTGTTGTTATAAGTTGTACTGGTGCTACCGCATCAAGAAATTATATGCCAGGATTAACGGAAGCTTTCTATAGGAAGCTTCCTATAATAGCTATTACGTCATCTCAACCAATTTCTCGAAATGGGCATTTATCGGCACAGTTTATTGATCGTAGTGTTATACCAAATGACGTAGCAACAATAAGTGTTTCCCTTCCAGTAGTTAAAGACTCTGATGATTTTTGGGATTGTGAAATAAAGATTAATAAGGCTCTTTCAGCATTATATTTAAACGGTGGTGGTCCTGTTCATATAAATCTTCCTACAAATTTCATCACTCCATTTGATGTAAATGGGCTACCAGTAGTTAGACATATTAAAACAATTGAGCGTCATACTTCGTTTCCACCTTTGAAAGGTAAAGTAGCAGTTTTCATTGGTGCTCATAAACGATGGACTAAGAGTGAAACGGAAATACTTGATTGCTTTTGTGAATCTAATAATGCTGTTGTATTCTGTGATCATACAAGTGGCTATCGAGGGAAATTTAGACTTTTGTATTCTTTAGCTTCTGGGCAGGAGGTGCATGATTTTTCTTTGTCTAGGCCTGATGTGTTGATACATATTGGTGAAATTACGGGCGATTACTTTAATTTAGCCATTTCTTCAAACACCGAAGTTTGGAGAGTTAACTTGGATGGAGAAATGAGAGATACATTTGGTAAATTATCTAATGTATTTAAAATGAGTGAGGTTGACTTCTTTATGGAATATTCAAAAGAAAAGTCAGCGACTAAAATCGAATATTTCTCTGCTTGTTCATCTCATCTTAAATCATTAAATGACAAGTTACCAGACGTGCCGTTCTCTAATATTTGGGTTGCGTCAAAATTATCCAAATTAATTCCTGTTAATTCAGTCATACACTTTGGAATTCTTAATAGTTTAAGATCTTGGAACTTTTTCGAGTTGCCAGATTCGGTAAGGTCAGATTGTAATGTTGGCGGATTTGGTATTGATGGCAGTTTATCATCTCTTATAGGAGCATCGTTAGCCAATCCTGATAGATTGTACTATATGGTTTTAGGTGATCTGTCATTCTTCTACGATATGAACTCTATAGGTACGAGACATTTAGGTAACAATATTCGAATTCTTATTATCAATAATGGTAAGGGAACTGAATTCAGGCAATATAATCATCATGCATCATACTTTGGTGAGGATGCCGATAAATATATTGCAGCCGCAGGTCATTTTGGTAACAAATCAGAGACTTTAGTTAAAGGATATTCTGAAAGTTTAGGTTTTGAGTATATCTCTGCAACTAACAAGCAAGAATTTGCAAATGAATATCAAAAATTCATCTCAAATACAATTAGTAATAAACCTATAGTTTTTGAAGTTTTCACAGATAGCACAGATGAAAGTAATGCTTTAGAGATGATGTTAAATATAGAACAGAACCCTAAACTAAAAGCAAAGCGTAAAGTAAAAAGCGCTCTAAAAAAACTCCTTAAGCATTAAAAGGAAAAGTAAATGAAAATTGGAATCTTAACATTCCACCGAGCCCATAATTATGGGGCAGTATTGCAAGCTTATGCAATGAAGTTTAATTATTCAGCACATGGAGATACTGAGTTAATTGATTATTGGCCTGAGTACCATGGTGTAGACTATGACCTTTTGGACAAAAGATTTTTAAATGAAAATCTTTCATTTATTCAGAGGATTAAACTTTTAAAGTCGTCTATTAAAAGATTGCTGCTTGCTCCTATTAGATTAGAAAGACATCGTAAGTTCAAAGATTTTATCAATAATCATTTCATTAATAAAGAAAGTAAACTAATAGTAGACTCAAAAGATCTTCCAAAAGATTTTGATATTTATGTGTACGGCAGTGATCAGATCTGGAGAGTCTATGATATGACAAATTATCCAAGACCAGATCTTACTTATCTAGGAAAGAATACACCTGAAGATGCAAAACTTATCGCTTATGCAGCAAGTATGGGACAGGTTAATAATGAAACATTAGAAGATAAAGATGTTTTTAACCTGCTGAATAAATTTGACTATCTAGGTGTGCGCGAAAAGCCTTTGATGGAAGCTATTTCTAATATTCATTCTCTAAATGTTCAACAGGTACTAGACCCTACTTTTTTAGTTCCTAAAAATCATTGGGAAGAGATGATAAATGATATACCGAGAGTATGTGAAGAGCCCTATCTGCTTTTTTATAGTCTAATTAACTCAGATGAATCAAGAAAATTAGCTAATAAAATTTGTAAAGAAAAAGGACTAAAATTAATTGAGATCAATGGTTTCGAAACTTTTTCAGGGCACTTCAATGATGGATTAATTCAGTCGGCTGGTCCTCTTGATTTCTTAAAATTAATTTATGATGCCGAATATATTGTATCTACATCTTTTCATGGAGTTGTTTTTTCAATTTTGTTTGAAAAGAACTTTTATGCTTGTGGTATGGAGCATCATGTTGCAAGAGTAGCTAGTTTGCTTGAAATCTTAGACCTAAATGAACGTCTAGTTGAATCAAGTAGCTCAGAAATCAATAATGTTGATTACTCTAATTCAAGAATTATTCTCAAGTCTCTTATAGATGATTCTCGTTTATTTATAGAACAGTCGGTTCTCTATAACTGAGTTTTTACAATGAAAATCTTATATATAGTCGAAAGTGCCGCCCCATATGGTGCTAATAAATGTTTGATCGATATTGTTGATTTTATTATAAAAAAAGGTGACCAGCCTTTTGTTGTTGGAAGTGAAGATGGTCCTCTTGCTAATTGGTTATCTGAAAGAGGGGTTCCATTTAAATCACTAGGACATAAGTTGTCAATATATCCACGAGCAAAAACATTAAAGGACAAAATTTTATTCCTACCTAAGATATTTGCATTTAGGATAGTAAATGTTATTGCTTTAATTAAGTTAATAAAAATATGCCTGTATTATAAGCCTGATATCATTCATACTAATATAGGGCCAACTGTTCTTGGGTATTGGGCATCAAAAATTCTTAAGATAAAACATGTATGGCATTTAAGGGAGTATCAGGATTTAGATTTTGATATGAATTTCTTCCCTAACAAATACTTATTTAAAAGATTAATCAATAAAACTGATAGAGTTATTTGTATTACCAATAAAATTTCAAATCACTTTTCAGCATCGTTAAACTCAGTAGTGATATATGATGGGGTTTTAGAGCCAGAGAATATTTCAATTTCTAATGATAAAATGCCGTATTTTCTTTTTGTAGGAAGATTAGAAGCAACTAAAGGGATCGAAGAGGTCATAGATAGTTTTATCAAGTTTCGTGAGCTAGGTTATTCGAATTATGAACTTTTGATTGCTGGTAGTGGTCTGGCATCTTATCTGCAATATCTGAAACACAAAGTTGAAAGAAGCCCTTTTCATAATCAAATTAAATTCTTAGGATTTCGTGATGATATAAATGAATTGATGCGTAAAGCAAAAGCACTTGTTGTCGCATCTAAATGTGAAGGTTTTGGATTGATTACTGCTGAAGCTATGTTTAATGGTTGCGTTGTGGTTGGACGTAATTCAGGTGGGACATCAGAGATATTGACTAATAATTCTGGGAAAGATTTCGGCCTTTTATTTAAAAACAATAAAGAGCTTACAGAATCCTTTATTGAAGTATCAGAGATGACTGATGAAGAATTATCTATTATGGCGAGTAGAGCCCATGATGAAGCTGTGAAAAAGTATAGATTAGAATCTCAGCATAATAAATTATATTCAATTTATGAAAGTGTAATAAGTTATCAGGTTGAGAAATGAAGAAGTTTGCTTTAAAGTTGATAACAATATTATTTCTGGTGTTGAATTTCATTTCATTATCTCATAGATATAGATATTGGGTGCATCGATTCTTAGGTTTTGCGTTCGTTATAAGAAATAGAAGTTGTTTTTTCAATATAGGGGAAGGTGGTTTTATTTCCTCTGATATTATTATTCATAATCCTCGTAATATTTCTATTGGAAATTTTTCGGAAATCAGTAGAAATTCATCACTTACTACTTGGGGTGGCGGTAATAATAATGATGGGCCATTAATTGATATCGGTAATAACGTTTCTATTGGTGAAGGAGCGCATATCACTGCTTGTAACTATATCCAACTGAATGATAACGTATTATTAGGTAAATATGTCACAATAACTGACAATAGCCATGGGTACTCAGATGGTACTGACAAGTTTTTACCTCCATTGAAAAGAGAGGTTGTTTCTACTGGGAAGGTGATTATTGAGGAACGGGTTTGGATAGGCGACAAAGTTACTATTTTACCCGGAGTTAGGATTGGTGAAGGATCAATAATTGGCTCTAATTCAGTTGTTACAAAAGATATCCCAAAAAACTCAGTAGCTGTAGGTGTCCCTGCAACTGTAATAAAAAAACATTAATAAATAATTTAAATTAATTAGGCAAAAATGAAAATAATTCCTCTATATTTACCTCAATTTCACCAAATTCCAGAAAATGATGAATGGTGGGGTGAGGGGTTCACTGAGTGGACTAACCTGAAAAAGGCAACAAAGTTATTTGATTCACATTATCAGCCACGAGTACCGTTAAACAATAATTACTATGATTTATCTGATGTCGAAGTTTTAAGATGGCAGTGCAAGATTGCTAAAGAAAATGGTATATATGGATTCTGTTTTTATCATTATTGGTTTAATGGGCATAAACTCCTAGAAAAACCAATGGAAATGTTATTAGAGAATCCTGATATCGATATCAAGTATTGTGTGTCTTGGGCAAATGAAAACTGGAATAATGGGTGGGTTTCTGCTGATAATAAGATATTGATTGGGCATGATTTTAATGATGAAAAAGATTGGGTAGATCATTTTGAGTATTTACTGAAATTTTTCAAAGACCCTCGTTATATCGTGGAGGATAATAAGCCTCTTTTGACCATATATGTGCCTCATCATATTAGAAAATTGAAAGCTATGCTTGATCTATGGAATAAATTAGCAATAGAGAATGGATTTGATGGCTTGAAATTTATACACCAGCATGTAAATAGCCATTTAGATGCTACTATGGATAAATCACTATTCGACTATGGTATTCAATTTCAGCCACAATATGTTGAGATGCTTGGTGCAAGTAAATCTAGTCAATTAATGAACATCTGGGTACCTAAAATTACCGCCGTTCTGCAGAAATATCTTGGTTTGCATCTTAAGATGTTTCGAAAACAAGAAGAAGTAACTATAAAATCATATGATGAAGCATGGGAGAAAATTCTTTCATTAAAACCAATGAAGAAGGGAGATCTTCCTTGTGCATTCGTTGATTGGGATAACACTCCCCGCAAAGGTAAAAGAGGCTCTTGTTATGTAGGTGCAACTCCTCAAAAATTTGGTGATTACCTTTCTAAGCTTATAGTTAAAGCAAGAAATGAATATGAAACTGATAAGATTTTCCTTTTTGCATGGAATGAATGGGCTGAAGGCGGGTATTTAGAACCTGATATTAAGTTTGAGCATGGTTATTTAAATGCAATCAAAAAAGCTCTTGAAGAAACAAATGAAAAAAATGACTTTTAATAGAGCGAATGCATTCGTTTATTTGACATTAATTGCTTTTTGTATATATCCTTCAGTGTTCCTAAACAAAGAAACTGGAATGAGTTATTTTTTAATTGGAGTACTTATTACAATATCTACATTTATAATAAAATTTAGGTTTCATCTTAAAATTGAAATCTATTTATATATATTTATTATATTTCTCTGGCTTTTTCCATACATCTCAAATCATGAATCAGTAAGAATTACGACGCTGATTTTTACAACATTATATGTTATATCATATATATCATACTTAAAATTTTTAAAGTGTGGAACACTGTCTGCCTGGAAATACTTAGGATTGATTAGAATGATATTGATAGCATATTTTTGTATGTTATTAGTACAACAAATCTGTGTGTTATTAGGGCTTCCAGTATTGAATGCTAATAATTATACAACTGAAATGCCTTGGAAACTTAATGCGTTATCTGCTGAACCCTCACATAGCGCACGTATATTAGGTGTGCTTATGTATAGCTATATTATAGTAAAGGAGTGTATTTCAAATAAAAAGACTACACTTTGGGGTTTTATAAGAAACGAGAAAATTGTATCTATTGCATTTTTTTGGTCAGTATTGACAATGGGGAGTGGTACTGCTTTTTTAATGGTTTTCTTACTTATTCTGAGATTTATTAATTTTCGAGATGGTTGGATATTGTTATTAGGCACAGTCGTAAGCGCAATAATTTTTACTGATGCACCGATTGTTGCCTTTGAACGTTTTTTTGCTTTCTCCACGGCAGTATTTAGTGGAAGCATAGACAATATGATTTCTGCTGACCATAGTGCATCAGTAAGAGTCGTGCCGTTTATATTATCTGCGCAAAAAATAGATATATTTAGTATTGGTGGAATTATTGGTAATGGTGTTGATTTCACAAAGCAATTTATGTCTACAGCGTTTCCTGGTGTTACGGATAACTTCACTGGAGGTGGATCTTTATCTTTTGCATTAGAATATGGATGGCCTTTAACACTTGTTTTTTTAGCTATTACATTTAAACAAATGGTTTTATATAAAGAGCCGATATCTTTAGCCCTTTGGTTTATCCTTGTCGTAATGTCAGGTATAAATACTCCACTAGTTTGGTTTTCATTATTATTTTTATCTACAAATAAATTCTTTTTAACAAATAAAGAGTAAATTTATTTGTTCGACTTATGTTTGGGTGTTTATCTATGGCTGATAATATTGACTTGTATTATATACATATATTCAACGATTTTAGTGGGAGTCCAAGGGTTTTAAAAGATGCAATAGGATGTCGTGTAAATGACCCTAAGAGAAGTTTTTTATTCACGAGCAAACATTCTGGGTTTCTTGATGATGTTGATTGTCAACGAGTCAATGTGTTCTATGCTAGAAGTAAAAATCGAAATATACAATTGTTTTATTTCTTAGTGGCACAATTAGCTCTGTTTTTTAAATTGTTTTTTTATTTGTCAACCAGTCATATTAAAAAACGAAAGCCTGTTGTTATAATTAACACAATGTTACCTTTTGCAGCGGTATTTGTATCTTGGGTTATGAGAGCAAAAATTGTTTGCTATATTCATGAAACTTTAATTAAGCCGGACTTATTGAAAAGTTTTTTACGTTTTTTTATAGAAAACTTCGCTACCCATGTGATTTATGTTTCTAAATATTTAGAAGAAGAAGAATGGTTTTTAAAGCCAGAGAAAGCAGTAATTCATAATGGATTAAGAGATGATTTTCCACTTGAACCTGTTTTCAATGCAACTGAAAAGTTTTATGGAAGAAAAATTTTATTTGCAGGTTCTTTAAAACAATATAAAGGTATTGAGCAGTTAGTTCAATTATCTGAACTGAATCCTGATTTTGAATTTATAGGTGCATTAAATTGTGATGTTACCGATATTAATGCATTTTTATTAAATAGGGATATACCATCTAACTTATTCCTTGTATCTAGACCATCTAATCTTGAACAATTATTTTCCGAAAGTTTCTTGGTGTTAAATTTATCATTGCCAGATTGTTGGATCGAGACCTTCGGATTATCTCTTATTGAGGGGATGGCTTTTGGAAGTCCAGTTGTAGCACCACCTGTTGGTGGACCAACTGAGTTTGTTAATTTATCTAATGGGATTTTATTAGATTCAAGAAATATTGAAGATATTTCTAAATTCATAAATATGCTTGGCGGTTCATATACTTTATGGCAATCATATTCTAAAAGTGCACATGTTACATCAAGGCACTTTTCGTCAATTAAATATAAACAATCTTTCACGAAATTTTATACTCGTTTAATGGTGGAATTAAATGAAATCTGATAATAAATCAGTATCAATTATCGGGACAGTCGGTGTTCCTGCATCTTATGGTGGTTTTGAGTCTCTGGTTGATAACTTACTTGATGATTATTCAGGTTCAATTTCGGTGTACTGTTCTTCAAAAAACTATAATGACAAAATGTTGTCTTATAAAGGCGCAAAGTTAATCTATATACCAATGAAAGCTAACGGTATTCAAAGTGTATTTTATGATATTTTAGGCATGTTACACTGTCTGATTACCAAGCCAGATAATGTTTTAATTCTTGGTGTTTCTGGCTGTGTCTTTTTACCATTATTCAAAGCTTTTTCATCATCTAAAATTATAACTAATATTGATGGTTTAGAGTGGAAGAGAGATAAGTGGTCACTATGGGTAAAGAAGTTCCTTAAATTTTCTGAAAAATTAGCGGTTAAGTACTCTGATATAGTAATTTCTGATAATTCGGCTATCTATGATTATGTATTATCTGAGTATAATGTTAGAAGTAGAGTTATTGCTTATGGTGGGGATCACGCTACCAATTGTGTTGATGTATCTTTACCTAGTGATGAATTTGCTCTTGCATTATGTAGGATTGAGCCTGAAAATAATATAGAAATGATTTTAGATGCTTTTAGTTGCATGGATAAAAAAATTAAATTTATTGGAAATTGGAACAATAGTGATTATGGGAAAAATGTACGTGATAAATATTCTAGTTTTTCTAATATTGAATTAATAGATCCCGTTTATGACATTAGTACTCTATATAAATTACGCTCTTCATGTTCACTATATATTCATGGTCATTCAGCAGGAGGTACAAATCCATCTCTTGTTGAAATGATGCATTTCTCAAAGCCAATTTATTGTTTCGATTGTTCATACAATAAAGCAACAACTGAAAGTAGAGCGGTTTATTTCAGTGATTCTGATGAGCTATCTCAATTGATAACGATGAATGTTGGTAAGGAATGCGGTCCTGACATGCTCAATATTGCTAAACGCAGATATACTTGGAGCATAATAAGGAAGCAGTATTACGAATTGTTTGTATGATTTGGTAATTGAAGAATGAATTTTAGATATGATATTAATGGATTAAGAGCTCTGGCGCTTATTGGTGTTGTCTTCTTTCACTTTAATCCACAATTTGTGCCTGGTGGTTTTTCTGGGGTCGACGTTTTTTTTGTGATATCAGGTTTCCTGATGACAAAAATAATATTCGGTGGGTTGGAGTCTGGAAAGTTTGATTTATTTCGTTTTTATGTTTCTCGTGCTAATCGTATAATTCCACCACTCGGTTTTTTATGTTTGTTTGTACTTTTATTTGGTTGGTTGTATCTTACTCCAATCGATCTTAAAATTTTAGGCAAGCACGTAACTAGTAGTATTGCATTTTTTTCAAATATTATTTACTGGCGTGAAGCTGGATATTTTGATACATCTTCGGCTCAAAAGTGGTTACTTCATACATGGTCTCTTTCGGTCGAATGGCAGTTCTATATAATTTATCCTATTATTTTGTTATGTTTTAAACGTTTTGTGAGCATAAGTGTTTTAAAGAAATTTGTCTTATTGTTAACAATTGTATGTTTTATTTTTAGTGTAATTGCCACATATCAATTTCCGAATTTTTCATATTATGCGCTCCCAACAAGAGCTTGGGAAATGTTATTTGGAGCTGTGGCATATTTATATCCTATAACACTCAGTGATACTAATGCAAGGAAATGTAACCTGCTTGGACTTTCACTTATAATTTTTTCTTATTTCTATATATCAAGTGATACTCCATGGCCCGGATATTTGGCTGTTTTCCCTACATTAGGTGCTTATCTTGTTATAATCAGCAATCAGCAATCATCAATATTTACTAATAACCGTATAATTCAACATCTAGGGCTATGGTCATATTCAATCTATTTATGGCATTGGCCTATATTAGTTTTCGGTCGTTATTTTGATGAACTTGATTGGATGTTTTTCGGTTTGCCACTTTCTGTTTTTTTTGGATTCATAAGTTTTGTTTTCATAGAAAAAAATAAGCTGTCAAATCACGTAACATTGCGGCGTGTAATAATTTCACCTCCCATGATTCTTCTCATTTTAGTCGGATTGTTCGGTTCTTTGATGTTTGTTAATTCGGGTTTTGAAGGTCGGGATAATATACAGTCAGCAAGTAATTACAATATTAATGCTAAATACTATAAAGAGCTAGAACAAGATTTAATAAAGCTACGCCTAGATGAGTGTCGATTATATTCAAGAGATAATATTCCTTATGGATCTGGTTGTGACAAATTAGATTCTTATAATGAAAATGTAAGGGCTATTATACTCGGAGATAGCCATGCAGGTTCGGTCGCTTCTTCTGCATTAAAGTCACTAAGAAATGTTGATACTGACGGTCTTATCATTAATGCTCGTGCTAGTGGTTGTTTACCTGTGGTAGGCGCCAAGCATCGTGCAGATTCAATTTTTTCTGGATGTAGTGAATATAATCGCTATTTGTACGAAAAATTAATTCATGGTGATTTCAAAAACACTCCAGTCATTATTTTAAGTCGGCTTAATCTTTATCCTTTCGGTTTTAATGAAAAGGGAGAACAGAATATTCCTTTTGTGTACTTTAATAGTTACAATGTTTTTTCAGAAGCGTATTTGGAAAATTATAAGAAACATGTAATTGAAAATTTTTGCACTTTATCTGAAGGTCGTAAATTATATATTCTTAAACCAGTGCCTGAGTTTAATTTTGATGTATCGAATAAATACTTGTCCCAAGAGTTATTCAGAGGTGAAATTAGTCCAGTTGTTATGAGTTACAATGCTTATAACGAGCGTAACAATTTTAATGATTCAATTTTAAGAACTCTTGAGAATCAATGTAATGTTGTTATTTTGGACCCATTACCAATTTTTGACAATGGAAGCGGTTATGTATCTGAGCTAGATGGTGAGGCAATTTATGAAGATGGAAGTCATTTGAACATGAAAGGTGGCTTATTATTAACAGAATTGTTTGATATCGTGTGGGGGTAAAACTACGATTATAAAACACACTACAGATAAATAATAATACGTCAATTGAATTTATTTCATTGATTCATGAAATTAACAATTTGGGATGGGTAATTGTGAACTTAACTCAATTTCTTTCTGTTCAAAGGTTTGTAACATCTCTTAGACGATTTTTTCTCGTGAAAATTTGGGGGATGAATATACATGAAACAGCCATACTCTCATTGAGTTGTAAGCTTGATAAAGTAAACCCCCAAGGAGTGTATATCGATAAGGGTACTTACATAACATCAGGAGTTATAATACTTACGCATGATTCTTCTAGACAAATTATGTGCAACACAAAAATTGGTAAAAACTGTTTTATAGGCGTAAACTCCATTATACTTCCTGGCATTATAATTGGGGATAATGTTGTCATTGGTTCCGGTTCTGTTGTGACTAAAAATATAGAGAATAATGTTGTTGTTGCGGGAAATCCTGCTAGAGTGATTAAACATAATTAGATTTCTATTTACTATGTCTTTATTTAATTGTGTTATGTCGTAAATTTAACAGCTGTCTTTGTCTTGATTCTTTTTTTTTGTGGGGGGATCTTGATATTAGTTCATTAATTGTGACTGGAGATGTGTTGATAAACAGTCGATTTTTGGTAGTCGATGGGGTTGTACGTCTCTACTTTTATTAAAAACAGCTATTGTTGAAGTGAACATTATATTTACCTCAAATTTTTAATCATCTGTAATGCTCTGTGTTGTGTTTTTTGTGGACATAACCTTTAATTGTCATAGTTTGATGTATATTACTATATTTGTTGTTTTACCTGTTATACAACAAGCTTAACTAAAAAGTGAATAGAATGTAATAACTGTTACTTTAATCGTTACTGTTCGATTTTTAATCTCAATAAAGTCACTGGGTAAGTTTATACAGATATTAACAATAACAGCTAGTTTAATGAATAATGAAACGCCATATATGACCACATCTTTTACTATCTATTATTTATATCTCCATTAACAAGTGTTTTCTAGACAAATCACGTTCCAGTATTTTGTTTGAATGTTTATTTTTTTTTCATGCGGCATTCAGGTTTAATGTTGGATAGTTTAAATTATATACATTGATATGTTCTTGTGCACATATTTAGATGAAGTTAATTTAAACGCGGTCGTGATCACAAGTATTTAATGTTTAGACTACATTATAGTCCGAAAATGCTTAATTGAATATATCATTTAGTTGAATGCCATTTTTGTTAACCAATTATAAATGCCCCTAATCCCACTCTACAAATATTATTAATTTTTTAAGGTTAAGTTTCGATATGGAAAGAATTTCAAAAGCAGTCATTCCTGTTGCAGGCCTAGGCACGCGCATGCTTCCAGCAACGAAAGCAATTCCCAAAGAAATGCTACCCATCGTTGATAAACCGCTTATTCAATATATCGTTAATGAATGTGTGGCGGCGGGCATTAAAGAAATCGTGTTGGTTACCCACTCGTCTAAAAATGCGATTGAAAATCATTTCGATACTTCTTACGAGCTTGAAGCGACGCTTGAAAAGCGTGTGAAACGCCAGCTGCTTGAGGAAGTACAGTCTATCTGCCCGAAAGATGTCACTATCATGCATGTGCGCCAAGGTCATGCCAAAGGGTTAGGCCATGCAGTATTGTGTGCCAAGCCACTTGTGGGTGATGCGCCATTTGCCGTTGTATTGCCTGATGTGATTTTGGACGAATACACCGCCAACCAGCGCACTGAAAACCTAGCGGCGATGCTGCAACGCTTTGAATCCACCGGTGCAAGCCAAATCATGGTTGAACCCGTGCCTATGAGCGAAGTGTCAAAATATGGCGTGGTCGATTGTGGTGGGGCAGAACTTGCACCGGGCGACTCATCTGGTATGACACGGATGGTAGAAAAGCCGGCAGTGGAAGAGGCTCCTTCTAACCTTGCTGTTGTGGGGCGTTACGTGCTGTCTGCCAATATTTGGGACAAACTCGCGATTACCCCACCGGGGGCGGGCGATGAAATCCAATTGACCGATGCCATTGATATGTTAATGGCAGACGAAACCGTTGAAGCGTTTCACATGAGTGGCAAGTCGCACGATTGTGGTGACAAGTTGGGTTATCTCAAAGCCTTTGTGGAATATGGCTTGCGCCATGAAACACTCGGCTCGGATTTTTCACTTTATTTACAATCTGTGATGGACGCAGATAAAAGTTTAAAGCTCGTCAGTTAACATTCCTCATGATTTAAAATCAGCCTGCTGTCGGTTTTTATTTCAACGTTACGTTTAATGATGCAATCAATTCCTCAGCATATAAGACATTACTATGACAACTACCGCGTTTATTTTTGTTTTTCTTTTATCGTTTTGTAGTCTCTTTGTGTTCCGCAAAGTGGCAAAACGTATTGGCCTGGTCGATAAACCCAATGCCCGTAAACTCCACCAAGGGGTCATCCCCTTAGTGGGCGGGATCTCCATTTTCACCACGGTGTGTATTGGTTTTTTATTGTTCTTACCTGTTACGCCTAATTTACTCCTGTTCTTAGGCTGTGCCTTTATTTTAGTCGTCATCGGCGCCATTGATGATTACTACGATATCAGCTTCAAGTTCCGTTTGTTGGTGCAAGCGGGTATTTCACTGGCCATGATCCACCTTGGCGGTCACAGCCTGCATAACCTTGGCTTCTTAATGGGCAGTGAAACCATCACCTTGTCACCGCTCGCCAGTGGTATCGTCACCGTATTGGGCGTAATAGGGGCGATCAATGCCTTTAACATGGTCGATGGCATTGATGGCTTGCTGGGTGGTTTGGCATCCGTGACCTTTGGTGCCATGGGCTGGGTATTTTACACCAACGGCAATGAATACTTGGCCGCAGTTTGCTTGTTGATTGTCACCGCCATGGTCCCGTACATCATGTTGAACTTAGGCATTCCATTAGGACGACGCTTTAAAGTTTTCATGGGTGATGCGGGCAGCGTGTTGATTGGCTTTGCGGCGGTATGGATGTTGATCCGTGGTACGCAAGAGCCGGGTGTGTACGCGTTCAAACCGGTGACGGCATTGTGGTTGATTGCGATCCCGTTAATGGACATGGCAACCATTATGATCCGCCGTATCCGTAAAGGTCACTCACCGTTTAAGCCGGATCGCGAACACTTGCACCACATTTGTCAGCGTATCGGCTTGTCATCAGCGATGTCATTGGTGGTGATTTGTACCATGGCAGCAGCCATGGCAGCCATCGGTATTTGGGCGGATATGCACGGCGTGCGTGAATCCGTCATGTTCATCAGCTTCTTGGCGGTATTTGGCGTGTATTTCTTTGTGATTAGCCATATCTGGCGTATTACCACGTTGATTCATAAGTTAGTGGGCAGTAATAAAGCCCCACGTTTTGATGAGCAAGTCTCTGAGTCTGGTACGGATAAATAAGTCATAGTCAGTGTCAACAGGTTAAGCGGTAGCTGAATGAAAAGTGCTGTAACTTCGGGTACGGCACTTTTTGTTTCTGAGCTGAAATTATCAATAGCGGTTAAACCATCGGGCTTTCTAAGCACATCCCTCTTGTTTCATGAGTGCATCAAAAGCACTGCCATCACGGCGAGACGCATTGGCCACATACGGCGCATAGACTTCGAACAGTAAGCGCGTATCACTATGACCAAGCATGTGTGAAATATAGAGCGGGTTCTCATGAGCAGCGATGTGCAGTACTGCCGCAGTGTGGCGGGTCTCATAAGGACGGCGTCGTTTTAACCCCGCTTTTTTTAATGTCGGGTACCACAGTTTTCGGCTGACATAGTGGGTATCAATGGGGCGACCATTATCAAGGGTAAACACAAACGGTGAGTCGTGGTTGAGGTTATTGTTATTGTCTCTGTTGGCCGCAATGCGCTGCAATGCCTCATAGAGGGTGCCACACATCTTCAAATCACGCCGTGACTTCGGCGTTTTCACATCACCAATCTCACCATTGACATAGTTTTGCCGGACACGAATCAGTCGATGGGCAAAATCAATATGCTCCCAATACAAGCCATGCACTTCACAGCTACGCATTCCGGTCCAAAACCGTAAAATAAAGTAATCACGCCATTGCGCGGGCACCGCGTGTAAAAACTGCTGCACCTCAGCGACCGTCATTGGGTGAGAATCGGCCTTTTCTTCTTTCAGGGCTTTATAACGACGCAGTGGGTAAGTAAATTGGCACTCTTCGGCCGCGAGGCTAAGAATGGCCACCAGTGGCCAGAAAATATTGTTAATGCGTCGGTTAGACAGTTTGCGTTCGCCGTCTGTTTTCTCAAGCGCCATCAGCGCATGGCGCTCGTGTTCAACGTGCGATAGCGTGATGTCTGCCACCAGCGTGTTACCAAAGGTCGGGATCAAATACCGGTCGAGATTGTTGCGCACGGTTTGTTGATAACTGGTTTTCCACTTGGGGCGTTGGCGCTCAAACCAGTCATTGGCGAAATGGTCAAAAAAGGGAGATAGGCGATCTGGGTGCTTGGCGCGTTGGAGTGTTTCAAACTGCGCGACTTTCTTGCTGTGCGGAAAATAATCACGGTATTGAAAAGTGCCTAAATCAATCTCGGCATTCATTTTTTTCAGTTGTGATTTGGCATTGGCGAGGTTCTTCGGGGTGGCCATGGTCTTCGTGCCTTCACGAAAACGCTGCCCATATATGTGCAAATCAAACTGGATCCGCCCATTAGGGCGCACGCGGATCTGAGCCATTTTGGCCTCCATCAAATAGATCTGTCCCTACCCGATGGAATTCGCTAAAATCGAGCCATCGGCTGGGTTCGGTTTAACTAGTCGCAGCCGGTACGAGGCGAAGTGGTTGCCGCCACTTCGTCTCAACTGCCTTATTTTCTTCGTATACAACATCATGTTCATACACAACATCATGGATAAAACCCTATAGAAGGTTCTGCTCATATTTTGTGCATGTCACTACTGTAAGCCATCCTGTTTATTTGTCCAGTATTTATTCCCCTGTATTTTTTGTTCAGTACGTTGTTACTTAGACGTTGTTGCCCCATTGCTACCACTCACTCTCACATCTGCGCGTGTGGCGACGCCATGCCTGATTAGATATCCCCAAATCCGAACAAATCGCCTTGTGGCTCCAAGCGAGAGACGCTCGTTTCATTGTCTTGGAATTCCGCTTTTAGCTTCATGACGGCAGGTAACGACGCCATATCCCGTTCAATTGGGACCGTGGCATAGGGGTTACGAGAATGGCGTTCATTGAAAAAACCGAGTACGCGTTTGCCATCGGGGGTTTTCAATATTTGTAGCTTCATCTGCTTGGCCTCCGTGATCGACGGAATTTTCACTTTGAGGATTTCACGCAGATCCACGCGATAGAGCAGTGGTTGGTTGATATTGATATCAATGTCAATCACGTGAATGTGTTTGAGAAACCCAAACGGCGGAACAATGTTGGCGACCATGATGGCATTTTGCTCAATGAGCAGGTGGCTGGTGTTCGCTTGTTTGATCTCTGGGTATCGCTGGTGGTAGGTTTTTAGTTCTCCTTTCATCTCATAGATAGTGACAATCAGCGTGGCTTCACACTCATACTGGATAGCGGCTTGTTGATAAAACTCTGCGAGACCGGCCAGTGGATACGTGATCGTTTGGGTCGGCGTCGAGAAGGTGATCCTGTCATTATGTCGCGTGATGTTAACCGTATCGCTATCAGTGTGCGCGCACATATCGATCAGTCCCTCTGCCGCCTCTGAAGTGAGCGTCATTGAGAAGGAAATATCGGAGGATTCAGGCAATGCTAATTCTTGAATATGTTGGTTACGTTGAATGCGTACCAAACGCGCGTTATGATCAATGTCGATCATGTCAAAGGGGACATGTTTTTTGACCTCTCTCATCATGTTTTGCAGCGTGCTAACGAGCACACTCTTGGTGATGTTTTTCTTTTGGGCATCAAGGTAGGCGACATGCGCCTCACGTACAGGCCCTGTCTGGCACGCTCGTAAGGTATCGTTGGATAAGGTAATTTTGGCGCGGGGGTGAACGGGAGACTGGCTATAGTCGAGCGCAATAATGAGGGGAGAGGGATCGGCCTTGCAATCATTCATCATGTCTTTGAAATACGATCCATTGAGTGACCATTGGCCACTTTTGAGTGTGCCTTGGGTATTAATCGACAAGGTGATGCTTTGAAGCGCCTCGTCTTTGCCGCCGACAAACGTGAGTTTTTTGCCCTTGGTGTCAATAAAAACGCTAATATCATGGTCGACTTTTTGCAGGTGAATGCTGTCGATCAGCGAGGTCATTTTAGCGCGATCTTTAGCCGTCAATATCAGTTCATGGGTCATAGGCAATCCTCGGATGGTGTGTATACCTGCTCAGGCAAGCTATCGAGTTGGAGATAACGCAGTAGCAGCGGCATCAATGAAGCGTCTGCCGCGATGTTAGGCGATAAGGTGATGGCGAGCCGAGATTGACCGGTCGCAATCTTTTTCTGTGTGACGGCCTCGCCGCGACGGGCAAAGCCTTGCTGTGCAATGGCCAACTGACGGCTGGCATTGATCTTTCGGGTACAGATCAACACAAAGTGGATAGCGAGCCATTGCCATTGGGGTTGTCTGATTAATGTGGTAAATGCTGTGGCATTTTTTTGGTTGCACGCAAGTTCGATCGTGATGGCCTGTGGTGTGTGACAAAGGGCGGTCATTGATGCTTTCAACGTGTTGAGCGCAGTTTGCTGTGGCTTCGTTAACGGTGCATGCGCATGGCGGCCGGCGTGCTGCCACAGGGCACTGAGTTCACTGAAGTTAAGATGGCTTTTCTTTAGCATATCGAGCGTGCGCTGGCCTAGAAAATGATGTTGTTTGAGAAACTGTTGCTGCCATAGCTCGTCGTATGCGGTTTGTATCTCGTCATAAGCGGCCATGTTCGTGGGTGCGGGTTGCGGGTGTTTGAGCACGGCGCGGCTTAGCACCTGCTCTGAGAGCATGACCGGGGAGCCTTTCTTCTGCGCGAGTGGACGATTGGCATAATCGGCACTTAACCGGCTGAGCTGGCGCGAGATATCGTTGGAGGTGGGTGACAGCCCCAAGACATAGCGTAATTGACTGTGGCTATAGGGTTTGCAGTCGGGCTGAATGATAGGTCGTAGCCATTCAACCCCATGTAAGTAACTGAGCCGCGTGGTGGCATAGTGAGCATGCCCTAATTGTTTGCCCATCACATCAAAGATCAGGTTGTCATTCATCTGCGTAAAATCACGCCCTTCCAGCCAATAATCAAATCGCTGCTGACAGACCGTTGACGTTAAGAGGCGCTGGGTATGAGGATCGGCATTCAGGGCGGTCGGCTGTACGGGATACAGTAACGCCATGCCTTGTAGATACAGTAAATGCGCGCCGCTGTGGCGAAGGTGATGCATACGCACGGCTGGACCGAGAAGCGCTTTTAATGCGCGTGTGACCGGCAACAGATAATGCAGCTGACGTGAGCTCATCGTCTCGCCCTCATACCCGATCAACGGGGTATCGGCAGGGCAAGACGCCTTAATGTGTAGGGAAATGCGCAGTAAATGCGCCAGCTCTTCCGGGATCACGGTATAGACAATGCGTGTCCGCCGGTTTTTTGTGTCCCCTTCGGCGGTGGAGGTCAGAGTGAGGCGAAACCGTTGTTTGTGATCCGGGTGACAATAAATATCTTTAAGCCGCAGACGGAGAATCTCCCCTCTGCGTAACATCGCAAAATACCCTAGCATGGCCCCTAGGCACGAGAATAGCGATTGAAATGGGGTGGCCCCCGGTTGTGTGAGCAAGGCATGGATCACATCATGCAGTTCGCTCACCGAGATCCGAAACGCATCCACCTGGATCGGCAGCGTTGGCGGCGAAAACGCACTTAAGTCAAAATGATCCGTCAGCGGGTGATGACGTAGCGAGCGGAAAAAATAAAGCAGCATCAAGCGATGGGTGTCGCTCTCTAAAGCGTCATACGCGCGATGCGCCCACGCCATTAACGCAGAGGGGTCGATGGCATCGGCATAACGCAGCGGCATCGCCGTGAGTTTTTCATAAATACCGGTGTATTTGCGGATGGATGACGCCGACAAGAGCGCTTTTTTGACCCCGCCATAGCGGATCAGATCGTCGGTGTAGTGATAAAAGAGCACGGGCAGAACGTTACTCGCTTCCCAGCGTGGCGGGGCGTAGCTGTTACAGGTGTCGCTGTCACAGCCGCGACGCCCTTGCCGCGCATACTGACGTAACAGTTCAAGATGGGGCCAGTCAAAGCGTTTGGTTGACGAGGTTAATCCCTCAAACCACGCCTTATCCCAGTCCTGATCGTAAAGATGCGCAAGCGCGCGGCGGGTATAGGCAGAGCTGGGTGCATGGCTATCAAACCCCACATGCCGGCTAGGGTTCGCCATGTCTTTCAGCAGCGTCGGGGGCAGATCGTCACGATAGTGCCACAATATCTGAAAGGCATGGTGCCATTGTGGCGCCGAGCGTGCTGACAGCGAGGTGGGGGACAAGACTGAGCGGGAAGCGGGCTCGTGACAATGAGTAGCGATCCATTGATTCAGTTGCTTCACTAACCCTTTTACAGAGAGAGCGGGCGCGTGCAGGCGGTAATACGCGGACAGTACCCGATAGGCAAAAGGGCTGAGGCCATAGCGGGTAAAGGCGGGCGTTTCTTGCTGTGATGACAGCTGGCCAAGGTGTGTTACTTTTATCGTGAGGCCAAATTGCGCCGTGTCGATACTCTGGGGATCATTGAGGATCGCCGCCAGATAGTGGAGTGAGACCGGCCCGACTTCCAGCGCAATCACCAGCGCCACCCAAGCGGGCTCAAGGGCTGGGCGGTGGCGTAAGAAATGGGCTTTCGCGTGATCGTAATGCTGCATCAACTGCTCAGCAAATTGCGCCTGCTCCGTGATACGTTCAAACCAGAGTAAGTCATTATCGTGAAGCAGCGCGGTCTTACTGTCGGGTAACGACCATTGGCACGTCTGTGCTAAATAAAGCAGCACATCATTGAGCGCCTGACGGTAGAGGCGCTGTTTCCCGGTTGGCACACTCGCAATCAGGGCATAGAGTGTACTGAGCATCGTCGGTGTCACGGTACGCTCGCCGCTCTCCAGTTCAGGCCAATGCTGCAAAACCCACAGGATCGCGTCTGGACGGGCACAGGTACCCCCTTGATGAGCGAAATACTCAACGATCTTTTTTTCATTAATGGGTTGCTCAGCGGCGGTCATGGTGTCCCTATCTTAAATGGAGGTAGATCGGTAATTGATTCAGATGCGTCCGGATCCTTGATAGACAAGTCGGAAAAAGGTGATCACTGCCCAAGTGCTCGCCATACTGAGAATGCCCCATTAAGCGGTCAATGTGATGCGTCGCCAATTGAGGTTGTGTGCTGGATAAAGCGCATTGCGCAAAAAAATGGCGCAGTTGATACGGGACGGCCATTGCCGCATCTTCTGGCCAATATGCCCGCATAAAGTGGCGGAGCGTTTTGGCCGTTAGGTGCTCTACCTGATGGTTATCATCGATCAGATACCACAGCATCGGACTCTCCACCGGCACGGGGAGGCGCGCAAGCAGTCGCTGCTGCACAGTTTGATAGTCGGTGATTTTTTGTTGCAGATAGTCACACAGCCACAGCGGGCGAAATCGCCCTTTGTCGCGCACGGTGGTATTGCCCCCAAAGCAGCGCCGCTTTTCCAGCGAAATCGCATGCGTCGGCCGTATTCCCGTCAAAACAATACAAAGCAGTGCCAATTGATAGGTACGCAAGTTGTAGTCGGTTTTGAGGGCTGCCAGTGAGCATCGCTTGCCGGGGGCATTGTTGTTGTTCGCCTCTTGAAGGCGATGGAAAAACACACTGACATCCTCGATTCGGAGGTGGCGCGCGCTACCAATCCACAGCGGATTGTCTATCTGCTTTTGCCGGTTACCGTTGCGGGTATCGATATAAAACTGCGGGATCGTACCTTGCTCGGCTAAATAAGGGGGCAACGTTGCCGGAGCCTGTACGAGCGCGATGGCTTTGCCATTGATGGTGCAGTCAAAATAGTGATGCCATTTATGCGCGCGTGCCGCACGGGCTAATCGTTCCAGATACGCATTATGGGCATGAAAAATTTTAAATCGAAGTTGATCACTGTTCTCGCGTTGATAGGCCGCCGCACTGTGGTGATGCAATTGACGCGTGGTGAGCAGGACCGATTTGGCCGTCGTGGACAAGACCGGATCAACCTGGATCATGGTGGTGAAATACTGGAACAGCTTATCTTTACGTACCCGTGGCCAAACAGAAAATGCCTGAGGCGTTTTCCATTTCTTTTGCAGGGTTTGCAGTAAGGCCTGCTTTTGTTTGCGGCTAAGCCACGGGGTGTCGTAGCTGATGTTGGCCATAAACGGCTGGAAAAGGCCATTGAACAGCACGGGGATCGGTTGCCACAAATACACCGTGCCCGTGCTGGTCGGGTAGGCAAGGGCATATTCCACCCATGACACCCCGCCATCACGCATGCTTCGCAGGCAATGAAGTTGGCATGGCTGACTGCCGGCGATTTTTTTCAGATCAGGAATATCCTCCAGGGTAGTCAGTGTCGAGAGTTGCTGGGTCAGCCATAAATAGAGCATCACCAGTAACTCGACATCAGAATGGGTGTCAAGCACGTGCGGGGAGCGGGACCGCTTTCGGCGATACCGACGAAACAAAATGGCGAGGGTGGTGAGGGTCGCATCCACATCGGGCGCGACGCCACCGGCATTTTTGCCTCGCTGATAAGTCTGTATCGCGCTATTTTTTCCCACATAACCTCGTGATATTGGTAGTAATGTGCCGTTGGTGAAAGCACGAAAGCCACCGTGTGGCTTGGCGCTGTACGTCTCTGAACGGCATAAATCATTGACAGGGTGAACAATAAGTAACCACGGGTATTGTGACGGCTGATTTTGTACAAATGAAACCCGATCGGGGTTTTTGTTTTATTTTTGAGCGCTGTCTCTAGGGATTAACGGTTTTTTGGTGCGAAAAGGCGAACTTTTTTTCTTATATGTCTTTTGGGTATTGATGTGTAAGGTTTTTAGTTTTGATGGGATAGAGTCGCTTTTTATTTTTGTGCGATGACTCGGAGAGTGCGTTATGGGTGTTTCATTGGTTTTTACGCACCCAACGTCGAGCTGCACCAGGGTATCGACAGACGCGATCATGCGGACAAGATAAACCGTCTCAAATTACCCTTTCAAGGCGATTTCATGTCTCATGGGGGCGGGCGTGATGGGTTTAATGGTTTGATGTTAAATGGTTTATCAGCGTTTTGTGGGGGATGTACTAATAGAGAGTACTATCAGGCCGTGCTAAATGTTGTGTTGAACGTAGGGGGGCATTATCTCGTTTTTTAAATTTGCTACAATAATAGCGAAAAATCTACTTTTTGCGCTATAATCGATACCATAGTAGCAATTTAAGAGGCGTGCATGTTATCTCTCTATACCGCTTATGATTTGCAGATGGAACTCAAAGAGTTTATTAAATCTGCGCGTAAAAAAGATAAACTCAGTGTTCATAAGATGGCCGATCTCTCTGGCGTGCCTTACGCAACGATCCGAAAGTTTGAGTCATCTGGCAACATCTCATTGCGTCAGTTTCTCATGCTTTATGAGACCGTCGGTGACTTGAAAAAAGTGAAAGCGCTGACAACGTCGTCTGAGCCTGAATTTACCTCAATAGAGGATGTGCTTCGACGTGCTTAAATCAGCCCTAACTGTAAAACGAACGCTGAGCACAGGTGAAAAAGTACTTGTTGGCAAGCTCGTTGAAAATAGTAAGCAAAGCTTCTTTCAATTTGATGAGGCTTATTTAGGCGCTCATTCAACCTCTTTGGCACCGTTCAATTTAAAGGCTGATACAAGTCTGCAAGTTGCACCTAGAGGGCCGCATTACGGCATTCATGGGGTTTTTGGAGACAGTCTCCCCGATGGTTGGGGCCTTTATCTCATGGATCGTGTATTTAGACAGAACGGTCATAACCCTAAGGAAATTACTGCCCTAGAGCGTCTGGCTTACTTGGGTGACAGGTGTATGGGGGCGTTGAGCTATGAGCCTGAATTAGAGTTACTTGATGAGTCCAAGGCGTCGATTGATATCATTACCCTTGGCCGAGCTGCGATTGAAGAGTTTGAAGGCACCGAGTCTGCTTTGCTTGAGCACTTGATGAAGACGGGGGGATCGGGTGGTGCTAGGCCCAAAATGAACGTTACACGGTTATCGAATGGGCAATATTCAACATTAGATGACACACTAGGAACAAAGCTTATCGTAAAGTTGACATCTGAAAAGTTTGACTTGAAGCACGCTGAATCATTAGTCGAATATTGCTACATGCAGATGGCCCGTAATGTCGGCATTGAGGTGCCTAACTTTGCTTTAATCGATGCGGGAAATGGTCGATTTTGGCTAGAGCAGGAACGATTTGATAGCACCGAGCAAGGCGGTCGAATCCATATGATTTCTGCGTGTGGGTTGTTAGATGCACCGTTTCGAGAGCCTTCTTTGGATTATGTGGATTTAGTTAAAGCTACGCGCATCATGTGCAGTGTCACTGAGTCTCAGAAGCTCATTAAGCGCTGCATATTTAATTACCTAACTGTAAACCAAGATGATCACAGTAAGAACTTCAGTTTCCTTGCCAGTGACACAGATAACTGGACGCTGTCGCCTTTCTACGACATTGTTTACAGCCCTAACCCTTACAAAGAGCATATGACGGCATTTGGTGGTAATGGCCGAACGCCAAAGAATGCACTCGACCAGTTAGCGGCTCAGTCGGGGTTATCTTCAAAGAAAGCGATCATGGTTATGGCTGAGGAAATATTTGAAATAACACGCTCGTTTAGTCATGAGGCCAAACAGCTTGGCTTGTCATCTAATCTCATCAAGGAGATTGATAAGGATATGGTGGAAAAATTTAAGGCGCTGTAAGTATGGGGTGTTCGTCTCACCGTCAGCCGCGCAGATCTGTCTCAAATCACCATGTTAAGGCCGTTTTCTATCTCATAGGCTTGGGTGATGTTGGCTTAATTATTTGATTGTTAATGTACTTTCAGGGAGGGGTGAGAGTTTACGAAGAGGGCGTACTAGGCAAAAAACGCTTACTGCGACACTTTTATTGTCACAAAAGGATAAACACGCCATAATTGTGACACTTTTATTCAGAGAAGTGTCACAGTTAAAAGGGTATCTGTCATGAATAGGTTTGAAATCCAACGCTATATCGAACAACAATGTCACCCGGTGTCTGTTTCAGACCTTATTATGGCTCATCCCGACTTAATTCGGCGTACGCTTCAGCGCTGGCTTAATAAACTTATTGAAGACAAACAGATAGCAGCCATTGGCGACGGTCGTTCACGTAAATACATTGCACTTATTAATAAAGCAGAGGTCACGCTTTCAAGCCATCGCGAGCATGATGGTTTTCCTAAGTCGATCCCACTTTCTCCTGATAGCCATGACATTCTTACTTATCTAAGTAAGCCTACTTTTGAGCGTGATCCTGTTGGTTATTCGCGTGATTTTTTAGATGACTACATTCCCAATAAAACTCACTATCTTTCTGAGCCTATTCGTCGCCAGCTACACCGCATGGGAAAAACCATCTATGCAACACAACCCGCGGGTACGTATGGAAGAGATATCTACAATCGTTTATTAATCGATTTATCTTGGGCATCAAGCCACCTTGAAGGCAATACTTATAGTCGATTAGACACAGTAGAATTAATTGAGCATGGTCAGTTTGCACAAGGAAAAGATATCATCGAGACGCAAATGATTTTAAATCATAAATCTGCGATTGAATTACTGATTGATAATGTCGATTCCGTTGCGTTTAATCGTTTCACAATATTAAATTTGCACAGTGCGCTATCAGAAAACTTATTAGCCAATCCGTTTGATGAAGGGCGAGTACGTAGTCATGTGGTAGAGATAGGAGGCAGCGTGTATAAGCCAATGTCATCCGAAGAGGTGCTCTCTATCCAACTGGAATCAATACTGAATAAAGCGAATCAAATCATCGATCCCTTTGAGCAGTCATTTTTTATCATGGTGCATTTACCTTATTTGCAACCCTTTGCTGATATTAATAAACGTACCTCTCGTTTGGCTGCAAATATCCCTTTGCTTAAAACCAACGTATGTCCTCTTACGTTCTTAGATGTACCCGAAGAAGCCTACAGTAAAGCGGTGCTTGGTGTCTATGAGATGAATAGAATAGAGCTTCTTCGTGATCTGTATTTATGGGCGTACGAGCGCTCGACAAAAGAATACTTAGCCGTGAAACAAGAGTTAGTGAAACCCGATCAACAACGCTTGCAATATCGAGCGAAGATAAAGATGATAGTTAAACAAGTCATACTGACGCCTGGATCTCAACCTCTTGATATCATTGAATCGTGTATGAGTGATGAACAAGAAACGGATAAACAAAACATTATCGCCCTTGCATTAGAAGAGCTCAGGCGAATTCACGAGGGTGTATTGGCACGATACGGCCTAAGACCATCTCAGCTAGAAAAGTGGCGTCAATTGCATGGGTAATGAGTCAAAGGCTAGCGTGCAAACCATTCCGGTTCGTTCTGGTTTATTTCTGGCATAGCAGCCTCTAATTATCAAGTCTGGTTAAAGCATAGCGCTGTACCCAGCAGGAGACAATGTTGGTGTGTGATGCCTTACAAAGGAGCATCCCCAATGGAACTGTAGCATATTATGCTGCCATGTTATGACAGTGAGTATGTTGTCAGTCGGTTTTTAACGCCGTGATCGTGTTTTGCCTGTGAGCGTTGTCCTTGATGTGTCGTGAAGAAGACAGCGTACTTCGCCCTAACGATACTCACGACTTGGCTCGCAAGGGCCTTGTTGGTATGTTAAGCGTTATCTTCGGAAGTTGGCTATATCCCCTCTGTTTTTAAAAGGAATTTCCCTGTGCTATCACCAGAACGATTACTGCAAGCCCTTGTTGATTACGCCCGCCAACCTGAACCACGCAAACTGTCGACTGAACAGGTGGCGTGGTTTGCACAGCCAGAGTCGGTGTTTATGCTGTATTACACCGTCTTGTCGCTACCGGATGAGTTGGCTGATGCGGTGATGCCTGCGTGTCTGGATTGGGTGGAGGTGGCAACGTCTGAGTTGGCGCTGACGGTGAGTCGTGCGCCAGACGGGACGAAGGCGGAGCTTGAAGCGGTCATCGCCATGATCGTCAACGAGGCGGCAAACCAAGGGATATTGAACCCGAAGCGCGCTTTCGAGGTGCTGACCATGTTAAAGCAGGCGCAGTTTGATACCTCTGGGGTGGATATGGATGCGATCTATGCTGAACAAGCGGAGCATACGCATACCGAAGGTAACGTGATGCTGTCGCCAGAAGCATTGATCAGTCAACTGCTTGATGACATTAAGCAAGAAGAGATCCAGTCGGGTATTGAATTTATCGACTTTTTTGAAGCCGGTTATGCCCTCATGCCGCGAGATCCCATGTCACTGCTCTTTAGTGCGATCACACACTTCACCTGGAGTGTCGATGCGCTGCTTTTGCTGACCTATTACCACGAAAAGCCCGTTGCGCTGTGTGCCGCTGAGGCACTGGATGGGATGACGCACAAATCATGGTGTCACCTTAGTCAGCGACAGTTGTTGCATGTATTACGCCGTTTTGCCCGTCATCCTGAATTGCAGGGCCATTATAAACGCTGGCAGAAGTATGCCATGAAACATGCTGCATCCGGTGAGGTGGCCACCATTGAACAGGTGAAAGCGACGCATGTGGATGGTATTGGGTGTGCCTCGGTGATGATCCGTTTTCGGTATAACGGCCAGAACGGGGTCTTTGCAGGTTTATTGGATCTTGAGCGTGGCCTGCGAGATACCATGTTGAATCTCGGCTGTGAGGACGATTTCTTTGCGTCAATTGTCGACACGATGCAGGACGTGCCGGATACACCGATGACCTTGATCACAACCAACAGTGATTGGTTGGCCGAGGTATTGCCATGGTTGTTGGCCAAGCAAAAAGAAGACAATATCGATTTGCATATGCTGTACTTTTTGTCCCTGCTACCGACGGCGTGGACCACCCCCCAACCGTTTTCACTGGCGGATCACATCGCGCACTATCAAGTCGATATTAGCGATAAGGCGGTGGAGAATGCGCGGAAAATGAGCCGTTTCATCGGTAATGATCTGATGTTTTCTTGGCGACCGCCGTTTGAGTCTATTTCTGCCTCTGTCACGGTGAAATCACTGATGAAAACCTATTACTATGCGCATAAAGCGACGTTTATTGAGCGTTTTGCGTTTCTCGCACTGCTTGAACAGTACGGTTCAGATAACCCGGTTTCCTCGGATAGACAGACGGCAGAGGCCTATTGGCAATTGGCGCAGGCGCTTACCGATCCGGCGCTAAATCGTAAGCGATTTCCGTTGTTTGAAGATTTAGCCGAAATCTGCATTGAGGATTACCATGATGTGATGGTGATGGAATTGGATGCTGGCCAGGAAGAGACAGGATTGGTCTTGAAGGTGGCGCTGCTAGACGCGAAGCCTGCGGTGTGGCGCCGGATCAAAGTGAGCAATACGATCCCTTTGTATGTCTTCCACGTGGCATTGCAAATCAGCATGGGGTGGGATGATGCGCATGCGTATCTGTTTGAAACGGCTTCTCAGCGGTTTTTGGACGATGATGGCGATATACCGTTGGGCGCATTGTTGAAGCAAGCCGGTGACTCACTGCTGTACCGTTATGATTTTGGTGATGATTGGTGTCATAGCATTACGCTGGAAAAAGTGATGGCCAATGATGTCGATATCCCGAGTGTCAGTGCCGGACGTGGCGTGTGTCCTGAAGAGGATTGTGGCGGCATTGACCAGTGGAACCGCCTTTACCGCTTGCTGAAAAAAGCGGCGTTAAGCGATGTGGACTATGAATGGCTTGAGGATTTTGGGTTTGATCCTGATGCGCGTCAGCAGGACTTAGCCGCGCGAAGCTTTGATAAAGCCGCGGTGAATGCTGCGTTACTTCACGTGTTTGGTTAAGCGCTGCAACCTTCCCATACGCAGTGGCGATTTATCGTCGTCGCTGCTATGGGGGCTTGCCTTTCATTTTCCCGTACTTTTTCTCCGACATTCTCCCTCGAAAATATCAGCCCTCTCTATACTTACACTTATATCAATAAAGATATTGCCGTATGTTTTGGGGAGTGATGATGAAACAATCCGTGATGGCACTAGCCTTGCTGGGAATGAGTCTGTCTGCCTGTGCGTCAGAGCCAGTTACCCGTCAAGCGAATCAAAGCGCAACATCTACCGCACAAAGCAGTACAAAAACCACATCAACCTCAACCAATGCCTCTGCTGCTAATAGCACGGCGACAACCGCAAAAGCAGCAACGGAGCAGACGGGCACTGCCGCTGGCATTGATAGCGCCTTAGCGGCATCCGCGGGTGGCATTACGGCCACGGTACTCGCTGTCGGGGTGGCCGCAGTTGTGATTGGTGTTGCCGTGTCGGATAGCGGCGGCGGTGATGATCCCGCGCCACCGGTGACCGCAGCGGTGGAGTAGGGGAGAGTCCCTAGTAAGAGCGGAAAAGCAAGATCGGTCCTTGGTCCTATGGAAAGGGGAAGGGATCAGATCATGCTTCGCGCTGAGAAAAAGAGAGGGGATGAAGCGGAAGAAAAATGATGATGTGTTATTCTTCCTTCACCTTCTTTATTACAGAGCATACCGATGTCACTCAATCCGCTGCGTTGGAAACAACGACTACAAAACCTGCAAAAAGCACATTCACGATTAACGAAAGCGTGTGCTCAAGAATCCTACAATGAATTAGAACTTGCAGGGTTGATTCAAACCTTCGAATTCTCTTTTGAATTAACCTGGAAGACATTAAAAGATTTACTTGAGTTTGAAGGGTACGATGCCGCGTCTCCGCGCAGTGTGATCAGAACGGCGTTAGAGGCGACACATGTATCCCCTGAACAATGTGAAGTCTTGCTTGATGCATTAGGTAAGCGTAATTTGTTGACGCATACCTATGATGAAGAAAATGTGTTGGAAGCACAGGCGTTAATTATCAGTGAATTTGAACCAGTGATCACCGCAATTACACAATACTTGGTTGAGAAAAGCCTAAAAGATGAGTGATGTTCAACAAGTGGATAGTCCACAAAAAAATGGCTTGAAGTTACGGCATCAGCAGCAACTCGTTGCGATTTTAACGCAACACCCACGTGTAGAGTCCGTATGGCTATTTGGGTCGCGAGCGCTGGGGACGTACAAACCGCATTCTGATATCGATCTTGTGGTGAGCGGGGAATTACTCAGCTTAACGGACATTGCCGATCTCTTGACACAAATAGAGCTAACAACGATCCCGTTCAAGGTGGATCTTTTGCTTATGCACAAAATCAAAAATGATAAGTTACACGAACATATCCAGACACATGGCATAAAGTGGGTGTGAGAAAAAGAGCGGAAGAGCAGGGGCGAGTGTCGAGGGGCTAGTCCCTAGTAAGAGCGGAAAAGCAAAAGCGGGTTTTAGAGCGGTCCTAGGGCCCTATGGAAAAAGCAGGACCACAGGACCCTTTTGCTCTCACTCGGCGCGAAGCATGACCCGTCCCTAGGTACTTGTACCTGCTTTTCACCGCTCCTACGCGTCCCTAGTCCCTTTAGACTCGTACCTGCTTTTCCTCGTCCCTAACAACGCTCCGCGTTTTAGATCTTCTTCCCTTTCACCAACTTTCTCACCCACATCCGTCCCGGATGCAAGGCTTCCAATACACTGTTTGGCAACGGTAACGGATCGCCGCAGATCTGCGAGGCTAACACTTCACCCAATAACGGGGCGGAACTCAGGCCGCGAGACCCCAAGGCAATCATCGCATACAGGTTAGGGTAAACCGGTACCGGTTGGGCGCTGTCTTGGTTATCTTTTAAATCGGCGTATTGCGCAAGCAGGGCATCGAAGTCACACACATCACCGACAAACGGTAGGTGATCACGGCTGGCACAGCGTACGCCGACACGGGCGTTATTGGCGGAAAAGTCCAGCGTGGTGGGCCATTCACTCTCAGGTAGACAGTTGATCAGGCGTTGCTGGTTATCCGCATGCTCTTCACTGCTGAAGGTCAAATCTGTACTGCCACGGCGGTAGCTGGCACCAATACAATGGCTGTCACCTGCAGCGTTTACCGGGGTCAGGTAGCCGTCGTAACACAGTACGGTGTTAAGCTCATTTAACGCCGCATTGGTCGGAATGTGGCTGACTTGGCCACGCACCGAGTAAGCGGGAATGGCTTGAGTCTGTGTCAGCTCAGCAAAACGGTGACCGTTGGCCACGACAACCGTGCCATGTGTGGTTTGCTGACCGTGCTGATCCGTTAATTGCCATTGCGGCTCCTGAGACAGAGACAGATCTGGCGATGTGCTTTGTGCCAACTGTACAATTTCGCACTCAGTACGCACGGTTAAATAACCGGTCGCTTGGGCTTGTTCGAGTAAGGCTCGGGTCAGCGCTTGTGGGCACAACCAGCCACCCAGTGGGTAGTTCACGCTGTGAAAGCCCGTTTCAACGCCGGTAACGGCAGCGGTTTCAGCCACATCTAAGCTGCGGATCAACGCCTCAGGGAAACCGCCGTCGAGCATATTGCCGAGTTTCTTCGCCGCGTTCTCATCCCATGCCAATTGCGTGACGCCACACCAGTCATAATCAAAGCTAGTGCCTGCTTTTTCATTGTTGGCGGCGGCTTGGTCGACAAACTGACGGGCAAATACAAAGGCAGGCGCAAAGAAACGCGACAAGGCATCGTTGGCACCATTCAGTAGCGGGTACACCGCACCTTGACGGTTGCCTGATGCACCTTCGGCAGGCAAGGCATCGGCACAGTACAACGTCGTGTGAATACCACGGCGTGCGAGTGCCAGTGCGGTGGTTGCCGAGCCGACACCCCCGCCAATAATCGCCACTGACTCAGTGTGAGAAGCCGCGCGGCGGGTGTACCACGGTTTCACATTGCTGCCGTACTGACGATCGGCAATGTGGCCAGCCAGCATTTCACGCTTGGTACCAAACCCTTTGACTTTTTGCATGCTAAAGCCTGCGTCAATCAGGCCGCGACGGACAAAACCGGCGGCGGTAAAGGTGGCTACGGTACAATCGGTACGGGCCAGTTTCGCCATGCCATCAAACAGGGTCTGGCTCCACATCTCTGGGTTTTTGCTCGGGGCAAAGCCGTCAAGGAACCACGCATCCACAATGCCGTGCGCATCGGTCCATACTTGTGGCATGCAGTCTTTAATATCACCGAACCATAAATCCAGTGTGATCATGCCATCTTCCAGCACCAAGCGGTGGCAATCCGCCACGGCAGGTGGGTAGTGGGCGTGCAGCTGTTCCGCCACGTCCGCCAGATCGGGCCATGACTGATGCGCTTTGATCAAGTCGTCTTTGGTGACCGGAAACTTCTCAAAGCTGATGAAATGCAGCTCTTTGGTTGTTGCATCCGGATTGGCGGCACGGAACGCCTTGAACCATTGCCACACGGCGAGAAAGTTCAGGCCGGTGCCAAAGCCGGTTTCGGCAATCACAAAGCGGCGGCGATCAAACGTCTCCCAACGGGTGGGTAGGTGGTTTTGGTGTAAAAAGACGTAGCGGGTTTCTTCCAGGCCGTTTGCATTTGAAAAATACACGTCGTCGAAATCGTTTGAGACGGGTGTACCTGCCTCATTCCAGTCTAAAACCGCATGGGCAATGCGAGAGACAGAAGAGGGCATATCAGGGTGTGTGTCGGAATCAGGCAAGGGAGCAACCTCATAAGTGGGTAGATCAACAGGGGCAACCCTAACGGGTCACATCTTCAGCATTACTGGGCTATGCAGGCGGACAGACACTGTGCGCTGCGTAGTAATAATGCACAATTTTAGTGAAATTAAGGGCGATTGTACCCGATCAAAAGGAAAGCTGACCACTTTTGACAGACAAACCCGTTATTATCATCACCGTTAAATGACAGTAGGAATTCATCATGAAACGAGCCGTAATCACAGGCATGGGTATTGTATCCAGCATTGGTAACAACGTTAAAGAAGTGCTGGCGTCATTGAAAACGGGTAAATCCGGTATTTCTTACTCTGAACAGTTCGCAGAAATGAAACTGCGTAGCAATGTTTGGGGTGATTTGAAAATGACCCCCTCTGAGCATATTGATCGTAAAAAAATGCGTTTCATGGGTGATGCCGCCGCATTTGCATATTTATCTATGGAGCAGGCTATCGCGGATGCGGGCCTGACCGAAGAACAAGTCTCTAATGACCGTACTGGCCTGGTGGCGGGTTCGGGTGGCGCGTCGTCTTATAACCAAGTGGCGGCTGTCGATATTTTGCGTGAAAAAGGCGTGAAGCGTGTGGGTCCTTACATGGTACCGCGTACCATGTCATCGACGGTATCAGCATGTTTGGCGACCCCGTTTAAAATCCGTGGTGTGAACTACACCATGAGTTCAGCATGTGCGACCTCTGCACACTGTATCGGTCACGCTCTGGAATTGATCCAGTTGGGCAAACAAGATGTGGTGTTTGCCGGTGGCGGTGAAGAATTGGATTGGTCACTGACCATGATGTTTGATGCGATGGGCGCGTTGTCGACCAAGTACAACGACGATCCAACAAAAGCATCACGCACCTATGATGCAGACCGTGACGGCTTTGTGATCTCAGGCGGTGGCGGCATGCTGGTGGTTGAAGAGCTAGAACACGCGCTTGCACGTGGTGCAAAAATCTACGGCGAAATCGTCGGTTACGGCGCGACGTCTGACGGCTACGACATGGTCGCCCCATCAGGCGAAGGCGCGGTACGTTGTATGAAGATGGCGATGCAAGATTTGGATGCGCCGATCGATTACATCAACACCCACGGCACATCAACGCCAGTCGGCGATGTGAAAGAGCTAGGCGCGATTCAGGCATTGTTCGGCGAAAACAGCCCTGCCATTTCTGCGACCAAAGCCATGACCGGTCACGCACTGGGCGCGGCGGGCGTACACGAAGCGATTTACTCAACGCTGATGCTAGATAACGGCTTTGTCGCCCCAAGTATCAACATTGATAACCTCGACCCTGCAGCTGAAGGTCTGGACATCGTGACGGAAACGCGCGAAGTAGAACTGAAGACCGTGATGTCAAACAGCTTCGGCTTCGGCGGCACCAACGCCACACTGGTTATCAAGAAATACGAAGGATAAGCGCGCAAGCGCAGGGGCGAGTTTATAGGTACGAGGGACGAGTAACGAGTAAGAGCGAAAGCACTGCATCAATCAGTGACCAGACGAGATTTTCTCGTCCCTAGTCCCTCGCTATCTCGACCCTTTATTCATTCTCCAGGTGTTGGCACTGACGGCGTTCAACCATTCACGGCCTTTTTGCGGAGACTGGATGAGTGGGATGAGCGCCAGTCAGCGCCAAAACAGACGCGACAGGCATCGCTATCATAGTATTTTCTTTTGCTGGATAGATCTGTGATCGCGGTGACTGTTTGATTGCCTGGAACACGCCCGGTAGCGAGATGCTACCGGGCTTTTTTGGTTTAGGAAGGGGCGAGTTTCGAGTCTAAAGGGACGAGTAAGAACAAAAGCGTTTGCATTTATAGAACGGTCTGAAATTCTTCTGACAGAACCACAGATGCTTTTGATTTTGATCTCACTCGGAGCGAAGCGTGACCAGTCCCTAGGTACTCGTTCCTGCTTTTCCTTGCTCCTAGTCCCTCATGCTCTTCCTCGCCCCGCTTTTCCTCGTTCCTAGTCCCTAAATGCTCTTTCTACTTCTTCATCTTTTACTCGGAACTCGCCAACGCGTCCCTTTACTCTTACAATTTCTCCATCGCGAAACTCACGTGAATCACGTAATGACTTTAGGACCCAGTGATGAAAATCCTCATAGACGAGAATATGCCGTATGCCGAAGCGCTGTTTAGCCAATTAGGCGACGTAATCAGCAAGCCCGGCCGTACTTTAACCGCCGACGATTTGGTGGATATTGATGCCCTGATGATCCGCTCGGTGACCAAGGTGAACGCTGATCTGCTCAGCAAAGCCAATGCGCTGAAATTTGTCGGTACCGCCACGGCAGGGCAGGATCATGTCGATGAGGCGTTGCTGGCAGCAAAAGGCATCACCTTTACCGCCGCACCGGGCTGTAACAAAGTCGGTGTCGCCGAATATGTGCTCAGCAGCCTGATGGTACTCGGTCAGCAGCAAGGCTTTTCATTGTTTGATAAAACCGTCGGCATCATTGGCGCAGGTAACGTGGGCAGTTACTTGGCGCAATGTCTGGATGCGCTAGGGATCCGCTATTTGCTGAATGACCCGATCAAACAAGCCCAAGGGGATACACGTACTTTTCATTCCATTGAGGATATCCAACAGCAGTGCGATGTGATCACCCTGCACACGCCGATCACCCGGGATGGCGATTATCCGACACACCATTTGGTGGATACTGCCTTCTTGGGCAAGATGCAGTCAGGCGCCATTTTGATCAACGCCGCCCGTGGTCCCGTGGTCGATAATCAAGCCTTGAAAGTCGCCTTAAACGCGTCGCTGCAGGCGAGTCAGCTGCAACAAACCAGTGATGCCAGTGCAAGACCGCACCTGACCGCCGTACTGGATGTGTTTGAACAAGAGCCGCAGGTGGATTTAGCCCTGTTGCCATTATTGGCATTTGCCACACCACATGTGGCCGGTTACGGCCTGGAAGGCAAAGCGCGTGGCACCACCATGGTCTACAACCGTTTCTGTGAGTTTCTGGCGGTCGACAATACGGTGGAAGCCGCGAGTTTGTTGCCGATTGCGCCGATCCCGCACGTGACCTTGAGTCAGTCGTGGGATGAAGCGACCCTCTTTAGCCTGACCCAATTGGTCTACGATGTGCGCCGTGATGACGGTGTATTCCGCCGTGAAATGGGGCAAACAGCAGAAGGTAGCGTGGAAATGGCCACTGCGTTCGATCGGATGCGGAAAAATTACTGGGATCGACGTGAATATAGTGCGATTACGGTAGCGGGCGAGGCCCATTTTGGGGTAGAGTCGCTGGCTAAATTAGGTTTTACAGTAGAGGAAAGGCCATGAGCCAGGAATTTGATATTGCCGTACTTGGCGCAACCGGCGTCGTTGGCGAAGCCATCGTAGAAGTGCTTGAGAGTCGCAATTTTCCTGTTCGCAATCTTTATTTGCTTGCGTCTGAGCGCAGTGCGGGCAAAGTCGTGCGCTTTAAAGGCAAAAGTGTGCGTGTGACCAATGTTGAAGAATTCGACTGGGATCAGGTACAGCTTGCTATTTTCTCTGCCGGTGCAGAAGCCTCTGATCGTTGGGCGCCGATTGCGGCCGATCAGGGCGTTATCGTGATCGATAACACATCACGTTTCCGCTATGATCACGATGTACCGCTTGTCGTGCCAGAAGTGAATCCACACGCGTTGGCTGACTTCCGTAACCGTAACATCATCGCGAACCCGAATTGTTCGACCATTCAAATGATGGTGGCCTTAAAGCCTATCCATGATGCATACGGCATTGAGCGTATCAACGTCTGCACATACCAGTCCGTATCGGGTTCAGGCAAAGAAGGCGTCGACGAATTAGCGGGTCAAACAGTGAAATTGCTGAATGGCTTGTCGGCTGAAACCAGCGTGTACGACAAGCAAATTGCATTCAACTGTTTGCCACACATCGATGCATTCATGGATAACGGCTACACCAAAGAAGAAATGAAAATGGTGTGGGAAACCCAGAAAATTTTGGGTGACGACAATATCCGTGTGAACCCAACGTGTGTACGTGTCCCTGTATTCTACGGCCACGCGGAAGCGGTACACGTTGAAACGTGTCAGCCGGTGAACATTGAAGAAGCGATCAGCCTGCTGGAAAATGCCGAAGGCATCGAAGTGTTCCACGGCAGTGAGTACCCAACGCAAGTGGGTGACGCGACCGGTAAAGATCACGTCATGGTTGCGCGTATTCGTGAAGACATCAGCCACCCATGCGGGATTAACATGTGGGTGGTGGCGGATAACGTCCGTAAAGGCGCCGCGACGAACAGCGTGCAGATTGCCGAAACACTGATCGCTGAATACCTATAAGATCAGCGTTTTTACGCATGATAGATAAACAAACAGGGAAAGCTGCGCTTTCCCTGTTTGTTTATCTGCCTGCCCGTAAAGAGGCAGCCCATGCGCGCTTCCTCAATACACACTCAAGATCATTGGCAATAGGCCGATATCTATTATTCTAGTATGATGCGCGATAGAAAATCGCTGCACACGGTGTGCGCGAATTTGCGCGATGCATTGATCGCTTTTTTCCTGCCAAAGAGGACTGTAGGCAGTGTCTGACCATTCCAAGATGATGAAACGCCTTTTATTACCGGTACTGATTTCCTCGGCCCTTGCCTTGCCGGCACACGCTAATACCATACGCATCATGGGGCCGACGCCAGATGAACTGCCTGCGCCTTCCCCTAATACAGCCTCTTCGTCTGCGCAGTCGTATAACAGTACCAACCGTTATGGGCCAACGACCCATCAGGAAACCTTGTGGTCGATAGCGTCTCGCTACCGCCCGAATGATCAGATCTCTATTTATCAGGTGATTGGCGCGATTTTCCGTCAGAACCCACAAGCCTTTGAGCAGAACAATATTCATAGTTTGGTGCCGGGGAGCATTCTGACGATCCCGACACTGTCACAGATCCAGCGTGAAAACGTTAACGCGGTGAAGCAACGTCTGGAAGCCGATAAAGGGCGTGGTGCGATTGCCAAGAAAGCGCCACCCGCGCCCAAAGCGGTGCCTGCACCTACGCCGAAAGTCGCGGCAACGCCAGCCGCTATAACAGCACCTGTTACCCCGAAGCCAGCTGCACCAAAGTCGGCCGCTAACGTAGACAAGCCTGCTCCTGCAGTAAAATCCGCCGTAACGGCTGCCGCGACAGCCGATCCTACGCCAGCAGAAAGCGTGCGTGCGTTGATCCCGGCAAAACCGCACGCGCTGCAAGATCAGTTGGATGCTTCAGACGAGCAGATGACCAAACTGCTGGAAAGTAACCATTTACTGCGTGTGCGTTTGGCTGAAATGCAGCACGAAGTGGCCGCGTTGAAAAACCAAATCAGCGACGATGAGCAACTGCGCGCGCAGATCAAAGATTTCATTGAACAGCAAAGGGTCCTGCAAGAAGCCAAACCGACCGCGCCGGAAGCGACCTTGTTTGATCGCTTGATTGATAACCCGTGGGCATTGGCCGCGATGGCACTGATCCCCGGTGGCTTGCTAGCCGGTGCGTTGGCGTACTTTTTGTGGGGTCGCAAGAAAGAAGAGGAAGAATCACTGGAAGCCCTTGAAGGGCCGAAGGCTGATGATCCGGCGATGATGCCGCCGCCAGTGGATGACGAAGTGGTGCCGAACCTGGCCTTAGGCGGGGACGACGACTTGGATGAACTGTTTGGCGACGATGATCCGTTGTTCGCCGAAGACACTGACGATAAAGCCACGATCGATGACGAATTGTTTGAGATGGAGAATGGCTTTGGGCCAAGCAGCATTTCCGTGAAAGGGGATGAGCAAGCCATTGGTCTGGAAGACATGGAGCGCGCATTGGATGAGATTGAGCAAAAAGCCGATCTGAGTTCCGATGAAGCGTTAGCCGCGATGTGGGAAAAATCGCTGCAAGTGGAAGACGATGAAGACAGCTTTGACCTGTCGTTTGATAGCGATGTGATGGACTTGGGCGCGCTGGATGATGAACAGGATGCGCCACCGCCATCGGAACGTCGGCCTGAGGTCACGCCGGATCAGGAGATGCTGATCAATCAAGATGATCTGGACTCGCTGTTTGACAGCTTTGTTGCCGATGATGAGCTGAGCAATACCCATTCGCAGGCAGAAACGGCAGCAGAGACCGAGGCGCGAGCCAATGATGATCTCGCCCAACAAGCGGCAATCGATCAAGCCTTGGCGGACGCAGACATGTTCTCGTTCTCGTCACAGGATGACATTGATGACTTGTTCTCGGCAAACAGTACCTCACTGCTTGATGAGCTGATGGATGAAGACGACGACATGTTGACGTCAGACATTACGCTGGAAGAAGACAGTACCGCGTTGCTGGATGAATTGCTGGGGGATTTGGACGAAGACGATGATTTTCCGTCGTCCGACATTGCTCTGAGCGAAAACAGCACGGCGTTATTGGATGAGCTGGTGGCTGACATTGAGGATGAAGACGACGATGTGTCAGCGTTGGATTGGCCGTCGATGGAGCGGGATGATCCCGAATTTGAGCCTGTTGTCGATGACGTTGCCAATGAGGTGGCGAAGGACGCGACAAATGAGATCGTGTTGGATGAGATCTTAGCGGATGAGGTTTTATCGAATGTCGCCTTAGCGAATGAGCCTGCCTCTGAGCCTGCCTCTGAGCCTGTCATTGAACAACCTGCACCGCAGCCTGATGATACTGCCGTGAGCGTTGAAGCGGCCGAAGTGCCTGAAGAGGTGATCAGTGCTGACAGCTCGGACGTGACTGAGATGGCGGAGATGCCCCCGGTCGCTGACGTTGAGCCTGAAACGGCACAACGGCTTGATGAACATGAAGCGCCACTTGCGACTGAAGCGCTACAAGTGACGGATACGCCACAAGCATCTGATGAGTCCGAACATCAGGAGCCTGTCATGGATGACGAGCAGGCAGAGTTGGAAGCCATGCTGGCGTCTTCTTTCACCGAAGAAGATGCCGCCGCAATGGATCCGTCTGTCGGCATGACCGTGGAGCAGTTGCTGGAAAGCTTGGATGTCAATTCGCCGTTGGATCTCAGTGATTACCCTGAGTTCGACGAAGAAGCGGTGATGAATGCCGCGGATGTCGTCTTGGATGATGCGCCAGCGATGACGGTCAGTGCGGACGAAGAGCAAGCAGTCTTTGACAACATCGTTCGTCAGTTGCAGCAAGCCGCTGAAGCGGCCGATTTGCCATCAACGATAGCCCCTGTTTCGGATGATAGCGCACTAGACTTTGCCGAAGCCGAAGCCGAAGCCGAAGCCGAAGCCGAAGCCGAAGCCGAAGCCGAAGCCGAAGCCAAACCAGAAGAGGCGATCGACACGATCGCAGACCACGCCGATGATGCTGCACCTCGTGTTGACGGCATCGCTGAGCCAGTCACTTCACCGTTTGCGTTGCATGGTCAACCACAGGTGGCGTTTGAAACCTATGATGCCGACACCTTGCCGGAGTTTGGGGAAGATGACGCCCTGCAAGCGTCTTTTGATGAGCAGCATGAATTAGAACAATATGAATTGGAGCAAGGTCTTGCGCAGACGGTTGCCCCTGAATTAGCGGCAGAACCAGATAGCGCCGCAGAATTCGCGATGCCCGCTCAAGCGCCAGTATCCGCACCGGAATCAGCATCGGTATTCGCAAACAGTACGGAAGCAGAACGTGACAGCATGGAAACCGCTGGGTTAGACATGGCAGCCTTGCTGAGTGAACCGGAGGTGCTTGCGTCATCAAGTGTTGCAATGGATGATCCCCATGAGGCTCCTCAATCGGCTGTAGCAACCTCGGCTGTCGATCCCCTTGAGCGGGACGCGTTAGAACAAGACGCATTATTCGAATCAACGGCAGAACATGCTGAAACGCCCTTAACGGCGGAAGAGGATGCCATTTGGTCAACTGCTAACGCAGAGCCGGTGTTGGAAGGAGAAGACTGGACGACGCAACCGGACATGCAAACCGCAGATGTCACTGAATTTGATCCTGAACTTGCCGATGAACAATGGGGGAATAACTCTGAATCGGTTCTGTTGAACGATGATAAACAGGCATCGGCCGCGGCACCGTCTTACATCAGCATCGAAGCCTTGATGAAAGAGTTGGATGAGGTACCCGCAGGTGACATGGATGAAGCGCCACTGAACCTGGAAGTGGGGTTGGATGAATTCCCGGATGTGCTTGCCGGTATTGATGCGTACGATGTCGACAGTCAAGGGGAGTTCGCCAGCAAGCTGGATTTGGCCAAAGCCTATTTAGAAATGAATGATAGCGAAGGTGCCCGCGATCTGCTGGAAGAAATTGCGTTGCAAGCCGATGCCAGCCTACAGCAAGAAGCCAATGCACTGCTGGGCAAGATGAAGGTGTAAGTCGAGCAGGGGCGAGTATCGAGTTTAAAGGTACGAGTAAGAGCGGAAGAGCAAGCGTGAGAGCGCTTGCTTTTTTATTGGGGTTATATCAACCTAGAACCTAGAACCTAGAACCTAGAACCTAGAACCTAGAACCTAGAACCTAGAACCTAGAACCTAGAACCACAGGATCATAGGGCTCTGCTCTTCCGCTTTTCCGCGTCCCTTTAATCTCGCCCCTGTATCCCCTATAATCCGTCATCCTTTGACCCTTGGCCTTTGGCCTCCAGTAAAAACGAAGTGAATTATGCGAATAGCGTTAGGTATTGAGTACGACGGTACCAAATACTCCGGTTGGCAGCGCCAAAGCCACGCGGATAGCGTGCAAGAACGTTTAGAAAAAGCGCTGAGTAAAATTGCCGCTCATCCGGTTGAAGTCCAGTGTGCCGGGCGTACCGACGCTGGCGTGCATGGCACGGGGCAGGTGGTGCATTTTGACACCAATATGAGCCGTAAAATGGTGGCGTGGACCATGGGCGCCAATGCGAATTTGCCGAAAGATATCGCCGTGCGTTGGGCGAGTGAGGTGAGTGAGGACTTCCATGCGCGTTTCAGTGCAACCGCCCGCCGTTACCGTTATATCATTTATAATCATGCACTTCGTCCGGCGATCCTTGGCAATGGTGTGAGCCATTACCACGGTGAATTAGATGAAAAAGCGATGCATGAAGCTGCCCAGTACTTGTTAGGCGAGCAGGATTTCACCTCGTTCCGTGCGGCGCATTGTCAGTCGCTCAGCCCATGGCGTAACATGATGCACGTGAATGTATCGCGCCAAGGTAACTTCGTGATCATTGATATTAAAGCCAATGCGTTTGTTCACCACATGGTGCGCAATATTACCGGTAGTCTGATCAATGTAGGGCGTGGGGAAGAAAAGCCAGAATGGATTCAGTGGTTGCTCGCGCAAAAAAACCGCAGTTTAGCGGGCGCAACAGCCAAGGCGGAAGGGCTATACTTGGTGGATGTGGATTATCCTGCAACCTTTGGCTTGCCGCGTGCGCCATTGGGGCCGCTATTTTTGCCGGATTAAATATTGACGGATTACGTTTCTGCCAGAAAAAGCGAACTGACTCACGTTGAAACCGCTGTTTGAGTCGGTTTAAGCAGAAGGGGATGGGATTCCCCTTAAATTGGGTCTATAACAACTCATAGTACCAGTTTTTTATCCACAGACTGGCAAGTTTGTGCTTTAATTCCATCTCGAAAAATTAATGAATTTGTAATTCTCTGCTGCTAGAGCCCGAGTATCGCCGTTGCGAGTCGGCGCAGCAGGGAGTGAAAACAGAAAAGGTCATTCATGAGCTGGCTGGAAAAGATCCTTACAAAAAGCAATATTGTCTCCTCCCGCAAGGCGTCAATCCCTGAAGGGGTATGGACCAAGTGTACGTCATGCGAACAAGTGCTTTATCACGCCGATCTAGAACGTAACCTGGAAGTTTGCCCGAAATGTGACCACCATATGCGCATGAAAGCGCGTCGCCGTTTGGAAACATTCTTGGATGCCGAAGGTCAGGTTGAGTTGGCGGCGGACTTGGAGCCACAAGATAAGCTGAAGTTCCGTGATTCCAAAAAGTACAAAGATCGTCTGTCTGCGGCGCAAAAAGCCAGCGGTGAAAAAGACGCATTGGTGGTACTGCAAGGCACATTGCTGGAGCAGCCACTGGTTGCGTGTGCCTTTGAGTTCTCCTTCATGGGCGGTTCAATGGGCTCGGTTGTCGGCGCCAAATTTGTGCACGCGGTGGATGCGGCGATTGAAAACAACTGTGCGTTAGTGTGTTTCTCTGCCAGTGGCGGTGCCCGCATGCAAGAAGCCCTGATGTCGCTGATGCAAATGGCGAAAACCAGTGCCGCGCTTGAGCGTTTATCGGCGAAAGGTCTGCCATTTATCTCGGTACTGACTGATCCAACCATGGGCGGTGTATCGGCGAGTTTGGCGATGCTAGGCGATATCAACATTGGCGAGCCAAAAGCCTTGATCGGTTTTGCCGGTCAGCGCGTGATTGAGCAAACGGTGCGAGAGAAGTTGCCTGAAGGCTTCCAGCGCAGTGAGTTTTTGCTTGAGCACGGTGCTATCGATATGATTGTTGACCGTCGTGAAATGCGTCAGCGCATCGGCGGCTTGGTGGCGAAAATGACCCATGCGACATCGCCGATGGTGGTGTCAGTCGATGGGCCAGCGGCGAACGTTGAGACGCCGAAGGTCGATATCACGAAAGCCGAAGACTAATACGAGCGCGTAACCTGTTAAGCACGTCTAGCGGCTAAACATGGCCACAAGCGCTGACGTGCAGCCACAGTCGTAAACAAAATACAAACGGGACTTCGGTCCCGTTTGTCGTTTTTGGGTTTTGTTCCGCTTTATTCGTGCAAGGCGGTTTGGGTTCGTGCCGTTCAGTGTTAAATTAGACGCTATATTGCATAACTGAAAAAATGATAACTCATGTCCGGATTGACAGTACCTCAAGCACATTCCCCTTTGGCCTCGTGGCTTTCCTATCTTGAACAATTACACACCAGCGCGATTGATTTAGGGCTTGACCGTGTGCAGGCTGTCGCCACCCTGGCGGGGCTGACTAAGCCGGCAGACCGTGTCATTACCGTCGCGGGTACCAACGGTAAAGGCTCTACTTGTGCCATGCTGGAAGCGATTTTGCTGGAAGCAGGCTACAAAGTGGGTGTGTACAGTTCTCCGCATCTGGTTCGATACAACGAGCGTGTGCGCGTCAATGGCCAAGAACTGCCTGACAGTGACCATAGTATGGCGTTTGATGCCATTGAGCAGCAGCGTGGTGCGATCAGCCTGAGTTTGTTTGAGTTTGGTACGTTAGCGGCACTGCAGTTGTTCAAGCACCATCAGGTCGATGTGGTGGTGTTAGAGGTCGGTTTGGGCGGACGGTTAGACGCGACCAACATTGTCGACCATGACGTGTCGGTGATCACCAGTCTGGCGGTCGACCATGTCGATTGGTTGGGTGATGACATCAATGTGATTGGGTATGAGAAAGCCGGTATCTTCCGTGCGGGCAAGCCGGCTATCTGTGGTCAGCCACAGCCACCAGCGAGCGTGCCTGCCCATGCTGATGACATCGGTGCGGAATTTTATCAAGTGGGTTACCAGTTTGACTATCAGGTTGACGGTGACCATTGGCAGTGGGTGAGTGGGGCGTTCAAGCTTGAAAACCTGCCGTTGCCTTCTTTGCCGTTACCGAATGCCGCCACCGCGCTGATGGCGCTGGCCGTGGCGGATTTGGATATCACCGATGAACACATTGCGAACGGGTTGGCGAAAGCCGCGTTACCGGGACGCATGCAAGTGGTTTCTACCGCGCCGCTCGTGATCATGGACGTCGCTCATAATCCCCATTCAGCTGAATACTTTGCCCGTCAATTGGCGCAAATCAAGCAGCGTGAGCAGAAGCAGCGTATTCATGCGGTAGTGGCCATGCTACACGATAAAGATATCGCCTCGACGGTTGCAGAAATGCATTCTATCGTTGATGCGTGGTACCCCGCGTCGTTGACCGGCCCGCGTGCGGCACAGGCCGAAGACATTATTGCGCATATTCGCCCCCACACAGGCGGCGAGATTGCCGGTTTTGCCACCCCAACAGACGCATATGACACAGCGCTGACACAGGCCGAGCCTGAGGATATGGTAATTGTATTTGGCTCCTTCTACACTGTGGGACAGATTACCAGTCACATTGAAAGCAATTAGTGAAAAAGCAATTAAAAACAACCTATAGGAGTGATTGTGGCGAGTAAATTTCAGAGTCGCTTGGTCGGGACCATTATTTTGGTCGCCATTGGGGTGATTTTTCTCCCCGATTTGTTTGATGGTCAAAAGCAACATTATCAAGAGCAGTTCGCCAGCATCCCGCTTGAGTCAGAATCGGCCGACGAGGTGGAATACGAACGCATTCCTGCACCGGAGTTTGCTGAGGTGGATTTACCGCCAGAGCCAGTGACCGTCGTGATTGATCACGAGGCCACCGATGCGAGTGCGTTTGTGCCGAATGATGGTGCTTCATTCGACACCCAATCTGCGGCTGATCAGGTGGTTGCTGTGGCCCCTCAGCCCGTTGCACCGCCGAAAGCCGGTAATAAAGACAGCGGCTGGGTCGTGCAACTGGGGGTATTTCGCAATGCGGACAATGCCCATCAGTTAGTGGCGAGCCTGCGAGAGAAAGGGTATCAGGCCCATGTGTTCCCTAAACAGCCTAAAGAAGGAGAGTTGGCAAGAGTGGTGGTGGGTCCGGATGTATCCAAAGACACGCTCACAGCAAAACTGAAAGAATTACAAAAAATCACCGGATTAAAAGGCCGATTGGTCAGATTTAATCCACTAAACCCTTAGGTAAACGTTTGCGTTCTCATTTTTTCTGTTAGAATACGCACCAACAAGACGAATACAATAAATGATGATCTGGATTGATTACGTAATTTTAGGCGTAATTGGCTTCTCGGCACTGGTCAGTTTGATCAGGGGATTTGTGAAAGAAGCCTTGTCTCTCGTGATTTGGTTTGCAGCCTTTTTTATCGCCAGTAATTTTTATACCCAACTGGCAGCCCACTTCGCGAACATTCAGGATGAAATGCTGCGAAATGGCAGTGCGATTGCCGCGCTGTTTATTGCGACATTGATTGTCGGGGCAGTGGTGAACTATGTGATTGGCCAATTGGTGCAAAAAACCGGTTTGTCAGGCACAGACAGAGTACTGGGCGTGGTGTTTGGTGGCGTGCGTGGTGTCTTAATTGTCGCTGCGTTACTGTTCTTCATGGACGCATTTACTGGGTTATCTCAGTCTGACTGGTGGAAAAAATCAGAATTGATCCCACAGTTTGGCGTTGTGATTGAATGGTTTTTCACATACCTAAAAGACACATCAAGCTTTTTACCGCGCGCATTGTAGTAGCGAGCGGTTGTAGTAAAGGCGCTGCACGGCACGGTGATACCACCGGCGTTTGGCGCCATGGAAAGCGTTGACAGCGAGGATCGGGCTTAGTCTGACACTCGCTGACTTTTAATTAGCGACTATTAAAGCGTGACGAGGATTTAGGACATGTGTGGTATTGTCGGAATCGTGGGTTCAACCCCGGTGAACCAGTCTATCTATGATGCATTGACCGTGTTGCAGCACCGCGGCCAAGATGCAGCGGGTATTGTTACCTTAGAAAGCAATCGTTTCCGTCTGCGTAAGGCCAATGGGTTGGTGCGGGATGTGTTTGAAGCGAAGCACATGCAGCGTCTGCAAGGAAATGTGGGGATAGGTCATGTGCGTTACCCTACTGCGGGCAGCTCCAGTGCCTCAGAAGCCCAGCCGTTCTATGTGAACTCACCGTATGGGATTTCATTGGCACACAACGGTAACTTGACCAATGCGGAAGCCATCAAAGAGACATTGTTTGAAAAAGCCCGCCGTCATGTTAATACCACCTCCGATTCTGAACTCCTGCTTAATGTCCTCGCCAATCAATTAGATCATGCCAAAACCTATCCGATCATGCCGGAAGAAATCTTCCATGCGGTAGCAGAAGTACACCGTATGGTGTCGGGTGCCTACGCAGTGGTGGCGATGGTGATTGGTCACGGTATGATTGCCTTCCGCGATCCGAAAGGGATCCGTCCGCTGTGTTTAGGCAAGCGCGAAGTGGACGGGCAAACCGAATACATGGTGGCTTCAGAGTCTGTTGCGTTGGATGCGGTTGGCTTTGATTTCATGCGCGACGTGGCGCCGGGTGAAGCGATCTACGTGACGTTTGATGGCCAGTTGTTTACCCAGCAGTGTGCCGATAATCCCGCCTTGAACCCGTGCTTGTTTGAATTTGTCTACTTTGCCCGTCCGGATTCGTTTATCGATAAAGTGTCAGTTTACGCGGCACGTGTGTGCATGGGACAAAAGCTGGGTGAAAAAATCAAGCGTGAGTGGGGCGATTTGGATATCGACGTGGTGATCCCGATCCCTGAAACCTCGTGCGACAGTGCATTAGAAATTGCCCGTACATTGGATAAACCGTACCGCCAAGGGTTTGTGAAAAACCGCTATGTTGGCCGTACCTTTATCATGCCGGGTCAGCAAATGCGCCGTAAATCGGTACGCCGTAAGCTGAATGCGATTCGTTCTGAGTTTAAAGACAAGAGTGTTTTGCTGGTGGACGACTCCATTGTACGTGGTACCACCTCAGAGCAGATTATTGAAATGGCACGTGAAGCCGGTGCGCGCAAAGTGTATTTGGCCTCTGCAGCGCCGGAAGTACGCTTCCCGAACGTGTACGGCATTGATATGCCATCAGCCAATGAGTTGATTGCACACGGTCGTGAAGTGGATGAAATCTGCAATATGATCGGTGCTGACGGTCTGATTTTCCAAGACCTGCCAGACTTGGTTACCGCCGTTGCAGAAGGCAACCCGGATATTCAGCAGTTTGAAACCTCGGTATTCAGCGGCACGTACGTCACGGCCGATATCGATCAAGATTATTTGGACTACCTGGAATCATTGCGCAGTGAAGACTCAAAAACGCAGCGTGAAATCCAACAAGATCTTGCCAATCTTGAACTGCATAACGAAGGCATGTAACCGCTACGCAATGTCCCCCTTTGCGTAATGTGTTGTCATTAAAAAGCGAGAGCCTGTGCTCTCGCTTTTTTATTTCCCCGTTTTTTTATTATCTCGTATTGATGAGAGACGTTGTTGGCTTATGTGTACGGGGCTAACGAATGCGGCTAATGAATAAAGACAGGCCCCACACCGAGGTTCCACAAAATCACAGAGCCAGCAATGATCGCCACAAGTAACACCAAGCCCCCCGTCACGATAGAACTGGCATAAATGAAGCCGCGCTCTTCCGGTATGTGCATCAAAATGGGCACACCGGTGTACAGCAGGTAGACCGAGTAGGCCACGCCTACTAACCCCACTAACATTAAAAACCACACTTGCGGGTAAAGTGCGGCCATGCTTGCCATAAATAACGGAGTGGCGGTGTATGCTGCGAGTTCTAGCGCTTGTGTGTAGGTGGGACTGGAGCCGAAGGTATGACTCATCCAATAGGTGAGGTACGCCAAGGCAAAGACGCCGCCGATCAAAGCGATGTACATCGCGATGGACATGGTAAAGGCGCTGGACGCGGTGAGAAAAATAGGTTCACCGACACCAATTCGCCAGCCAATTAACACACTGGAGAGGAAAGCAAAGGCCGGTGGAAAGAGAGCGATCAATACAATGTGGCTCAAACTGCTTTGTATGCCTTCGTGTTCCTTGTCAATGGTACGCCACTCTTGTTTTGGATGGGCATAAAGCCCGAATAGATGTCCCAAAATCATAGGTTATCCTCAATAGGGTCTTCCTATTAACGTGTAGTCGGGGTTGATAGGGTTCGCAAGGTGAGGTGCGAAGCGCTGGATGACATAACCCTCTGTGTGACACGGTTTTTCAGTGGAAGTGCGGTTGGCTGTTGTCTAAAGGGAGTGAATGTGGCCGTTTGGGTGGCGTGTGAGGGGGGATCGTAAAAATAAAAAGGGCGCGGCTAAAATCAATAAACCGGCGAAAGTGTTGCAGGAAGCCGTTAACCATCCATCGCGCAACACACGGGATGTGCACGATGAATGGAAAAGAACGCGAACGCGGAGTCATTACAGTTTGAAGTAATCACTCGCAAATTCGATGAACAGACGTAACTTTTCTGGCTGGTAGTCACGGTGGTTATACATCAAGTAGACATCACGTTCATTGGACGACCAGTTTTCCATGATGCGCACTAATTTGCCTGACTGAATATAATCTTTGAGCATCACATCGGGCATCAAGGTGACCCCTAATCCCGCCATGCATGCCTTGCGTACCACATTGAGTTCATTGGCTTCAAAGCGGCCACGGTCGCTGACCGTGATCGTTTCACCATTGTCATCCGTCAGGCGCCAACGTAACAGCGGCTTGCCTTTGAGGAGCGGATGATGGTGAAGATCTTGCGCGTGTTTTGGCTCTGGATTGTGTTTCAAATACTCAGGGCTAACGACCAAAATATCTTTTACCGCATTGATTTTTCGTGCAATTAGCGTGGAATCGCGCTGTGGCCCAATACGGAAAATGATATCCCAATCTGTTGGATCCAGTAACTCAGGATCGTTACTCATCGATAGCTCGATGTTAATCGCAGGATGCTGTTGCATGAAGGTATTCAACAGGGGTTGCAGCATGACTTTCGTCAGGTTAGACGGTGCCGCAATTTTTAGTTTCCCTGCCGCGCCTTTGCACTCTTCACTGATGTGTTCGGCGGTATCGACCAAACGTTGGAGTAACGGGCTACAGTCATCATAGAATTTTTGGCCGGCTTCTGTCAGTGACAACTTTCTGGCATGACGGTTCAACAGGCGGATGTTCAGACACTCTTCGAGTGCTTGGATCCGTCGAGTGAGGGTGGCCACGGGCACTTGGGTTTTGCGGGAAGCTGCTGTATAGCTTCCATTTTCCACAACCATGCGGAACAAGTTCAAATCGTCAAGCTTCATAACTCTACATCGCTGAAAACTTATAATTGAGAATTGTATAACAAAATGTGTCAAAAGATGTCGTTATCATGAAAAGTTTTGCTATAAATCAAGATATCGTCACCTTCTTTTATCATCGCTTGCCTTAGTGTTTGAAATTATTAATTTTTGAGCACCTTAACAAAATTCAATTAATTCTGCTTTCCTGTCGCATATTGCCTGACGTGTCAGCGATTCCCGCCTATGCTTTTGATACGTTAGTAAACGATTTGCGGGCAAGACGCCTGTAATCCAACCATCAATACATCAACCATGAAATATCAACGTCAGCATACACAGCGTGCGTATGCTGAGCGGTAAAAGGGCAAGGGAGTCCGGTTTGCTTGAAAATAAAGACATCTTGATTGTTGAAGATGATCCCGTATTCAGAACCATGTTAACTGGCTTTTTAAACAGCCAGGGTTGCCATGTGCGTGAAGCGGAAGACGGCCTGCAAGGGTTACAAGCGCTGCGGGATGGGATCCCGGATGTGTTGCTGTGTGATCTTGCTATGCCGATCCTCACCGGGATGGAATTCGTCGAAGAGGTGTCTGTGCAGTACCCGATGATCCCTATCATCGTGATTTCCGGTACCGGTAATATGGGCGATGTGGCTAATGCGCTGCGTCATGGGGTGAAAGATTTTTTGATCAAACCCCTTGATAACATCATGGTACTGAAATCGGCGCTGTTATCGGTGCTTAAAAGCCAAGATTGTGTGGCAAGTCAGGGGGACTTTTCCAGCCAGTGGATCAGTGTGGATGACGAGACGGTGATCGATGAAGAGCTGGAATGGCACATTGAAGAATTAAAAGCCAATCCAGAGGCCGCGCGTGAATTGTTAATGGGGCTGATGCCGCCAACCGAATCACACTTGGGGAATTGGCAACTCAGTTATTGTGTACTGCAGTCGGCGGATGTCTCGCCTGTGCTGCTGGATTACACGTGGCAGATGAATGGCCGATTGGCGTTTTATATGGTGGACTCCGCTTCCGGCGGTGACAATGGCACCGCGACCACGTTACTTATCCGGGCTTTTTTCAATGACTACCTGCGCACACGAATGGCCGAGCAGCACAGCTTATCGGGCTTAATTCGGGTGATTGAGAAAGGGATGCGTCATTCCGGTTATGCGACATCGTTACGCGCGGTGTTTGGGGTGTTTGATGCGACCGATCGCAGTGTCACCATTACGTCGGCGGGGTTGCCAGCACGGCTGCAAACCAGCGATGGCACTCAACGCATTAACAGCCAAGCGTGGCTGGGTGACAATGCCAGCCGTAATGAGAGCGTGAAATTGTCGTTATCGTCATCGGGTGGCCGTTTATCGCTGTGCGAAATCGGTGCCGCCAGTTTCAGTTTGACGTTTAAACGGGTGTGAGAGCGGGTTGAGAAGAGCGATCCTATGGCCCTGAGGCTCTATGGAAAAAGCAGGAGCGAAAGCGCTTGCATCCATAAAGGGATCTGAAACTCGACCACAGGACCCTTTTTTGCTTTTTGCTCTTAGTCGCTTCTCGAAGCGCAGCGTGCCCCGTCCCTAGTCAATAGCCCCTGTTTTTCCCGCTTTTCCTCGTCCCTTAAGACTCGACACTCGTACCTTGATATAGATACAAAAACGGAGAGCCGAGGCTCTCCGTTTTGTCATTCATGCCGAATGTCTCATTACGCTTCAACAGGTTGCGCGTTGATGTCTTCTTTCTTCGCAACTTTGCCTTCAGCGCCGTGCATCCAGCTAACCAGTTTGTTAGCACACAATAGCAGGATAAGACCAGACAGGGTTGCTGCAATCGCGATGCCGCCGAAGATAGCCATTGGGCCAGACTCACCTACGTGCGCACCAATGATGCCCGCAACGTAGTTAGCGATAGCGTTGAAGCCGAACCACGCACCCATCATCAATGACGCAAGGCGTAGTGGTGCCAGTTTCGTTACCAATGATAGACCGATCGGTGACAAGCAAAGCTCACCCAGTGTGTGGAAGAAGTATGCACCGACCAACCACATCATCGAGGTTTTCACGGTGATATCACCACCTTGCTGCAAGGTTGCACCCACCATGCACAGGAAGCCTGCGGCAAGGAAGAAAAGACCCATGGCAAATTTCACCGGTGAATTCGGTTCTTTCGGCCCCATTTTCACCCAAAGCGCAGCAATCAGCGGTGCCATGGTGATCACAAAGAACGGGTTCAGTGACTGGAACCATGCCGCAGGCACTTCAAAGCTACCTAGCATACGGTCAGTGTACTGTTGTGAGTAAATATTCATTAGGCCGCCCGCTTGTTCAAAGCCCGCCCAGAAAATCACCACGAATAGACCCATTAGCATGATCACTTTCAGGCGATCGCGCTCAATTTTTGTCAGTGGCTCTTGTTTACCTGATGCGTTCATCGCTGCTGCGCGTTTCGCCGCAGGGACTTTACCGATATCACCCAATAGGCGCTCAGCGTAGATAAGCTGCGTAACCAGGCTGATCAGCATACCAATACCAGCAGTCAGGAAACCGGCTTTCCAACCGTATACTGCAGACGCTGTACCCGCAATGATACCGGCCAATAGTGAACCCAGATTGATGCCCATATAGAAAATGGTAAAGGCACCGTCACGGCGGTGATCACCTTCGTGATACAAATCACCCACCATGGTTGAAATGTTTGGTTTAAAGAGGCCGTTACCGATGATCAATAGTGCCAGACCACCATAGAAGGCTGTCACGGCGTGCGGGTCAATCATGCTGTGTGGTAATGCAAGGGTGAACTGACCCAGCGCCATCAAAATACCACCAATGATGATCGAGCGGCGTTGACCTAAGAAGTTATCAGCAATCCAACCACCAATAAGAGGGGTAATATAAACAAGTCCAGTGTAGATGCCGTAAAGGTTCAATGCGTCTTGCGTTGTCCAGCCAAGGCCGCCGTTAATCGTTTTATCCGTGAGGTATAAAACAAGAATCGCGCGCATCGCATAGTAAGAGAAGCGTTCCCACAGTTCGGTTCCAAACAGTAAGAACAAACCTTTCGGGTGGCCTAATAAAGTACCACTTTTTAGATTGCTCATAATTATTCTCTGTATTTAATAGGTATTGTGTTTGCTTGTGTGGGCTCTTTTATAAAGGACAAATTATTAAACTGCAAATCGCTACATTTCCGAAACAAAAAAGGAACAATGCAAGTCGTTGAACAATAAGCCATTGTTCAATAAGCGTGCAAAAGTGAAATGTCAGTTTTACTTACTGATACCTCGGTCTAATATTTTAAATTCGCCTTTTTTTGAATGTAAATACTGATTTGGTGTATTTATGTGGTGCTATCATCTGCTGGTGGCGATTTGTCATACTTGTTACATCTCTGCGAGCAGAAAGGAAGTGCAGGGGAAGTGTTACCGGTATTATGAATAACAATCATTTAGTGATTAATTAGTCGATTTGCACGGCAACATCTGATTTGTTTTTCTGTATAATTACAGTGAGATAATTGATAAACAGGCGAGGCGGTGATGAAAGATTGGTATTTACTCTATTGTAAGCGCAGTGAGCAAGAGCGCGCAGTGATCAATCTGGACCGTCAAGGTGTTGAATGCTACTACCCGCAGGTCACGATTGAGAAAATTGTGCGGGGCAAGCGTACACAAGTGTTTGAACCGCTTTTTCCTGGCTATATGTTTGTGTACTTTGATCCGGAAGCGATCAGCTATACCACTGTCCGCTCAACTCGCGGTGTCGCGGACTTTATTCGTCAAGGGGCGCGCCCACAAACGGTAGGGCCTGAATTGATCTATGGGTTAATGATGAATGAAGATTCCGAAGAGCAGCAAGCAAAGCTGTCGGATTTACCTCAGCCAGGTGAAACTTTGCAGTTGACGCAAGGGCAATTCAAAGGGATTGAGGCGATTTATCAAGAACCAGATGGCGAGAAACGCTCCTTTATGCTGATTAACTTATTGGGCAAACCGGTGAAAGTGAGTGTGCAAAATGAAGACCTCATGAAGTAAGTGGGATGAGGATCGCCGGTCTCTGTATTATGTTGCTACCTGTGCAGTATCGAAGGAACATGGGTATAATTCGCTGAATTTGGTATAGTTAGCCTGATAATTTATAAATGGAACGCATAATGTCTATTACATCTCCTGTGCGCAAAGCAGTGATCCCTGTTGCCGGTCTTGGCACGCGTATGCTGCCAGCGACGAAAGCCATTCCTAAAGAAATGTTGCCGATTGTTGATAAGCCATTGATTCAATATGTGGTGAATGAATGTGTCGCAGCCGGTATTAAAGAGATTGTGTTGGTGACACACTCATCAAAGAACTCCATTGAGAATCACTTTGATACCTCTTTTGAATTGGAAGCCACGCTGGAGCGTCGTGTTAAGCGCCAGCTGTTGGATGAAGTGCAGAAGATCTGCCCGAAAGATGTGACGATCATGCACGTGCGTCAAGGCCAAGCGAAAGGCTTGGGGCATGCGATTTTGTGTGCACATCCTTTGGTGGGTGATGAACCGTTTGCCGTTGTGCTGCCGGATGTAATTTTGGACGATGTTGCCAGTGATTTACGCCGTGAGAACATGGCTGCGATGGTCGCGGCATTTAATGAGACTCAGATCAGCCAAGTGATGGTTGAACCCGTGCCAATGGCTGAGGTGTCGAACTACGGTGTTGCGGATATCGGCGGCGAAAGCTTGTTGCCTGGCGGTTCAGCAGCGATGACGAAAGTGGTTGAAAAGCCGGCTCGTGAAGATGCCCCATCTAATTTGGCGATTGTGGGACGTTATGTTCTGCCTGCGGATATTTGGGCCTTATTGGCGCGTACCCCAATGGGGGCCGGTGATGAGATTCAGCTGACCGATGCCATCGACATGCTGATGAAAGAGCAACAAGTGAATGCATTCCACATGTCGGGAAAAAGTCACGACTGCGGCAGTAAACTGGGCTACATGCAAGCGTTTGTCGAGTACGGCATGCGTCACCCTGAATTCGGTGATGCTTTCACGGCGTTCTTGAAAGAGACGTTAAAAAAGTAAGCGTGTTCGTGCTGGATAAACGATAACGCGGAAAAGCAAAAATAAAAAAAGCGAGAGGTCTAGCCCTTTCGCTTTTTTGATCCAACCTTACTCGAACCTCGAACCTCGAACCTCGAACCTCGAACCTCGAACCTAGCTACCTGAGTGATACTGCTCGCAAGCGAGTAGGGTGTTTTCGATCAGTGATGCCACGGTCATCGGGCCTACGCCACCGGGTACAGGGGTAATGTAGGCGGCTTTTTGGCATGCCACATCGTATTCAACATCGCCCACTAACTTGCCACTATCAAGACGATTAATACCGACATCAATAATGGTGGCGCCCGGTTTGATCCACGCGCCAGGAATAAAGTTCGGTTTACCCACGGCAACGACCACGATATCGGCTTGTCGAACATGACTTTCTAAGTCATGCGTAAAGCGATGACACGTCGTGGTGGTCGCGCCAGCCAGTAAGAGTTCCATCGTCATGGGACGGCCGACAATGTTCGATGCGCCGACGATCACAGCATGCTTGCCACGAACAGGTACATTGTAGCGTTCCATCAATGTCATGATACCCTTGGGGGTGCAGGAGCGTAATTTTGGAATGCGCTGGCACAGACGGCCGACATTGTAAGGGTGAAAACCATCCACGTCTTTTTCTGGATCAATCCGTTCCAGTACCTTGGTGGTATCAATACCCGCTGGAAGGGGAAGCTGTACCAAGATACCGTCGATGGTGGCATCCTGATTGAGTTCATCAATCAAGGCGAGCAGTTCGGTTTCTGTTGCGGTTGCCGGTAAATCAAAAGACTTAGAGAGGAAGCCAACTTCTTCACAGGCTTTGCGTTTACTGCCGACATAGATTTGCGATGCGGGATCATGTCCGACTAACACCACGGCTAACCCTGGGGCGCGAAGTCCCGCCTCTACCCGCGCTTTCACCCGTGCAGTCACTTCTTGGCGCACCGTTTGAGAGATAAGTTTTCCATCAATTATTTGAGCAGTCATGGTCTTCCTTTCTATGATGAATGAACGGAACCCTATCTGTCGCGTCTTCAGCAATAACGCTTTGGGAGACGTAATAGGCGAGGTGTGTTACGTGAACGTCACCGTCTGCAGCGGCTTTACGAACGGATGTTGATTATTTGTAATCTATTGTCGCAAAAAAAAGTGATGAACGCCACATGCAAACGTTTGCTAATTGTGGTTTGTAAAACTCAGGGGCGAGTTTCTAGGGACGGGTCTTGAGTAAAAGCAGAAAGAAAAGCGGTCCTATGGAAATAGAGCAGGGGCGAGTGACGAGTGATGCTGCGCGCCGAGTAACGAGTAAAAGCGGCTTGAGAAGAGCGGTCCTATGGAAGGGCAGGGACGGGGTTCGAGTGTAAAGGGACGAAATTCGAGTAAGAGCGGCCCTTGGCACTGAGGTCCTATGGAAAGCAAGTGTGAGAGCGCTTGCTTTTTTCATGTAGGGGAGGAATTCTGTCTGCAGAACCACAGATGTATGGACTCCTTCCCACCAAGGGGAGTACGGTATTAATTCAAGCAAGAATTAGCCAAAGAGGAGCCCATACATGAGTAACCATAATGTGCTTGCCATCGATTTGGCAAAAAATGTTTTTCAAGTTTGCAAAGTTGGCCCGTTAGGCAACGTGCTATACAACCGAAAGTTGTCCAGACAAAAGCTCATTGAATTGATATGGAAAGAAAAGCCTTCGCTGGTCGCAATGGAAGCGTGCGCCAGCGCGCATTATTGGTCAAGACTTGCAAAGTCGGCCGGGCATTCAGTAAAGATGATGAGTGCTAGGGCTGTTAAGCCATTCCAACATAAGCAGAAAACAGATCGAAATGATGCGCTTGCAATAGCCGTAGCGGCTACGCAATTACACATTCATAGTGTGAGGGTGTTATCTGAAGAGGAGCAAGGCCTACAATCTATATCTCGAGTGCGTGAGTTAGCGATTGCTCAACAAGTTGAATTAAGTAACCAACTAAGGGGGTTACTCAGTGAGTTCGGTATCATTTTTCCTCAAGGTCTATCAGCGTTAAAACGTAGCCTACCTTTGATTTTAGAAGATGCCGAGAACGGCTTACCTCATAGTTTCAGAGAGACATTATTTCAGGCCTGGCAAAGATTATTAGTGCAGCTTGAGTATGTAGATAGTTTAAATGTGCAATTGGAAGCTTTGGTAGCAGCTCATGCTCCTTGTCAAAAGTTGATGGCGTTAGAGGGCGTCGGCCCAATTGGGGCGCTTGGATTAGCTATCCGCTTGGGTAAAGGCGAAAATTTTGTTAATGGCAAAGATGCAGCAGCCAGTATCGGTTTAACCCCCAAGCAGTATAGTTCGGGTGAGAAAGAGCGCTTAGGGCGGATCTCTAAACGTAATGCAGACAAGCGACTCCGTAGTATCCTTTTTCAAGGTGCGCTTGCCGTAGTGTGTAAGGTGGTTCATATCCAACCACGAACTCAAAAAGAAGCTTGGCTGAAATCCTTAATCGAGCGTCGAGGTAAGAAAATTGCAGCTATAGCGTTAGCTAACAAAACAGTGCGTACCGCGTACGCACTACTAAAACATGACTCAGAATATAAGCCTGTTTGTTTGGCTTTATGAATATGAGTAATCAACAAATTACGATGTGAAACAGGTCAGACCGACCAACAAAAGCTCGTTGTGGTTCATGGTAAGTTATACCGCCCCATAGAATAAGCTTGTTGGTGCGAATACATAGTAGGACGAGGTCGCTCCTCAAAGTAGCCCGTATATAAGCGCGTATCAATTCCTGCTTTCATGCTGTTTGTTGATTTTCTCTAGGAGTCCATATAAGAACCACAGGACCACAGGATCCAAAACTTGCTTTTTCTCGTCCCTCGTTCCTGCTTTTTCTCGATACTCGCCCCTCAATACTCGTTCTTATGCTTTCTTCCTCTTCATATTGTTGCATGTTTGAACGCTTAGCGCTAAATGCACGGAAAATCGTGTAAAAGGCGTTGACGGCAGGGTTTAGGGACGTATAATTCGACACCGTAACGTTAACCGTTATGCGCCCTTAGCTCAGTTGGATAGAGCACGTACCTTCTAAGTATGTGGTCGCAGGTTCGAATCCTGCAGGGCGCGCCATATTCAACAAAAAAGCCAGCGTTTTCGCTGGCTTTTTTGTATCTGCTATTTGCCTAACGGCATTTTTCGCTCTCTCCTCCGCGCTGCTTTTTCTTTCCCTTTTTTATCATTTTACGTGTTTGTCGGGTGAGGTAAAAAGCAACAATCGGCGGTTAAATACAGCGAATAATTAAGCTCAGGGTCAAAAAATCGTAAAAGGACGCGAATTTTTTAATCTTTACACTTGTAAATGGAATTTTTGCCCCTATCTTGTGTGAAAGGTTTGATTGCGGTGCGGCCAGTCTGTCTCGACGGCAAGGCTGATGACCGTTATAATACCGCGTTTTAATTTCTGACTGCCCGGCAACATTGCCGAGAATGACAGAAATTATCAGAATTAAGGCGTTATGGTTTAGGCGTGGTAGCCTGCCATAACACGAAAGGATGCCACCGTCAGTATCGCTGATCGGCAACATCACTCAGAGAACACTGAGTAAGTTTTGAGGTTAAATATAATGCAAGTTACCGTTGAAACCACTGAAGGTCTAGAACGCCATCTGACTATCACAGTACCAGCTGCAAACATCGAAAACGCTGTAGCCGCTGAACTGAAGAAAATTGCTAAAAATCGTCGTTTCGATGGTTTCCGTCCAGGTAAAGCACCAATTAAAATGGTTGCTCGTATGTTTGGCGCATCTGTACGTCAAGACATCCTTGGTGAAGTGATGCAGCGTCACTACATCGAAGCAATCGTAAAAGAAAAGATCAACCCAGCAGGCGCACCTACTTTCACTCCAGTAGAAATCGCTGAAGGTAAAGATCTTGTTTTCAAAGCATCTTTTGAAGTGTTCCCTGAAATCGAGCTAGCTAACCTAGACAAAATTGCTGTTGAGAAACCAGCAGTAGCAGTTAACGACGCAGACGTTGACGGCATGCTAGATACACTACGTAAGCAGCAAGCGACGTGGGCTGAAGTAGATGCAGCTGCTGTTGCAGACAGCCGTGTAACTATCGACTTCACTGGCTCTATCGACGGCGAAGAGTTCGAAGGCGGTAAAGCTGAAGGTTTCGCACTAGCAATGGGCCAAGGTCGTATGATCCCTGGTTTCGAAGACGGTGTTGTAGGTAAGAAAGCAGGCGAAGAGTTCACTGTAGAAGTGACTTTCCCTGAAGAATACCACGCTGAAAACCTAAAAGGTAAAGCAGCATCTTTCGCTATCAAACTACACAAAGTTGAAGCGCAAGAGCTACCTGAGCTAACTGAAGAGTTCGTTGCTAAGTTCGGCATTGAAGACGGTTCTGTTGAATCGCTAAAAGCTGAAGTACGTAAGAACATGGAACGTGAGCTTAAGCAAGCGGTTAAAGGCCGTATCAAAGATCAAGTCCTAAACGGCTTGGTTGAGCAGAACGACATCGCTGTTCCTGCTGCGCTTATCGAGCAAGAAATCAATGTTCTACGTCAGCAAGCAACTCAGCGCTTCGGCGGTGATGCTGCAAACGCACCTGAACTACCACGTGAACTGTTCGAAGAGCAGGCTAAGCGTCGCGTAGTTGTTGGCCTACTTCTTGGTGAAGTGATCAAGTCTGAAGAGCTAAAAGCTGACGAAGAGCGCGTAAAAGCAATCATCGCTGAAATGGCTTCTGCATACGAAGATCCAACAGAAGTTGTTGCTTACTACGAGAAGAACGAGCAGATGATGAACAACATGCGCAACGTTGCTCTTGAAGAGCAAGCGATTGACGCACTGTTGGCAAAAGCTCAGGTAACTGAGAAAGAAGTTAGCTTCAACGAGCTAATGAACCAGCCAGCTGCTTAATTGACTGAAAATACAGCAAAGATTTGACTTTACTTCAAATCTTCTGCTAACAATGGTCCGTGTGAGAGTAATTTCATTCGGGCCATTTATTTTAGGGAAATAACGTTATGAGCTACCAAGAAAGAAATGCCATGTCGCCAATCTTAGATGCGCTGGTTCCTATGGTGGTCGAGCAGACTTCGCGTGGTGAACGTTCTTACGACATCTATTCCCGACTACTAAAAGAGCGTGTGATCTTTCTGACCGGTCAGGTTGAAGATCATATGGCCAACTTAGTCGTTGCGCAGCTATTGTTCCTTGAATCAGAAAACCCTGACAAGGACATCTTCCTTTACATCAACTCTCCGGGCGGTTCTGTTACAGCGGGTATGTCAATTTATGACACCATGCAGTACATCAAGCCAAACGTGAGCACCGTATGTATGGGTCAAGCCTGTTCAATGGGTGCCTTCTTGCTTGCCGGTGGCGCGAAAGGTAAGCGTTACTGCCTACCGAACTCTCGCGTGATGATTCACCAGCCATTAGGCGGCTTCCAAGGCCAAGCATCGGATATTCAAATCCATGCACAAGAAATCCTAACGATCAAACAACGTCTGAACGGCCTACTTGCCGAGCATACCGGTCAGCCACTTGAAGTGGTTGAACGTGATACTGATCGTGATAACTTTATGTCTGCAGATCAGGCCGTAGAATACGGTTTGGTTGATGCGGTTTTGAGTCAGCGTAATAGCTAAGACTGTTGTGGCCGTGCTTGGCAACCGGCGAAGCACGGAGCAAAACAACCTGAGTTGTTATACACTCAAAACAAGGCAATGATGGGGTAAAACCCGAAAAGAGGTTAGCGAATGACAGATAAGCGAAAAGAGAGTGGTAGTGGAAAACTGCTGTACTGCTCTTTCTGCGGTAAAAGTCAGCACGAAGTTCGCAAGCTGATTGCTGGCCCTTCTGTGTATATTTGCGATGAATGTGTTGATCTGTGCAACGACATCATTCGTGAAGAAATCAAAGAAGTAATGCCTAAGCGTGATGGTAGCGACCTTCCGACACCACAGCAAATTCGTAAAAACCTGGATGAATACGTCATTGGTCAAAGCCATGCGAAGAAAGTGCTAGCGGTAGCGGTATATAACCACTACAAGCGCCTTCGTAACGGCGACACCAACAGCGAAGGGGTTGAACTGGGCAAGAGTAATATCCTGCTTATCGGCCCAACAGGTAGTGGTAAAACACTGCTGGCTGAAACACTAGCACGTATGCTTGATGTTCCTTTCACGATGGCTGACGCAACCACGCTGACAGAAGCGGGTTACGTGGGTGAAGACGTTGAAAACATCATCCAGAAGCTATTGCAGAAATGTGATTACGATGTCGCCAAAGCCGAGCGCGGTATTGTATACATTGATGAAATCGACAAGATCTCACGTAAATCAGATAACCCATCTATCACGCGTGACGTGTCAGGTGAAGGTGTTCAGCAAGCCTTGCTGAAACTGATTGAAGGGACCGTGGCATCGGTACCACCACAAGGTGGCCGTAAGCATCCACAGCAAGAATTCTTGCAGGTTGATACATCGAAGATCCTCTTTATCTGTGGCGGTGCATTTGCCGGTCTGGATAAAGTCGTGGATCAGCGTGTTGCGACAGGAACAGGGATTGGCTTTGGCGCAGATGTGCGTTCTAAAGACGAATCTCGCACGTTAAGTGCTTTGTTCGAACAGGTAGAACCGGAAGACTTGGTCAAGTATGGCTTGATCCCTGAATTCATTGGTCGTTTGCCTGTGACAGCTATCCTGAATGAATTGGACGAGGATGCCCTTGTTCAGATCCTTCGCGAACCGAAGAATGCATTGACCAAGCAATATGCGGCATTGCTTGAGCTTGAAAATGTCGAGCTTGAGTTCCGTGACGATGCGCTTGTGGCGATTGCTCGCAAAGCAATGGATCGTAAAACGGGTGCCCGTGGTCTACGTTCTATCGTGGAAGCGGTACTGCTTGATACCATGTATGAACTGCCTTCTGCTGAAGGTGTTAGCAAGGTTGTGATTGATGAATCAGTGATTAAAGGCGAGTCTGAGCCACTACTGATTTATGCCAATACAGAAAACCAAGCGGCGGGTGCTGAGTAATTTTTACTCAAAATGCGCAAAAAAAAGGAGGCTTATGCCTCCTTTTTTATTTTCTGTCAGTTATCCCGTTGAATCTTTAGCGCTTGCCCCCATATACTCAGTAAAGAGATTGAACGGAAGAGAGAATAATATGAACCTGGAGCGTTCGGAACGCCTTGAGATCCCCGTTCTACCACTGCGAGATGTGGTGGTCTACCCGCACATGGTTATTCCATTGTTCGTAGGCCGGGATAAGTCAATTCGCTGCCTTGAAGCGGCGATGGATGACAACAAACAAATTTTGTTGGTGGCGCAGAAAGAAGCCGCGACCGACGAACCTTCTATCCACGATTTGTACGATGTCGGTACTGTCGCCACAATCCTGCAATTGCTGAAACTGCCTGATGGCACAGTAAAAGTGCTGGTTGAAGGCCAGCAGCGTGCAAAAGTGGACAATTTACGTGATGACGACTTCTTCAGCGCGGAAGCCGAGTTCCTTGTGACCGAGGAAATGGACGAGCGTGAGCAGGAAGTGCTGGTACGCACGGCAATCAATCAATTTGAAGGCTTTATTAAGCTGAACAAAAAGATCCCGCCAGAAGTACTGACGTCCCTCAATGGTATTGATGAAGCGGCCCGTTTGGCCGATACCATTGCGGCACACATGCCATTGAAATTGGCAGATAAACAAAAAGTGCTGGAAATTGTCGATGTGACGGAACGCCTTGAGTTCCTGATGGCGATGATGGAATCTGAAATTGATTTGCTGCAGGTGGAAAAACGCATCCGTGGCCGTGTCAAAAAGCAGATGGAAAAAAGCCAGCGCGAGTATTACCTCAACGAGCAGATGAAAGCGATCCAGAAAGAACTGGGTGAGCTGGATGATGCGCCGGATGAGTTCGAGTCGTTGCAGATCAAGATCGAAGAATCGAAAATGCCGGCCGAAGCGCGTGAGAAAACCGAACAAGAACTGCAAAAGCTGAAGATGATGTCTCCGATGTCAGCCGAAGCAACCGTGGTTCGCGGTTACATTGACTGGATGCTGAGTGTGCCATGGCACAAGCGTTCAAAAGTGAAGAAGAACCTCGCGAAAGCGGAAGAAGTGCTCAACGCCGATCACTACGGTCTTGACCGTGTGAAAGAGCGTATTCTTGAGTATTTAGCGGTTCAAAGCCGTGTAAACAAACTAAAAGGCCCGATCCTGTGTTTGGTGGGGCCACCGGGTGTGGGTAAAACCTCATTGGGTCAGTCTATTGCTGCTGCGACCGGACGTAAGTACGTGCGCATGGCACTGGGTGGCGTGCGTGACGAAGCGGAAATCCGTGGTCACCGCCGTACTTACATCGGTTCTATGCCGGGTAAGTTGATCCAGAAAATGGCTAAAGTAGAAGTGAAGAACCCGCTGTTCCTGTTAGATGAAATCGATAAGATGTCATCAGACATGCGCGGTGACCCGTCTTCAGCCTTGCTTGAAGTGCTGGATCCCGAGCAGAACAACGCGTTCAATGATCACTACTTGGAAGTCGATTACGACTTGTCTGACGTAATGTTCGTTGCCACGTCAAACTCGATGAATATTCCGGGTCCATTGCTTGACCGTATGGAAGTGATTCGTCTGTCGGGTTACACCGAAGATGAAAAGCTGAACATTGCGAAGCGCCATTTGCTGAGTAAGCAAATTCAGCGCAACGGTCTGAAGCCGGCTGAAATCGACGTGGATGACTCTGCACTGTTGGGCATTATTCGTTACTACACCCGTGAAGCGGGCGTGCGAAGCCTTGAGCGTGAAGTGTCTAAACTGTGCCGTAAAGCGGTGAAAGAAATTTTGCTTAACCCAACCACCAAACAAGTGGTGATCAATCAGGACAACCTGAAAGAATACTTGGGTGTGCAGCGTTTTGATTACGGTAAAGCGGAAGACAGCAACCGTATTGGTCAAGTCGTTGGTCTGGCGTGGACGGAAGTGGGCGGCGATTTGCTGACCATTGAAACCGAATCCATGCCGGGTAAAGGCAAGTTGACCTATACGGGTTCACTGGGTGATGTGATGCAAGAGTCCATCCAAGCGGCGATGACAGTGGTACGTAGCCGTGCGGAGCGTCTGGGCATTGCACCTGACTTCTACGAGAAGCGTGATATTCACGTTCACGTACCCGAAGGTGCCACACCGAAAGACGGCCCAAGTGCCGGTATCGCCATGTGTACGGCATTGGTGTCTAGCCTGACCGGTAACCCGGTACGTGCGGATGTCGCCATGACCGGTGAAATCACCTTGCGCGGTGAAGTGTTGCCTATCGGCGGCTTGAAGGAAAAACTGTTGGCAGCCCACCGCGGTGGTATCAAGACAGTGCTGATCCCGAAAGAGAACGAGCGTGATTTGGAAGAGATCCCAGATAACGTGATTGCTGATTTGAAAGTGTGTCCAGTCCGTTGGATTGATGAAGTGCTCACCATTGCACTGCAGAATAATCCAACAGGTATTGAACTGGTCAACACCCAAAACAGTGACATGCAGCAAAGTTAAAGTATGAAAAAACGCTTTCAGGGACAAAATCCTTGTCAGCGTTTTTTTGTGTCGCTATAAGAGAGTCTAATTTGCCGTTAGCTCAATAATATCAACGCTTCCCCGTATTGGGGTGTTGTGTGCTGATAGAATTAGGCCTGATATATTTTTGTGTTCGTAACGCCCCTAAACAGCAGTAAAAACGGCGGCGTACGGATGGCGTTCATAGAGAGGATGAGACCGTGAACAAAACTCAATTAGTTGATAAAATTGCTGAGAATGCTGATATCTCAAAAGCGTCTGCGGGACGTGCTTTAGACGCATTCCTTGACGCAGTTTCTGATAGCTTGAAAGCAGGTGACTCAGTAGCGCTTGTTGGCTTTGGTACGTTCTCTGTTCGTGAGCGTGCGGCACGCACGGGCCGTAACCCACAGACAGGTGCTGAGATTCAGATCGCAGCGGCGAAAGTACCTGGCTTTAAAGCGGGTAAAGCGCTGAAAGATTCGGTAAACTAACCGTTGGGCCTAGCCCGTCAGTTTGTGTGAACAAACAAGCATTCCGGTTGTCATAACAGCAACTTGGTATGGACAAAGGGCGCATCCTGAAGATGCGCTTTTTTTACTTTATATGCGTGTGTTTTTTGAGGCAAATCCGTCTTAAACCATACTCGAGCCAAGCACACTATTCTCTGGCAACGTAACTTGTCGGGAAGCATCAAATAAACAGTGAACTTGGTATTACCACGCCAGATCGAATCAGTAGGAGATACGGCAAATTATGATGGACCGTATGCGCGAAGGCGCAAGCAGCATTTGGGTCAAGATCGTTCTTGGCTTAATTATACTTTCTTTTGTTTTTGCTGGTGTGGGCGGCTACCTCGCAGGTAGTGGTCAGCAAGTGGCGGCAAAGGTCGACAGTCATGAAATCACGCAGCGTGAATTTGACATGGCGTATCAGAACGAACGTAACCGCATGCAATCGCAGTTAGGAGAGTCTTTCTCTTCACTAATGGGCGATCCTGCTTATGTGCAGCAGTTCAAGCGTAGCGTGCTGGATCGTATGGTCAATGACCTGTTGATCGAGCAGCGTGCGAATGAACTTGGCCTGCGTATCAGTGACGAGCAAATCCGTACGACAATTTTGGCGATGCCAGAATTCCAGCGTGATGGTGCGTTCGACAACGATCAGTACAACGCATTGCTACGTCGTGCTGGCCTGACGCCTGATATGTTTGCGGAATCTATGCGTACCGATATGCTGCGTCAGCAGTTCTTGGCGGCGATTCAAGGTTCTGACTTTGCACTGGCAAATGAGCTAACGGCACTGACAAAGCTTGAGCAGCAGCAACGTGAAATTCGTACGCTGTCACTCGACATTGCCACGTTCACGCAAAATGCGATCGTGACAGACGAAGAAGCGAAAGCATTCTACGAGCAAAACCCAGCACTTTACACCCGTCCTGAGCAAGTGAAGGTGTCTTATGTTGAGCTATCGGGTGATACGCTGAAGACGACACTGGATGTGTCTGACGCTGATGTGAAAGCGTACTACGATGACAACATGAGCAAGTTCGGTTCTGCTGAGCAGCGTCAAGTCAGCCACATTTTGGTTGAAGGTAAGAGCGACGAGTCAAAAGCTAAGGCAGAAGCGATTCTGGCGAAACTGAATGACGGTGCGGATTTTGCTGAACTGGCGAAAACTGACTCAGACGATACCTTCAGCGGTAAAGAAGGCGGCAAGCTGGATTGGTTTGAGCGTGGCGTGATGGATCCTGCATTCGAAGATGCAGCATTTGCCCTGAACAAAGGCCAAATTTCGGGTGTTGTGGCATCTGATTTCGGTTACCACATCATCAAGCTTGATGATATTAAGCCATCGAAAGTGAAGCCATTTGCTGACGTACGTGATGATATTCTGGCGGAGTTGCGTGAGCAGCGTGCGGCTGAAGCCTTCTATGACCAGCAAACTAAGCTTGCTGAAACGGCATTTGAAGTGCATGACACACTGCAAGATGCGGCAGAAGCGGTGAATGCGACTGTGCACACGACAGACTTCATTTCAGAAGCCGATGCGCCAGAATTGCTAAAAACACCGGCTGTTTTGCAAGCATTGATGAGCTCGACAGTACGTGATAACGGCGAAAACTCAGAAGTGATTGAAGTTGGTCCTGAGCATGTTGTTGTTGTTCGTATTGATGACAGTCGTCCAGAAATGGTGCTGCCTTTTGACGAAGTATCGGCAAAAGTGAAGCAACAACTGGCTATCCAGAAGGGTGAAGCGGCAGCGCAAGCGAAAGCGGATGAGCTGATTACTGAGCTACGCAAAGGCAACACCGCGATTCTGGAAACGGAAGGCGTGAGCTTCTCTGCACCAGAAACCATTGCACGTGTTGGCTCTGACCGCATGATTGCACAAGAAGCTTTCAGCATGGCAAAACCTGACGCGGGTAAAACCGTGTACAGTGTGACGCGCGATGCTGCCGGTAACGTGATGATCATTGCACTGGATAATGTCATTGATGCGAACGTGGGTGATGTTGCTACAAACAGCCAACTGGCGATGCAGTTAGAGCAGATGTACGCTCAGCAAGACGTGATGGCAACACTGCAAGTGCTGCGTGATACGGCTGAAGTGTCATACCCTGTCGAAGAAGACGAAGCGGCAAATTAATTTGTAATTTATACGTTTGTAGACGGGCCGCCATGTGCGGCCCGTCTTTTTTTTGCGTATTTTTCGCATAGGAATTCGATAGGGGGCTTTACCCCTTTGCTCCATTCCTTCAGCGTATCCCTTGTTGATGAACAATCGCTTGATACACAAGCGTTTAATGTCAGATATAACAGTCTGGCTCAATAATAAGGAGAGAACGATGAAACGCATAGTTGCTGCGATGGGCTGGGCATTATTGGTAGGGATGGCGTCACCGGTGATGGCCGCTGACAGTACTGAGCCCAAGGTCGAGAAGGTGGATAAGCACGAAGGGATTGAAATCACCGTGAATATCAATACGGCCAATGCGGAAGAGTTGGATACCTTATTGGTGGGTATTGGGCCGAACAAAGCGGCGAAGATTGTGCAGTACCGACAGGCCAATGGACTGTTTGAGTCAGCAGAAGCCTTGTCTCAAGTGAAGGGCATCGGTGCGGCGACGGTTGAGAAGAATCGCGCGCGCATCAAACTGTAAGCGCGATACTACACGCAGTGAAAACGAAAGAGAGCACCGTTGTGGTGCTCTCTTTTTTTATACTTTGGCCACGTATTTACTGCGTGCAACGTGCGCGAACGCTTCGCCAGACGACAGGGAGCAGCGCAATCAATATCCCCCCCACCAGACCGGCAAGGTGGGCTTCTGTGGCCACGCGAGCTTGGATCAGTGATTCAGAGAGGGCAGAGGCGCCAAAGAGTTGTTCATGCGCGACTTTCAGAATGACCCCGACTAACATCACTGTCCCCAGTTTGTCTTTGGCGAGGATATCCCGACAGGCACCCCACGCAAAGAGCCCATGCAAGACGCCAGAGAGCCCGGCATAGTTGTGCATTGAAGAGCCGAACAGGCACAGCCCAATAAACAGCGATAAACTGACAATCAGTCCGGCTAACCGTGCGGCGGTTAATTGTGCACGAAAGATAAAGGTAATGATTGCCAAGGCCAGCGTGTTCATTATCATGTGTGGCCAATTGGTGTGGGTGAGGTTGCCGGTAATGAGCCGCCAGATCTCCCCGTGTACAATGGCATCGCGTTGCCAGAACAGCGCGGACGCTATCGCAGGCAATTGCATGAGTGCTATCAGCGCGATAGTGAGAATAACAAAGAGACGAATAGACAAGGCCACCTCGATGAGTCGATATTGTGAACAGTGCGGTAAAGCCAAGCAGGCATGTATTTGCCGCTGGATCCAAGTGATTGATGCTAAAACTGAACTGTGGATTTTACAACACCCTTCTGAGGTGAAACGTGCGATTGGCACGGCACGTATTCTGACGTTGTCACTGCCCAATGCCAAATTATGGATCGGTGAAGACTTTTCTGCGCATGCTGAGATAAACCAGTTATTGGCTGATCCTCTCCGTCAAGCGTGGGTGATTTACCCTGGCGAGCACGCCACACCGATCTCGGCCTTGGCTGAGGCGACAGAGCCAAAAGAAGCAGCACCTGATGCCATGGCATCTGATACAACGGCAACAAAACGGACGTTGATCTTGCTCGATGGCACGTGGAAGAAAGCCTACAAAATGTGGCAGCTTTCAAGCAATTTACAGCAACTGCCCGCGGTGGCATTAGACAATGCCGACGACGGTAATTACCGTATCCGAAAATCCCCGAAATCGCAGGGCGTATCTACGGTAGAAGCGGGCTATCTGGCGTTAACGGCGCTGGACAAAGGCAACGAAGAGGCATACACCCCGTTGCTTGATGTCTTTAACCAGATGATTGAGTTCCAGATCCAGCAAATGCCTGAAGGGGTGTTTGAGAAGAATTATAAGTAAAGGGACGAGTGTCGAGGGGCGTGAAAAAGCGACCCTGTGGCCCTAAGGCCCTATGGAAAAAGCAGGAGCGAAAGTGCTTACACCCATAAAGGGATCTGAAATCCTGCTTGCAGGACCACAGGACCACAGGACCACAGGACCACAGGACCACAGGACCACAGGACCACAGTCTTGTCTTTTTTGCTTTTTCTCGTCCCTTTGCACTAGCCCCTAGTACCTGTTTTTCCAGTTTTTCCGCTCTTCCTAGCCCCTTTGAACTCGACACTCGTCCCTACAAACGTCCCTGCGTTTGTCCTTAAAACCCATGCCCCTCAATCCCGACGCCGACAGCAGATGTTGGGTGGAACAGGGTACTGTACAAGCGTTGAGCAAAGCCATCGGTCATTGCAGAGATATAATCGGCAATGACACGGTGTGCGTTATCGCCTTGCTGATGGGCGCGCAGCCAGCGTTCGCGGGTGTGCTCGGGCAACAGGCGTTCAGGATCCGCGGCAAACGCTTCAAATAATTCCATCACCAATTGCTGCCCTTTATATTCCAACAACTGGATTTCAGGTTTATGTACCACGTATTGGCTGACAAACTGTTTCAGCACATTCAGTACGTGTTCCATCGGCTCACTCAGAAACGCATTCCATTGCAGCAACGGGCAATCAAAGGCTTCCACGCCGTTTTGCAATGTCGGGGCAATGTGGATCGAGGTCAGCAGGGCGTTCACCATCGCGCCAATGGCGTCTTTGCGTTCGTGGTGGGTCCCAAACAACTGATCACTGAGCTGACTAATGCGTTCTTCAATCCACGGCTCACCACAGTCCGCTAACTTGCTGGCGACCGCTTCCTGCCACTGCTCACGGGTGACAATGCCCATTACAATGGCGTCTTCTAAATCATGTACCCCGTAGGCAATATCGTCCGCCAGTTCCATGATCGAACAGTCTAACGATTTAAACCGTGTTTTAAGGTGGGCAGTCGCACAATGGCGCTCAGCACGCATCGTGCTGAATAAGGCGCGATCATGTTCACTTAATGGGGCTAATACCCAATCAAAAGTGTCGCTGTCATCCCGGTAAACCCCTTTCGCGGGGTGCCAGTCTTTGGCTTTCAGGTGGCGAAAATTCACGACATCCGCAGGCAGTTCAGTGGCGCGGGTGTCGCTGATAAACGCAGGATATTTCAACAAGCCCAGCAAGGTGCGGCGTGACAAGTTCATCCCAAACTGTTCGGTATACGGTTCAAGGTGACTGACGATCCGGAACGTTTGTGCGTTGCCTTCAAAGCCGCCGTGGTGGCGCATCATGTAGTTCAGAGCGACTTCACCGCCATGACCAAAGGCCGGGTGCCCGATGTCATGGGCTAAACATAGGCTTTCCATCAAACTGGTGGAGGGCAAGAGATCGCGAAAATCCGGTTGGTTGATCTTCAATTGCGCGACAATGCCGGTGCCAATTTGTGACGCCTCCAGTGAATGGGTCAGGCGGGTACGGTAAAAATCGTGGTGGCCCGCGCCATGCACTTGGGTTTTGGCTTGTAAGCGACGAAAGGCGGCGGAGTGAAGAATACGGGCACGATCACGCTGAAACGCTGAGCGGTGATCATTACGGCGTTCTTTTTGTTCATTGCTCTTACGGGCTTCCCACGCGGTGTGGAAATCGGCGTTTAGGGTAAACAACGGCATTAGCTGATTTCATCCAAGGTCAGGTTGAAGCTGTCGACAAAGGTAGCGAGAAAATAGTCCATCTCGGGGGTCGAGCGATCGGCAAGGGTTTGCTCCAAGTTCTTCTTCGCCGACGTAAACTCATGGTTGCCGACGCTTAATTCTTCCAGACACTTTAGGTAGGCACACAGGCTGTCAGCTTGTTTGACGATGGCATAATCGTCAGGGTCAATGCAGTGGCTGTCCAGCAGGGGCGCATAGTCATCATGGAATTCTTCCGGCAGCATCGACAGCAGTTTTTGCTCTGCGGCCAATTCAATCTTTTTGTATTCTTGCGCAATGGCGGGGTTGTAGTACTTGATGGGCGTTGGCATATCGCCCGTTAACACTTCGCTGCAATCATGGAACATGCCGAGCAGGGCGATACGTTCAGGATTGGTGTTCCCCCCGAATTTGCGGTTTTTGATCAAGGCAAGCGCATGCGCCACAAAGGCCACTTGTAAGCTGTGCTCAGAGATGTTTTCAGTTTCTACGCAACGCATTAACGGCCAACGTTGGATCAGCTTCATGCGGGCGAGGTGGGCGAAAAAATGGCTTTGTTTCATCAGGTTGCTCTCAACGGTTACCGTATCGGTTCTTTACAGAAGGGTCGCTATAAAGGTAACAGACTTTGGGGGGTACGGCGTAGCGCTATCCGAATCGTAGACAGAAAAAAGCCCCAGTCGTGAGACTGAGGCTTATCGTGATCATCATTCGTGCAACGAACCCGTGTTACTGACGGTAGCTGTGCAAGAAGCGCTCAAGGCGGCTCATGGCCAGTTCCAGATCGTCCACGCGCGGTAGCGTCACAATACGGAAGTGGTCCGGCTCTTTCCAGTTAAAGCCCGTGCCGTGTACGATCAAGACTTTCTCTTGCTGCAAGAAATCCAGCGCCATACGTTGGTCATCGACGATGTTGAATTTCTTCTGATCCAGTTTCGGGAACAGGTAAAGTGCGCCTTTTGGTTTCACACACGACACACCTGGGATTGACGTCAGCAAGTCGTACGCTTTATCGCGCTGCTCCAGCAAGCGACCCCCCGGCAAGATCAATTCATTGATGCTCTGGTAACCGCCCAGCGCCGTTTGAATCGCGTGCTGCATCGGGACATTGGCACACAAACGCATTGAAGACAGCATATCGAGGCCTTCAATGTAGCCTTTAGCGGGCAGTTTAGGTCCAGACAGTACCATCCAGCCTGCACGGAAACCACACACGCGGTACGACTTAGACAGGCCATTGAACGTCACACAGAAGACATCCGGTGCCAACGGGGCAATGGAGGTATGCTGCGCACCTTCATACAAAATTTTGTCGTAGATTTCATCGGCAAAAATGATCAGTTTGTGCTGACGGGCAATTTCCACGATTTCCAACAAGAAGTCACGGCTGTACACCGCACCGGTTGGGTTGTTTGGGTTGATCAACACAATACCGCGGGTATTGGGCGTGATCTTGCTACGAATGTCGTCCAGATCAGGATACCAGTCAGACTGTTCGTCACAGGTGTAGTGCACCGCGTTACCGCCAGACAGGCAAACGGCAGCGGTCCATAGCGGGTAATCCGGTGACGGTACCAAGATTTCATCGTTGGTGTCGAGCAGGGCTTGCATCGCCATCACAATCAGTTCAGAACAGCCGTTACCGATGTAGACATCTTCCACGTCCACATCCAACATGCCGCGTTTTTGGTAGTGCTGCACCACGGCTTTGCGCGCTGAGTAAATCCCTTTGGAATCACAGTAACCCTGTGAGGTGGGCAGGTTGCGGATCACATCCACCAAGATCTCATCAGGGGCATCAAAGCCAAACGGTGCCGGGTTGCCAATGTTAAGTTTGAGGATTTTCTGTCCTTCTTCTTCCATGCGTTTGGCATGTTTCAGGACGGGACCTCGTATGTCGTAACAGACATTATTGAGTTTTGATGACATCCCGATGTTGTGCATTTCCTGTAATCCTGATCTGATTTGAGTTTATGACTTCAAATTACACTATAAAACCGTGAAAAATAAACACCCTGCAGGAAAAAATAGTGAAAAATAGTTATTCGTATCATTAAATTCTGCGTTGTCAGGTTGAATTCGCTAGTCACAGTAAAAAATGAGGGGGGTTTCCCTCTTTGGGCAGTATAAAATATTACAATGAAAGGAATTGCTGCGAATTTCAGCAATGCTTTATGGCATTTATGATGCGCTTTTCTGCGTTTATGATGAGATATGAAGATTCGTGTTGAGTCATTACTTTATTAGTCAGAATACGAGTTCTGAGGTAGAATGCCCTATTCATTATGGGGTTGCCGATGGAATAACCCGACAACGCCATAAGGGTAGAAGTCAGCTAAGTGATTAGCAATGTTACAATCAGCCAGGGATGAGCCTTTGAAAGTGCTTAAGAGCTGAGTGAGGTTACCTTGACCGCGTTACAAAAAGCCGTTGAGTTCTTAATTAATAAAATTCAACAATCTGCAGCGACAACTCAACGATTAACGGTAAAACTGGAGCTTCCAGCGAATACCGACTTGATTGACTGGATGGAATCTCAACCTTTGTTTCCGAAGTTTTACTGGCAGTCGCGTGACAGCCGGGAAGAAGTGGTTGCACTTGGTCAAATCCGAACCTTTACCGATCCGAAAGCGGCTGAAAAGGTGTTAGACACCGAACAGCGTATTTGGGGTGGGCGATCTTTTGATGGACGCACGCACCGTAATCAGCGTTGTTTATCTTCTTTCTTTTTCTTGCCAGTGCTGGAAGTGAGTCGCGTTGATGGCGATTGGCTACTGGCCGTAAACCTGTCTGATGAGCACCGTCAAAAAGTGCTGGACGGGTTGGCACAGATCTCGGCAGACACCACAGAAGTGGGCGCGATCACCAGTAAAATTCTGGGTCGCCGGTATTCGCCGGATTTTTCAGGTTGGTCACAGATGATCAGCAATGCGCTGGATGCCATCGCGCACAACGTGTTTGAGAAAGTGGTGTTAGCGCGCAAAACAACGTTAACGCTGGATGCGCCGGTGTCACCGGCACAATTGCTCAAAGCCAGCCGTAGCCGTAATCATCACAGCTTCCATTTCATGATGGCGTTGGATGCCAAGCATTGCTTTGTCGGGTCGACCCCTGAGCGCTTGTTCCTGCGTCACGATCGTGATTTACACACGGAAGCATTAGCCGGTACTACAGGTCGCGGTATCAATGCAGAAGAAGATGCATCGTTGGCGCAGTGGCTACTGGACGACAGCAAGAACCGCTACGAAAACCGTTTAGTGGTGGATGACATTGTCAGCCGCTTGGTACCGCGTTGTGTCAATATGAACGTGGCACAAACGCCGGAGCTGATCCAACTGCGTAAAGTGCAGCACCTGAAGCGCGGTATTGACGCCCAATTGAACGATGACGTGTACAGCGCCGAATTGCTTGATAGCTTGCAACCGACAGCAGCCATTGCGGGCTTACCGCGAGATAAAGCTTTGGCGTTCATCAGTGAAAACGAACCGTTTGCCCGTGGTTGGTACAGCGGGGCGGTGGGTTTCTTGGGTGGCCAACGCAGTGAATTTTGCGTGGCGATCCGCAGTGCATTAATGATGGATGGCGAAGTTCACCTGTTTGCCGGTGCGGGCATTGTGCCGGGATCGACGGCCGACAGCGAATGGAAAGAGCTTGATCGGAAAACCTCGACCTTATGCAGCTTACTTGCCAGTGAGGAAGGCGAATGGGAGCGTAAAACGGCATGAGTGATGTGATGCATTCTTCGACTGTGATGTCATCGTCAAAACCCTACCGTGCTGCCCTGAACCAATTGTGGGCAGGGTTAATGCTGGAAGAGCTGGCACGGCTTGGGGTGGAACACATTTGTATCGCCCCCGGTTCACGTTCTACGCCGCTGACCTTAGCGGCTGACAGTAACGACAAGCTGACTGTGCATACGCACTTTGATGAGCGCGGTCTTGGCTTTATGGCCTTGGGATTAGCCAAAGCCACCGATGCCCCTGTGGCGGTGGTAGTGACGTCTGGCACCGCAGTGGCCAATCTGTTGCCTGCTGTCGCAGAGAGTGGATTAACCGGCGAAAAGTTGGTGTTATTGACCTCTGATCGTCCGGACGAACTCATCCAGTGCGGGGCGAATCAGGCCATTCGTCAGCATGGTATCTTTTCAGACCACGTCAGCGCCTTTCAGGCGATCCCGTCTCCGACACTCGATATTTCCCCAACCTGGTTAGTTTCTACCGTGGATAAAGTGATGCATCAGCAGCATCAACACGGTGGTGCGGTGCATTTCAATTGCCATTACCCAGAGCCCTTGTATGGCGATGCGGCGGATTTTTCGGCGTATTTAGCCCCGTTATCCGCGTGGCAGACCCAATCTCAGCCTTATACGGTTTATCACGATGCCCGCATGAGCGAGGCCGTGAGTGTACCGATGCAGTGGCCAGCGATGATGCACCAGAAAGGCGTGATTATCGCAGGACGATTAGCCCCGGACGCATTGGCCGATGTACAGGCGTTAGCGGCACACCTGGGTTGGCCATTACTGGCGGATCCGCAAGCGGGTGGCAGCAGTGAATGGGCAGGGTTTGATGTCTGGCTGCAACAAGAAGATTGTCGCGCGCAATTGGCGCAGGCCGATGTGTTGCTGCAATTTGGCGGTCGCTTGGTGTCAAAGCGTTTGGCGCAGTACATTGATAGCGGTGATTGGCAACAGTATTGGCTTGTGGATCCACTGGCGGTGCCGCTCGATCCAAGCTTCCGTTGTACTTTGCGTGTGCAAGCACCGGTTGCCGATTTTGCCCATGCGTTGAAGATAACCGCACTGGAAGCCACAGTGACACCAGCGGCGTTTGGTTGGGCTGATAACCTGAAAGCAGCGTCACAGCGATATTTGTCTTCAGTGAAAACCCAGTATACCGCGCTGAGCGAATTGAGCTTGGCGGCCCACATGATGGATTGGGTGCCTGCTGATACCGCGTTGTTCTTGGGGAACAGCCTGATCGTTCGTTTGTTGGATATGTGCGGCACCTTGCCACACACGGCCACGTATGCGAACCGTGGCGCCTCGGGGATTGATGGTTTGATAGCCACGGCGGCTGGTGTGCAAAAAGGCCGCCAGCAACCTTTGTTGTGTGTGCTGGGCGACACGTCGTTGTTGTACGATTTGAATTCCTTGGCGTTATTGCGCGCTTCAGAACAACCGGTCGTGGTGGTGGTCACTAACAATGACGGCGGGGCGATTTTTGATTTATTGCCCGTACCGGATGAACAAAAAGAGGCCCTCTACCGCATGCCGCACGGGCTGGATTTCCAGCATGCGGCGGCTATGTTTGGCTTGCGTTATGAACGTCCAACCACATTGGCAGACGCGGAAACCGCTTGCCGTGAAGGGTTAACCTTGCCGGGAGCGACTTTAATTGAGATCCAAACGCCCGCAGGCGAGAGTGGGGAGCAACTGAAGGCATTGTTTGCCGAGGTACGCCATGCTGCTTTACTCTGAGCTCCACGCTAATGAGCGGGGTAATGATCAATGCATTGATGATAGTCAGCTGAATGCCGATCAGCCCACGCTGGTCTTTCTGCACGGCCTGTTAGGCTCGGGGCGGGATTGGCAAAGCGTGGTGGATCACCTTGCCCCTCGTCACCGTTGCCTGACGGTGGATTTACCCGGGCACGGGCACAGCCGTCACCAATGGGCGGATGATTTTGAGCAAACCGCAGCAAGCCTTCAGGTCACCTTGCGCCATCGTGGCGTGACGGACTATGTTTTGGTCGGTTATTCGCTCGGGGCGCGCGTCGCCATGTATCACGCGTGCTGCTATTTACGGTCTTCTGTCTGTACATTCAATGATGCAACAGATTCTGCGGTATCCTCTTCGGTATCCGCAATGCGCCCTGCGGTGTCATCGCCACGGCTTGTGGGCATGGTGCTGGAAGGTGGCCATTTCGGTTTGCCGGAAGAGGAGCGTGCCGTGCGTTTCGCCCATGATTCGCGCTGGGCACAGCGTTTAACGCAGGAGCCGCTGACAACGGTGTTGTCCGATTGGTATCAACAACCGGTCTTTTCTTCTTTGACAGCAGAGCAACGCCAACAGTTAGTGCAGAAACGCAGTGCTAACCAAGGGGCTGCTGTCGCGCACATGCTCTTGGCCACCTCGTTGGCCAAGCAACCTTTCTTACTGCCACCACTGACCGAACGGTATCCTTCGGTGCATTATCTTTGCGGTGAGAAAGACACAAAGTTTACGGATCTTGCCACCCGTTCTGGGTTAACGGTGTCTGTGATTGCAGGGGCTGGACATAACGTGCACGTGGAACAACCACTGGCGTTTGCCAAGGCCGTAGAACATTATTTATGTCACATGATGTGATTCAAGATTTAGCAAGGTGGATTGTTAACATGCGTAGTGCAAAACTGTACCAATATCAGCTTCCGATGGATTCTGGCGTGATCTTGCGTGATCAACGATTGGTTAACCGTGATGGTTGGATTGTGGAGTTGCACGATGGTGAGCGTGTGGCGTACGGCGAAATTGCGCCGTTGCCTGAGTTTAGCCAAGAAGATGCCGCTCAAGCCGGTGAGCAGGCGCAGCAACGATTGGCACAATGGGTAGACACGGGCTGTTTTGGCCTTAGCGATGCGCTGCCATCGGTCGCGTTTGGTTTGAGCATGGCAGAGTTAGAGCTGCAAGGTGGTTTACCCGTTGAAGGCAATTACCAAGTGGCGCCACTGTGTTCGGGCGATCCGGATGATTTGGTCGTGGCACTCAATGACATGCCGGGCGAGAAAGTGGCCAAAATTAAAGTGGGCATGTATGAAGCGGTGCGTGATGGCATGGTGGCAGACATGTTCATTGAATCTATTCCGGGGATCCGTCTTCGTTTAGATGCCAATCGCCGTTGGACCCCGTTGAAAGCCCAGCAGTTTGCGAAATACGTGAAACCTGAACACCGCAGCGGGATCGCTTTCTTGGAAGAGCCGTGCATGACACCGGCTGACAGCTTGGCGTTTGCCGCTGAAACCGGTATTAACATTGCGTGGGATGAAACCGTGCGTGATGACGGTTTTGAAGTGAAAGCGGAGCCGGGTGTGGTGGCGATTGTGATCAAGCCGACCTTGATTGGTTCGGTACAGCGTTGTGTGGAATTGGTTGAGCAAGCCCATGCCGCTGGCTTAACTGCGGTGATCAGCTCAAGCATGGAATCGAGCTTAGGCTTGAACCAGTTGGCGCGTTTTGCCGCTTGGCAGACACCCGACGTGATCCCGGGGTTAGACACCATGCAGTTGTTCCAGATGCAATTGGAACACCCATGGCCGGGTTGCACGTTGCCAGTGACCACGTTGGATAGCTTGACGGTTGTGTGGCAACAATAAGGCATGGCAGACGTAATCTCAGCGCCTTTTGTCACATGGCCGTGGCAGCATTGGGCGGCAGAGCGGCCGGATGCCGTTGCGATTGAATGGGCGGATCAGTCGATCTCATGGGCGACATTGGCCACGCAAGTGGATGTGTATGCGCAAGGGCTACTGGAACAAGGCATCAAGCGGGACCAACTGATTGCGGCGATTGCGCCCAATGGGTTAGCTCTGCTTGGGCTGTTATTGGCGACCATGCGTGTGGGGGCTCGCTTTGTCGGCTTAAACCCCCGCGCCAGTGCACCGGAATTAGATGCACAACTGGCGCAGTTAGCCTGTGATGCAGTGTGGTATCCCGACGATACTGATCCGCTGACGGGCGTCGATGTGTCAGTGCCGCGTCTGAAGCTACAACCGGCGGCACAACCGCGTTTGGTGCCGGTGACGTGGCAACCTTCGCGCGCGGTCACGCTCACGTTAACATCGGGTTCCACTGGACAACCTAAAGCCGTGGTGCATTCAGGTTTAACCCATCTGGCCAGTGCGGCGGGTTTGTTGGCTTGGTTACCGTTTGAGCAAGATGATAGTTGGTTGCTGTCATTGCCGCTTTTCCATATCTCGGGCATGGCGATTGTGTGGCGTTGGTTGTATCGCGGTGCGCAGTTGGTCGTGTGCGAACCGGAACACATGGAACAAAAACTGACACAGGTAACCCATGCTTCATTGGTGCCCACGCAATTACAGCGCGTACTTGATAGGGCGTTCGACAGTGAAGTGGTTGCTTCCTTGCCTCTGAAACAGGTGCTGTTGGGGGGCGCGGTGATCCCCGTCAGCCTGACCGATGCCGCGCGTGAACGTGGCATTGAGTGTTGGTGTGGTTATGGCATGACAGAAATGGCCTCGACCGTGACCGTTAAAAAAGCCAACGCCAGTGCAGGTGTGGGAGCCGTGCTACCCAATCGTGAAGTGATGCTGCACGACGGTGAAGTGTGGGTAAAAGGGGCGACCTTATGCTTAGGCTATTACCGCAATAAAACCGTCTTTCCCGTGAGCGATCAAGCGTGGTTTGCCACGAAAGATACGGGATACTGGCAGGATGAAGAACTGCACATTGGCGGGCGCGTTGACAATATGTTTATTTCGGGCGGCGAGAATGTGCAACCGGAAGACATTGAGCGTGTGCTGTTAGCCCATACGGCGATCACGCAAGCGTTTGTGCTGCCGGTTGAGGATGCGGAATTTGGTCAGCGTCCGGTGGCCATTGTCGCGCTGTCAGAGACGGCACACGTGGCGAACCCACGCGAACTGCTGGTGGCTTACATGCGCGAGCAAGTGGCCGCTTACCGCCGACCAGTTGACTACTTTGTGTTACCGCAAGATGTGTTGGCCAGTGGGATCAAAGTGTCGCGGGTACGTTTAGCGCAGTGGTTGCAACAAGGCCTTGTTGAACGTTTAGTCTGACGGCACAGACCCAATAAAAAGCGAGAGGCCATGGCCTCTCGTTTTTTTTATGTGCGGCTTGTCCCGATCAATACAGTTTTTCCATCACCGTCATCACCACGCTTACCGGCATTGGCGCTATCGGTACTCACCGCGCAGTGCCTGTACTTTTTCACGTAGCATCACGCTGTTGGTTTCCTCGGGTGCCAGCGGGGTATCGGCGATGATAGTGACCTTAGACCAACAGCGTTTTGGCCACTTGAATAAGGCATTGCCCCCTTCATGGCTGAAGTAGCTGCCCCACAGTCCTTGTAATGCCATTGGGACCACTGGCACCGGTGAGCGTTTGATGATCAAATCAATCCCACGCATGAAGGGCCCTATATTCCCATCTTTGGTTAATTGGCCTTCAGGGAACACACACACCACATCGCCTTGCTCAAGGTATTTACTGACATCAATAAAGGATTTCAGCACCGATTTTTTGTCGGTCGCATGCACGGGGATCACCTTACAGGCACGACAAAAACTGTTGATCAGTGGCAGTTTATAAATATCGCCATCCATCAAAAAGCGAATAGGGCGCGGACAAGCACCGGCCAATAACAGCGCATCCATGTAACTGACATGGTTACAGATCACCAGTGCGCCCCCTTTGGTCGGAATATTGTCTAAGCCCTGATGTTTGACGCGATACAAGGTGTGACCAACCAGCCATACCAAAAAGCGCCAGAAGAAATCCGGTACCTGAATGTAGATGTACACCACCACCAGTAAATTCAACACCGCTAAGATCAGGAAGAAGGTTGGGATCGACAGCCCCAGAACCGACAGCAAAAGGATGGCACTGATGGCACTGCCGACCATGAAAATGGCATTCCAGATATTATTGGCGGCAATGATCTGTGCGCGTTCGCTTTCTGGCGCACGTTGCTGCATCAAGGCATACAGCGGCACAATGAAAATCCCGCCAGAGACACCCAGCAAGGTCAAACTGATGAATACCGGCCATAGGGCAGTGTGAGTGATGAATGCAATGATAGTGAGCGTTTCAGGCGTGCTTGCAGGGGTAGTGAACATCAAGCCAGCACTGAACAGAGTGATCCCCAAGCTGCCCAGTGGAACGATACCCGGTTCAATGCGGTGGTTGGACAGGCGATCACACAACAGCGAGCCTATCGCGATGCCGATAGAAAAAAGCGTCAGCAAGAAAGACACCGCCGCCGCATTGCCACCGAGATACAGCTTGGCAAAATTCGGCAATTGCGTGAGGTAGCACGCGCCTAAGAACCAGAACCAGCTGATCCCCATCACGCACTGAAAAATGGTTTTGTCTTTACGGGCAATCGCCAAGGTGCGGCGGGTTTGTCGGACCGGTTGCCATTTGAAGGTCAGGGTCGGGTCGCTCGCAGTGGCGTCGGGAATATGGCGAGAACATAAATAACCGATAACGGAGAAAATCACCACACTGGCGGCGGCCAAGTAGGTCGCCTGTGCTTGGTTGGCAATCACGCCCGCCAATAAGGTGCCGATCAAAATGGCCAAGAATGTGCCGGTTTCTACCAATGCATTGCCTGAAACTAACTCTTCTTTTTTTAGGTGCTGGGGGAGTAAGGCGTATTTTGCCGGGCCGAAAAATGCCGACTGCGTGCCCATTAAAAACAGCAGGATCAGCAGGGCCACATAACTTTCATAGATAAACGCGACAGCTGCCAGTGACATGATCACGATTTCAGCGAGCTTCACTTTTCGCATGATACTGGCTTTATCGTATTTATCCGATAACACCCCAGCGGTCGCTGAAAAAAGGAAAAACGGCAAAATAAATAAGCCAGCGGCGAGGTTGATGATCAAATCACTGTCAAACGGCAAGGTATTGGGCGCGGCAAAAGCAATGAAGATCAACAGTACGTTCTTGTAGACGTTATCGTTGAACGCCCCGCATGCTTGGGTCAAAAAGTAGGGTAAAAAACGTCGAGTCGTGAGTAGGTGGGATTGTGACTTCCGTGACATGTTAGTTACCTTATTGTCCTGTTATTTTTGCCAGTGATGTACCTGATCAGTTGGAGGGGAAGGCGGTATCACTGCTATTACAAGAACAGCAGTGATACGTGTACCGCTAAGCGAACAAAGGGTGTGATAGCGTGAAGGCAAATCGCTTAGCTGCACGAATGATCATGCTTTCCATGCATTCAAGTAAGTATTGAGCAGGTTGTCGATCAAGGCTTTGCCATTAACCGGTGTGGCCGTGAACAGCTTATCATCCACCGTCAGCAGCGTAATACCGTGTACACCAGCCCACAATACGCGACTGGCTTCCAGTACGTCACTTTCACTCTGCTGTGGGTTGATTTGCCCAATCAAGGTTTCCAGCATGCCTGTCATCCCATTGATGCGCTCGGTTTGCCATTCAGGCAGCTCTTCACCGTTCATGGTGTGTTGGAAAATCAGCTGCCAGCGATAAGGGTTTTCCATCGCAAAAGTCAAATAGCAGTAGGCTAGCTTACGTAGTGCATCTTCTGGTGATTGGGCGCTCACCATTTCGATTTCAGCTTGTACGAATAATTCATCCAGCGTTTGCGCAACCGCGTGTAAAAGCAGCAGATTGTAATTGCCAAAAACATTGACGAGTGTGCTGGGTACATAGCCAATCATTGCGGCAACTTTGCGCAGGCTAAGTTCATGATGTGGGTGATCTGCGAGAAAGTTTTTGACTTGCTCCAGTGTCATACTTACCAACTCTTCACGAGTATGGTCATTGCGTCTTGCCATGGAAGGTTACTCTATGATCGAATTATTTTATTATTGTTTGCATATGTGCTGCTCGTAGCAACGACAGCCTTTCCTTTTACCTTAACAGGCAAAGTTTAGCTATCACTTTGTATCGTAAAAGTAAATATTATAGAACAACGTTCAATATTTTAGATCGGTGTACCATTTGATCAACTGCTTTTCACGGTGGAGTCTTCGGGTTTTGCCTGTTTATTTGGCAAGTTGTGAACACCGTCATATAGCGGGTTCCTGTGTGTGATAGATCGAGCGGAGTGCCTTGCCGCTCCCCGCTCGCGCACCGGATAAATGGGCGTCAAAGTGCCTTAAGAAGCATGACGTTGATCTGTGCGGTTTTTCATTGAAATCTGTTCATTGAGCGTCCAGAAATCATACAGCACACCGACCAGACACAGGCCGAAAGTGCACAGGTATAAAATCCCAGTTAGCCATTTCCCCATATACATGCGGTGTAGGCCAAAGACCCCCAGGAAGGTCAGTAACAGCCAGCCCACTGTGTAGTCTGTCTCGCCGGCAGTAAAGCGTAAATCGGCTTCGCGATCCATGGATGGGATCAAAAACAAGTCAATCAACCAGCCAATACCCAGCAGGCCGAGGGTAAAAAACCATATCGTCCCGGTTACGGGTTTACCGTAGTAAAAGCGGTGTGCGCCGGTGAAACCAAAAATCCATAATAAATAGCCAATCAATTTGCTGTGTGTATCTTGCATGTCGCTGTTGCCTTCTTCACGTGGTGATCGAGGAGCATGAATGACTCCTAGTATAGGCGGCAAAGCCTAAGGGGGAGAAAGAGAATTGCACAGAGTAAGAATGGTTTGCAAGCCTGATGCGATCGAGACAGCCCCTGTGTGCGGCTGAATGAAAAGGAGGCGGATCTATCATTATTAAGAATAGTAACAATTTGCTTTATGGGGTTTAGTTGACATTCAGCAGCAGGCCGCTACGATGCAAGCTCTACTATGAGGCAAAGGTATTTCTTGAAATGAAACGCATCTTCACAATATTTGCCCTGATTTTGACGGTGTCCTTCGTGTCACCGCATGTTGAGGCTAAGAAATTTGGTGGCGGTAAATCATTTGGCAAAAGCTTTAAAACAGCGCCAGTGAAAAAGCAGCAACCCCAGCAAACGGACACATTGAAACAGCAGCAACAGCCGGGTGCGAAACAAGCCGGTTCGAGCAAAAAAGGTTTGATGGGCGGCTTGTTAGGCGGTCTATTGGCGGGTGGTCTTCTTGCGGCCTTCTTTGGCGGTGCGTTTGACGGTATCCAGTTTATGGATATCCTGATCATTGGCTTGATTGCCTTTGTTATCTTTAAGTTGTTCAAAGCAATGCGCAGCACGAAATCGACCCCAATGGGTCATCGCGAAGCGTATGCGGGTAACTCCCCTCAGCAGCAAGCACAGCGTAATCAAGCGCAATTCCGTCAGCAGGCGAACACGGAGTCTTACGCGTCAACAGACAGCGATGTACCGTTCAATCTGCCTCCTGGCTTTAACATGAATGCGTTCTTGAATGGTTCGCGTGAGCATTACCGTATTATTCAGGGTGCATGGAACCACAATGAATTGGGCAAAATTCGTGAATACGTTAGCCCTGCATTGTTTGATGATCTTGCCGCTGAGCGTAATAAGCTTGATGGTGAGCAGCAGACAGAAGTGATGTACGTGGATGCAGAACTGGTTCGTGCAGACTACGATGCGAACACAGCACAGCTGAGTATTAAGTTCTCTGGTCGTTATAAAGATCAGGCGGAAGGCGTCGAAGAAGACATCACCGATGTTTGGCACCTTGAGCGTGATTTGCGCACCCCGAACGCCCCTTGGTTGATTGTTGGCATTCAAGCTTAATTATTGAACAATAAGATAATTAAGAAATAAAGCCGCTCTTCGGAGCGGTTTTTTTATGTCAAAAATTTGATCTTGATCTCTCAGTGATTAGACAGGACATGATCTCATCACCTATTTTTCTTACAGTGACCCGCTAGTATTAACACTAAGTTAGATAAGTAGAGAGTAACACATGCCATATAACGCAGACTTAGTTCATGAAATGAACCTATTGATCAAATTCCCAATGCACAGTGATATGGAAGGTATCAAAGTGCGTAGCAATGCCGCCCCTGAGATGGTGACAGCCGCTGAGCGTCTATATGCGAAAGGGTTAGTGACCAGCGAAGATGGTGGCTATCTGACTCACTCTGGTCATCAGGCCGTCGAGCATGCCAAGTCAGTGCTGAGAATTTTGACGGGTAAAGTCGCGGAATAGTGACGATAGGCGATGACCGCCTGAAAACCGTTAAGCAATAAAAGATGAAGCATGACCTCTCAGGTCATGCTTTCTAGTTCTGTGATGTTATCTAATGCCTGTTGTGCCGTTTTACCACACAGGTCTGCACACGCTTTAAATTGACCACACACGGCAGGGCGTTCTGGCTTGCCAAAAATTTTGCACAGATTCTCATCATTGAGTTGTACACAGCGCACCCCTGCTGGTTTCCCCTTGGGCATGCCCGGGATCGCCGAAGAGATACTCGGGGCGATACAGCAAGCGCCACACCCTAAACGACATTCCATAACTCACCTACACTTATTTGAACGGTTGCGAAACTTATCACCGTCGCCCATTGGGATCAAAAAATATCGCCATTTAGCGCCCATTCTGGGTGGTAAACAGTAATGACTCTTATTCCATCGCCATAAGCGGGGGGATTTCCCTCTGAACGGCAGAAGTGCTTGCACTTTGTAGGGCTGGCGGCTATAAAACCGCCTTCGAGGTGAGACTGCTCTGGCAATTCTGGAGCGGCGAGGTAATAGAAGGCAGCGCGATGACACACTATTGGCAAGAAAAAGATCTGAAAGCAATGACCGATGATGAGTGGGAAGCGCTCTGTGACGGTTGTGGTAAATGCTGCCTGCATAAGCTTATCGATGACGATACTGATGATATCTATTACACCAATGTGGCGTGTAGCCTGCTCGACAATCAAACGTGCTCATGCCGTGATTACCCGAACCGTTTTGAGTCCGGTGAAGAGTGCTTGAAGCTAACCCGTGAGCGTATTGATGAATTCGTGTGGTTGCCGGAAACTTGTGCCTACCGCTTGCTGGCGGAAGGCAAAGACCTCCCTGAGTGGCACCCACTGCTAACGGGCTCTAAAGACGCGATGCACGCCGCAGACGAGTCTGTACGCGATAAGATCGTGTACGAAATCGACGTAATAGATTGGGAAGACCACATCCTAAATCACCCAAATCGTTAATGTCGGTTAAGTGGTTAATAGAGATATAAAAAAACGGAGGCCATTATGGCCTCCGTTTTTGTATGCGTGGAGTGATTACATATCACCGTCAAATCTTATAGCTTCTGGCCCCCAGGTCATAAGTGCTCCTGCGACTAACAGAATTATCAGGCTTCCCGCGCAGATAAATGCCATGATGCGATCAAAGCGGGTAGCATGCTTTAAAATGAGCGCATCATTGACGGGGGATACTTTGGCTGGCTTTCCTGCGACAAGTACCATGGCGTACATGGAAAAACGAAATCCCCACCCGTTGCTATCCCATGATGCTGGCAATTCGCCCTCCGCTGCCATGCGTTTTTCTATGGATTTAATTGAACAGCGAATAAAAATAAGCCAACTAATAAGCCATATTAAAAAATTAGCATTAGCTATGGTTTTGAAAATTAAGATGAGTTCATTCATGAGTAAGACCTTGGACTTCAAAGCCAGTGTATTGATGAACGAGTAGCATAAGCGCCTTCAGTAAAGCTCTACCTCGGAGGCCATACGATCTTTAATCGATTGGACTGAACCGCGGCTAAAAATAAGCCAGCTCATTAAAAATGAGATGCCAACGAAGATAACGGAAAGGTCAAAATAAAATAAGAATACGTCACTCATAGACACCAGAACCAGTGAATGGAAATCATAACGAGTACAGCACTGCATTCTCGCTGACGTAGACAGGGAGAGTAGCAAAACATGATGCGGGGAGTGAGTCACAATGGGTGTGAATGGAGGATGCTTCTCAGTTTATTCGCGATAAATGAATGCTAACGTGCAGACAACAAAAAGCCCGAACGTGTCGGGCTTTTGGCTGTTTGAAGAGGGGGAAGGCTTAAGCTGCTAGGTCGTCCTGTGCTTGCTGCAAAATCGCGACAATGGGCGCGGCTTTGTTGTGCTGGCGAATGTCGGCAAACAGGGCTTTGGCTTGTGGGTACTCATGGCGTAAGTACGCGAACCATTGTTTAATGCGGTTCGGGTAGTACAGGCCTTTATCGCCTTTGATCTCGTAAGTGGAGTATTTAAGCAGTAGCTCTAACACCGCCGCCCAAGGCATGTGGGCATGGTTGTGTTTCACCACGCTGCCTAAGTTCGGCAGGTTAATTGCCCCGCGACACACCATCAGTGCATCTGATCCCGTGACTTCCATGCAACGCTGGCCGTCTTCGTAGGTCCAGATCTCACCGTTGGCGATGATCGGCATCGTGATTTTTTCTTTCAGCTGGCGGATGTAATCCCACTTAATGGTTTCCGCTTTGTAGCCGTCAGTTTTGGTACGCGCGTGTACGACGATTTCATCGCCGCCGGCTTGGGCGACGGCATCGGCAATCTCAAAGCAGTGGTTCGGATCATCCCAGCCTAAACGCACTTTAGCGGTGACGGGCAGGCGAGGGTCAGAGGCTTCGCGTACGGCTTTGACAATTTGGTACATGAGCTCTGGGTCTTGCAGTAACACGGCGCCACCACGGCTCTTGTTGACCGATTTTGCCGGACAGCCAAAGTTGATATCAATACCCGGTGAACCCAACTGAATCGCACGGTGGGCGTTTTCGGCCAGCCAGTGAGGATCTTGCCCCAATAACTGCACGCGCACGGGCGTACCCGCAACGGTTTTGCCCCCTTGGTGTAGCTCGGGGCACAGGCGGTAAAACACACTATTTGGCAGTAACTGATCAACCACGCGCACAAATTCGGTGACGCATAAATCGTAGTCGTTGATCTCAGTAAGCATTTCCCGCATCAGGTGATCCAGCACACCTTCCATTGGGCCTAAAATAACTCGCATGGGTTCTCTCTTTTTGCCGTGGGCAAAAATGTGCCGATGGCCAAATAGTGATTGATTGGGTGCGAGATTTTAGAGGGTAACGGCGGGCTTGTCTAATAACATCCGACCGGACAGGGTGAGAACCGCTGGCAGTTCGCGGCGGGTGGCGGCCAATGCTAATTCGATCATGCGTTTCGCCACTTGTTCTGCCGGGATTGGATCAAAGTTAGATAACGGCCCGACAGCCAGTGGATGTAGCGCGTCAAAAATACTCTGTACCAGCAGTTCATCTTTTCTTGGGTGCCCGCGCTCACCGCGGAGTGGGCCGGGGCGAACAAAGATGCAGTGTTCAAAGCCCATCTCAATCAATGCGTGCTCCATCTTGCCTTTACAGCGCAGGTAATGAGACGGGGAACGGCGACTGGCAAAGAGGCTGGAAATCACCACAATGTGTTTCACCCCGTGCGCTTTCATTTGTTCAGCAACGTGTTTGACCAAATGGTAATCAACCGCTTCCAGGGCTTGGCGGCTACCGGCTTGTTTTTTGGTGGTGCCGAGGCAAATAAAACCAAAATCGGGGGCGGGCAGGGGAAGCTCTCCCTCATTCAGGCCAAGATCAAGGTGCAACTCAGGGTGAATGCATTGATGCAGTTTGCTGCTGTGCAGCGGCAGTTCGCGCCGACCAAGGGCATAAATGTGTTGAATGTCTTCGCGTTTAAGTAAAAGGTGGATGAGCTCGTCGCCCACTAACCCACTGGCGCCGGCAATAATCGCGTTGTGCATCGTCATGCTGATCTCTGTGTCTACATGTTGGCCTGAAACTGTGTCTTTTTTGCCATTCTTTGATAATGACATCAACCGTTTTATCGTCTGATCGGTATTTCTCTGAGCTAGCGCAACAACTTAGTCGAAGTATCATGTCCGATAGCAGGCCCTGCATGCCGGTCATCACACTGGTCGGCATCGCCTTTTTTTCTCACTTGGGTATATAATCGCGGCATTGATCGATGAGACGAGATGGAAACATGACACAACTAATGACACTGCCTGACGCGTGGGAAGGCATGCCTGCGACCTTTATTGAAGGGGCGCTGTTGGCGGCCAATGCGAACCCTAAGCCGTTAGACCCTGATGCTTGGTTGCCTGTGCTGATGACGGGAGAGGTGGAAGAAAACGCCCCTGTCACCATGGCGAAAGACGATCAAATGGCGGTGTTGAATCACTTTGAAATGCAGTATCGCCACATCAAAGCCGGTGAATATGCGTTGCCTGAGGAACTGTGCTGGGTGACAACACAATCACTGACGGCGGAGATGAGCGAGTTTGCGGCAGGTTTCTTGACCGTCTGGCCATTGATTGAGCCTAACTGGGCTGAGCAGACGATCTCTGATGGCACCATGCGTATGTTGTCTGCATTTATCACCACCTTGATGCTGATGGTAGACGAAGAGGCGACGCTGGCACAAATGGCGGAAGCCGGTGTCACGGGTATGCCTGCGTCAGAGACATTGTATGCACAATTGCCATTGATGCTGTCTGAAGTGGTGATGGCGGCAGACGAATGTCAGCAAGGTGCAGCCGCACAAGCGGTAAACCCGTACAAAGAGACAGGCCGTAACGATGCTTGCGTGTGCGGTAGCGGTAAAAAATTCAAGCAGTGCTGCGGGCAATAAGCGCGATGGCACCGTCATCTGACATGGCGATACAGCGTGAGAACACGGCGAAACCGATCCTGCTGGTGGTCGCGGGTGTGATCGTAAAAGCGGGGCAGTTTTTACTGATGCAACGGTTTGATCATGCTAGCCAAGGCGGGCTATGGGAATTTCCGGGGGGTAAGGTCGAAGTCGGAGAGACGCCTGAGCAAGCGTTAGTGCGTGAGTTGCGGGAAGAGTTGGCGATAGAGACGGAAACCGGCGCGTTTTTGGCGGACAGTGTGTTTGATTACGGCGATAAGGTGATCCACTTGAAAGGATTCCTGTCACACTGGCAGTCGGGTGAGATCATGCTGCACAGCCATCAGGCGGCGGTGTGGGTACCTTTGGATGCCATTCGTGATTACCCCTTGTGTCCGGCGGATTATCCCATTGTAGATGCCCTGTACGCGCGACACGGCTAAGTGTGTCGTTAGACGGCAGATCATAAAAAAGCGAGACAGCTATTCGTTGTCTCGCTTTTTATTGTCTAACATTCTGCTCGAATCTCGAACTTAGCCTTTAGCCTTTTTGAGCGCCCATAACTGTGCAATCACAATCAAGGCCAACGCGACTAAGTTCGCTGCGAAGATCACTTCCAACCACTGTGGCATGGTCAGGTTCATAAACTCCCACACAATCTTACCGCAGTCACCTGACGCCGCGAACATCCAAGGAACCCACTGATCCAGCGGTGCCCATGCTGGGTAATTCACCTCCAACGCACAGCTGGCTGACCACGGAAACTCCGGGAACTGGTAACCGACGTGTTGTGTCGACAGCACCAAACCTTGGTAAGCACTGTAACCCCAACCCATCAAGCCTGCCCAACGGATCAGGGCGTTTTGTGGTGCAAGCATACCAACCAGCGCGGCAATGGCGATCCCCATCATCGCAACACGTTCGTAAACACACATGACGCACGGGTCAAGTTTCATAACGTGTTGGAAAAAAAGGGCACAACCTTCAAAGAAAATGATGAAGGCGAATAAGATCAGCCATGACAGGCGGCTTTTTGAAAATGAGTATAAAAATTCCATCAACGGATTTCCTGAGTAACGCGCTCTCAATCATGACGTTGTCATTTATGAGAGGTGTAAATGTGAAAGTCACAAAAAGTAGTGTGGCCCCTTAAAGTACAAAGCCCTGATAGGTCAGGGCTTTGTGTTTAGGATAGCTGATTATTAGTCAATGAAACTGACGAATAATTCCAATTAATGGCCAACAGCTTGTGAACTGGCTTCCACAACGGTTTTCGCCGCTTCTAGCCAACCCATGTCGTAGAACCACTGTGTCATAGGCACAAGGGTAAATTCAATACATGCTAGACCCACCAGTGACAGCACGATGGTGTATGGCAATGCCATGTAAACCATGCGGCCGTAAGACAAGCGGATAAGCGGAGCCAGTGCAGACGTTAGGGCAAACAAGAACGCAGCCTGACCGTTTGGTGTCGCAACAGACGGCAGGTTTGTACCGGTGTTAATCGCGACAGCCAGCATGTCGAACTGATCACGTGTGATCACGCCATCCACCAATGCTGCTTTTACTTCGTTGATGTAGACCGTGCCCACGAACACGTTATCCGATACCATCGATAGCAAGCCATTCGCCAAGTAGAACATCGTCATCTGGGTATTACCTTCCATCTGCAATACCATCTGAATAACAGGGGCAAACAGCTTCTGGTCAATAATAACGGCAACGATAGAGAAGAATACGGCCAATAGCGCGGTAAACGGTAGGGCTTCTTCAAACGCTTTACCCAGTGCGTGCTCTTCGGTGATACCGGTGAACGAGGTCGCAAAGATAATCACGGTTAGACCGATCAAACCAACGGCAGCAAGGTGCATCGCCAGCGCCACAATCAACCATACCGCAATGATAGATTGAATGATCAGCTTAGCGTAATCCAAGTTAGTACGGGTCTTGCTTTCTTCTTTATCGAAAGCAACCAAAATGTGGCGTACATTCTCAGGAAGTTCGGTACCGTAACCGCAGATCTTGAACTTCTCAACCAGCATACACGTTGCGATACCACACAAGAACACAGGGATGGTTACCGGTGCCATACGAATGATGAATTCGCCGAACTGCCAACCTGCACGGTCTGCGATGATCAAGTTTTGTGGCTCACCAACCATGGTCATTACACCACCTAACGCAGTACCCACACCCGCGTGCATAAGCAGGCTACGTAGGAATGCACGGTAGTTTTCAAGGTCGTCACGGCTCACTTCTTGGATATCGCTATCAGAAGTATGGTCGTGCGCGGCATGCGGCTCTTGGCCAGATGCGACTTTGTGGTAGATGCTGTAGAAGCCAACGGTTACGCTGATCACAACCGCGATAACGGTCAATGCATCAAGGAAAGCAGACAGGAAGGCCGCCATCACACAGAATGCCAATGACAGCAGCACTTTTGAACGAATACCGATCAAGATCTTGGTAAAGATGAAGAGCAGCAGCTGCTTCATGAAGTAGATACCAGCGACCATGAAGATCAATAGCAAGAGTACTTCAATGTTTGCGACAATTTCGTGTTTGACCATATCAGGGCTGGTCATGCCAATGGCGACCGCCTCAATGGCTAATAAACCACCTGGTTGCAATGGGTAGCATTTCAGTGCCATTGCCAATGTGAAGATGAATTCAATCACCAGTAGCCAGCCAGCTACAAAAGGATCGACCAAGAAGAATACGATGGGGTTAATGATCAGAAAGGCGATGATCGCGACTTTATACCAATCAGGCGCTTTGCCTAAAAAGTTTTTAATAAAGGCGTTCCCTAGCGAAATTGCCATGTGTTTGAGTCTCTTAAATACGCAATGGATAGATAGGGCTGAGCGCAGTATTGCCTTGTCATCCGAGAGCAAGGTAACCATTTTGTTATTTTTCTGGTTAAATGTTCTTAGAGACTCTTTAAGCTAAACACCCTGCGGTGCAATTGCATTTAACTTAAAGCAGGCAGCAGCATCCTTTCAGCTCCCAATGATAAAACGTGCTCACTCTACCTTGAGATCGAGATCAGTCAAGTGCTTCGCGATGAACTTATTTAAGATTGTGAAACTTCATCAAAAAACACGGGCTACATACAAGATTTCAGGCAGGTTTTGAAATATATGCTTACACATTTCAAATTACGTTGAGCTTTATCAAACTTGTGTTTCGAATGCAGTGAATAGGCAATATGTCAGTAAGAGACCAACGGTATGCATATGAATGGACGTCAGTTTACTGTCAGACCTGCGGCATCTTTTGGCATTTGGGTAGGCAATCGGTGAACACTGGTGGTATGATGAGTTAATAAAAATAGAGCAAGAAGCAACTGGAAAATTAATCAGATGGTAATAAAGGCGGATAGCCCAGCAACATTTGCTGAGAAATACATCATTGAGAGTATCTGGAATAATCACTTCCCGCAGGGCTCAATCCTTCCCGCAGAACGAGAGTTGTCTGAACTAATTGGGGTAACACGTACAACGCTTCGTGAAGTGTTGCAACGTTTGGCGCGTGACGGTTGGTTAACCATTCAACACGGTAAACCGACCCGTGTAAATAATTACATGGACACGTCAGGATTAAGCATTCTTGATACACTGATTACCTTAGATGGACAGGATGTTCAGGGCGTGTTGGAAGATTTGCTTTCAGCACGTACCGATATTAGCTGTGTATACATGCGTTATGCCGTGAAAGGTAACGCAGACGAGTCGGCGGCATTGATCGATCAAGTGATCGAATCGTGTGAGCGACTGATTGCGGCAGAAAGCTTTGCTGACTTCATTGAAAACAGTGAAGACAAAGTGGTACTGACGCAAGAAGTGAAGAAAATCGTCGATAAGTACGGTAAAGATGATCCTGAGCTGTGCGAAGCGATCTGCCGTGCTCGCGCGTTCAACTACTATGACTACCGTATGTTCCAAGGTATGGCGGCGAAATCAGGCAACACGCTGTACGTGTTGACCATTAACGGTTTGCGTAAGATCTATACCCGTGTCGGTGGTTATTACTTTATGTCAAAAGAAGCATGCCAGTTGGCGTTAGACTTCTACCGTGACATGAAGCAGTTCTGTGGTAATCATCAGCCAGAGCTTGTTGCTGACCGTATCCGCAAATACGGCCGCGAGAGTGGGGCGATTTGGTATGCCAACCGCATTGAGATCGCACGCTATTTGTTTGAAGAAGAGCAATAAGCGCGATTAACTGGCTGCGAACAACACAAAAAAAAGAGATGCTAAGGCATCTCTTTTTTATTATGACGGTATGTCTTTATTCAGTCTCAGTAACTGTTGTGTCTACCGTTGTCTAAATATCCGTGTTGTACTGGGTGCGGGAAGGGCAAGTCGCTAAGATTTGCGACCGACCATCGGCGAGTTCTTCTTCCATCGTCACTTCAAACCCCCACAAGCGGTGTAAGTGCTTCAAGACTTCTTGATGCCCATCTGCCAGTGGTACCCGATTGTGTGGGACATAACGCAGGGTCAGTGAGCGATCCCCTTTTAGTGCCACATTCCACACTTGGATATTCGGTTCGTTGTTGCTCAGGTTGTATTGTGATGACAGCTTTTCACGAATCGCTCGATACCCTTCTTCGTTATGAATAGCACTGACTTCCACATAGTTGTGTCGGTCATCGTCGTTCACTGCAAACAGCTTGAAGTCCCGGATCACTTTCGGTGACAGGAATTGGCTGATAAAGCTTTCATCCTTAAAGTTCTCCATCGCAAAGTGCAAGGTATCTAGCCAGTTTGTCCCTGCAATATCAGGGAACCAATGTTTGTCTTCTTCCGTAGGAGATTCACAGATCCGGCGGATATCCTGGAACATCGCAAACCCTAGTGCATACGGGTTGATCCCGCTGTAGTACGGGCTGTTATATTCAGGCTGTGCCACCACGTTGGTGTGACTGTGGAGGAACTCCATAATGAAACGCTCACTCACCAAGCCTTCATCATAGAGGTGATTCAAAATGGTGTAGTGCCAATAAGTCGCCCAACCTTCATTCATCACCTGCGTTTGTTTTTGCGGGTAGAAATATTGGCTGACCTTACGGACAATACGCACAATTTCCCGTTGCCAAGGTTCAAGCAGTGGGGCATGTTTCTCGATGAAGTAGAGAATGTTTTCCTGCGGCTCTGCCGGGTAACGCACTTCTTCTGTCACGGTTTCTTTTTCCTGTTGGACAGGAATGGTTCGCCACAGAGAATTGACTTGGGTTTGCAGGTAATCTTCGCGCGCTTTTTGTCGCGCTTTCTCTTCTACCATCGAGATTTTTTGTGGTCGCTTGTAACGGTCGACCCCATAGTTCATCAAGGCGTGACAGGAATCGAGCAGTTTCTCGACATCATCGACACCGTATTTCTCTTCACATTCTGTGATGTATTTACGGGCAAAAAGCAGATAGTCGACAATGGAGCTGGCATCCGTCCATGTCTTGAATAAGTAATTGCTTTTAAAAAACGAATTATGGCCGTAGCAGGCATGGGCCATGACCAATGCCTGCATGGTAATGGTGTTCTCTTCCATCAGGTAAGCAATACAAGGATCGGAGTTAATGACGATCTCATACGCCAGCCCCATTTGGCCGTGTTTATAACCGCGCTCAGTCTCAATGAAGCGTTTACCGAACGACCAATGATGGTAGTTGATCGGCATCCCAATGCTGGAATAAGCATCCATCATTTGTTCTGCCGTGATCACTTCAATCTGGTTGGGGTAGGTGTCGAGCCGGTAATGGTTGGCGACACGCTTAATTTCTTGGTGATACTGTTCCAACAGATCGAATGTCCAATCAGGACCATCATTGAGTGTTTTTGTTTTAATGCTTGTCTCCATAGCACACTCCCCCTAAAGCGTCTTAACTGACTTGCTTCTTAAATAGCTCCCGGAATACAGGGAAAATGTCTTCCACGCTCCTTATGTTTTGCATCGCAAAATTGCGGTGACCTGCTTGGAGTGCTTCATACTCCCGCCACAAGGTTTGGTGTGCCCGTCGAGTGATCTCAATGTACGAGTAGTAGCGGGTAACAGGGAGAATTTGCTTGTTAAGCAATTCTCGGCATCCCGGTGAATCATCCGCCCAGTTATCCCCATCAGACGCTTGGGCTGCGTAGATATTCCATTCCGCTGGCGAGTAACGTTTTTTCACGATTTCATCCATTAATCGCAATGCACTGGAGACAATGGTGCCCCCCGTTTCTTGCGAATAGAAGAACTCGTGTTCATCCACTTCTTTCGCCTGTGTGTGGTGGCGAATAAACACCACGTCCACGTTTTTGTAGGTACGGTTAAGGAACAGGTACAGCAAAATATAGAAACGCTTTGCGATATCTTTGGTGGCTTGATCCATCGAGCCGGACACATCCATCAAGCAGAACATCACGGCTTGGCTGGTGGGCAGTGGACGGCGTTCATAGTTTTTGTAGCGTAAATCAAACGTATCAATAAACGGCACACGGCTGATTTTTTCACGTAAAGACAGAATTTCTGTTTTTACGCGTTCTTCTTCAAACGGCTGTGCGGGCTCCGTATTCATCAGCCTATCAAGGGCTGCTTCGAGTTCTCTCAGATTACGGCGTTTCGCGGCCGTCATGGCCGTCCGTCGTGCGAGAGAATTCTGCAATGATTTCACAATCGCAATATTGGCCGGTACACCGGATGACTTGTAGCCTGAACGGAAGGTTTTCCATTCAATAATTTTATTGAGCTGATTTTTCTCGAGATTTGGCAATTCCAGATCTTCAAATAGCAGATCGAGGTATTCATCTTTCGAGATTTGGAACACGAATTCGTCTTGACCTTCACCATCTTGGCTGGCCTGTCCTTCGCCCGCGCCACCTTGCCCGCCCCCTCCTTGGGGGCGTTCAATACGGTCACCGGGTGAGAACTGGTCATTGCCCGGGTGGACAACTTCACGTTGTCCACCACGGCCTTGGTGAAAGCTTGGCTCACGAATATCACGCGAAGGGATTGTAATGTCTTCGCCGCTATCCACATCAGTGATCGAACGCTTATTTACCGCATCAGCAATGGATTCTTTAATTTGCTGTTTATGTCGGCGTAAAAAGCGCTGGCGATTCACCGTGCTTTTATTTTTACCGTTGAGCCTGCGGTCTATAAAATGCGCCATAAGCTCTCCCCTTATTCATCCCATCCAATTGGTTATGAAGACTTACGTACGCGGAGGTACCACTCAGACAACAAGCGGACCTGCTTACGGGTGTAGCCTTTCTCCATCATACGAGCCACGAAATCATCGTGCTTCTTCTGCTCGTCGGTGGAGGTTTTGGCATTGAATGAAATCACTGGAAGCAACTCTTCCGTATTGGAGAACATTTTCTTCTCAATTACGGTGCGCAGTTTCTCGTAGCTCGTCCAGTTTGGGTTTTTCCCGGCGTTACTGGCGCGTGCACGCAGTACGAAGTTGACGATTTCATTTCGGAAATCCTTCGGATTGCTGATCCCTGCTGGCTTCTCAATTTTCTCGAGTTCATTGTTCAGCGCTGCACGGTCAAACAGCTGCCCGGTCTCCGGATCGCGGTACTCCTGATCTTGAATCCAGAAGTCGGCATAGCTGACGTAGCGGTCAAAAATATTCTGGCCGTACTCCGAGTAGGACTCGAGGTAGGCGGTCTGAATTTCTTTGCCGATGAATTCGACGTATTTCGGCGTGATGTACCCTTTGAGGTGCTCGAGGTATTTCTCGGCGATCTCTTGCGGGAACTGCTCACGTTCAATTTGTTGTTCTAACACATAGAACAGATGAACGGGGTTCGCGGCCACTTCGGAGTGGTCGAAGTTGAACACGCGAGACAGGATCTTAAACGCAAATCGCGTTGAAAGACCTGCCATCCCTTCATCGACACCGGCGTAGTCACGGTATTCTTGGTATGACTTGGCTTTCGGATCCGTATCTTTCAGGGTTTCACCGTCATACACGCGCACTTTCGAGTAAATGCTAGAGTTTTCAGGCTCTTTCAAACGAGACAGCACAGAGAAACGCGCCAAAATTTCGAGTGTACTTGGTGAGCACGGTGCAGCAGACAGTTCACTGTTTTGCAGCAGTTTCTCGTAAATTCTCATCTCTTCCGAGACGCGTAGGCAGTAAGGCACTTTCACGATATACACACGATCGAGGAAGGCCTCATTGTTCTTGTTATTACGGAACGTTTGCCATTCTGACTCGTTCGAGTGCGCGAGAATGATCCCGTCAAACGGCAGGGCAGAAAGTCCCTCGGTCCCGTTATAGTTGCCTTCCTGTGTCGCGGTCAGCAACGGGTGCAACACTTTCAACGGTGCCTTAAACATCTCGACGAATTCCATCAAGCCTTGGTTGGCTTTACAGAGTGCGCCGGAATAGCTGTATGCATCCGGATCGTCTTGTGAGAAGTGTTCAAGCTGACGAATGTCGACTTTACCAACCAGTGATGAAATATCCTGATTATTTTCATCACCCGGCTCGGTTTTAGCGATACCGACTTGGTCCAAAATGGATGGGCGCACTTTCACCACTTTAAATTGGGTGATATCGCCACCAAATTCATGCAGGCGTTTTGCGGCCCATGGTGACATGATGTTGTTGAGGTAACGCTCTGGAATGCCGTACTCACTGTTGAGTAATGCGCCGTCTTCGTTCTTGTCAAACAAACAGAATGGATGGTCGTTGACCGGGCTGCGTTCGCCGTTGGCGGTCAGTACATACACCGGTACTTTTTGCATTAAGCTTTTGAGTTTTTCCGCGAGTGAGGACTTACCGCCACCCACTGGTCCCAAAAGATAGAGGATTTGCTTACGCTCTTCCAAGCCTTGTGCAGCATGCTTAAGGTAAGACACGATTTGCTCGATGGCTTCCTCCATGCCGTAGAAATCTTCAAATGTTTTGTAACGCGAGATCACGCGGTTAGAGAACAGTCGGCTCAAGCGTGGGTCTTGCGCGGTATCGATCATTTCTGGTTCGCCAATGGCCATTAGCAAACGCTCTGCGGCATTTACATAGGCGCTGCGATCGTTACGACAGATATCAAGGAATTCTTGCAATGAAAGCTCTTCATCCTTGGCTTCTTCATAGCGCTGACGATAGTGGTCAAAAATACTCATGGTATGCCCCCTGAATCGTTCTTCAATCAATTAGAAAGGACGAAAACGAAATACTTTCACATCCCTCACTAACTAAGCCTAGACCTAACTGATTAAATTGCGTCACTGAGTTGTTGGTTTATAAACCAAAATTTCCATTCTACATTTCATCGCAAAAAGGAATTTCTTTTGCGTATGACCTCACTATCCTCCTATACATCACGTACTGCAAGGGAATATGTTTGAAAATGGTTAACGAATTAATGCGTTTGTGACATGGTGCCTTCTGGTTTTATTTTTCGGTGGATTGTTGTGAGTTTTGTTTTTTATTTGGTTATATCGTCTAAAAATAAAGGCTTTTAGTCATGTAATGGTGATAAAAGTAGGTCGAATTCAGGGGGTTTACTGTTTTTTGCGAAAACGGACATTTTCAACAGCGACTCTTGCAAAAAAAACGAGAGTGGGCGGATTTTGGTCTACGGCTTGGTATAAAGAGGGACTGTTTTATGATTGCGACAAGGTGTTTTTTTGCGAGCGAAATCAAAAACTCTAGATTAAGCTAAAAATGTGCGCATAGTTGGGGAGAGCTTGATTGATGAGTATTTCACGTGTTGATACCGTTTCAATTCCGGTTTCTGATCAGGGGCAAGCATTGACATTTTATCGTGATGCCTTGGGTTTTGAGCTGATACGTGATCATTTGGCAGACAACCATAAGCGGTGGATCCAGTTAGCACCGAAAGGGGCGGAAACCACGATTAGCTTAGTGATGCCATTTGGCGGAATGGAAGCCGGCTCGGTACAGGGGTTGGTTGTACAAACAGATGATATTCATACCACGCACGGCGAGTTGTCTCGTCGCGGGGTACCGTTATCGGAAATCGTGACCATTATTGGTGGGCGTTTTGCGACATTTGCTGATCCGGATGGGAATGGTTGGGTGTTGATTGAAGCACATTCACAGATGCTGGCTTAACGTATTTCAATTGTAGGTTTACTTGTAGATCTAATTATAGATTTACTTGTAGGTTCGATCGTATTTGGTGTAAGCAGGGGAGTGGCCGACGGCTGCTCCCCTGTTTGCATTTGTACGTTGACGTTAGCGGCTAACGGCCACGGTGGTCACCAAGGCGTGAGACTCACCCGGCTCAAGGGTAACGGCGCTGTCACCGTGGATGGTAGATTCTACACAGACCATGGTTTCAAAGCTGTTGTCTGCCATGTCCGCCATGCTGATAGACAGATCCTGCCATGGGTTCCAAATCACCGCGGCAGTATGGCCTTCGTTGGTGATATGCAGTTGGCGTGGGCTGCCGTCTGCCACAGTAATGGTGTGAGCAGGTTGCGTGTACACACGGTCAACTTCACCATGGAATCGCAGGCTGTCACCCCCCGTACAGGTTTTGCCCGCTTGGGTGCTATCCAAGTAGGTTTCACCCATACCATTGATGGCGACGTGGTGAATATCATCAATGGCAAAGTACGTGTGCAGCGCGCCCGAATACTGCCAAGGTTGCGTGTCAGTATTGGTTGATGTGAGTGTTACTTTCAGTGATTGGCCGATTTCAAACGTCAGTACGTTGCGAAACTTATGCGGCCAAATTGCATGGGTGGCTTCGCTGTCTTCAAGTACAAGCGCAACAATCACGCCATTTTCGTTCTCACGATGTTCTAGCAACGTCCATTCACTGGTGCGTGCAAAGCCGTGAGAGGGTGTGCCAGCCTTTCCAAACCATGGCCAGCAGACGGGAATACCGCCACGAATGGCTTTTGCTGGATCAAATTCTGCGTTTTCACTGAGCCAAATGACGTCCTCTTCACCGGCCGGTTTGAAGCAGAGCAAATGGCCGCCGTGCAACGTAATGCCGGCTTCCGCTGTGCCGTGAAGGACACGTACCATTTTTAAACCTTGGTATTCGCAGACAGTGACGGCATCAGATAACACCGCAATCGTTGGTAGATCTTGAAGTTTCATCGAACAATCCTTTCATTGGGCAATGTGTCAATCACTGAAATAGAGCGCTATTTGGGGCATATTTCACGGATTGAAACACTTATTTTTGTTTAAAAATTAAAAGAAAATAATAAAAGTTATTTGTTAAATTTGTGACTGTTTTTGTGAGCTAGATCACCTTTGTGGCGTGATGGGTAGGGGGTTATGGAATGACAGATACAAAAAAGGCGACACCGTAGCGTCGCCTTATTTCTTGCTAAAAGCTTACATTACTTAGAGATGTGAGCGATTAGGTCAAGAACTTTGTTTGAGTAACCGATTTCGTTGTCGTACCAAGATACAACTTTAACGAATTTGTCAGTTAGAGCAACACCCGCTTTAGCATCGAATACTGAAGTCTGAGTTTCGCCGATGAAGTCCTGAGATACAACTTGGTCTTCAGTGTAACCTAGTACGCCCTTAAGCTCGCCTTCTGATGCTTCTTTCATAGCAGCACAGATTGCTTCGTAAGATGCAGCAGTTTTTAGGTTAACAGTTAGGTCAACAACAGAAACGTTTGCAGTTGGTACGCGGAAAGCCATACCCGTTAGAAGGCCGTTTAGTTCTGGAAGAACAACGCCTACTGCTTTAGCAGCGCCAGTTGAAGATGGGATGATGTTCTGAGAAGCACCACGACCACCACGCCAGTCTTTAGCAGAAGGACCATCAACAGTTTTCTGAGTTGCAGTCGTTGCGTGAACTGTAGTCATAAGACCAGATTCGATACCGAACTTGTCGTTAAGAACTTTAGCTACTGGAGCTAGACAGTTAGTTGTGCAAGATGCGTTAGAAACGATGTCTTGGCCAGCGTAAGAAGCGTGGTTAACGCCCATTACGAACATTGGAGTAGCGTCTTTAGAAGGGCCAGTTAGAACCACTTTCTTCGCGCCAGCAGTGATGTGCTTACGAGCAGTCGCGTCGTCTAGGAATAGACCTGTTGCTTCAGCAACAACGTCAACACCGATTGCATCCCACTTAAGGTCTTCTGGGTTACGCTCAGCTGTTACGCGAACAGTTTTACCGTTAACGATTAGGTTACCGTCTACAACTTCAACAGTACCGTTGAAACGGCCGTGAGTTGAGTCGTACTTAAGCATGTATGCCATGTACTCAACGTCGATAAGGTCGTTGATACCAACAACTTCGATGTCGTTACGCTCTACAGAAGCACGGAAAACAAAACGTCCAATACGGCCAAAACCGTTAATACCTACTTTGATAGTCATTACAGTTGCTCCACAACTTAATTTCTAATGAAAGATAACTGGTAGTAAAATTACAGAATCTAACGTGACGCTGCAAGCTAAAAACGTACTTAAATTGCTTGAGGTCAAAAAAAAGTTCGGATTCTTTTTACATTCCCACTACAACGCTGCAAAAGTAACCAGCAATTGTATGAATATCCATCATTACCGTTATTAACTTTTAATATCAACACTCACCACATCGAAATATGCTTAAATGGGCAGTGAAGATGTAAAATCCTTTCGGCGGAAAGTATGTGCCACGGTGTACCCTGTTGGCAACACCTTTTCAGCGATGACGAGAGGAAGACAGATAGAAAGGATAACGAATGTCAAATAAATTAGATGCTTATTGGCGTGAAAAGCTATCTCCTGAACAATATCGCGTGTGTCGCGAACAAGGGACGGAGGCACCATTTTCCGGTACGTTGCTGCATAACAGGGAAACGGGGATGTATACCTGCACCTGTTGTGAGGCGCCATTGTTCCATTCGGAGAGTAAATTCGATTCGGGTTGCGGTTGGCCGAGCTTTGATGCGCCTGTTAACAAAGACGCGATTCGTTTCTTGCAAGATGACAGTCACGGTATGCGACGCGTTGAAATCCGTTGTGCTCAATGCGACAGTCATCTTGGGCACGTGTTTACGGATGGCCCGCTGACAACCGGCGAGCGTTACTGCGTTAACTCCGTGTCGCTGATTTTCCAGCCGCCAGCAGAACCGGTGTAGGCTATCTGAGTCGTTTATGGCATCAGCTGCGCGGGATCAAACTCACCCTGCCGGATCATTTCTGCCATACGTATCGCTTGTGCCGTGATCGCGGCACGTTGCGTTTCGTCCATAGGGTAAAGGAACGCCAATTTTTCTTGGCTTGCGATCGGCATGTCGAGAGCAATCCCCGTCATTGACCAGAGATAGGCATGGTGCGGGTGACCTTGTTGATGCGACAGGGTCGCCAGCGTTTGAATAATTTCAGGCTTCACGGTTTGATTGGCGTCATAAAGCGACAGTGCCCGCAGCAGCAACATCTGGGTCTTCGTGCGATCTTTGGCGATATAAAACGTCGCGAGTGCCAATTGTAAGTCTGGCGTATCTAAAGCGGGTGTCCCTTCAAGGCGTAAAAACTGACGCAGCGCATCTTGATCCCCCTGGCTCCATCGGTAGTAAATGATCTCAGGATCGGTGGATGTCGCCAGTTCCTCATTCAGCCGCTTTATCGATGCATAGGTATTGAGTAGCGCGCGGTTGCGGTGGGTTTTGCGTTCTTTGAGCTCAGTGGGTTCAATACGGGCTGCATATTCCAAGCAGTGCTGATACGCCGAGGTGAATTTCAGTTCTTTGAATTTCTCTTGATCGGTCGGCGTTTGCATCACGTCATAACGCTGCCAAATCACGTTTGCTCGCTGAATGCGGCATTGCCCGTCATTGAGGTTGGTATCCGCACAGATCTCGGGGTAAGCCTCACACAGTTGATCTGTGGTGCGGTGGCGTTCAAAACAACCCGCTAGTGGCACAAGGCTCACCAGCAGTACCGTAGTTTGGGTAAGGCGACGCAATACTCGAGTCATAACAGCCATGTTCTCACGCGGGATAAATAAACAGTCAGGGGCAGGGTGTGATCCCCTAAGCATTTTATCGACGTATTCTTAGCGACCTTTAGCTGAAACTGTTATTACTGCGTGAGTGATAGCAATAAACCCGATCGGACGCACAGTGCCGACATCGTGCCGGAAGAGGAAATAACATGGATGTAGAGACGCTGCTTAACGCAATGACCCCTGATGTGTATACGCGATTGTGTACGGCGGTGGAGATCGGCAAGTGGCCGGATGGTACTCCCCTGACTGCCGAACAACGTGATGCCACACTGCAAGCGGTGATGTTATACCAATCGCGCCATAACGAAGAGGCAGCCCATATGTCCGTCGCGCAGGGGGGCGAGATGGTGTTCAAATCCAAGGCTGAGTTGACGCGGGAATTTGTGCCGACTGACGACCATGATGACGCGCCGACTATTTCGCCCACCATTGCACGCTTTAAGGGGGACAGCTTTTAAGCGCTGTCCGTCAAAAACATGATGGCAGACTATGCGCCCTGTACCACGATTCAGGGCTTAGCGAGTCACCGTTCCCACAATGATGGGCTCGCAGTAAAAACTGGCGAGTTCATGATCTTCTTTACTGATTAAATTAGCGACCCACGGCTCTTGCTCAATGGTACTGAGGTAGTGATTGAGGCGAGGGTAATGGGTAAAGCGTAACCCGGCCATCCAACCACTGCGCAAGACGCTCCATAGGCTGATTTCTGCCATGGAAAAGTGCCCTCCCACGAAGCCTTTTTCGGGCATTTGTTCTTCTAAATACGTCAGCGCCAACGGTAGATGGTGCTCAATGCACTGTTCGACCGCATCGTGGTCGACGTCTTTGTTGAGCATTTTTCCGCGTAATATCTTCTGATAAAACAATACCCCACCCACTAAAGACGTTAACCGTGTATCGGCATACTCTTCTAACCAGCGGATCTGTGCCCGTTCACGTGCCGTGCCGGGATAAAGAGGGGGGACGGGGTTCAAATCATCAAGATAATGGGCGATCACGGTGGAGTCGATAATGGTTAACCCGTCGTGTTCCAGGATCGGTACTTTGCCCATGGGATGGCGTTTTTGCGCGAGTTCTTTTTCCATATAAGGGTTAAGGGGTTGCAGCTCATAAGTAATGCCCTTATACGCAAGCGCGAGCATGATTTTCCTGACAAACGGTGAAATAGAGGAACCATGGAGGATCATAATCAGTGCTTGGCCTTCACGATATTGGAATAGTGAAAGTGTAGCTGAGTTGGCCGTGATGGGGGATGTACGGGTGTATCCGGTGAGTGACGGTGGCGTTTTTGGGTGAGCAGGCATAAAAAAACGGATGCCGCGGGGCATCCGTTCAAGCCAGGCAAGATGCCTGCTGATGCGTTGAGGGCACTTAGTGTGTCAGCTCGCCGCGCAGGTCTTGTTGCATCAAGCTGCGTACCGATTCAATCGGTAGATCTTGGCTCAGCAAGTAATGCAGTTTTGCCAATGCCGCTTCTGGGGTCATGTCGTAACCGCTCAGTACGCCGGCATCTGCCAGTGCACACCCTGTCGCGTAACCGCCCATGTTCACTTTGCCAGACAGGCACTGTGTCAGGTTCATTACGACCACGCCTCGGCTTGTTGCTTCCGTCAACTGCGCGAGTAACTCGGGGTTTTGGGGGGCGTTACCGACGCCAAAGGTCAGCAGGATCATCGCGTTCACCGGCTGACGCAACGTATTGCGGATCACTTCCGGTGAAATGCCCGGGTACATGGTGATCACGCCAATCGGTTGTGGGGTGATGTTGTGTACACGGAAGGGACCGTCTGGTTTTTTATCCAATTCAACATTGTTAAGTTGGATGTTGATCCCTGCTTCAAGCAGTGGGGGCAGGTTAGGTGAAATAAAGGCACCAAACCCGTCAGCATGTGCTTTAGTACTGCGGTTACCACGGATCAATTTATTATTGAAAAAGACCGTGACTTCATTGATAGGGTAGTTTGCCGCAATGTGTAATGCGTTTAGCAAGTTACTCTGCCCATCAGAACGCAGTTCTGCCAGTGGGATCTGTGAGCCTGTCACAATCACCGGCTTGTCGAGGTTTTCAAACATGAAAGACAACGCTGATGCGGTGTAGGCCATGGTATCCGTACCATGCAAAATCACAAAACCATCGTAGTCGTCATAGTTCGCTTTAATATCATCAGCAATGCGCTGCCAATCCATTGGTGTCATGTCCGACGAATCGATCAGAGGCTCGTATTCGTGGGTCGTGAAGGTAGGCATCTCTGCACGATGGAATTCTGGCATGCTTTCCAGTTGCTTTTCCATGAAGCCAGCAACCGGGATATACCCATGGTCTGATTTCTGCATACCAATGGTGCCGCCTGTATAGGCGATGTAAATGTTTTTTCTTTCCATATGTAAGGCACAGAATTATCGGTTGGTGGCCCGCATTATACGGTGAACAGCGCGTAAAAAAAGCCCGGCAACGCCGGGCTGATCTCACTTTTCGATATTGAGGCAGTTTATACAGAACGCATATTGCCCTTTTGGATCGTTGAAGTTACCAAGGGTGGTAAGGTCTGTTACAACCTGTTGGGAGACCGGTTGCAGTGCCGTTGGCACGCTGCCCCACATGGCTTCCGTTACCCACAATTTGGCTTGGCCCGAAATGTCTTTCATGAACAATTCAAACGGTGTCAGCGGTTGCGCCATCCACTCAAGTTCGTAGTTATTACCAACATTGGCCAGTTCAGCGGCGCTGGCGACAGCGTCATCGAAGTCACCCAGAGCATCCACCAATCCCAGTTTTAGGGCATCTTGTCCGGTCCATACGCGGCCTTGTGCCACCTTATCGGTTTGCGCCAAGGTCATGTCACGGCTTGTGCTGACTAAGTTGATAAAACGCTGGTAGCCATTTTCGATGCTGATCTGGAACAGGTCGGCTACGCCTTCTGGCAATTCACGGGTCACGCCCACACCTGCAAACGGGGTCGTACCGACACCGTCACTGTACACGCCCATTTTTTCCAAGCCTTTTTCAAAGGTGGTCATGATGGCGAAAATACCGATAGAGCCGGTGATCGTGGTCGGTTGTGCCATGATCTTATCCGCACTGGCTGCAATCCAGTAACCGCCGGAGGCTGCCACGCTCGACATCGAGACAACCACGGGTTTCCCTGCTTCTTTGAGAGCCACGACTTCATTGCGGATCACTTCAGAGGCAAATGCACTGCCACCTGGGCTGTCCACACGCAGTACCACGGCTTTTACGCTGTCGTCATAACGGGCATTACGCAGCAGTGCCGCAGTGGTATCACCACCGACATTGCCTTGTTTTTGCGGGCCATCCATGATCGCGCCACTGGCCACAACCACAGCGATGTGATTCGTTTCCACGGTCGGATCAAGCGCATTACTGTCTTGCGACGTCATGGCCTCTTTCAGCGTAGGCTGGTAGTCGTAGTAACTGATCTGATTAAAGCTGTGATCGTTATTGTCACCGAACAGATCGATCAAACGCTGACGCAATGCCGGACGGCTAAGCAGTTCATCGACCATGCCTTGGTTAAGATTGAGCTGCGCCCAATCGCCATTCACGGCTTTAAATTGTTCGATGAGTTGATCCAACTCTGGCGTCATGACCGCAGTATCGATTTGGCGATTTTTAGCCACATCACTGGTGTACGCCCCCCACAGTTGGTTCAGCCACACACCGTTGGCTTCACGCGCGGCGTCTGACATGCCGTCTAAGGTGTACGGTTCAACAAACGATTTATACGTGCCCACGCGGAACACATGGGTGTTGACGTTCAGCTTTTCGAGCAATGTTTTGTAGTACAAGCTATAGGTGCCGTAACCCTGCAGCATCACACCCCCATCGGGTGCCATGAAAACGGTATCGGCATAGCTTGAAAGGTAGTACTGGCTTTGCTTGTAGTGTTCGCCAATGGCGACAACCGGCTTGCCGGTTTGCTTGAATTCCTCAATGGCTTTGGCGATATAGCGCATTTTGGTCAGGCTGGTTTCCTGCATGTTTTTCAGGTTCAGCACCAAACCGGTAATGCGATCATCGGTCGCTGCCGTGCGCAGGGTCTCTACGACGTCAAACAGCACGGTTTCTTGTACCGGCGGCTGACCGAGTGCGTTGCCTGCGAGGGTATCAAACGTATTCACGGGCGAACGTTGTTCGACAATCGGACCAGCAATGTCGAGGACAAGCGCCGCTTTCTCTGGGAGTTCTGGCTCTTTCGAGCTTTCATTGAAGATGAATAGCCATGCACCAATGACGACGAAAAAGAGCAGGTTTGTGAGGATCTGGCGAAGGATATTGATGCCTTTACCTATCCAGCCAAACAGTTTTCCTATTCCTCTGAAGATCACTTTCATTGAAATTCCTAATTATTATGAGTCCCTAAGCATATTGGGGATGCTTGGGTATCTATCCTAACCGAGTAGACACGCAATTTCAGTAACAATTCCCTATAGGCTAGGCGGTTAGCATGAAATAGAGCAATAAATCGCCATGCGAGCTTCTTTGCGTGTGAGGGATAAGATGCAAATATTGCGTTACTGATATGTAAACAAATTTTTGATAAAACTATCACTCCTTCGTATACTGGTCAGACCATATCAGAAAAGGTGTGATCGCCATGGATGAGCAAGCTTACCCGCATTTACTCGCGCCGTTGTCCTTAGGGTTCACGCAATTGCGTAATCGCGTTTTGATGGGATCGATGCATACGGGATTGGAAGAGTCGCGCGATGGTTTTCGTAAATTGGCGGCTTTTTATGCCGAACGTGCCCGCGGTGGTGTCGGCCTGATTGTTACCGGAGGCTTCTCGCCCAATCTGCGTGGCCGTTTACACCCGTTGAGTGCTGAATTCAGCTCAGCCCGCGCCGCGCGCGCCCACCGTGTGATCACCGACGCTGTCCATCATGAAGGGGGCAAAATCGCCCTCCAATTGCTGCATGCCGGGCGCTACGCCTTGCACCCGTTTGCGGTGAGTGCGTCGGCGATCAAATCGCCAATCTCCAAATTTACCCCCAGTGAAATGACGGCAAGGCAGATCCGCGCCACCATTGACGATTTTGCCCGCAGTGCTGAATTGGCCAGAGAGGCCGGTTATGACGGCATCGAACTGATGGGCTCAGAAGGTTACCTCATTAATCAGTTTATTTGTCAGCGGGCGAATCACCGCTATGACGAATGGGGGGGCTGTTATGAGAACCGCATCCGTTTCCCGCTTGAACTCGTGAAAGCGGTCAGGGCTAGAGTGGGGCGGGATTTTATCGTGATTTTTCGGCTGTCGATGCTTGATTTGGTCGAGCAAGGCAGCACCCATGACGAAGTGGTGCAGTTGGCCAAAGAGTTAGAACAAGTCGGCGTGACGTTGTTAAATACCGGCATTGGTTGGCACGAAGCGCGGATCCCTACCATTTCGACGCAAGTGCCCCGTGCGGCTTTTGCTTGGGTGACAGAGCAAGTCAAACACGCGGTGTCTATCCCGCTGATCACCTGTAACCGCATCAATACCCCGCAGGTGGCTGAAGACATTTTGGCGGGGGGGCAAGCGGACATGGTGTCGATGGCGCGGCCGTTTTTGGCAGATCCGTATTTTGTGCACAAAGCCAGTGAGAACCGCGCCGCGGATATCAACACCTGCATCGGTTGTAATCAGGCGTGTTTGGATCATGTGTTTGTCGGCCAGCGTGCAACGTGTTTGGTGAATCCGCACGCTTGCTACGAGACGGAGTTGCAACTGACACCGGCAGCGACCTCGCGCACCATTGCCGTGGTCGGCGGTGGGCCTGCTGGCATGGCGACGGCAGTGGCTGCAGCAGAGCGGGGTTTCGCGGTGACGTTATTTGAAAAAAATGCAGAGCTGGGCGGGCAATTTAATCTCGCCATGCAAATTCCGGGCAAAGAAGAATTCAAAGAAACTATTCGTTATTTTACCCGCCGCCTAGAACAAACGGGTGTGACGGTACACCTTGAGCATGCGGTTGATGCAGATGCTTTATCTGGCTTTGATGAGGTTGTGGTGGCCACGGGGGTACAACCGCGCATGCCCGCGATTTCAGGCATTGATCACCCCAAAGTGGTGGATTACCAAACCGTGATCCGTGAACAGCGGGTGCTGGGAGCGAACGTGGCTGTGATTGGCGCCGGCGGGATTGGGGTGGATGTCGCCACGATGCTGACGGAGCCCACGGAGCAGCGTCTGGATGATTGGCTTAAAGAGTGGGGCATTGATAAGACAGTGGAACACGCAGGCGGCTTGTACCCGTTTGCTTCGTACGTCAGTCCGCGTCAGGTTTGGCTACTGCAACGTAAATCTGGACGAGTAGGCAAAGGGCCGGGGAAAACCACCGGTTGGATCCACCGAAAAGTGCTGGAAAAACGTGGTGTCGAGCTACTGGGTGGAGTCCGTTACGATCATATTGACGATCAAGGGCTGCACATTACGGTAGAAGGGCAATCGCGTGTGCTGGCGGTGGACAATATCGTCATTTGTGCCGGACAGACCTCGGTAGATACGTTGTCGGCCACGTTGCGTGCAAAGCAGGTGAGCGTGCATGTGATTGGCGGTGCCGAGGTTGCCGGTGAGGTGGATGCTAAGCGCGTGATCCGCCAAGGGGTGGAATTGGCGGCCAAGCTGTAACGGGTAAGCGATAACGGCCAAGCGATAACCGTCACGATTCAGAGGGCGGTGATGTGAGCGGGTCATATACCCATGTTGTTTGCCGGGTTTTATGCCGAACAGGGTGTGATAGGGTAGATCCTACAACGTGTCACCGTCATTGATGACACAAGAGCGTGTTATAAAACGTGTAATAGTGAGGGATTATGGATGCACTGGCTTTATTGTTGAACCGTCGGTCGTTACCTAAAATGACCGCCCCTGCTCCAGATGGAGAGGCGCTGGAAACGATTTTCCGTGCCGGTTTGCGCGCGCCCGACCATGCCGGATTGACGCCGTGGCGGTTTATTGTGTCGCAGGGCGAAGGCTTACACACCTTGTCGGGGATTTTCGCCGCGGCGGCGCAAACGGAAGGCGAGGATACGACCACGGTGGAGAGAGTCAGCAACGCTCCGTTTCGTGCACCCATGGTGATCACCGTGGTGGCCAAGGTGACCGAGCATGAGAAGGTACCTGTTATTGAACAGTATCTCTCAGCAGGCTGCGCAGCTCATGCCATGCAAATGGCGGCTGTCGCACAGGGTTTTGCCGCCTTCTGGCGAACCGGAAAATGGGCCTATCATGAAGCCGTGCGTGAGGCATTGGGGGTCACGGGTGACGATATGATTGTCGGCTTTTTGTATGTGGGCACTGCGGGTTGTCGCGATGTAAAAGCGCCAGAGCGAGATTTAGCACAATTTGTTGAATATCTTTCCTGAGGTATTTATTTGCTAACAAATCCACTTGATGTGGCGCAAAGGGAGGCCGTTTAGGCTTCCCTTTTTGATCCTGATGGATGACAGGATCTGGTGGCAGGAGTAGAATCCTCCGCTTCTTGTTATTATATCGGAGCGCGTCATGGACAATGTTCGCCTAACTCAATACAGCCACGGTGCAGGATGTGGTTGTAAAATCTCACCTCAAGTGCTTGATACTATTCTTAAAACCCAGATCGCTCCGTTCGCTGACCCTAACCTGCTGGTGGGGAACGAAAGTAAAGATGACGCCGCTGTGTATGATCTTGGCAACGGCACCGCTGTGATCAGCACAACCGATTTCTTTATGCCGATCGTCGATGATCCGTATGATTTTGGTCGAATTGCAGCAACAAATGCGATCAGCGACATCTATGCCATGGGCGGTAAGCCGATCATGGCGATTGCTATCTTAGGCTGGCCAGTAAACGTGTTGCCGCCAGAGATTGCACAAAAAGTCATTGAAGGTGGTCGTGCTGTGTGCCGCGAAGCGGGTATTTCACTGGCGGGCGGTCACTCGATTGATGCCCCTGAGCCGATTTTCGGTTTGGCCGTGACCGGTATTGTGGATACTGATCGCGTGAAGCGTAATAACCAAGCGGAAGCAGGGTGCAAGTTGTACCTGACCAAGCCATTGGGCATTGGCGTATTGACGACTGCCGAGAAAAAATCCCTGCTAAAAGATGAGCACCAAGGTTTGGCTCGTGATTGGATGTGCAAACTGAACAAGCCGGGTGAAACCTTCGCTGACATCGCGGGCGTGAAAGCCATGACCGATGTGACCGGTTTTGGTTTGATGGGACACCTGAATGAGATCTGTGAAGGCAGCGGCCTGAAAGCGACCATTCAGTTTGATCAAATCCCACACCTACCGGGTGTGTTTGATTACATCGCGCAAGGCAGTGTACCGGGCGGGACAACCCGTAACTTTGACAGTTACGGTCACCGTTTAGGTGCCATGACTGAAGAGCAAAAATCACTGCTTTGTGATCCACAAACATCAGGCGGCTTATTGCTGGCCGTTACGCCGGAAGCGGAAGCGGAAGTGCAAGCGGCTGCCCAGCAGCACGGTATCACACTGAATGCGATTGGTGAGCTGTTTACCGCGACAGACAATGACACTGTTTTGATTGAGATCCGCTAATGTCTCGTCCTAACTGTGAAGATTTTCAACACCTGTTTATTAACGATATCCCGTTAATGGATATGCGCGCGCCGATTGAATTTGAACAAGGCGCGTTCCCGACCTCAGACAACCGTCCACTGATGACAGACGACGAGCGCAAAGCGGTCGGCACCTGTTACAAAGAGGAAGGGCAAGAGGCGGCCATTGCACTGGGTCATACATTGGTGAACGGTGAAACGAAAGCGGAACGTGTCGCACAGTGGAAAGCGTTTTGTGAGGCGAACCCGAACGGTTACTTGTACTGTTTCCGCGGCGGTTTGCGTTCACGCATTACCCAGCAATGGCTAAAAGAAGCGGGCATTGATTACCCGATGATCGTCGGGGGCTATAAAGCCCTGCGCCGTTTCCTGATCGATACCATTGATGCGGTGGCTGAGAAGCCGATGACGCTGATTGGCGGGAACACCGGCAGCGGTAAAACCCTGATGCTGCATGAGTTGAACAATGGCATCGACTTGGAAGGCGCGGCGAATCACCGTGGCTCCTCGTTTGGTCGCTATGTGACGGCGCAGCGTACGCAGATTGATTTTGAAAATGTGCTGGCGGTGGAAATGTTGAAAAAACAAGCCGCAGGTGCGTCGAGCTTCGTCTTTGAAGATGAAGGCAAAATCATCGGTTCGGTCAGTACGCCATTGTCGATTAACCGCGGGATGGAGCAAGCGCAGATCGCGATTGTTGAAGATCCGCTGGAGGTACGACTAGGCCGTTTATTGGATGACTACGTGGTACGTATGCAGCGTGATTTCTGTGCAACGTATGGCGAAGAAGACGGCTGGCAGCAGTTTGCTGACTACTTAGCCCGTGGCATGTTCGGTATCCGTAAGCGTTTGGGCATTGAGCGTTATGATGCCTTACTGGCGACACAGCAAGCCGCGATTCAAGCGATGAAAGCGACTGGCTCATTGGCTGGACACGAAGGCTGGTTAACGCCGTTGCTGACCGACTATTACGATCCCATGTATACCTATCAGCTGAGTAAAAAAGCCGATCGTATCGTGTTCCGTGGTGATTACGCGACGGTGCGTGAGTGGTTGGCGACCCGCTAGTTGTTGTTCATGCGTAGTCACTCGGATTGCGCACGATGAAACGAAAAACACCCCGCGCCGTTCAAGCGAACAGCGCGGGGTGTTTTTTTATGTCTGACACAACCGATTAGGCGGCGTTGACAGGGGGCATGTATTGGCGATCATCACGGATCATCGCCTGAATTTCTTGCACGTATTTCTCGCCGATTTGCGAGTAATGGAGTAAGCCTTCTGCCAAGGCATCGGCCATTGCATCATCGGTAATGCTTTTATTTGTGGCGTGTTGCTGCAAACGGATGTCACGCAAGGCTTGATAGGCCGGATTGGTGTTCACATTGTTAAAGTACGCATCAATGGCGGCTTGTGTGCTGTTAAAGCGTTGCACTTCATGGAAATTGCCGCTGGTTTCTTGGTGCGGGAACAAGCCGCAGCCTTGGGTGTAGCACCACTGCCCAAAGTAATTATTAGCCTCTACCGCAAAGCGCGATGTGCCCCAGCCGGATTCAATCGCCGCTTGGCTCATCACCAAAGGGGCGGGCAAGGTATCAACGCGTGCTAACAGGGCCTGCTGCCAAGCGGCATCAACGCCCGCTGCCGGGATAGGCAAACGGTACTGTGTGGCCATCTTCTGTAAGAAAGGCGTGTTCTGTGTTGTTGGGCTTTGTGCAAACTGCTTTTGAAGGGCGGCACGGTCTTGTGCAATGGCGTGATTAGCCTGAGCAATCATGGGTTGCAGGTAAGCGAAAAAGGCGGTTTTCTTTTCCGCAACATTGCCCATTGCGGCGAAGTTTGGCTTGTTATTGTTTACGACAAGGTGATGCGTTGTCGGCGTATGGTGCGGTGGCGTTTGCTCGGCTCTTACCTTGATAGCATGAATCGCGGTCAAACTGACCGCGGCGGCGAGAGTGATCACGCCAACGGTGGAAACTTTGGTCATAATGGTTAGTACCTTAAAGACGCACCCGAAAGAAGATCTGTACCTTACGCCCATCTTTTTAGGCTATCAAGCATTCCTTTGTGGTATTTATTGGTGATTTTGTTTCTCGGTAACTGTTTTTATATCCAGTGTAATGGTTGCCGCTTTTCGCCATTTTCGGTACAGTCTCGCTATTACTGCTACCAAGTGAAACTGTGAATGACTCGTTTGTACATTGCTGAAAAGCCAAGTCTTGGCCGCGCGATTGCCGCGGTGTTACCCCGTCCCCATAAAAACAATAATGGTTACATTGAAGTGGGCAACGGCGATATTGTGACCTGGTGTATTGGCCACCTGCTCGAGCAAGTTGAGCCGGATGCCTATGATGCGAAGTACAAAAAGTGGAACATGGCTGACTTGCCGATTGTGCCGCAGCAGTGGCAACTTAGCCCACGTAAATCGGCCAAGCAGCAATTGGCTGTGGTCAAAAAACTGTGTAAGCAAGCAACAGACGTGGTGCATGCGGGAGATCCCGATCGTGAAGGCCAGTTGCTGGTGGACGAAGTGATCGACTACGTGAAGTTATCACAGGCCAAAAAAGCGGCGATGCAACGCTTACTCATTTCCGATCTTAATCCTGCAGCGGTGAAACGTGCCTTGGGGCAACTACGCAGTAACCGTGATTTCATTCCTCTCTCGGTGTCGGCCTTGGCGCGCTCGCGGGCAGATTGGCTGTACGGCATGAACATGACCCGTGCCTACACTTTATTGGGGCAGAAGGGCGGTTACCGCGGCGTATTGTCTGTCGGACGGGTACAGACACCGATATTGGGCTTGGTGACACGCCGTGATGATGAAATTGCGAATTTCATCCCTAAACCGTTTTATGAACTGTTTGCCTTGATCCCGTATCAGGACATGGTGATCCGTGCCAAGTGGCAACCGAGTGAGGCGTGTCAGCCTTGGCAAGACGAAGATGGCCGCATTCTGAACCGTAAGCTGTGTGAAAACGTGATCAGCCGGATTAAAGGGCAGCCTGCCGAGGTCACAACCGCTGAGCGAAAAGAAACCCGCCAAGCACCTCCGTTGCCGTATTCACTGTCCGCGTTGCAGATTGATGCTGCCAAGCGTTACGGCATGAGTGCGGCGGATGTACTGGCAACGTGTCAGTCGTTGTATGAAAAGCACAAGGCCATCACGTACCCGCGTTCAGACAGCCGTTATTTGCCAATGGATCATTACCGACAAGCCAGCGAGGTGTCGCAGGCCATTGCCAATACCGATCCTAAGCTTGCATCTGCGGTCACCGGCGCAGATTTGGGTCTGAAATCCAAGGCGTGGAACGATAAAAAAGTAGACGCACACCATGCGATCATTCCTACACCGAAAGCGGTGAATCCGGCGAGTCTTAGTGCGAATGAACAAAAAATTTATCAGCAGATCGCCCGTCAGTACCTGATGCAGTTCTATCCGGCCGCCGTGTACAGTGAAGCCAAGCTCGAATTTACCATTGTGGGTGGATTGTTTATTGCCCGTGGGCGTCAGTTGATGTCACCGGGGTGGCGTCAACTACTGGGGCGCGATGACAGCAAAGAGACCGACAGTGATTTGGCCGATAAAGTGCCGCCGTTAGACAAAGGCACGGTGTTGCTCTGTCAGGATGGCGAGATCAAAGACAAGATGACGGAGCCTCCAAAGGCGTTTACAGAAGCGACCTTGTTGCAGGCGATGACGGGGATCGCCCGTTTTGTTTCGGATCAATCGTTGAAAAAAATTCTGCGCGATACCGACGGATTGGGCACCGAAGCCACCCGAGCGGGGATCCTCGATATTCTGTTTAAGCGTCAGCTTTTACTGCGACAGGGAAAAAGCATTCACGCCACAGAAGCGGGACGCGGACTGATTTACGCGTTGCCGGATGAAGCGACGTATCCGGATATGACAGCCCATTGGGAACACCAGTTGCAAGATATGGCAGATAAGAAATGCGCGTATCAACCCTTCATGGCGGCATTGGAAGCACAAGTGCATCGATTGATGACACAGGTGCAAACCAGTGAGGTACCGCGTAGCTTAATGTCGCTCACCTCACCGGAGCCGTTTAAGGGTAAAAAAGGGCGATACAGCAAGAAAGGCGGGAGCGCGAAATTGTCCGGGGCGGGGCGTAAAACCGCGACTAAGACTGCCACGACCAAGCGTACCCGTAAGCCACGTGCTGCGGACTAAGACCGCAGAAACAAGACGGATTAGCCCTGAATAATGTACAAGGCCGTGAGTTTCTCACGGCCTTGTTGGTTTAGGCTATGCAATCACGAATTGGTTACGGCCTTTTGATTTTGCGTTATACAGTGCGCCATCTGTCCGCTCAAAAAATTGGGTTGGCGAGATGTCGCTGGATGGGATCACGGTACACCCACCGACACTGATAGTGACCACATTGGGGGCACTGTCAGCACCTTGTTCGCGAGGAAGGTGTAATCGATACACCGTATCCACCGCCCGTTTAGCGGTATAGCGCGCGGCATAGTGATCTTGCCCGGGCAGCAGCAATACAAACTCTTCCCCGCCATAACGGGCAAATAACGCCCCTGCACGGCGTTCCAGTGACGACAGCGCCTGAGCAATTTCGCGCAGGCAGTCATCACCTGCGGCATGGCCGTAGTGATCGTTATAGTGTTTGAAATGATCAACATCGATCACCAACAGCGATAACGGCAACTGGTGACGTTCAGCGCGTCGCCATTCCTCAATAAACCGCGCATCAAACACCCGTCGGTTGGCCACGTTGGTCAACGGATCCAACCGCGACATAATTTCCAACTGCTCATTGGCACATTGCAGTGCTTCGGTGCGTTCCGTAACGCGTTGTTCTAACTCGGCATTGAGTGAAATGAGTTTTTCTTCTGCTTGACGGCGGACAAAGTGCTGCGACACGATAAAGCCAAACTGCTTCAACACATGCTGTTGGTAATCGTGAATCGGTGCGCCTGTCAGTAAGTTATCGCAAGCAATCCAGCCGATAGGGGTGTCTTCATCCCACAGGGATAAATACGCACTCCAGCCCAAGACGCCCAGTGGTTTCAAATCGTGGATGATCTGCGTGTTTTTCTCCACGACGAGATATTCTTTGTTCTCGACTGTGTGGTTCGCAAACCACATATCCGGAATCGCCGATTCAAAGTAGCGTTCATCCACCGTTTTGCCTTCCAGATCGGTTCCGTACGTGCCCTGCATACGGCCCTGCTCTTTGAACAGAAAAATGGCTAGACGGTCGATACACAAGGCGCGTTTGGCTTCATCAACGGCCGTGAAAAACATGTTGTCCATTGACGTTGCACGCCACAATTTAAACGAGATGTCGTGCAGTGCTTGCAGTTGCAAGTACAGGCTGTGCTGTTCGTCTAAACGAATTTGTAGTTCTCGCTCTGCGGTACGTCGACCGGCATGCTCATCTTGAATCGTTTCATTCACTAAAGAGGCATCAAGCTCAGCGGCCAATAAGGTTGCTAATTGTTTGAAATGATCACAAGTGAGGGAGGCGTTTTGCGCCATTTTGGGCAAATCAATCACCAAGCACCCCATGATCACAGCGCGGCGTTCTAACGGTAGCCATAAGCGACGTATATCACCAATATCATCCATGTACGGTTCTCCACGGCGAATGGCTTTGGTGATTTGATAGAAAGGGATACCAACATGCTCAGGGAGTTCGATGGGGGGGAAGTGATGCGAAAGATCGTCGGCTTGCATCGAAAAAAGCATTTTCCAATGTGATTTATAAGCAACGATAAGCACTGTTTTTTCAACGGAAAAATCGACCGCTAAACGGCGGCAAATCAATTCGCTAATGGTATGTAAACCGTGCGCCTTTCCCCATTGAGAGAAGAGATGATGGTAGAAGCGTGTGATTGGTGCGTGCTGGGCCAAAAGATCGGATCCATCGATTACAACTAAGGTCAGTTATGTATTGTTACGAATTTTTCATTATGAATTGGGTACAACGGCCGCAAAGTTTTTAATTTTCAGCACAAAAGATATAAAAACGAGAAGCTGTAAGCAATTATGTGCAATCGCGATGTAAAAGTTCGTCCGGATCACATTTTAATACGGGATAAAAGTGACCCTTTTTCTTACCAAGGGAGGGAATTACCTTGGTAATCAATGAATAATCCAGAATCGTTCGGTGTCAGGTTGTTTATCACCTGTCTTAATCCTTGGGCATGCCGAGTTCTTGCGTATTGAGGTCACTTGAGTATAAAGATAGCGGCAGAAATAAAAAATGCAGCCAGATGGGCTGCATTTTTCGAGGACGTTCTCAGGCTTACTCCGCTTGGTTAAAGCGTTTCATTTCATGCATGGCTTGCATGAGTGTCGACAGTTTCGGTTTGGCGCTGTCTTGCTTCTTGTAATCCTGATTGTAAACACGGTAATTACCGTATTTATCAATTACCGTGGTTGATTTAGGCTGGATCATCACGATGTCGTCTTCGTTACCGGCCAAAATCCAACGGCGTTTCGGCGCGTTGTTGAACAGGCTGGTACCGCTGCTGTATGTCGATGTCGGCGTCGTCGCACTGAGCATCGATTCCATCAGTGTGGGTACCACATCCAGATGGCTAGTGAGACGATCAGTGTCGGAAGCAATGCTGTCCGGCCAGTGAATGATCATAGGCACTTTAAGCTGATATTGGCTGTAGTTGGTATTGGCGCCCCAACTGTTGGTGCCTGTTTCGTTGAACTCAGTACCGTGGTTCGCCGTGATCAGAATGATGGTGTTATCCATCACGCCTTTCGCGACTAACTGATCAAAGATGGTGATCAGTTGTTCATCAAGGTGATACGCCGCGTTACGGTAGCTGTTTTTCATCAGCACATTGGTGTCTTGACCCGCAATGTTGTCAGATCCGAGCGAAGGCGTGAACTTAGGTAAGTAGTCGCCCCCTTCTTCAAAACTTTCTAACGAGGCCAATTCAAGGTAACCGAACCATGGGGTGTCATCGGTCTGAGTGTTTAACCAGGCTGTCCATTCGCTGATGGCCGCGGTGTCACTGTGCGGCTGATCACTGTCAGGCAGAGTGAGGCCATGGAACACGGTTTCTGCGTAAATCGGGTCATCATTAAGATCGTTACCACTGAAAACGCCGATATCGTAACCGCGTTTTTCCAATGTATTGATCAGTAATGGGGAGGTCTCTGCCGAGCGTACGCTATTAATGTAGCTGCTTGGCAAGCCATAAAATAACCCAAAAATCCCTGACGTATTGTCGTTACTGCTGCTGTAGTGATTGCTGAAGTTGACATTCTGACGGGCAAACGCCGACAGATAAGGCATGGTTTCTGCTTCGACAATATCACTGCGCAAGCCATCGACAACGATGATCAATAAATTCTGGCCGGTGCCAGGATCATTGAAGGTCAGTGGTTCTAAGGGGTAACGAATTTGTTGGCTGCTCTCAATCCCTTGGGCATTGAGGCGCTCTGTGTACTCTTGGCGATCCAACAACCCGTGTTTTTCCATGAACGACTTGGCCGTCATTGGGTAGGACAAGGGGAAGTTTGAACGCTGAGCGGTGATCGGGCGATACAAGTTCGCATCGGCCCAGATATACAGCAGGTGACTGCTGATAAAGCAGATCCCAAACACCGTGGCAATAGGGACGCCAACGTGTTTACGGGTCAGTTTTCTTAGCTTGCGCCACAGCCATTCCGACAGCACCATCTGCAGCAGGAATATGACCGGAACAGTGACAAACAGGTATTGCCAGCGGGTATTGAGTTCTGAACCCTCGCCACTGAGTAACAAATCCCACACCAGCGGACTGAGGTGAAGATCGAGTGACTCATAGGCGTGTGTATCCAGCAACAGAGCGGTAAGCCCTGCTGTGCCGACTAATACCGCAAACAGGCGCATTAAGCGCTGAGAGGGGATCAGGAAGGTGGCTGGAAAAAGGATCAGAATATAGAAGCCAAACACCAAAAAGCTAAAATGCCCCACCCAGCTTAATGCCAAGTAGAGCTGCCCAAGGAGTGTGTCTGGCCATTCAGAAGCCACAATATATCGCGTACCCAGAAGGATTGCGGCGATGATATTGAAGAAACTGAACCAGTGCCCCCAGCTGATCAGCTGAGAGACTTTCTCTTTGTAGTTGTTACCGCTGGCGACCATAAATGTCAGAATTTCCCAGTCTTAACGATTGCTGTAACGCAAGCTAACAAGATTAGTCTTCTTTGATCGAAGATTGCAGAGCGTGTGCAAATTTCTCTGCGATGGCTTTCCTTTGCGATGCAGGCACGTCAGCGTTGATGATGTTTGTCGCGATGTTACCGACCACCATTAGGGCTAGCTCTGCAGTAGCGTCATGCTTTTCTAGTACATCGAACACGTCATCAATGATTTGTTCAACTTTTTTATTGGTGTATTTTGAAGTAATTGGCATAGGAAGTCTTGTTTAATCTTGTTTAATGTTAAAGAAAGCGACTTATAATAACCTACACTTTAGATTTACTGAAACTTTTCCATTATGAGTCTGAACCTTTCCAATGTCATCCTTCATCAATTGATTAAGAATGGCAACGATGAACTGGAAGTTCATCTACGAAAACAAACACTTGAAAACGATGCATCCACAGAAGATTTAGTTGCTGAGCTACATCGCGTTTATAGCAGTAAAGGCGCAAAGGGCTTCGGTCATTTCGCTGATGACAGTGAGTTTAGCCATTGGTTGAAGCAAGTTCGCCGTGGAGAAATGGATTTTCTGACCTTTTCTAACCAATCTGCGCAGCGTTTGCAGGCAGAATTGGCGAAATACCCGTTTGCCGATGTGGGCACTCTTGTGATTGCAGAATACCAATCACTGGCGACGGATTATCTGTTTATTGGCTTGCTGCCAACTTGTCATAGCATGAAAGTGACCGAGCAACTGGACATCAGCGCGACCGATTACTTGGATGTCGCGAAGATGGATATCGTGGCCCGTATTGATTTGTCTTCTTGGGAGACGGATGCAGAATCAAACCGTTACCTGACGTACATCAAAGGGCGTGTTGGCCGTAAGATCGCGGATTTCTTCTTGGATTTCTTGCAAGCCGAAGTGGGTTTGGATGTCAAAGTACAAAACCAGGTGCTGATGCAGGCGGTGGAAGATTTTTGTGCGGATTCGCGCTTAGACAAAGAAGAAAAGCAGCAGTACCGCAAGCAGGTATACGACTACTGCAACGGTCAGCTGCAATCGGGTGATGAAGTGACCATCAAAGAATTGGCGGCAGAACTGCCGGAATCTGAAGATGGCACCGATTTTTACCAATTCACCTCTAAGCAGGGGTATGAGTTGGAAGAAAGCTTCCCTGCTGATCGCACGGCGATGCGCAAGCTGACCAAGTTTGTTGGTTCAGGGGGCGGTGTGACCATCAACTTTGACAGTATGCTGCTGGGTGAGCGCATTTTCTATGATGCAGAGAGTGACACTCTGACATTGAAAGGGGTGCCGCCAAATCTAAAAGATCAGCTGTTACGCCGTTTAAACAGCGATAACTGATCCTTTTCCTGGCTTCTTTGCTGTAAGCCAGACCCGAAACGGGCAATACGGATAACCGTATTGCCCGTTTTTTCATTTGTCGCCTTCCTGTTTTTTTGTCTACCTTTATTTGTATGCATTGTTGTTCATTTGTGACGGTTTTTATGTAAGCAGATGGATGCTTCCCTAAGTGCTTTTTACATATAAGTGCTTTTCACATCTAGGTGTTTTCACATCTAGGTGTTTTCACATCTAGGTGTTTTCACATAGACAGGAGCTGATATGAAATCACGTCATACGCTTTCTCGCTTTCGCTTTATTTCATTGGTGTTGGGGGGCCTGTCTCTTTGTGCGATTGTTACGGGTGTCTTATTCAGCATGACCACTCCCAGTTTGTGGGGATATTGGGGGATCGCTTTCGCGGTGATGGTCGTGGTGGCTGGTACGGGCTTGGCGGTGAATCGATATCTGAAAAATAACGTCATGGCGAGTGCGCAGGTTACCAGTGAGGAAGACGTTGATGTGGGATGTTCAGCGGATTCTTTTGCGTCGGCAGAGTTGCCAGCAACAGAATCTGCAGCAACGACTCAGACTGTCGCGTCAGACAATACGGTGATGACGGATTGTGCCCATATGGATGCGTGGGTTGCCGATAAAATGGGGGCGAATGATGAAGGGGACGTTGAAGCGTCTTCGATCGTCGCGCCAAGCGAGTCTACGGCACCGGATGACCTGCATGGCTGGTCGGCGTTATCGGTGTTTGACTCGGATTTCTTGCTCAATAGTATGGATGGCTGTCACGAGTCGGTGCTGATGTTGCTCGAACTTTTTGTGGAAGATCACGGTCAAGATGCCGTGCGTTTTTCACAGGCGCTGGAGGAAGGGGATAACGATAGCGCCCACCGTATTGCACACACATTAAAAGGGGTGGCGGGCAGTGTCGGTGCTGCACAACTGCATGCGGTTAGCGAGTATCTGGAAAAACATTTGAAAACAGAGCATACCTTGCCGTCACAAGAGAGGGCATGGTTAGGGCGAACCATCACTGGGTTAGAGGATGAAATTAACACTTATATGGTGGGATTACGTGAACATATCGCGCAGGCGGAGGCGGCAGTGGCGATTGAAGAATATCACGCACCTGATCCCGCTGTGTTTGTGCAGCGAGAAAGACGCCGTACCGATGCGGTAGAAGACAACGAAGAAACGGTGTTATAGGTCATGTATTGTTGCGTTTGCTGCTGTGTTTTTTGCGTATAGAGGATGTGTTTTTTTTCGCAAAACACGAAATTGGGGCTATCAGACACGAGGGATATTCTCAGTGCGATCTCTCGCATTGTAAAAAATCCTTCCGTTGGCGGGGTAGTTCATCAAGCAATCTTGATCTAGATCAGAGGCAAGGCAAGCGCGCGGTGGATAATATCGCCACTATGAACGTACAAACTAATCGTCCAGTTCGTCAGCAGCGTGAACTGGATACGGCTAAAGCGATGATTCGACTTTACTGTAAAACGCTGCACCGGGGCGCGGTAGTGTGCCCTGATTGTGAGGCACTCATTGAGTACGTGGAAAACCGGATAACAAACTGCCGGTTAGGCAATGAGAAGCCAAACTGTTCCCAATGCCAGTGCCATTGCTATCAACCGGCAAAACGGCTGGAGTTGGCGCACGTCATTCGCTGGACGATGCCTAAATTTTCTTGGCGTAATCCGGTTCAAGCACTGAAGTTCAAGCTAGATTGTTTGCGGCGAGGTGAAAACGTCGATACATCGACTTCCATCGAGCCGTAAGGCGCGCGTTATACCGTCTGTGAACCCATAGTGTCAGTGAACAAACATGCAAAAGGGCAGCTTATTCGGCTGCCCTTGTTGTTTCTGCGTCATTTGCTCCCATATAAGGGGGCTGACGAGAAGCGAGGGGAACTACGCGGATAGCCCCAGTTGCTTCAACCAATCGGCAATACGGCTGTCTGTGAGCTCCGGTTGACGGTCTTCATCTAACGCGAGGCCGACAAACTGGCCGTCTCTGACAGCGCGTGAATCATTGAATGTGTAACCGTCGGTTGGCCATTCGCCCACCAGCTTACCGCCTGCTTGCTCAATCAGTTCCGCCAAATCGCCCATGGCATCCAAGTAGCTGTCAGGGTAGTCCACCTGATCACCCAAACCAAATAGCGCCACCGTTTTGTCGTTCAGATCCGCGTCTTCCAATTCCGGCACAAAGTAATCCCAATCCGGTTGCATTTCACCGTAGTTGGCGGTTGGCGTACCCAAAATCAAAAAATCATAGTCATCAAAAATGGCGTTGTCGTTGCCAGCAATGTCTTGAGCTTCAAGATCAAGGTGTGCCGCGATCTTTGCTGCGACGTTTTCTGTGTTACCGGTATCGCTACCGAAAAAAATGCCAATAGTAGCCATGGTATCTCCGTGTTTCTTGGGGAGGCCGGGCGGTGTGCCACGGCCTCAATCAGTTAAAAATGCTAAGTGCTAAGTGCTAAGTGCTAAGTGCTAAGTGCTATGCGTTATTAGTTAGGCGTTCTGCGGTTCTGGTGTCCATTGCGCTAACTGCTCGAGCAGGCGGTGCTTATGGGCCACTTGTTCGCGTAATCGGTCGAGGTTCGCTTGGTAACGTTGCGGGTCCCGACGGGCAATTTGGGTAAAGCGTGCTTCGCGGCTAATCAGGGCGTCGACATCTTTCTTCGGTGGTTTGGAATCCATCTGCAACGCTGCACGTCCTTTTTCCAAGCGACGCGGATCAAAGCGGAACAGCGGCCACAGGCCAGATTCCACCAGCAGTTGTTGGTGTTCTACGCCTTCTGCCATATCAAAACCGTGGGTGATGCACGGTGAGTAGGCGATGACCAATGACGGTCCCGGATACGCTTCGGCTTCTTGCAGTGCTTTAATGGTCTGGTTCATGTTGGCGCCAAGGGCAATTTTGGCCACGTACACGTTGCCGTGCATCATCATGTTCAGCGCCAAGTCTTTGCCGTTGCTGGTTTTACCTTGGGTGGCAAATTTAGCGACCGCGCCCGTTGGCGTCGCTTTAGATTGCTGACCACCGGTATTGGAGTAGCCTTGGGTGTCCATCACCAGCACATTGACGTTATCGCCACCTGCCAGCACATGGTCTAGGCCACCAAAACCAATGTCATACGCCCAGCCATCGCCGCCGACAATCCAGTTGCTTTTCGCCACCAAGTCATCGGCTTTTTGATCAAGTTGACGGTGCGAATACGGCAGTTGTGCACGTAAATGCGCAATGTTTTCACGTTGGCGTACAACCGCTACTTCGCTGCTGTCAAAGGCATCGGTTTTCATTTGTGCCAGTTGTTCGTGCGGGATGAAATCGGCCGCGGTGTCCAGCAATGTTAGGGCGGTATTGCGCTTGCTATCGAGCGCCAAGCGCATGCCTAAACCAAATTCGGCGTTATCTTCAAACAAGGAGTTGGCCCATGCCGGACCGCGACCGTGTTTGTCGACGGTATACGGTGTGGTCGGTAAGTTCCCGCCATAAATGGACGAACACCCAGTGGCGTTAGCGATCAAAAGACGGTCGCCAAACAGTTGGGTCAGCAGTTTCACGTAAGACGTTTCCCCACAGCCAGAGCAGGCGCCGGAATATTCAAACAGCGGCTGTAATAACTGACTGGTGCGCGCATCAATGCGTTTGATGTCAATGCGTTCAACCTCAGGCAGATCCAAGAAGTAGTCGTAGTGGGTTTGCTGTTCAGTTAACTGCGGTTGCTTCGGTGCCAGATTGATGGCTTTGCGTGACGGATCGTTTTTGTCGCTGGCCGGACACGCCGTGGTGCACAGGTTACAACCGGTACAGTCCATCGGTGACACTTGCAAAGTGTACGCTTGGCCTTTGAAATCACGCTGTTTGTAATCGGTGTGCTTAAAGCCCTCAGGGGCATCTGCAAGTGCGTCCGGCGAGACGGCTTTGGCGCGGATCGCCGCATGTGGGCACACCAAGGTACAAATATTACATTGGGTACATAAGTCTTCTTCCCACACTGGGATCTCTTGGGCAATGTTGCGTTTTTCCCATTGCGTGGTGCCGGTTGGCCAGCAGCCATCGACGGGGAAGGCGCTGACAGGCAGTTGATCGCCTTTGTCGGCCATCATCATCGCGCTGACGTGTTTAACCAGATCCGGCGCACGTTCATTCACCACCGGTGGGCGACGGAACAGGCTGGTAGCTTGCGCTGGGATAGTCACGGCGTCTAAGCGTGCCACGGTGGCATCAACGGCGGCATGGTTCGCGGCCACGATGGCAGGGCCACGTTTGCTGTAGCTTTTCTCAATCGCGATCTTGAGTTTTGCAATGGCCTCATCCAGTGGCATGAGGTTGCTCAGGGCAAAGAAGCCGGTCTGCATAATGGTATTAATGCGGTTTTTCAGCCCCAGTTCGCGTGCCAGTGCAACGGCATCAATCACGTAGAGGGACAGTTGCTTATCAATGATGGCTTGCTGTACTTCTTGTGGCAGGTGATCCCACACGGCATCTGCTGCATACGGTGCGTTCAACAGCAAGGTCGCGCCATGGGCGGCTTTTTCGACCATTTCCAGTTTGTTGAGGAACGGGAATTGGTGGCACGCAATGAAGTCGGCTTGCTGGATCAAATACGGTGCTTCGATAGCATCGGTGTCGATACGCAGGTGCGAGGTGGTGATCCCGCCTGACTTTTTCGAGTCATACACAAAGTAACCTTGTGCGTGCAACGGGGTGTTTTCACCCAAAATTTTGAGGGTGTTTTTGTTGGCACTGACCGTCCCGTCGGCACCAAGGCCATAGAACAAGGCACGCAGACGTGAAGACGGTTCGATGTCGAGTGGTGTGGCAGCCGGTAACGACAAATGGGTGATGTCGTCGGTGATACCCACGGTGAAGTCATGGTGTAGTGTGTCTGTCGCCATGGAGGTAAAAATGCTAACTGCATCGGCAGGGGTAAATTCTTTCGACGATAGCCCATAACGTCCCCCCATGATGATTGGGCAGTGTGTGCGTTCGCCACGGTGTACGGCTTGTTGCAGCGCCGCCATCACATCAAGGTATAACGGTTCGCCTGTGGCGCCGGGCTCTTTGGTGCGATCCAACACGGCAATGCGTTGGATGCTGTGCGGCATCACGGTCAGCAGATGGTCGAGCGAAAAAGGACGGTACAGGTTCACACTGATCATGCCGACACGTTCGCCTTGTGCGAGGCGGTGATCGACCGCTTGTTGCACGGTCGCGCTGGCGGAGCCCATGACGATAATCATGTCGGTGGCATCAGGGTGACCGTAATAGTCAAACGGCTTGTAGTCACGCCCTGTTAGGGTCGCAAAGCGTGCCATGGTGTCGGCCACAATGTGTGGGCAGGCTTGGTAATACCGGTTAGCGGCTTCACGCGCTTGGAAGAACGTATCTGGGTTTTGTGCGGTGCCGCGAATGCTGGGAGCATCTGGCGTGAGTGCGCGCTGGTGGAAGGCATCCACCTGTTCTTGCTCGATCATCGCGGTGAGGGTGGCATCGTCAATCAGGGCGATTTTGTTGATTTCGTGCGATGTACGGAAACCATCAAAGAAGTGCACGAATGGAATACGGCTGGCCAACGTCGCCGCGTGGCTGATCAAGGCAAAATCGTGAGCTTGTTGTACGCTGCCTGCGGCGAGCATGGCAAAACCAGTTTGGCGCACGGCCATGACATCGGAGTGATCACCGAAAATGGAGAGCGCGTGGGTGGCGAGCGTACGCGCCGCGACATGCATGACAAACGGCGTCAGTTCACCGGCAATTTTGTACATGTTGGGAATTTTCAGCAGCAAACCCTGTGAGGAGGTGAACGTGGTAGCCATGGCGCCAGCCATTAACGCCCCGTGTACCGCACCGGCGGCACCGCCTTCCGATTGCATTTCAATCACGCGGGGAACCTGTCCCCATAGATTGGTTTTACCTTGTGATTCCCACACTTCACAGGCTTCCGACATCGGGGAAGACGGTGTAATGGGGTAGATGCCAATCACTTCATTGCAGCGATAAGCGATAGAGGCGGCGGCATCATTGCCATCCAGGGTGGCAAAGCGAGGCGCGGTTAACGGGGAGCGATCCCGTGTTGATTGAGAATGTACAGACATAGTGAACTCCAGCGAACGGGCACTGTAATGACGACGAAGAAACCTCAGAGGGATGGGGTGAGAGGAAGGACTCTCGGGAAGAGCAGGGACACGCTGTCACGGTATGACAGGCGTGCCCCTCGGGGGTGCGGTGATTACACCTCAACCACCGTTAGCTGAGGTTGTGGGTTCAGCATCTTTTCAAGATCGGCGTGTGCATCGCCGGTCAGCTGCAAATTAAATTGCTGCTGCAGGAAGGTGAAGATCGCTTCGTTCACGAACTCAGGTGGGTTTGGACCCAAGTAAATGTTCTGGATACCCAGATTGAACAGCGCCAATAGGATCAATACCGCTTTTTGTTCCATCCAAGACAGCACAATGTTGACCGGTAGGTCGTTCACTGGCACGCCCATCGCATCACTCAGCGCCAGTGCAATCATCACGGCGCCGTAGCTGTCGTTACATTGGCCAAGGTCAAGGTAACGTGGGATCTCTGTACCTGGGATGGTACCGAAATCATGGTCGTTGAAACGGAACTTACCGCATGATGAGGTCAGGATGATGCAATCGTCAGGAATAGACAGCGCCAATTCGCGGAAGTAATCATTCTGTTTGCCCGGCTTGTCACAGCCTGCCACCACGAAGAACTGTTTGATTTGACCAGCGTTCACCGCGTCAAGGATCTGTGGTGCCAAGCCCAAGATCGTTTTGTAGTTGTGACCGGTCATGATGGTGTCAGCGCTCTCGAAGCCTTCGATGTCAGGCAGGCTGAGCGTGTGTTCAATGATCGGTGCAAAATCGTTTTCAAGCTGGCGGCAGTTATCAATGCCCACAATGCCGTAGCTGTACAGGCGGTCGGCGTAATCCGCGCGGCCTGTCGGTGGTACGATGCAGTTGGTGGTCACGATGATGGTGCCGTTCCACTGTTGGAATAGTTTCTTCTGATCAAACCAGGCTTTACCCACGTTGCCTTTCAGATGGCTGAATTTACGCAGTTCAGGGTAACCGTGTGCAGGCAGCATTTCAGAGTGGGTGTACACATTAATACCGGTGCCTTCAGTGGCAATCAGCAGGCGTTCTAGCAGCTCAAGATCGTGGCCTGTAACCAAAATACCTTTGCCTTCCGCTTTGTTTTGCGGCACGCAAACCGGAGTAGGTACACCTAAACGGTTGTGGTGCGCTTCGCCCAAACGCGCCATCATTTCACTGCCCGCGCCGCCAATTTTCATTAGCTGGGCAATGTGTTGATCAAAGCTAAAGTTGACATTGGTGAGGGTGAAGTACAGGGTTTCTGCAATGACGTCATCGACAGATTTGGTATCAGCACCTAAATCGTTGGCGTGTGTGCGGTACGCTGACAGGCCTTTCAGACCAAAAATCATAATGTCTTGCAGGCGAGAGAGGTTTTCATCTTTGCCGCAAGTACCTTGGGTTTTACCGCTGCTACCACAACCGCCAGATTGGGCCATTGAACACTGGTGACAGAACATTGCTAGATTCGACATTACTGCATCCTTTTTTAAAGGTATATTTGTTTTGCAACTTATGCGGTAAGGATACGGCGACTTTGCCCGTGATTCATTGATTGAGATCAATTTACGAAAATAACATGCATTTCAAATGATACTTTATAAGGTGAGGTGTGTGTTTTACCTCAAACGTGATGTATTGAGAGGGAATGAGGCGGATAAATCAGCAGAACCTGCGGTTTATGATAACAGGCCATAAGAACGGCTTTTTCGTGGCAGAAAGAAGGCAAAACGATGAAAAGAGAAAAAAGAAAGGGCGCCAGAAGCGCCCTTAGTCTGTCCCTGAGAATAGAGGGAGCCGTTAGTTAGCTTGATCGGCAAGCTTTGTCATCACACGCTTCAAAAGCTGAATGCGTGGTGCAATGCTTTCTAGATCTAGGTATTCATCAGCACTGTGGAAACCCGCACCAATTGGGCCTAGGCCATCTAGTGTAGGAATGCCCATCACAGCCGTCAGGTTCGCGTCAGAGCCGCCACCCACTTCTTGCCATGTAATGTCGATGCCTTCTTCGCGGCCCGCTTCTTCAACCAACGCCATCAATGCGTGTGTTTTTTCAGACGGAACCATAGACGGTTTGTGTGCTTCACGGTCAACGGTGATCTGCACGCCTTCAACGAATGGCGTTTCAGTCAGTGCACGCAAGGTTGCATCAGCCGCCGCGTATTCATCGTTGTCCCAGAAACGGACATCCACAACCGCTTCAGCGTGATCCGGTACGATGTTCGCACCTGCACCGCCTTTCACTACACCCACGTTCAGTGTGGTGCCGGTTTCAAAGTTAGTCAGTGCGTTAACTGCAAGGATCCAGTTCGCCATTTCAGTGATTGCACTGCGGCCGTTTTGTGGATCGTTACCGGCGTGTGCGGCTTTACCGGCAAACGTTAGACGGTAGCGTGCCATGCCTTTACGGGCTTTAACCAATGAACCGTCAGCACGGGCTGCTTCTGCAACCAATACGTTTTTCGCGTTCACTGCCACGCTTTTCAGCCACTCTTCAGAGTGTAGCGAGCCGATCTCTTCGTCCGGGTTCATGCACACACAGATAGACAGTTTGTCCAGTGTCGCTTTGTCCATTTCACGTAGCATGTAGACGATGTTTAGCAGGCCAGATTTCATATCTGACACGCCCGGGCCGTAGGCACGTTTTTCGTCAAACGTCATTGGACGCGCAGCCACGGTACCCACTGGGAACACGGTGTCCATGTGGCCGATTAGCATTACATCAATGTTTTCTGCTTCAGGCTTGTTACGGACTTCAAGGCCGGTTCCTGCAATACCACAGTCAACGCGTTTTACGTGCCAACCAAGGTCTAGGTACTTCTGCTCCATCTGGTTCGCAATAACTTCGATGCCGTCTTTCGTTAGCGTACCGCAGTCTACGTTGATCAGTGGGCGTAGTTCTTCCAAGTAATCTGGTAGTGAGAAATTCATAATTGCTCCTGAAAACCCTTTTGGGGTGTGAATAGCGACAGGAAAAAAAGGAGGCGAGGCCTCCTTTTGAAAAAGATTAAACGAACAGGTTCATCACCAGCATCGAGCCGAAGGCGTTGATCACTGAAATCGCGATCATGATTGGGATGTAGCGGCCTTCTGTACCGATTGGACCCAAAATACGGCCAAGGTACTGCACCTGTGAACCCATTAGGTAGATAGCCGGTGCAAGGATCGCGATGTGGCTACCGTTAAGAATGCCTGCGTCAAACAGAGTGATCACAACACCCACAGCGCCGCCCATCGACATCCATGCGCCGATAAGTACGGCTGCTGCTTCACCAGGTAGGCCGAATACCGCCATGATAGGCGAGAACACGCTGCCCATCAGGTCAAGTGCACCGGTGATTTGTAGGGCTTTGATGATAACGAAAGCCATCAGAACGTTAGGCACGGTAGACATGGTCGCGATGGTCCAGCCTTTCTTAGCGCCTTCTACGAAGATGTCCGTTACCATTGGTTTTTTAGCTGCGCTCATTATGCTTTCTCCGTCTGCAGTGCGTCTTCGTTTTTGTCTGCTTTACCTTCGGTCATGTTCAGGTATACGCGGAACAGGTTTGCACCCACGAATTTGAACGCGAACATCACGATAACCGCCATACCAATGGATGCCGTTACCGCAGGGGTACCGTCCATGTTGGAAAGGGTAAATAGCACAGCACCTGAAGAGAAGAAGTTAACAATGGTGGCACCGGCAGAGAACTGGAACATGGTGAAGACATCCGCTTCACGCTTGGTGAGGTGGCCTTCATCTTTGAGCTGGCGGGTCATGGCGGCGCCGGCATCGGTACTTTGTAGCGACGCGATCAATGCAAGACCGGTGCTGCCTGGAATACCCATTAGCGGACGCAGAAGAGGTGTAAGAAGTTTACGCGCCGCATCAAGGGCACCGTAGTGCTCAAGCACGTTGATCATGCCTAGAGCAAACATCACAGTAGGGATAAGGGTTAGGGCAAACATGAAACCGTCACGTGCACCGCTACCGCCTTTACCACGCATGCTGGTGCTGGCTGTTTGTACGCCATCAGCCGTTTCATTCACGGAGTGCACAAGGCTACCGAATGAACCGTTTAGGGTTGTAAAGTCAAACACACCGTACCACTGGTTGGACTGTAGTGCGCCTGAGAAAAAGACGATAGCAAAGGCGAGGGCAATGTAACTGCCTATCGTAACTTTGCGACCCTGCTCTGCGGGATTGCTCATATATAACCTCTTAGGAATCAAAAACGCCAAACTGGCCATCGGCAGCAATTCACAATCTTTCATATCGTGTAAGACGCAAAATGTTGCAGAAAATAAGAAAACACGCTTATTTTCGCTTATTAGTAAGAGAAAAATTTGATCGGGGTCAATATGTGCCACTGAAAAGTCCTATAAAGGACAGATAGGAGCCAAATTGTGATCTTGATCTACATTAATATCTCATTCATAACCATTAATATGAGTGATCGGAATAAAAATACATGAGTAGTTGTTTTTTCTTTATTAATTAAATGGTTTGCTTTGGTAAAAACAATGTTTTCATTAATGAAATAACCAATAAATATCACCTTTATGCATGTAAGTGACTATCTGATTATGTAATAGCAGTCAAAGTTCGGTAATGCGATATGTTTGAACTTTTTTGTGGTTCGGGTTGTGGTTCGGGGTGTGGGGCGGTGATGTCATACAGCGTGCGGTGATGCGCTAAAATGCGAAGAATAGAAGCGCCTAGACGGCAGGAATTAGGCGATTGTCATAACAGGGTCGCGTGCGAAGACCGCGGATAAAAAAAGAGCACCGTGTAGGTGCTCTTGATGTCAGAAAGGGAAGATAGAAACCGTTATGCGGTTTGCTGCTGCGTAGCCACTTGGGCTGTTGCCGCTTCTTCTGTTTCCGTGACTTCTGCTACCGGTGGACAGCGGTCAACGAACCAACCCATGTAAGAGGTGATAATCGTCACCAGAATACACACGAAGCTTAACCACATGAATGGCGCGTACGAGAACGTCGCAACACCCAGGATACTCGCCATGTAGATACCGTTATCACTCCACGGCACCATACCTGATGTCAACGTACCACCAAATTCTGCGTTACGGGACAGGTTCTTACGTTGGTAGCCCAAGCGGTCATAGTTCTTCGCACAGATTTTAGGGGTCAGGATCAGTGATACATACATCGCTGAGCCAAAGACGTTACCCAAGAAGGCAGTTGCGATGGTAGAAACCGACAGGCTGCCTGCAGAGTTCACTCGCTTTTCAAACAATTGCGCGACGGTTTGCAGCACGCCGACTTTATCCAGTAAGCCACCAAAGCCCAGACCAAAGATGATCACGGCAACAGAACTCAGCATGGACGACATGCCGCCACGGTTCAGAATGGCATCAATGAAATCAACGCCAGAGTTAATGGAGAACGGTGCCCAAGCGGTGTTAAACGCTTGCAGTGGATCCATGTCCTGAACCATCACAGCCCAGATAATACCCAGCAGAGAACCCAATGAGATCACAGGGAAAGAAGGCAGACGCATGGCCAACAGTGCCAGTACGATGATCACTGGAACAAACGAGAATGGTGAAATCACAAACTGCTGATCCATTGCCACAATCACAGATTCAACCTGTGACATGTCAACGTTACCGGCGTAGTGGAAGCCCACGGCGGTGAACAGAATACCGGTGATCACGTAGCTGATCAGTGCGATAGGCAGCATGCCTTTAATGTGCTCAACGATTTCAACGTTAGACATTGAAGAGGCCAAGATCACGGAGTCAGACAGCGGTGACATTTTATCACCGAAGTAACAGCCTGATAGCACCGCACCCGCCGTCATTGGCGCTGGGATACCCAAGCCTTGACCGATCCCCATCATTGCAATACCCGCCGTACCAGCCGCACCCCAAGAGGTACCGGTTGCCAGTGCCGTCATTGAACAGATCAACATGGTCGCCAAAAGGAAGATAGAAGGGTGGATGGCTTTCAGACCGTAGTAAATGATGGTGGGAACAATGCCGCCGGCAATCCACGTGCCGACCAATGCGCCGACAGCCAATAGGATCAATACCGCGCCTAAGCCGTTTGAAATCCCTTTTGTGGCGGCTTTTTCTAATGATTTATAGTCATGACCGAGTTTGATACCCAGCGCCATGATGATAAACCAGCCAATGTACAATGCTAATTGGATCGGTAAATTCAGTTGTGCGGTGAAAGAGAATGCCAGCGCAAGAAAAATACCCAGTGCAATCACGACCTGGGTGATCGACGGCAGTTTTACAGTCTGTGTGTTCATACTTCTAACCTTGTCAGTTCGAGCCTGTAAAGAGAGCAAGCCTGCACGTAATGTGTGGTCAGGCTGATCATGAATGAAACCAAAACATATGCTAGTCGTTGCTACTCTAACGGAATGTGGCTAGGGCGACGACAGATAATGTTTCTTTCTGTGACTTCATTCAATCATCATTGCGGAACGCGTAAAAACCATAGTTATAATTTGGGTTTTTGTTAAATTCACGTTCGTACGTTGTGTTTTTGTTGTGTTTTATCTGTTGTGTTTAAATGTGTCCGTCTATAAACAATGGATATTGTCCGGATTTTTACTCCATATAATCCTGATTTAAGCAGTATAATATTTTGCTTTTTTTGAAAGGTGGCTAGGTTATCAATATGTGGATAAATGATCAAAAAATTGAAGGTATAAATTTTAGCCTATTTTTTGGTTTTTATTGATGGGTGTGGCTTTATCGTTTGTTTAGTTGGTTTTTTGGGTTTTATTTACACCGTTTTCTTGTTTTGTTGTACGGAATTTATGCGCGTTTTATTCGCGGTTGAGTGAATAAAGTTGGTTGCCTTCTTGGCGTGAACGTGCTTTTTTTACACGTTTTGTTTGTATTGTGATGACTTTTTTTTCAGATTTATTGCATATTATCCTTATGTTTGTATGCTGGACTGACGCTAAGTAAGGCGGCCTGTCGTTATAACTATCGGCAAGACCTGTGAGCCAAAGGCCATGGGATGCATTGCCAATAGTTATACCGATAGATAATGATCAGGGAGTGTTGTGCACATGATGAAAGTAGGTTTAGTGGGTTGGCGTGGCATGGTGGGTTCTGTCCTCATGCAGCGTATGGTTGAAGAAGGCGATTTCAATGTCATTGAGCCTGTTTTCTTTTCGACATCTCAAATTGGCATCCCCGCGCCGAATTTTGGGAAAGACGCAGGCATGCTTCAAGATGCCTTTGATATCGAGAGCCTGAAAAAGCTCGACGCCATTATTACCTGCCAAGGTGGCAGCTACACGGAACAAGTCTACCCTGCGCTGCGTCAAGCGGGTTGGAAAGGGTACTGGATTGATGCAGCTTCGACGTTGCGCATGAAAGATGACACGATCATCGCATTGGATCCGATTAACTTTGACCAAATGCAACAAGGCATCCACCGTGGTGTATCAACGTTTGCAGGCGGTAACTGTACGGTTAGCTTGATGCTGATGGCCGTGGGTGGTCTGTATAAAGCGGGTCTTGTTGAGTGGATGACCTCTCAAACGTATCAGGCCGCGTCAGGGGCGGGTGCGAAGAACATGCGTGAATTGATCAGCCAGATGGGCGTGATCAACGATGCAGTCTCTAGCGAGTTGGCGAACCCTGCGACCTCTATTTTGGATATCGATCGTAAAGTCGCGGAAGCGATGCGTTCTGCCGATTTCCCATCACAAGAGTTCGGTGCACCGCTTGCCGGTTCATTGATCCCATGGATTGATGTGAAGCGTGAAAACGGTCAGAGCAAGGAAGAGTGGAAAGCCTCGGTTGAGACGAACAAGATCCTGGGTCTTGATAACAACCCGATCCCGATCGACGGCACGTGTGTACGTATCGGTGCAATGCGCTGTCACAGCCAGGCATTGACGCTGAAACTGAAGAAGAACGTACCGTTGGATGAAGTGGAAGCGATCATTGCGTCACACAATGACTGGGTGAAAGTGATCCCGAATGACCGTGATATCACGGCGCAAGAGCTAACCCCAACGAAAGTGACGGGGACTTTGTCTGTGCCTGTGGGTCGTTTGCGTAAGCTGGCAATGGGTGATGACTACCTCAATGCCTTCACTGTGGGTGATCAGCTACTATGGGGTGCGGCAGAGCCACTACGTCGTACACTGCGCATTATCCTGTCAGAGAAATACGCGGGATAACATGAAAGATAGCCCGTGGCAGAAACGTGACGGGCTAGACTGACATGAAAAACTATTAAGAAAAACCATCAAGAAAAACACAAACAAAAACGCCTGCAGCAATGCAGGCGTTTTTTTATGGGTCTGAATTGCCAGACGCAGAGGCGATTACGCGGCTAGGTTCTGTGCAACGAATTCCCAGTTTACCAATGCCCAGAACGCGCCCATGTAGTCTGGACGTACGTTGCGGAAATCGATGTAGTAAGCGTGTTCCCACAGGTCAACAGTTAGAAGCGGTGTTACACCTTCTTCTGTTAGTGGCGTGCCTGCGTTAGACGTGTTCACGATAGCAAGAGAGCCGTCTGCATTTTTTACCAACCATGTCCAAGACGAACCGAAGTTGTTGATTGCAGAATCAGTGAATTGTGCTTTGAATGCGTCGAAAGAACCGAATGAAGCAACAATCGCGTCAGCAACCGCACCTGTTGGCTCGCCGCCAGCATTTGGGCTTAGGCAGTGCCAGTAGAACGTGTGGTTCCAGATTTGAGCCGCATTGTTAAATACGCCACCAGTAGATGTTTTGATGATCTCTTCTAGAGATTTCTCAGCAAGCTCAGTCCCTTCAACAAGGCCATTTAGCTTAACAACGTACGTGTTGTGGTGCTTACCGTGGTGGTACTCAAGCGTTTCTTGAGAAATGTGTGGCTCAAGTGCGTTGATTGCGTATGGTAGAGCGGGTAATTCAAAAGCCATTGCTCGATTCTCCGTATTGGTTTGGGGGAGTGCCCCTCGACATTGCTTCCAGTTAGCTTTAGCTAACTTATTATTTGAAACTGACTCGTCTTCTCATCTCTGCCACGATACCTGTGTAAGATGATGAATTTGTGACGGTGAAACCATTTTAGCAAGTTTTTTCTTTATTAAAAGAGCTAGAGTAAAAAAAGATAGGCGAAATGCGGGGCACGGCATGATAACGTGGCTATCTGCTTAGTGTGCAGCCGAAAGAATACCCCTAAAACGATTAGGCATTTTTTTCCGCTGCGGGAAACAGTAGAATGATGCCTGTAAGATTCAACTTATAAGTAAAGTCGTAAAGAGGAAGCTATGGAAACTATCGACAAAATTAAGCAACAGATCGAAGAAAATGCCATTCTGTTGTACATGAAAGGCTCCCCAAAACTACCAAGCTGTGGTTTCTCATCTCAGGCTGCACAAGCGCTGATGGCATGTGGTGAAAAATTTGCCTATGTCGATATCCTTCAAAACCCAGACATCCGTGCTGAACTACCGGCTTACGCACAGTGGCCAACGTTCCCTCAGCTATGGATTGAAGGCGAATTGATCGGCGGTTGTGACATCATCATCGAGATGTTCCAGAAAGGCGAACTACAGCCATTGGTGAAAGAAGCGGCTGAGCGCGCAACACCGGCTGAGTAATTGCCATCGCCATGTGAATACTGCTATTGGCGGTATGCACAGCGTGTGAAAAATACCCTGACCTTGGTTGGGGTATTTTTTTGCCTGTCGCAGGGGAGCGTCAGGTGCTAACGCGATATAACGGCCATAAAAAAGACCGCCGAAGCGGTCTTTTTATGTATTGTTTTTTGCCGTTGCAAATGAAGCGTTACAGCACCATTGACGCTAACCAACCAAAGGCAATCAACGGCAGGTTATAGTGAATAAACGTCGGCACAACGGTTTCCCAAATGTGCTCGTGCTGGCCATCTGCATTCAAGCCAGACGTTGGCCCCAAGGTGGAATCAGAGGCGGGTGAACCCGCATCACCCAATGCGGCTGCGGTACCCACAAGGGCAATGGTTGCCATCGGGGAGAAGCCGAACGTGATACACAAAGGCACGTAAATCGTCGCTAGGATTGGAATGGTTGAGAACGACGAACCGATCCCCATGGTGACCAACAGGCCCACTACCAGCATCAAGAGTGCGGCCAGTGGCTTGTTGTTACCAATCACATCCGCCAGCGAGCTAACCAGTGTTTCTACACCACCGGTTGACTTCATTACCGACGCAAAACCGGCAGCCGCGATCATAATGAAGCCGATCATCGCCATCATGTGTACGCCTTTGGTGAAGACATCGTGGGTTTCTTTCCACTTGATCACACCACCAAACGTGAACACCATGAAGCCCATCAAGCCACCAATGATCATTGAACCACTGTAGATCTGTGCGCCCAACGCCGACACAATCGCCAGCATGGCAATGTAGACGTGACGCATGTTGATTTCTTTGTGCTCTGGTTCATTGGCCAGAATTTTTTCGACGGAATAGTCGCGTGGTTTACGGTAGCTGAAAAAGACGGCCACCAGCAAACCAAACAGCATGCCCATTGCTGGGATCATCATCGCGTAGGGCACTTGTGCCGCGGTGACATCTAACCCATTGTCATGCAGGTTTTTCAGCAGAATGTTGTTCAGGAAGATCCCCCCAAAACCAATCGGCAAGAGCATGTAGGGGGTCACTAGACCAAACGTCAGTACACAGGCAATCAGGCGGCGATCCAGTTTTAGCTTGGCAAAAACATGCAGTAGCGGCGGGATCACAATCGGGATAAACGCGATGTGTACCGGAATGACGTTTTGAGAAGAAATAGCAAGCAGTGCAAGAATGGTGATAACAGAATACTTTACGCCCGTTGCCGCGGCTGCGTTCTCAGTACCACTGAGACGTTTAATCACTTTTTGTGCCAAAACATCGGTAATACCCGAGCGCGAAATCGCGACCGCGAACGTACCAAGCATCGCATAACTCAATGCGGTGGTTGCACCACCACCCAAGCCACTTTCAAAGGCAGCGACTGTCTCTGTTAAAGACAGGCCGCCGATCAGACCACCGACAATGGCGCTGAAGGTAAGCGCAACAACAACATTTACCCGCAATAATGCGAGTAAAAGCATGACGCATACCGATACTACTACAGGGTTCATAAACTAAGATCCGTCCGTTGTGTTATGTCGATATAATTTGCATGATTTTTACACTAAATGTGTAATTCTTTTTAATTTATTTTGGCGGTTTTGCTCAAAAACATTCAGTTTGCTTAAAAATGACAACATGTCGAGGAAAAAATCATACGAAATGGGAATTATATTCCTAAACGATCTGGGGCGGAGAGGGCAACGTACTGAATTATCAGCCAAAGGTGACAGAATAAAAGATGAAGATGCTAACGAGTGGCCACCGCCGCCAATCGTGTGACGGCGGTGGTTTTGAGGAGGGAAATGATAACGGGGATTATTCGTAATTCGCTTAAAATAAGTAATTGAGCTGGATGGCGCCAAGCCATGCGTGGTTTTTGCCGTTAAAGGTGTACTCAAGGCCGTCTACATACTCTTCGGTGAAGGTGCTGCTTTTCCCGTAGAGGTAAGTCAGGCCTATATCGACCGTTAAATGGCGGTGGTAAGTGTAGGTGGCACCGGCGGAATACCAGTAACGATCGGTGTCTGGAATGCTGAGGGTAGCAACGCCAGCTTGTTCATCAAACGCAAAGCCTGCACGCACAACCCAATCCGGGTTGAGGTTATACGTCGCACCGAGGGAGTAGCGGACGTTGTCATCGTATTCTTCTTTTTTGAGGAAGCAGGTGTTGTTATTGCATGATTCGCTGGTGGCTCTCAGTTCCTCGAACTCACTCCACTGTGTCCATTGAATGCCGTAATGCACCGCCCATTGTGACGTGACTTGGTGGAAGCCGCCAAATTCGGCAATGGCCGGTAGCGGTACGCTTAATGCGCCATCAACGGTGATCGGGTTACTGGGATTCGCGCCAGCGACACCGCTGCCTTGGTAGTCGGTGAACTTGCCATCAAAGTCGAGATCCACTTGCGATCGGTAGCTCAGGCCAAAGCGATGATCGTCATTCACTTCCCATAACGCCCCGATATTCCAGCCCCATTCCCATGTGTCCCCTTGCAAGTTCAACAGTGTCTGGCTCGGGGGAATACCGAAGGCGGTGCCCAATCCACCAAAGTGACGATTGAGTTCGGCATCGGCATAGACTAACGACACACCGGCCCCCACGCTCAATTGTGGATTAATACGCCATGACACACTGGGATTGATATTCAGGGTGAGAAGGTCGGTTTTACCGGCCAGGGCGCCAAAGTTGGCATCGGTTGGGTAGTCGGTAGAAAAGCCGTAGTTGGAGAAAAGGCCGATCCCCCATGCGACGCGATCACTGAGTGGCTGAATAAAATAGCCGGCCGGTACCACAGCCGCGGGCGCAATATCATTATAGGTTTGTGCGGGAGAGGAGCCGACGGTAGACACATCAATCGACGGCTCAATGACAGACAGGCTGCCCGACAGTTGCATGGTATCAAACAAGGCCATGGCCGCCGGATTGCGGGCTAAAACGGCGGCGTTATCCGCGATGGCTGCATCCCCCGCAAAGGCACGGCCAAGGCCGGAGGCGGAGTGCTCATTCACTTGAAACCCTGCGGCATAGACACTGCCACTGTTTGTGAAGGCCATGAGGGCTGCCGAGAGTGCAATGTAAGTACGCGTCTTTATCATTATTCTGTTCGCCTCTTTAAAAGGTGACCGTGCAATCCGATCCTTGAATGAAAGTCAGTAAGCGTCACGGGAGGGCCGTATAGCTGCACAAATCGCTAAAACCTTGTATTTGCGTGGAATATGCCAAACCGCTCAGACAGTATAGAGGCTGAAAGATGAAATGTTAACTTTATGTAATGGTTTGTTTTTTAGGTGTTGCGATGCGCGGCGAGTTGGAAGGGAGAGAGGCGTGTTTAAAACAGGCAGCGATATTGATTGGTGTGTTTAAGCGTAAATGCACACAAGCCCTGCATAACAGGGCTTGTGTGTGATTGTGTGGCACCGTCGTGTTTGAATTATGACGCGACGTCAGCCTCGTCTGTTTGAGGCGCTACCAATGGCCAGCCACCCAAGGCTTTCCATTTGTTGACAATTTTGCAGAATAACTCAGCAGTACGTTCGGTATCATACAAGGCCGAGTGAGCTTCTTTGTTATCAAACGGGATCTCTGCCGTTGCACACGCTTTGGCTAATACCGTTTGACCAAATGCCAATCCGCTGAGGGCGGCCGTGTCAAAGGTCGCAAACGGATGGAACGGATTGCGTTTAAGCTTCGCACGCTCAGACGCGGCCATCACAAAGCTGTGATCAAAGTTGGCATTGTGCGCCACCATGATCGCGCGGGAGCAGCCCGTGGCTTTTTGCTCTTTGCGGATCTGCTTATAAATCTCTTTTAGAGCGGCTTCTTCAGACACGGCGCCGCGCAATGGGCTGAACGGGTCGCGAATGCCGTTAAATTCTAAGGCTTCTTTATGGATGATCGCGCCTTCAAACGGCGTCACATGGAAATGCAACGTCGTGGCCGGTTTTAGCCAACCGTCTTCATCCATCTGTAACGTGACCGCACAGATTTCCAACAAGGCGTCGGTATTGGCATTGAAACCGGCAGTTTCAACATCAATGACGACAGGGAAGTAGCCGCGAAAGCGACTTTTCAGCGTATTTAGTTCGTTATCTTGGCTCATAGCACTGCGGGCAAAAAAAGTGAAGGGGACATTATGTCAGATTCGTCGGCAGAGCTAAACCTTTAGCTGATAACGATTAGCTAAAGATTTTTCTGTCACTTCCGATACAATAATACCCCCCACAAAGCACGTCGCCCGCTTCGGCCGCGACCCTGAGAATGGCTTCGGCCGGCAAGAGAATGGCGAAAACATCATTGACCGTATGCGGTATAGCCGCAATCAGTTTGGCATTGAGCAGTGGCGTTGTTGCGCGGCAGCTTTACGTGGCAGAGCCAGCGCAGTCGTCATGGAAAGTGGCGGTCGATACGCCGCTGGAGTGCCGTATGCTGCATGGGATCCCGAATTATGGCGAAGCGCAGTTTACGTCTCGTGCCAGTAAAAAAGTCAATTTGGACTTTGAATTGAAGATGCGGCGTCCGATGGGGGAAACGCGCAATGTGAATTTGGTGTCGATGCCTCCCCGCTGGATGCCGGGTGAAGCGGCGGAATCCATTACCACGCTGACCTTTTTTAAGCAGTTCGACGGCTATATTGGTGGTCAAATAGCGTGGTCAATGCTGGCAGAGCTAGAAACGGGGCGTTATCCGACCTTTAGCTATCAAGACTGGCAACACCGTAACAAGCGTATTGAGGTGTCACTGTCTGCGGTGGCATTCCAGACGGCGTATAACCAGTTCAGCCTGTGTCTGGATAATTTGCTGCCTTACAGTTTCGAAGACATTGCCTTTACCGTGCTGCACTATGCCCAAGACAGCGAAGAGCTCAATAAAGCGTCGCAACAACGGTTGGCGCAAATTGCTGATTTTGTGCGTTACAGTGATGATGTGGATTTGGTGCTGGTGGCGACGTATACCGACTCACAAGGCGGTAAACAGGTGAACCAAGCGCTATCTGAACGCCGAGCCACGAAGTTGGAGCAGTACTTTATGGCGATGGGGTTACCGAAAAACCGTATTCAGGTAGAAGCCTACGGTAAGCGTCGTCCGGTGGCGGATAACTCGACCCCGATTGGGCGCAATAAAAACCGTCGCGTGGTGATTTCGTTGGGGCGCACCTTGATGTAGTCATTATCATCGGTAAGAAGAAAGAGGCACTATGCCTCTTTTTTTACGCCCTTTTTTTGGGGGCGATGGGATTGTGATCCCACGATGTTTTCTTATTTTTGCAACGGCGTCATTAGGCGGGCGCACTACAGTTATTTTGTGCCGGGTTGCAACTTGTTACATGGCACCATAATCACAATAGAGTAAGAAAGGCGGTGGACTATGAAACAATTATGGATGCTTATCTTGAGTGTAGGACTGGGTGCTGCAATCAGTTCGGGTACTGCGGTTGCTGGTGATGATGTGGTGGTTGACAGTGATGTCACGAAAGTGGAATCAGAACTGGCGAAGCAAGTAAAAGCGCAGAAGATCACTGCGGATCAAGCCAAAGAAATGGGGTTGAACCGCGCTGAAACTTATGAAGTGACGAGCACAGTCAGTGTGGACAATCTCGAGTTGCAGTTGGCTGAAAAACTGAAAGAGAGCATCATGCCGTACTATTCCATTGAATATAATGACCCAACCAGTGACGATAATGCTTATCGTGCCATGGTGACGGAGTACTTCGGGAAAGTGGACGCAGAATAAGTCCGCCGCGTGACACGATACCGTGCATGTGATCCCCGTAAATAAGACCTGTTCCTGATTTCCATAAAAAAACACGCCGTACCCGAGGGGGCGGCGTGTCTTAGTGTGAAGGAATTAAGCGGGGTATCGGTGATTAGTCGACAGGATCGACCTTGTCTTTATATTCGCAAAGATCTTCAATAATGCAGCTGCCGCAACGGGGTTTACGTGCGATGCAGGTGTAGCGCCCGTGCAAAATTAGCCAGTGGTGCACATCCACTTTGAATTCTTTCGGGACCACTTTCAGCAGTTTCTGCTCAACCTGATCCACATTTTTGCCCACCGCAAACTTGGTACGGTTCGACACGCGGAAAATGTGAGTATCGACCGCGATGGTCGGCCAACCAAACGCGGTATTAAGCACCACGTTAGCGGTTTTGCGGCCTACGCCCGGTAGGGCTTCGAGCGCGTCACGATCTTCAGGCACCTCACCACCGTGTTTTTCGAGCAAAATCTGGCAGGTTTTGATGACGTTCTCGGCTTTTGAATTAAACAGGCCAATCGTCTTGATGTACGATTTTACCCCGTCAACACCCAAATCAAAGAGGGCTTGTGGGGTATTCGCGACCGGATAAAGCTTGTCAGTGGCTTTATTGACGCTGACATCCGTGGCTTGCGCCGACAAGAGTACCGCAATGAGTAACTCAAAGGGGCTGCTCCAGTTCAGTTCCGTTTCCGGATGGGGATTTTCTGCGCGTAAACGTTCAAGGATCTGAACGCGCTTTTCATTGTTCATAGAGACTTCCAGTTAAGCCATTATTGTTATAGTTACCTGCACCCTACGGTGTCAGGTGCCGAGGCTAGTCCATCAGCCACGGCATGCCGATCAATGCGTTGCGCTTAACCGTTGAAGCGTCATCAGGGCATTAATCGGTTGGGCTTACGCGGGCGCGTTCAATCACTGGCTTCGTTTGTGAGTGAGTCGCTTTTTGCGCGCGTTTCTTATCAATAACATTTTTTAGCGCGATCATAAAGCCAACGCCAATAAAGGCACCGGGTGGCAAGATGGCCAGTAAGAAGCTGCTATCAAAGGTAAAGATCTCAATACGCAGTGATGAAGCCCAGTCACCAAGCAGACGATCTGCGCCGTCAAACAGGGTACCGTTCCCTAGCACTTCACGTAATGCACCCAATACCACCAAGGCGGCAGTCATGCCCAATCCCATCCACAGGCCATCAAGCACTGCCGGAATCGGACTGTTCTTTGATGCAAAGGCTTCAGCGCGACCGATAATGATACAGTTGGTTACAATCAATGGAATGAAGATGCCGAGAGATTGGTACAAGCCAAACGTGTAGGCATTCATCAGCAGCTGGACGCAGGTCACCAGTGCGGCGATGATCATCACAAACACCGGAATACGGACTTCAGACGGCACCCATTGGCGGACCAATGACACTATCAAGTTAGAGCCAACCAACACGGCGGTGGTCGCCAGTCCGAGGCCTAAGGCGTTCGTGACGGTCGCGGAAACCGCCAGTAGGGGACACAGGCCCAATAGCTGGACGATGGCCGGGTTATTGTTCCATAACCCGTTCTTCATTAATTCAGTATTCATGGCACTCATTCCCCCTGACAGTTCAGTGGTTGTGCGAAAAGACGATCTTGGTTGGCTTGGTAGTACAGTGATACGCGTTTTACTGCGCCGACAACCGCACGTGGCGTAATGGTTGCGCCCGTAAACTGGTCAAAGTCACCACCGTCTTTACGTACCGCCCAACGAGCATCGTCCGCCCCGTTCACTTTTTTACCGGTGAAGCTGTCGATCCAATTACTGATGCGGGTTTCAATTTTATCACCCAGCCCCGGTGTTTCGTTGTGGCTGAGAATACGCACGCCCGTGACTACGCCTTGCTGGTCTAATCCGACAATCAGTTTAATGGCACCGCTGTAGCCGTCTGGCGCAATGGCTTCAATCGCCATCCCGCTTTTTTGCCCTTGTTTTTCAGCGATGTAAGCGGGCATAGGCACGGTGGTGCCCAGTGCGGCTTCATCGGTCAACAAGGTACAGCTTTTGTATAACTCATTGTCGTGATTGGCCGCAGGGATCACCTGATTTAAGACTTTCAACAGCTGCTGTTGCTGCTGTTCTTCAATTTTATCGGCCGTCATTAAGTGAGTGACCGCAACCAAACTGGTCGATAGCAGGGCAAAAATTGCCAATACGCCACCGTTTTTTCTCATTGCATTCAGCATGGTAGTTCCTCTAGTGGCCAAAGGTTCGTGGGCGGGTGTAGTAATCGATCAACGGGACACACATATTGGCCAGTAGCACGCCAAACGCGACACCGTCGGGGAAACCACCGAAGGTACGGATCAAATACACCAACACACCAATAAGGGCACCGAAGACCAAGCGGCCTTTTACCGTGGTCGATGCCGTTACCGGATCGGTGGCGATAAAGAACGCACCGAGCATGGTGGCGCCAGAGAACAAATGGAACAGGGGAGACCCCGCAGTATCAGGGCTGATTAAAAATGCCAGCGTGCTCATGGCAAACAGGGCACCAAGCATGCTGACAGGGATATGCCATTGGATCACGCGCATTTTGAGCAGGATCAGGCCGCCGATCAAAAAGCCGATGTTGACCCATTCCCAACCAATACCGGCCAAGGTACCGAAGACGGGACCGGCCAGAATTTCGGTTGTTGTGTGTCCGGTGGTCAGTGAGGTTTTTAGCGTATCTAATGGGGTCGCCATAGTGACGCCATCCACGGACAAACGCAGCTGGTAGACACTGAATCCGTCTTGTGTGAAGCCCGTCATGATGGCAGACAGGCTATCAATAAAGCTGACGGGCTCGGCACTCAGGGATGATGGCGGCAGCCAAGTGGTCATCTGTAGAGGGAATGAAATCAGCAATACCACGTAAGCCACCATGGCTGGATTGAATACGTTTTGCCCTAATCCGCCGTACAGGTGTTTGGCGATGATGATGGCTGAGAGCACACCAATCACGCTGATCCACCAAGGGGCGAGCGGCGGGATCGCCAAGCCGATCAATACACCGGTTAACAGGGCAGTATTATCACGTAAATATGGCACTAACGGGCGACGACGCAGCAACAAAACGGCCGCTTCAGCAACCACAGCCAGCAAGGCTGACAGAGCCACTTGGATTAAGACACCCCAACCAAAGAAGTACCACTGGGCAGCAACGCCCAGTGAGGTACAAAGGATGACCGTGCGCATCAGACTGCTGGTGCTGCGGCGGCTATGGGCATGGGGTGAGCTGGTAATATTAAACGCCACCGTTAGTTTTCCTCATTGTTTTCTTGTGCGGCTTTAGCGGCTTGCGCGGCCTTGCGTGCTTTGGCACGGGCAACGGCAGCAGCGACTGCGGCTTTTTTCGGATCCACATCAGCGGATGTTTCTGCTCCAACCGGTTTTACGTCAGCTGGTTTAGCTTCTGCTGATGGCTCGGCCTGCGATTCAGCCGCTTGTGCAGCCTTGCGAGCTTTAGCACGGGCAACGGCAGCCGCCACTGCGGCTTTCTTCGGGTCCGCATCAGCCGATGCGCCGGCTTTAGTTGGTTTGGCTTCAGCCGATTGCGTTTCTGCTGACGGCTCAGCCTGTGATTCAGCCGCTTGTGCAGCCTTACGGGCTTTCGCGCGAGCAACGGCAGCAGCGACTGCGGCTTTTTTCGGATCCACATCAGCGGATGTATCTGCTTCAACCGGTTTTACGTCAGCTGGTTTAGCTTCTGCCGATGGCTCGGCCTGTGATTCCGCCGCTTGTGCAGCCTTACGGGCTTTCGCGCGAGCAACGGCAGCGGCGACTGCAGCTTTCTTCGGATCCACATCAGCTGATGTATCTGCTTCAACCGGTTTAGCTTCTGCTGATGGCTCGGCCTGCGATTCCGCCGCTTGTGCAGCCTTGCGGGCTTTAGCACGGGCAACGGCAGCGGCGACTGCAGCTTTCTTCGGGTCTGCCTCAGCGGATGTTTCTGCTTCAGCTTCTGCTGATGGCTCGGCCTGCGATTCCGCCGCTTGTGCAGCCTTGCGGGCTTTAGCACGGGCAACGGCAGCAGCGACTGCGGCTTTTTTCGGATCCGCATTAGCTGATGTATCTGCTTTAGCGGGTTCGGCTTCAACTGGTTTTACGTCAGCTGGTTTAGCTTCTGCTGATGGCTCGGTCTGCGATTCTGTCGCTTGTGCAGCCTTGCGGGCTTTAGCGCGGGCAACGGCAGCGGCGACAGACGCTTTCTTTGGATCTGCCTCTGTCGATGCGCCGGCAGCTTCGTTGGTATGCGAAGAGGCTGCGTGTTCAGCGGCTAATGCTTGATCGGCCGCGAATTTCGCGGCTTTACGCTCGCGCGCTTCACGCTTACGTTGTTCACGCAGCTTGGCCATTTCAGTATTATCCGGTTGCGCGGATGCGGTTGTGGCGGTTTGTGCGGCTTGTTCTTGCTTGGCTTTCGCACGCGCAATGGCTGCGGCCACAGCCGGTTTCTTATCGTTGTCTTGACCTGACGCGGCTGCGGCTTGTTTGGCTTTTACGCGAGCAATCGCAGCGGCAACGGCATCATCACCGCCAGTGGCGGCCATGTCTTTACGGCGATCTTCCGCCGCTTTCTTAAAGCGGTTTTCACGGGCGGCTTTTTCGCGTTCAAAACGGGCTTGCTTGGCCTCAAAGCGTTGTTTTGCCCGCTCTGCATTGGCTTCATCTTGACGACGGGCGTAGATTTCCGCTTTGGCTTGGCGATAGTAATTCACCAGTGGAATTTCGCTTGGGCACACGTACGCACAGGCACCGCATTCGATGCAGTCGAACAAGTTGTATTCTTCGCACTTGGCGTAGTCTTGGTCTTTGGCGTACCACTGTAATTGCTGTGGTAGCAAAGAACTTGGACACGCATCAGCACACGCACTACAACGGATACACGCCATTTCGTGGTTGTGTAGCGGCAGTTCGCGGCGCTTCGGGGTCAGAATACAGTTGGTGATTTTCGTGATCGGCACATTGGCGTGGGGCAGGGTAAAGCCCATCAAAGAGCCCCCGATGATCACGCGCGGGTATTTTTTATCTGGTTGGTAGCCGTAGGTGTCCAGCAGGTAGGACACGGGTGTGCCTAAGCGGGCAAACACATTGCCGCGGTTTTTAAAGGCTTCACCGGTCAGGGTGACAACACGTTCAATCAAAGGCTCGCCATCGATCACCGCGCGTTTTACCGCAAAGGCGGTTCCCACGTTTTGCACAACTACGCCAACCGCTGAAGAGCGGCCACCGGATGGGACTTCACGGCCCGTCAGCAATTTCACCAGCTGTTTGGAGCTGCCTGACGGGTATTTGGTGGGGATCACGCGGATCAGAATGTTGTCTTCTGGCGAGACACACTGCTCAAGCGCTTTGATCGCTGCCGGCTTATTATCTTCGATACCGATCAAGGTCAGTTTAGGGCTGACGACGTGACGCAGAATACGAATACCTTCGATGACTTCTTGCGCGTAATCTTGCATCAAACGGTCATCGGCAGTGATGTAAGGCTCACACTCGGCCGCGTTGATGATCATGATGTCTGTCAAGCCCAAGCTGCCTTGTAGCTTACGCCCAGTGGGGAAGCCTGCACCGCCTAAACCTGCAATGCCGCTAAAGCGGATAATATCGATCAGATCACCCGGCGCCATGGCCGTGTAATCGGTGATTTTTTGTTGGGGTGCCCACGTGTCGTGACCATCGCTTTTGATCACGATACATAGATCCGTCAAACCGGATGGGTGCGCGGTAGTACGGGGTTCAATCGCGGTAACCGTGCCTGAGGTCGGCGCGTGAATAGGCACACACATGCTCATGTCACTTTGGGTCAGCGGTTGGCCTTTTAGTATCTGATCGCCGACGGCAACCAAAATGTCGCCCTTGGTACCAATGTGCTGTTTCAGTGGCAGCACTAATTCGTCAGGAATGCCCGCGTGAATAATCGGCGTATGATTGGACAAGGTTTTGTTTTCAGGCGGGTGGATACCGCCCGGGAAGTCCCACAGCTGACCTTGTTTAATTTGTTCGATAATTGACAGCATGTTTACTTCACCGCGCTTTCTTTATTGTCAACAGGGAGGTTCACCACTGGGATCTGGTTTAAATCCCACTTCCAGTTATCAGGCGTGGTTTCAACAGGGATCATCTCAATACAATCCGTCGGGCAAGGTGCCACACACAAATCACAACCGGTGCATTCGTCTTTTATCACGGTATGCAGGGCCTTGGTGCCGCCGACAATGGCATCGACCGGACAGGCTTGAATACATTTGGTGCAACCAATGCACATATCTTCGTGAATAAAAGCGACTTTCTTGAGGCTTTTTTCTGCGTCATGGGCAGAATCTTGCACTTCAACGCCCATGAGATCAGCGAGTTTTTCAATGGCTTGTTGACCGCCCGGCGGACATTTGTTGATGGCATCGCCATTGGCGATGGCTTCGGCATACGGGCGACACCCCGGGTAACCACACTGGCCACATTGGGTTTGCGGCAAGATCGCATCGATTTGCTCAACAATAGGGTCAGCCTCGACTTTAAAGCGAATAGACGCAAAGCCCAGCAGGAGACCAAAGATAGCGGCAAGTGCTGCAATGGCAATCACCGCGATAAGTAATCCGCTCATCTTACAATTTCACCAATCCAGTAAAGCCCATGAACGCCAGCGACATCAGGCCAGCGGTGACCATTGCAATGGACGCCCCTTTAAACGGTTCCGGTACATCAGCCGCTGCAATGCGTTCGCGCATGGAAGCAAACAGGACCAAGACAAGGGAGAAACCGACGGCAGCACCGAAGCCGTAAATCACGGATTCAATGAAGTTATGACGTTCATTGATGTTCAGTAGGGCAACACCCAATACGGCACAGTTGGTGGTGATCAACGGCAAGAAGATCCCTAACAGGCGGTACAGGGTCGGGCTGGTTTTGTGCACGACCATTTCGGTAAATTGCACGACCACCGCGATCACCAAGATGAAGCTCAGGGTGCGCAGGTATTGGATCCCAAGCGGAACCAAGATATAGGTTTCAACCAGATACGCACACACAGACGCCAAGGTCAGTACGAACGTGGTGGCTAACCCCATACCAATCGCGGTTTCCAGTTTCTTGGAGACGCCCATGAAGGGGCATAAGCCTAAAAATTTTACGAGTACAAAGTTGTTAACCAACACGGTACCGACAAGGAGGAGTAGGTATTCAGTCATACCATCAAAATACTGTTTGCAAAAGATCCTTACATTATCTTCCTTTGTGCCCCCATTAACAACTCCCTCGGAGCAGGGTTTTTGCCATTAACGGCCATTCCCGCCAGCCAAATGGCGGAGAAAATGATGACATTAACAATAGATTCTCCTTCATTACATGGATTGTCTTTGAAAGGGATCAGGGGGAAGTCATCACCAGCGATGCACAAGACGTGCAGGAAAAGGGGGAGCGATAATGGTCATAAAAATAATCCCTCGTAAGGAGAAAGAAATTTTATCATACAAAGAGCTTGCTTTTCTCCAGCCCTGATAACACAAGGAGTTAGCATAGTTATCCACGGAAACTGTGGATAAGTGTGTTAATGGATACTGAGGAACAAGGGTGAATGCTCACGTCTCTCGCAGGTTGTTCAAAAAATAAACAAATGAGCAATAAGGAATAAAACGCTGTAATTGGGGGGATCTTGGGATACTTCTGCAGACAAAAAAATGAGGTTTAAGAATAGCAGAAAGGAAAAAAAGGATATCGTTTGCTTGTGAATTGATTTATATCAAGCCTTGAATAACTTGTGGGCAAAAAGGGTATAACAGTATTTTTAAGGGGTATAAATGAACGTATTTTGCACGAAAGTGAGGTTGATTGGCTACGTTGCGGGCGGTGATAATACGCCTTGATGAAAAACCATTCAAGCTTTAATCGTCTTTTTATGGGTTGCTTTGCCTTCGTTTGTACTGAATCAAGAAATTCTCGCTCAAAGGCAGATATTGAGGTAGTTTGAATAGATACACTGTTTATCCAACCAGTTCGGTACCGTTATGGAAAAGCCTGCCAGTAAATCGTTCAAACTTTCATCACCCTATTCGCCATCCGGTGACCAGCCCACGGCGATCGACCAATTGCTGAAAGGGTTAGATGCAGGTTTAGCGCATCAAACGTTGCTGGGCGCGACGGGTACGGGGAAAACCTTTACCGTCGCCAATGTGATTGCGAGCGTCGATAGGCCGACATTGATCTTAGCCCCCAATAAAACTTTGGCGGCGCAGCTGTACGGCGAAATGCGCGAGTTTTTCCCGGACAATGCTGTCGAGTACTTCGTATCCTATTATGACTACTACCAGCCGGAAGCGTATGTGCCGACCACCGATACCTTCATTGAAAAGGATGCGTCAGTAAACGCACACATCGAGCAAATGCGCCTGTCAGCGACAAAAGCGTTAATGGAACGCCGCGATGTCATTATTATTGCCTCGGTATCGGCCATTTATGGTTTGGGTGATCCGGATTCTTACTTAAAGATGATGCTGCACGTTCGACGCGGCGACGTGTTGGATCAGCGCGATATTTTGCGTCGATTGGCTGAGTTGCAATACACCCGTAATGACATGGCCTTTGAGCGCGGTACGTTCCGTGTACGTGGGGAAGTGATTGATATTTTTCCGGCAGAATCGGAAAAAGAAGCGGTGCGTATTGAGCTGTTTGACGATGAAGTGGACTGCATCAGCCAGTTTGACCCGCTTACTGGCACCGTTTTGCAGCGGGATATGCCACGTTGCACCATTTATCCGAAAACCCACTACGTGACCCCGCGTGAAAAAGTGCTCGATGCCATTGAAGGGATCAAAGTGGAGCTTGAGCAACGTAAAGCCCAACTGCTGGCCAACAATAAGCTGGTGGAAGAGCAGCGAATTTCACAGCGCACGCAATTTGACATCGAAATGATGAACGAATTGGGTTTCTGCTCAGGGATTGAAAACTACTCCCGTTACCTCAGTGGGCGCACAGAGGGTGAGCCGCCACCGACCTTGTTTGATTACCTGCCGCCCGATGGCTTGCTCATCATTGATGAGTCGCACGTAACGGTGTCACAAATTGGCGCCATGTTCCGTGGTGACCGTTCCCGTAAAGAAAACTTGGTGGAATACGGGTTCCGTTTGCCGTCTGCTTTGGATAACCGTCCGCTGAAGTTTGAAGAGTTTGAGGCGCTGGCGCCGCAAACCTTATATATCTCCGCGACGCCGGGCAAGTACGAAATCGAAAAATCCGGTGGGGACATTGCTGAGCAGGTGATCCGTCCTACGGGGTTGTTGGATCCACAAATTGAAGTGCGTCCGGTAGCAACACAGGTGGATGACTTATTGTCTGAAATCCGCATTCGAGAAGCGAAAGGTGAGCGGGTATTAGTGACCACCTTAACCAAGCGCATGGCGGAAGACCTCACCGAGTATTTAGCGGAGCATGACGTGAGAGTGCGTTATCTCCACTCGGACATTGATACAGTTGAGCGCGTCGAAATCATTCGTGATTTGCGCTTGGGGGTCTTTGATGTGTTGGTGGGGATTAACTTGCTGCGTGAGGGCCTGGATATGCCTGAAGTGTCGCTGGTGGCGATTCTGGATGCGGATAAAGAAGGCTTCTTGCGTTCTGAGCGGTCATTGATTCAGACCATTGGTCGTGCGGCCCGTCACTTAGAAGGGCGCGCCATTTTGTATGGGGATCGGATCACCGGTTCCATGGAGCGGGCGATCAGTGAAACCAACCGTCGTCGAGATAAGCAAATCGCGTATAACGATAAGCACGGATTAACCCCGCAAGCCTTGAACAAGAAAGTCTCGGACATTATGGAATTGGGCGGAGCAGGGAAAGGCAAAAAAGTGAACCGTGCGGCGCAGCTACATAAAGTGGCAGAGCAAAAAGCGACGTATACCACGCTGACACCGCAGCAGCTTGAAACCGAAATTTTGCAGTTAGAAAAGGCCATGTATGATGCCGCGCAGAACCTCGAATTTGAGCAAGCGGCGGAATTGCGTGACAAAATTCATACCCTGCGAGAGCAGTTTATCGCCAACAGTTAATCTGCCGCAAACAAAGCACTTAGGGCATTTGCTCTGAGTGCTATCCCGCCGCTGAAAATCCTTTCTACTGTGTACATGTGCCAAATTTCAGGCAAAAAAAAGCCAACCGATAAACAGTTCGGTTGGCGTCATTGTTTTAGTGAAAAAATCCACAAACAACGTCAGTTGGCTAGGTTGACTCTAGGAAGAGTCATAGTAAGTAATGCAGACAGCGTGCCAACTTTTCTATTCCGATTTAATTGCACTTTTTTATTGGCTTAGCGCAAACATTTCCATTTTGCGGGTGTAAAAAATCACTGTGTATTTGCATTTTGCGAATCATTATGCGATTCATTATGAAAAAGCGACCATGGCCATAACATGGCGAGCAGGACAAAAAAGTGATACTCATTTTTTTCTTTTGATTACAATTAGTAAAGAGCAACAGGATTGGGAGGGGGCAATGGAGAGCAAACCGAGGCAGCGGCAAGTGTTAATGGTGGAAGATACGGTGTCTGTTGCGGCACTGTATAAATCGTACCTTAATCCATTGGGCGTGGCCGTCACAATCGTAGGTTCAGGCTCTGACGCCCTGGCATTTGTGAAGGAGACCACGCCGGATTTGATCCTCTTGGATCTGCGTTTACCTGATATGACGGGCATGGAAGTGCTTGAGGCGGTGAAGCGGGAGTATGGCGATATTCCCGTGGTTATCATGACGGCGCACGGGTCGATTGATGTGGCTGTGGAGGCCATGCGCTATGGCGCAAAGGACTTCCTGATCAAGCCATGCGAAGCCGATCGCTTGCGTGTCACCGTGAATAATGCGCTCAAAGAAGAAGACCAGAAAGACAAAGGGTCACCGTCATCGTCTAAACAAGGTGGGGCACAATACCAAGGTTTTATTGGTAACAGTTTGCCGATGCAGGCGGTGTACCGTGTGATTGAATCGGCCGCATCCAGTAAAGCCACGGTCTTCATTACGGGGGAAAGTGGGACCGGTAAAGAGGTATGCGCGGAAGCCGTGCATGCGGCGAGCCCGCGTAATGACAAACCGTTTGTGGCCTTAAACTGTGCGGCGATACCGAAAGAATTGATTGAAAGTGAGTTGTTTGGTCACGTCAAAGGGGCGTTTACCGGGGCGTCGACAGAGCGCCAAGGGGCGGTAGAGCTCGCCAATCAAGGCACCTTGTTTCTGGATGAACTTTGCGAAATGGATTTGGATTTGCAAAGTAAATTGCTGCGTTTTATTCAGACTGGGACCTATCAGAAAGTGGGTGCATCAAAAACCCATACGGTCGATGTGCGCTTTGTGTGTGCCACTAACCGCAATCCGTGGCTGGAAGTGCAAGAAGGCCGCTTCCGTGAAGATTTATACTACCGCCTGCATGTGATCCCGGTGTCGCTGCCGCCATTGCGTGAACGGGGCGAGGATGTGCTGGAAATCGCTCACGCCTTGCTGGCCTTGATGTCACTGGAGGAAGGGAAAAACTTCAGCCGGTTCTCGTCAGAGGTACTTGCCTTATTTAAGCAGTACCATTGGCAGGGAAATGTGCGTGAATTACAAAACGTGATCCGCAATATTGTGGTGCTCAATAGCGGCGAAGAAGTGACATTGTCGATGGTTCCGCCTCCGATTAACAATGGTGGCGTTAAACTTGCATCGTCTTTTGTTGCTCATCGGGATAAAGCGAGTGACATGCCGAGCATTGAGTCACCGATGATGCCTTACAACGTGGATAAATCACAGGTTGAGCCGCTTTGGGTCGTGGAGAAACGGGCCATTCAGGCGGCGATTGATGCGTGTGACGGCAATATTCCACGTGCCGCAGGACTTTTGGAAGTCAGTCCATCAACGATTTACCGTAAATTACAAACCTGGCAGGAAGCGCAAGGTTAATTGTAGGGAGAGGATTGCATGGTAACAACAATGAATGCTGACACAATTAAGCGTATGGCGGATGAAGTGGGCCAGGATACCTTATTGCTTTTGTTGAATATGTTTAGCGATGAATTGGATCAGTTTTTTCAACAACTATCAGCACAACCCTCTCTGGCTCAAGTGAGGGAAATTAGTCACTCAATCAAGAGCAGTGCGGCGAGTTTTGGTGCCGATGAGTTGGCGATGATGGCGCAGGAATGTGAATTCCGCGTGAAGCAGGGGCAAGAGCAATGGATGGAAGACCATCTACCGCAGTATCGGCAGATGGTCGAACAGGTGGCAATGGAATATAAACACTTAGCGAGTCATGATAATCCGATCAACTGCTTGTCGTAGTTTCTCGCGGTCATGACGCCATTCATGATTAGATGATGCAAGTACCGCAATGTGTTGGTGGTACTTTGCATCAATATCCTGCTGTTTGTCCGTCAGCACGGAGTCGACGGCACGTCCCCCCATCGCACGCTCACACCAATGCAGCATCTGCTGCAAGCTCATCATGCCAGCCGGCCCTTTTTCTTTGTCCAAATTGGTGACAAAGACAATGTTGGCTCGACAATTTCGCAACGCCACCTTCATTTCTTCTAGCAGCAACGGCGGCATCACGCTGGTCAGGAAGCTGCCGGGGCCAAGCAAAATAATATCGGCATCTTGAATGCTGCTCACAGCTTCTTTTGTTGCGGGCACGGCGGGCTCAACGTATAAACGTTGCGGCACGGCCAGCAATTCATCCACACTGGTTTCCCCACAAATAATATCCCCTTCAGGGGTCATGGCAGAGAGGTCGGCAGGATGTTCTGACATGGGCAGGATGTGGGGTTCCACTTTGAGCATGTCACGGATCAGGTTGATCGCCTCAAGGGGGCGAATCGACAAATTATCCAGTGCTTTTAGCATTAGGTTGCCAAGGTTATGCCCATCAAGCTCACCATTGCCACGAAAGCGGTATTCAAAAATCATTGAACCGACAGAAGGCTCGGTGATTAACTGGTTAATACAGTTACGGGTATCTCCCCATGCAATACCGCCCTGGCATGCACGGATACGACCCGTCGAGCCGCCATTGTCGGTCGTGGTCACAATCCCAGTGACATTGCTCCCGTAATCGGACAATGCCGATAAAATACGCCCAAGCCCATGACCGCCACCGATCGCTACGATTTTGGCTTGAGTTGGATTTTTCCCTGTTGAGTTAGACATGATTCATCAAATGGTGTGATCAATATAAAATAATCTGCAGTCTACTGCTTTGTTGGCTCTGAATACAGCATCCCGTCGGCATGCTGGTATATTAATCACGTTTGGTATGCTTTTATTGAATATTTTTTCATCAAAAGTGATAGCGGGCAGAAGGGCAATATAAAAAAACACCCTCATCCTAAGGTGGGGAGAGGGTGAAAAGACAACAGCGGTAGCAAGAAAATCGAATGCGTGCAGAAAACCGGTCAGTGCGGTTTTTGCATAATACTCATCAAGTAGTCGTAAGTGTCTTGGCAGCTGGGAGATTGGATCAGCATTTGTTTTTCGCTGGGTGGCACGGGTAGCAGTTCGAGCCAGCGCTGACAAAGCCAGCTTAAATTGTGGAATTGCTTGTCTTCGTGCAGATCATCTAGTTCAGGGTGCTTTTGGAACATCTGCTTGAGTTTATCGGCCAGTATTTCTTGATCTTGGCGAACGGCAGTCTCAGGCCATTGTGGCAGTGTGTCATAGCCAGCGGTGAAAAAGCCGAAATCGTCCTCTTCCAGGTTATCAATTTGGAAGGCTTCATGACCGGCAACGGTAACAATCAGCGCGCCATCGTGAAGGGACGTGTCAAAATTTTCGACTGTCACACGTGTACCCACACTGAAAAAGTGGTGTCCGGTGTCATCTTTATCAAACATGCAGATCCCGAAGCTGTCACCTTGCTTGAGGGCGGCTTTAAAGGCTTCCATTTGCATGCCAGGCGCGACGCGGATAGGGATGCGACCGCCAGGAAGAATGTGACGTTTTTGGAAAAGTAGCGGTATCGTTTGTTTCATTGCTATCTCCTTACGTTGTCTATGCAAAGGAGGTGCAAATCTGATGCCTAAAAACGATACCGATGAAAAAAAGGCCTAAGCGCCGTATTGCTAACAGTTGCCCAGTTTATTAGCCACTGCTGGCATGGTTTACGATTATCATTTTGCAATGATGATCTCAGTGATAGATGCAAAATGCGAATCATTTTTGGTTTGCGATGATTCGCAGCGCATTATCACTCGGTAGCAGCTCTAAATGGCTTTGTTCGTCAAAGTACCAGCCTTTGATTAACCCTTTTGCTTGCATGTCGGTAAATCCATCCACCACGATTTTGGCTTGCTCATGGGCAGTCGCCGCATTAAGCCCTTCTTCGCGTTGCAGATAGAGCGCAATATCATCAATAGTCGCAGATTCGATAATGTTGGACATAATATCCTCACAAGTCGTAAGAAAAACTGACAGTATTCCCTTTAGTAGTATTGTCGTGAAAACCACTGAACGGTAGAATGCAGCACGAAATTTTTGCTGTGGTTTGCCTGTTTGGTAAATCATCTGATATTTTATAACTATTACGCTGTTGTACGCCGTTTGGTTCACGCCAACTGTGCAGCTGCCATAGCTCCGAGCTTTACCCGCTAAGTCACCAAGAGGGGATATGTGTGTAAAGCCAGTGACGATACTGTCACCAGGGTCGATCTAGAAATGCATCGGCCTCCCATACTTGGAAAGGTGTTCCGTGGCGAAACCATTTGAAGATAATTTTCATCGCAAGTTTTATTACTTGCGCCTCTCTGTTACTGACGTTTGTAACTTTAAATGTACCTATTGCTTGCCAGACGGGTATCACCCGGGTGAGAAGAAGAAACCGTCGTTCCTGTCATTGGATGAAATCCAGCGGGTAACGGGGGCGTTTGCCCAATGTGGGACAACCAAGGTGCGTATCACTGGCGGCGAGCCAAGTCTACGCCGTGACTTTACCGACATCATCCGTACCGTGGCTGAGCAGCCGGGGATCCGAAAAGTGGCGACCACCACGAACGGTTACCGCATGGCGAAACATGTGGCGGAATGGCGTGACGCAGGCCTGACACACATCAATGTGAGTGTGGATAGCCTTGACCCGAAAATGTTCCACCAAATTACCGGTGAGAACATGTTCCACAAAGTGATGGACGGGATCGATGCGGCGTTTGATGCCGGTTTTGAACAAGTGAAAGTGAACACCGTTCTGCTTAAAGATATGAACGCGCAGCAACTGCCTCAATTTCTTGATTGGATCAAAACCCGTCCGATTCAATTGCGCTTTATTGAACTGATGCAAACCGGTGAGATGGACGACCTGTTCAAAAATCACCATGTGTCAGGCACCAGCATCCGCAATCACTTGATCGCGAACGGTTGGGTGTTGAAGATCAAGAGCAACAATGACGGTCCGGCGCAGGTATTCTGTCACCCTGATTATCAGGGTGAAATCGGTCTGATCATGCCTTACGAAAAAGACTTTTGTAAAAGCTGCAACCGCTTACGTGTGTCGGCGTTGGGCAAGTTGCACCTGTGTCTGTTTGGCGATCATGGTATTGATCTGCGTGATTTGCTGCAACGTGACGATCAGCGCGATGAACTGATTGCACGTATTCAAGGTGGTTTGGACGAAAAAGCCGTCAGCCATTTCTTGGATCAGGGCAACACCGGTATGACACCGAACCTGGCTTCTATTGGCGGCTGAGCCCGCCCTTTCATACATTTTTCTGTTGGAACAAAAACGGATGAACCAATTTACGCATATTAATGCTTCGGGTGAAGCAAACATGGTGGACGTTTCTGCTAAAGCTGAAACGGTACGAGAGGCGCGCGCAGAAGCTTTCGTCCATATGGCACCAGAAACACTACAGTTGATCGTTTCAGGTCAGCACCATAAAGGTGACGTGTTTGCAACAGCACGCATTGCCGGTATTCAAGCCGCGAAAAAAACGTGGGATTTGATCCCGCTGTGCCACCCGTTGCTGCTGTCAAAAGTAGAAGTACAACTGGAAGCGATTGAAGCGGAAAACAAAGTCCGTATCGAATCATGCTGTAAGCTGGCGGGTAAAACCGGCGTAGAAATGGAAGCGCTAACCGCCGCTTCTGTGGCTGCGCTGACGATTTATGACATGTGTAAAGCCGTGCAAAAAGACATGGTGATCAGCCATGTGCGTCTGCTAGAAAAAACAGGCGGTAAATCCGGTCATTTTAAGGTGGAAGCATGATTAACGTCCTTTTCTTTGCACAAGTGAAAGAGCTTGTGGGTGTGGATCGCCTCGAGGTCGCGGCTGAGTTCACCACAGCGGAAGCCTTGCGTCAGCACCTTGTCACACAAGGTGACAAGTGGGCATTGGCGTTGGAGCCAGGTAAATTGCTGGTGGCGATCAACCAGACCATTTGTGCGCTGGATAGCGAAATCAAAGCCGGTGACGAAGTGGCCTTCTTCCCGCCTGTGACCGGGGGCTAAGTATGATCTCCGTTCAGTTTGACGATTTTTCTGTTGCCGATGAATATGCGGCTCTATCGCAAGGGACAGAAGCCGGTGCGGTGGTGACCTTTATCGGTAAAGTCCGCGACTTTAACCAAGGTGACAGCGTGACAGGGTTATCGCTTGAGCATTACCCGGGCATGACAGAAAAGTCACTGGAAGCCATTGTTGAAGAATCGAAAACACGCTGGCCACTACTGAAAGTACGAGTGATCCACCGTGTCGGTGACTTAGCATTGGGCGATCAGATCGTGTTTGTCGGCGTGACCAGTGCACACCGTGGCGCGGCGTTCCAAGCGTGTGAGTTCATCATGGATTACCTGAAAACGCGCGCCCCGTTCTGGAAAAAAGAACAAACGCCAGACGAATCCCGCTGGGTTGATGCCCGTGAAACCGATACGTCTGCCGCTGACCGCTGGGTTGATCAATAATCTTCCGCGCTCAGTGACGTTGAAAGACTGAAAAAATACCTGCCAAATGTGCAGGTATTTTTTTGTGCTTTTTCTGCTTCGTGCTTGCAGCAAAAGACGCAGGCGCCATGCTTTACTCGCTTACTCGCTTACTCGCTTACTCGCTTACTCGCTTACTCGCTTACTCGCTTACTCGCTTACTCGCTTACTCGCTTACTCGCTTACTCGCTTACTCGCTTACTCGCTTACTCGCTTACTCGCTTACTCGCTTACTCGCTTACTCGCTTACTCGCTTACTCGCTTACTCGCTTCGTAAATTTCCCCAACTGTTTATAGCATTGGCGCTCTGCGGCGTTCAGTTCCATCATGATCAAATTGATGTCCGTTTGCTGCTGCTGGAGTTTTTGTTGCCGTTGCTGAATGGTATTGAGCATGGCCTGTAACTGCCCCTTGGAACGTATATCCGCATCGTGCAAATTGAACAACTCTTGAATATCTAACAGGCTGAATCCCAGCCGCTTTCCCCGCAAAATCAATTTGAGTCTGGCACGATCACGGCTCGAAAAAATCCGGTGTTGCCCTTGGCGTGTCGGGCTAAGCAGGCCTTGATCTTCATAAAAACGAATGCTGCGCAAGGTCACTGAAAATTCGTCAGCCAATTGCGAGATTGAATAGGTATCGTTGCGGCGTGTGGTGGTGGTTTGCATCCGTCATCCCTTCGTCGTAACTGTATTGCGTGTCTCACTGCATGGGGTGTCTACGCCCCTAACGGGCATGAATGCAGTGTCGAGCGGCCATTCCCTGACCGTCAGAAATGATTTCATAGCGCTGTTGAAATAACAAGGGGTAAGCAGGGAGGCGGGTGTGTTACAGGGAAAAACGGGAGGTGAGAAAGAAATTAGCCCCTCAGAGAGAGGGGCTAGAAAGTATCACTTAACACCGTTAACCACATCTTTGGTTTTGTACGATGACGGTACGTAGCCAGGACGGTGACGGGAGGGACTTGGACGTGAAACACAACCTGCTGGTCTCATGGATGTCATACTCTCAATATGGAACGGAACGGAAACGGACACAGCGATAAACCCAGTATTATTAGGGGTATACGCCAACAAGAAGATAGTAGCGTTATTGTTCTGTTATGGAAACGTATTGGGTATGAAAATCTCACTATGTGAGAACTTAATCTATGCGCTCTTTTTTATATAGAGTTTTGTTATTAAAACAGGGTGGGGTGTGAGGGGTTATCAGCAGAAAACCAATTTATGTGCCATATTTTATAGGCGCTGGTAGCTGATCATAAAAAATTCTTACTGGGTGGGGACATCATCACCAGAAAAGGCGCCCAGCGCACGGTTGGTAAACGGTGTTTTGCTGATTGTTTTTTGTTAGCTGTGTGAACCGAGGAGGGCTTATGAAGCATAAAAGAGTAACGAATCGCCGTATCAAGCAAATGATGGAAGACATTAATCACGATGGTTTGTTTGATGAGGCGCTATCAGAGGGGAATAGTCAGTCACTGAATGAGAAACAATCGAATGATGGTCATGAAGTGCCTCCCAATATTAATCTCGACAGTGAAAATAAGTAATCGAACAATAAATAAGAAAGCGCCGCGAGGCGCTTTTTTTGTGATCGTAGTTTTACGGTCATGTTGCGTTGATTTAGGTTTGCTGTGAAATGACGTGGGTTTTTATGCTGGCTAATGATTTTTAAAGGCGATAAATCATGCAGAAAAGGCTTTAAGAGTGGATGAAATGGCGGATATTTCTTCTTAGTATGGATTTTGCAATAGATCTCGCTGCTGGCTGTTACGCCAATGGAGACTTACGCTTCATATGGGGTGGTTATTAAGGATTATGTCTGTTTTTGTAACCAAAATGTGGCAAATTACTTTGATGGCTGATACTGTTTCGAGCAAATCTTCGGTTTGATGTGTGTTGTTTAGGATAAAGAATATGCATGTTGCTGCTGTAAAGCGCCGACGGAAGAGTTTCAAGGACGTAATAAAATGATGTGTTGGAGTGAATGCATGTATAAGAATAAAGTATCTCAGGCTGTGCTACTCGGCATAGCGATGGCAGCCACGGCGTCTCCCTCTTTTGCTGCAACTGTTCCCGACGGCGTAAAGCTAGCAACGACGCAAGAATTAGTGCGTGGTAACGGCACGGAAGTGGAATCACTGGATCCACAGAAAGTGTCTGGTGTTCCCGAATCTAACGTTATTCGTGATTTGCTAGAAGGTCTGGTTAACCAAGACGGTGACGGTAACCTGATTGGTGGTGTCGCGGAATCATGGGAAAGTAAAGATAACAAAACGTGGATCTTCCATTTGCGTGAAGACGCGAAATGGTCCAATGGCGATCCTGTACTTGCCAGTGATTTCGTCTATACATGGCGTCGTCTTGCCGATCCGAAAACCGGCTCGCCGTATGCCTCTTACCTTGAAATGACCACCATGAAAAACGCGGGTGATATCATTCTGGGTAAACAAGCCCCTGAAACACTGGGTGTCGTGGCGGTTGATGCGCACACACTGAAAGTGGAGCTGGAAAAGCCGCTGCCATACTTTGATGCAATGACCGTTCACACCTCGATGAAACCGGTTAACCAGAAAGTGGTTGAAAAGTACGGTGATAAGTGGACCAGCCCTGCTACTTACGTGGGTAACGGTGCATTCCAGTTGGATAAGTGGGTGGTGAACGAGCGCATTGTGCTAAAGCCAAACACCCATTACTGGGATAACGAAAAAACCGTACTGACTCAAGTCTCTTTCTTGCCGATTGAAAACCAAGTGGCGGCCATGAACCGTTTCTTGGCGGGCGAAATCGACATGACGTATGAAATGCCAAACGAACACTTTAAGCGTTTGGTGAAGCAGCATGCCGAGTCTGTCAAAGTGACACCGTACTTGTGTTCTTACTACTACGAATTCAACACGGCGAAAGCCCCATTTAACGATGAGCGTGTGCGTCAGGCATTGTCTTACGCGATCGATCGTGACGTGATTGCCAAGTTCATCGTAGGTAAAGGTGAAACCCCAGCCTATAACTTCACACCGTTGGCCACCAATGGTCTTGACGTAGAAATGCCGGATTATGCTAAGTTGTCACAGAAAGAGCGTGTCGTGAAAGCACAAGCTCTGCTGGAAGCGGCAGGTTACGGCAAAGACAAACCCCTACAGTTTGATTTGTTGTACAACACCAGTGAAAACCACAAGAAAATCGCCGTGGCGATTGCCTCCATGTGGAAAAAAACACTGGGTGTAACGGCGACATTGGAAAACCAAGAGTGGAAGAGCTACCTCGACAGCAAGCGTCAGGGTAACTTCGATGTGTCACGTGCCGGTTGGTGTGGTGACTACAACGAAGCGTCAACCTTCTTGGGGATCATGCGTGATGGCCATTCACAGAACTACCCGAAATACGCCAACAAGCAATTCGATCAGCAGTTGGATAATGCGTTGCTAGCCGCGTCAGCCCCTGAGCGTGCACAAGCGTATAAAGTGTCTGAAGCCTTACTGGCGAAAGACATGCCAATCATGCCGATCTACCACTACGTGAATGCGCGTTTGGTGAATCCGAAGTTGGGCGGTTATCCAGTAAACAACCCAGAAGACAACATCTTTAGTAAAGATTTGTACATCATTGCTGATTAATAAACAGCAAGAAAAATGATTATAAGCGCAGCTCTCAGGATGGGAGCTGTGCCCTTTTTTACTGGTTTTATGCCAGTGAGCAATTGACTGTCACAGACGATAAAATACGGTGTAGTTTATGATTAAATTCATCGCAAAACGGATTTTTGAAGCCATACCCACCTTGTTGGTATTGATTACAATTTCCTTTTTCCTCATGCGCTTCGCCCCCGGAAACCCGTTTTCCAGCGAACGTCCTCTGCCACCCGAAGTGATGGCGAACATTGAAGCTAAATACGGCCTCGATAAACCGGTGTTTGAGCAATACACCACGTACTTGGGCAATATTGTCCAAGGGGATTTTGGTCCTTCTTTTAAATACAAAGATTTCACGGTTAATGAATTAGTGGGCAAGGCATTGCCTGTGTCGGCCAAGATTGGGGTCTTTGCCTTCATATTCGCACTGATCATGGGGGTCACTGTCGGCACCATTGCCGCTTTGAAACAGAACAGTTGGATTGATTACACCATTATGTCGACCGCAATGGCGGGGGTCGTCATGCCCTCCTTCATATTGGCGCCGGTATTGATCTACATTTTTTCGATCAATCTGGGTTGGTTACCGGCGGGGGGCTGGCATGACGGGTCAATTAAATACATGTTGTTACCGATGATGGGGATGTCCTTGTTGTACGTGGCTACTTTTGCCCGTATCACCCGTGGCAGCATGATTGAAACCTTAAACAGTAACTTTATCCGTACCGCGCGTGCGAAAGGCCTGAGTTATCCGTACATCATCATGAAGCATGCGCTCAAGCCTGCCATGTTGCCGGTGGTGTCGTACATGGGCCCCGCGTTTGTCGGCATCATTACCGGTTCGGTGGTGATTGAAACCATCTTTGGCTTGCCGGGGATCGGAAAATTGTTCGTCAATGCCGCGTTTAACCGTGATTATTCGCTGGTACTGGGGATCACTATTTTGATTGGTTCATTGACCATTATCTTCAATGCCATTGTCGATATCGTGTTGGCGTATATCGATCCGAAGATCCGTTATTAAGGGGCCAATCACATGATGTTAACGAAAAAAGAAAACGTTGATGCGGTAGAGAAGTTTTCTGAGCAATTAGAAATCGAAGGCCGTAGCTTATGGCAGGATGCCCGTATTCGATTCATGCGTAACCGTGCGGCGATGGTCAGCTTGACCATTCTTACGTTGATCACACTTGCGGTGATTTTTGGTCCGATGTTCAGTAGTTATGCCTTTGATGATACCGACTGGTATGCCTTGCATGCGGCGCCAAGTTTGGGCGCAGAAGGGCATTTCTTTGGTACTGATAGCTTGGGACGCGATCTTTATACCCGTACCTTGATTGGAGGCCGTATTTCCTTGATGGTCGGGATCATGGGGGCTTTGGTTGCTGTGGTGATCGGCACCTTGTACGGGGCGGCATCCGGTTTCATTGGCGGGCGAACTGACCGCGTGATGATGCGCATACTGGAAATCCTGTATTCCATTCCGTTCATGTTCTTTGTCATCGTATTGGTGACCATTTTTGGTCGCAATATCATGCTGATCTTTGTTGCGATCGGGGCGATTTCCTGGCTCGACATGGCGCGTATTGTGCGGGGGCAAACCTTGTCACTGCGTAACAAAGAATTCATTGAAGCAGCCCACGTGTCAGGGGTAAGCCAATGGCGCATCATTACCCGTCATATCGTGCCAAACGTACTGGGTATTGTGGCGGTGTATTCCACCTTGTTGGTGCCGTCGATGATCCTGACCGAATCTTTCCTGAGCTTCTTGGGTCTGGGTGTACAAGAGCCGATGACCAGTTGGGGAGCTTTGCTACAAGAAGGCTCACAGACGATGGAAGTGGCGATTTGGCAGTTAATGTTCCCGGCCGCCTTTATGGTGGTGACCTTGTTCTGTTTTAACTATGTGGGTGACGGCTTACGTGACGCACTGGATCCAAAAGACAGATAACCCAAGGGACAGACTGTGGCGTGCGAAGACCGGCTTGAACGATAACAACAAGCTGAGAGCGCGCCGCAGAGAGACGTGATAAGGAAGTAGTATGAGTTTATTGGATGTCAAAGATCTCCGCGTAGAATTTAAAACACAAGATGGCATTGTCACCGCGGTCAATGATCTGAATTTTTCTCTCCAGCAGGGAGAGACACTGGGTATTGTCGGTGAATCGGGCTCGGGTAAGAGCCAGACCGTGTTCGCCATTATGGGCTTGTTAGCCAAAAACGGCATGATTGGCGGCAGTGCCAAATTTGAAGGCCGTGAAATTTTAAACCTGCCAGAAAAAGAACTGAACCGTATTCGTGCCGAGCAGATCGCGATGATCTTCCAAGATCCGATGACATCGCTCAACCCGTACATGAAAGTCAGCGATCAGCTAATGGAAGTGTTGATGCTGCATAAAGGCATGAGCAAAGCCGAAGCGTTTGAAGAAAGCGTCCGCATGCTGGATGCGGTGAAAATTCCGGAAGCCCGTCAGCGTATCACCATGTATCCGCACGAATTTTCTGGCGGGATGCGCCAGCGTGTGATGATCGCCATGGCATTGTTGTGCCGTCCGAAATTGTTGATTGCGGATGAGCCCACGACAGCACTGGATGTGACCGTGCAGGCGCAGATCATGGAGTTATTGAATGAGCTGAAAAGTGATTTCAATACCGCCATCATCATGATCACCCACGACTTGGGTGTGGTCGCCGGTAGCTGTGACAAAGTGTTGGTGATGTATGCCGGCCGTACGATGGAATACGGCAAAATCAATGAGATTTTCTATCAGCCGTCGCACCCTTATACCGAAGGCTTGTTGAAAGCGATCCCGCGTTTGGATACTGACAGTGAAGAGTTGCCGACCATTCCGGGTAACCCGCCGAACTTGTTGCGCCTGCCTGTTGGGTGTCCTTACCAAGAGCGTTGTCACCGTGTGACCAGCCGATGCTCACAAGAAGCGCCTGCCCTGAAAGCGTTTGCCGAAGGCCGTTTGCGTGCGTGTTTTTCTGATATGGGGACATGGTAATGGAAGCACAAAAACAACTTTTACTCGATATCAGTGATTTGAAAGTGCATTTCAACATCGCACAAAAATCCGCTTGGCCATGGACCAAACCGATCACCTTGAAAGCCGTGGACGGTGTCGGTGTTCGCCTGTATGAAGGTGAAACTCTGGGTGTAGTGGGGGAATCCGGTTGTGGTAAATCCACCTTTGCGCGTGCGGTGATCGGCCTCGTGGCGGCCACAGAAGGCAAGGTGCTGTGGATTGGTCAAGATTTGACCGCACTGGATCACAAGGCGATGCGTGAAAAGCGCAAAGACATTCAAATGATTTTTCAGGACCCATTGGCGTCACTGAACCCGCGTATGACGGTGGGGGAGATCATTGCCGAACCGTTGAAAGCCTACTTCCCTAAGATGCCGGCAGAAGACGTGAAAGCACAGGTACGTGAGATGATGACCAAGGTGGGTTTACTGCCGAACGTGATCAACCGTTACCCGCATGAGTTTTCAGGCGGTCAGTGTCAGCGTATCGGGATCGCGCGCGCATTGATTTTAAAGCCGAAGCTGATCATTTGTGATGAACCGGTATCAGCGTTGGACGTGTCGATTCAGGCACAGGTGGTGAATTTGCTGAAATCGCTGCAAAAAGAAATGGGCTTGAGTTTGATTTTTATTGCCCACGATTTATCGGTGGTGAAGCATATTTCTGATCGTGTGCTGGTGATGTATTTAGGCAATTCGGTGGAGATGGGGGAGGCCGAGGCCTTGTTTAATGCACCGAAGCACCCTTACACCAAAGCCTTGATGTCGGCCGTGCCGATCCCGGATCCGGATTTGGAGCGCAATAAGCACATCGAGTTGCTGGAAGGGGAGTTGCCTTCACCGATGAATCCGCCGTCGGGCTGTGTGTTTCGCACGCGTTGTCCGATTGCTAACGAAACCTGTGCCACGACCAAGCCCCAGTTGAAAGGGAATGACGTGCATGCCGTATCGTGCCTGATGGCTTAACGTTCTCGCAGAGTGGACCAGAGCAAAGTAGAGCAGATCGTACGCACGACAATAACGAAAAAGGGCCAGCAATACTGCTAGCCCTATGAATTTAAGCCTGTGACAGGCTTTAAGCGCGGTGTTAAAACCGCGCTTTTTTTTATGTCTGCGTGCGAAAGGTTATTCCGCGGGGTACCAGTAACCTTGGTTAACCATCTGCGCCATAAGGTCAATAAACGCAGGGTGGTCAATCATCTCACCGATTTGTGCTTGCGTGATGGATTCCGCATCGCACAGTTGCGCCGCTGCTTCGCCACACTCTTCTGGTAGCTCAAAGCGCTCGCCGTTAATGAACAGCACAGACGGTTGTTCCGGGTAGTAGAAGGCACGCAGGCCACCTAGGCGCTTCAGTGCTTCACCGCTTTTCAGGAACTGATGCACTTCTACATTTTCCCACGACGGCTCTGCCGCAATGATGTCCAGCTCGTGACGGCTATTGCTCAGGTGTTCACCCAACCACGCCTTCATCGCTTCTGGGTGATCCAGCAGGCTACGCATCATGCTTTCCATCGCGTTGAACTCATCGTCCAAAATCGCTCCCGGGGTGCTGCGTGCCGGCAAATCTGGGTTGTGGTAGTGCACATCACCGATTTCATTGGCAATCACGTAATCGGCAAAGCTGCTCAACAGTTCCTGCTTCTTCGGTGAGCGGAAGCCCACAGAGAAGCTCATGGACGTTTCAATGGCATAACCGTCGTGTGGGAAACCTGGTGGAATGTACAGAATGTCACCCGGTTCCAGAATGTCATCAATGATCGGCTCAAAGCCTTTGATCTGACGCAGTGCTGGGTGGCCGAATTCTTCTTCGTAGTCATCTTTTTTCGGGCCTACACGCCAATGACGCTTACCTGAACCTTGAATGATGAATACATCGTATTGGTCAATATGCGGACCCACGCCACCGCCTGGCGTGGAGTAGCTGATCATCAGATCATCCATCAACCAGTTTGGCAGTTGACGGAAAGGGGTCACTAAACGTGCCGCACCTTCATGCCAATGGTTCACCGCTTGAACGATGAACGACCAGTTATCTTCTGGTACGTCATCAAACGTCAGTGGGCCATGACGCACATCCCACTCACTGCCAAGCTTGGCAATGTAGCGTGAGTCGATTTCTTCTTCCATCGCCAAGCCGGCCAGTTCATCCGGGCTGATTGGGTCGATAAAGTTTTTGAAACCACCCTTAAGGATGGTCGGTTTCTTTTGCCAGAATTCGGCGAGGAATTCATCAAACGAGAAGGTAAGTTGGTACATAAATACGCTTAGTTGCTGACTGTTCAGGGAGGGGATTATATCTGAAGGTGTGCGGTTTGGCGTGCTACTTCTTTGTACAAAATGATGAGGGGGAGTGCTTCAGCGACAGATAAAGAAAAGGCCAGCACGAGGCTGGCCTTAATATTTATCGCTAACAGATTGTATAAATTACAATTTGTCAGTCAGATTAACCGCATCACCGATGTAGTTAGCTGGTGTCATTTCTTTTAGACGGGTTTTCTCGTGCTCAGGAAGCTCAAGACCGTCGATGAATACACGCATGCCTTCGCCATCAACACGCTTACCGCGCGTTAGCTCTTTTAGCTTCTCGTATGGCTTTTCGATGCCGTAACGACGCATCACAGTTTGTACTGGCTCTGCCAAGACTTCCCAGTTGCGATCCAATTCTGCTTCCAGTGCGGCTTGGTTCACTTCTAGCTTGCTGATGCCTTTTAGGGTTGATGTGTACGCGATGATCGCGTAGCCACAGCCCACACCCAGGTTACGCAGTACTGTTGAGTCAGTCAGGTCACGCTGCCAGCGAGAAACAGGCAGTTTCTGCGCCAAATGGCCGAAGATAGCGTTCGCTAGGCCCAGGTTACCTTCTGAGTTTTCAAAGTCGATTGGGTTCACTTTGTGCGGCATGGTTGAAGAACCGATTTCGCCAGCGATAGTCTTCTGCTTGAAGTGACCCAGTGCGATGTAGCCCCACACGTCACGGTCGAAGTCCAACAGAATGGTGTTGAAACGTGCGAACGCATCAAACAATTCAGCGATGTAATCGTGTGGTTCGATTTGCGTGGTGTACGGGTTCCAAGTGATACCTAGCGAGGTCACGAACTCTTCGCTGTACTGGTGCCAATCAATTTCAGGGTATGCCGAGATGTGGGCGTTGTAGTTACCTACAGCACCGTTGATTTTACCCAAGATTTCCACGTTTTCGATTTGCTTGAACTGACGCTCCATACGGTACGCCACGTTCGCCATTTCTTTACCCATCGTTGATGGAGAAGCAGGCTGGCCGTGAGTACGTGTCAGTAGCGGCACGGTACGGTATTCGTTCGCAAGGCCTTTGATCGCATCAATCACGTTACGTACTTCTGGCAGCATCACGTGTTCACGCGCTTCTGTTAGCATCAGAGCGTGAGACAGGTTGTTGATGTCTTCAGACGTACATGCAAAGTGGATGAACTCATTCACTGCGTGCAGCTCAGGGACTTCAGCGACTTTTTCTTTCAGGAAGTATTCAACAGCTTTAACGTCGTGGTTTGTCGTGCGCTCAATCGTTTTGATTCGTAGCGCATCTTCTTCGCTGAATTCAGCAGCAATGCGATCTAGGAAGGCATTCGCTTCAGCGCTGAACGCAGGGACTTCCACGATAGCATCAGTAGCGGCTAGCTTTTGTAGCCAGCGGATTTCAACGATAGTACGGTACTTTAGCAGACCAAATTCACTGAAAATGCTGCGTAGTACACTCGTTTTGCTTCCGTAGCGGCCATCTACTGGGGAAACAGCAGTCAATGCTGACAGTTCCATGTTGCTCTCCTGATTAAAGAATAATAAAAAAGGTGTTACGTACCTAGAACGAAGCGGTGTCTAGGCTGAAAAAATAGGCCGGCTAAGCCGGCATATTGTTTAACTGCGGGCCAATAGGATCTTCGCCTGCTCAGTCATTTGTTTGCGTCCGAAAATCAGATGACGGCGCTTGCCACCTACCTGACGCCACAAGACAGCGGCACGGATTGCGGCCAGTAATAACGCACGCACTTTATGTTGCACATTCTGTTGCTGCAGCTGCGCGGGTGTCCCCGTCACTTGGATGCGTGGCCCTAACGGACTGATGATGTCGAGATAGATGCTCGCAAGGTTGCTGATCATCTGATCGTCCATCAACTCAAAATGGCCGACTTGGCGTTTTGCGGTATCAATGCGGTCGCCAAGCTGTTGCATGCTGTCGCGACGGCTGGCGAGCTTACGCTCTAGCACCAATACGCTCATAAGGTAACGGGTCATCTCGTTGCCAGATGGGCTGCCGTCAATCTCCGTCAGGGCTTTTAGGCCCATGCGAAGTTGTGATTCGCTGCCAAAAATATCTACAGTATTGGCGGAATCAGTAACAATGATGCTGTTTAAACTCGTTTCCAGTGCGTCATGATCGCAGTGACCGTCTTTCGCCACTTTTTGAACGAGTTTTACCGCCTGGCAGAGACCAGCGAATGCAATAGTACGGTCATAAACAGAATGTGCCACGTGCGTTAACTCCCTTAGATACGCTTCTCGATAATACCGCCACCCAGGCAGATATCACCGTTATAGAATACGGCAGATTGACCCGGTGTTACCGCAATTTGCGGCTCGTCGAAGATCACCTTAATGCTCTCATCATTAATCGGAATGATGGTGCAAGGGATATCTTGTTGGCGGTAGCGTGTTTTCACCGTGCACTGTAGGGGTTCACGGATTGGTTGACGATCCACCCAGTGAAGTTGCGCGGCAATCAGGCCTTCTGATTGCAGGCGAGGGTGGTCTTTACCTTGACCTACGATCAGTACATTGCGTTCGACGTCTTTGTCAACCACGTACCATGCATCTTCGTGGCCGTTACCGCCTTTTTGGCCGCCAATGTGCAGACCTTTACGCTGACCTAAGGTGTGGTACATCAAGCCTTGGTGCTCACCAATCACGGAACCGTCATCGGCCACTTCGATTTTACCTGGCTGTGCCGGTAGGTATTTGCCCAAAAATTCCGTGAACTTACGCTCACCGATAAAGCAGATACCGGTCGAATCTTTCTTCTTCGCGGTGATCAGATCTTGTTCTTCCGCAATGCGGCGAACTTCTGGCTTCTCTAGCTCACCCACAGGGAATAGGCTACGGGCAATTTGCTCGTGGCTTAGGGTGTATAGGAAGTAGCTCTGATCTTTGTTGTTATCGACGCCACGTAGCATTTGTGGCTTTTCGCCTTCTGCCGTTGGGAAGCTGCGACGGGTGTAGTGACCCATGGCAATGTAATCGGCTTCCAGTACTTCATCGGCAAATTCGAGGAAGGCTTTGAATTTGATTTCTTTATTACAAAGAATATCAGGGTTAGGTGTACGGCCTGCTTTGTATTCAGCAAGGAAGTACTCAAAAACGTTGTCCCAGTATTCCGCTGCAAAGTTAATGGTGTGCAGAGTAATACCCAGTTTGTCACAAACTGCTTGGGCGTCAGCTAGATCTTCTGCCGCTGAGCAATACTCGTCGTTATCGTCCTCTTCCCAGTTCTTCATGAACAGGCCTTCCACTTGGTAGCCCTGTTGAAGCAGGAGGTACGCGGAAACAGAGGAATCAACGCCGCCGGACATGCCGACAATGACTTTTTTCTGGCTGTTATCTGACATTTTTCTCTTCAGTCGATAATGGAGTTAAGAGCGTAATTCTAACAGAAAGCTTTTTACCGAAACAGAGCGAGAGCCTAATCACACTTTAATAATTTCATTGGTAACCGGAATTACGTTATCCATCACTTACGCAAACGTTTGCGTCATGGTGGTTATGATAGTGGAGCCACATCAAAATGTGTAGTCTTTTTGTCATGATATGACAAAAAAGCGTGTGGTGAGGTGTCTGTCTGGGTGTGCGCATGAAGGGGAGTTGAAGGATGAAGAGGAACTGCGTAAAGCACTCGACCCATCATGTAGTATCGAACAATGATGGGCCATCAGTGCGGTGCCGCGAGGGTTATTTCAGCGTCACTTCGCGCCATTCGCCCGGCGCTAAATCGGCGATCGTCCATTCTGCTGTTTTGTAGCGGATTAATCGCAATGTAGGGAAACCGATGTGGGCCGTCATACGACGTACCTGACGGTTACGGCCTTCATTGAGGGTAATGGCGAGCCACGTGGTCGGAATGTTTTTACGCTCACGGATCGGTGGCGTACGTTCCCAGATTTCAGGGGCGTCAATACGCTCGATACCGGCAGGCAGGGTCGGGCCGTCTTTTAGCGTGACACCATGACGCAGTGCGTCGAGATCGTCATCGCTCGGAGCACCTTCAACTTGTACCCAGTAGGTTTTTGGCTGTTTAGAGCTTGGCTGGGTTAAGCGTGCTTGTAAGATGCCATCGTTAGTTAATACCAGCAATCCTTCACTGTCTTTATCCAGACGACCGGCGGGGTACACATCTTTCACCGGGATGAAATCGGACAGCGTTTGGTCACCCGGTTCGCCCGTGAACTGGGTCAGAACGTTATAAGGTTTGTTAAATAAAATGATCTTTTGCGGGCCGCGAGGACGCTTCGGTTTGTTGAGCATTCTTGATGGTCGACGCTCAATATTGTTACGTTTGGGTTGACGCGGAGAGGTATTTGGCTTCATAAATAGCGTGTTGTAAAGGGAATAGGAAATTGACACGCCTATTATACGCGAAAAATCAGGTGAGTGGCGTATCGATAAAATTTCAAGTATGATTTGCGCGCATCTTACAAAAAGATAACAAATGGACGCTAGGAGATTTAAATGGATAGTAAAGTAGTTGTACCCGCTGAAGGTCAGAAAATCACTCTGGACGCTGAAGGTAAACTGGTCGTTCCTAACAACCCTGTCATTCCTTACATCGAAGGTGATGGCATTGGGGTAGATGTCAGCCCTGCCATGATCAAAGTCGTCGATGCGGCGGTGAAAAAAGCGTATGCCGGTGATCGTGAAATCGCTTGGATGGAAATCTACACCGGTGAGAAATCAACGCATGTCTACGGTGAAGATGCGTGGCTACCGCAAGAAACCCTCGATTTTATCCGTGAATACAAAGTGGCCATTAAAGGCCCACTGACCACGCCTGTTGGCGGTGGTATTCGCTCTCTGAACGTTGCTCTGCGTCAAGAGCTTGATCTGTATATCTGTGTTCGTCCTGTGCGTTACTTTGATGGCGTACCTAGCCCGCTGAAGCAGCCTGAACTGACTGACATGGTGATTTACCGTGAAAACTCAGAAGACATCTACGCCGGTGTTGAGTTTAAAGCCGGTACAGAAGAAGCAGACAAAGTGATCAAATTCCTGCAAGAAGAAATGGGCGCGACGAAGATCCGTTTCCCACAGCAGTGTGGTATTGGTATTAAGCCCGTATCAGAAGAAGGCACGAAGCGTCTGATCCGCGCAGCCCTTCAGTACACGATTGACAACGATCGTGATTCACTGACGTTGGTACACAAAGGCAACATCATGAAGTTCACCGAAGGTGCCTTCAAAGATTGGGGCTATGAAGTGGCCGCACAAGAATTCGGTGCCCAGCTGCTTGATGGTGGCCCATGGATGACGCTGAAAAACCCGAACACGGGTAAAGAGATCATCATTAAAGACAGCATCGCGGATGCGTTCTTGCAGCAAATCCTACTGCGCCCTGCAGAGTATGACGTGATTGCGACCATGAACCTGAACGGTGACTACGTGTCTGATGCACTGGCTGCACAGGTCGGTGGTATCGGTATTGCACCGGGTGCCAACATTGGTGATGGTGTGGCACTGTTTGAAGCCACCCACGGTACGGCGCCTAAATACGCGGGTCAGGACAAGGTGAACCCTGGTTCATTGATCCTGTCTGCCGAAATGATGTTGCGTCATCTCGGTTGGACGGAAGCGGCCGACCTTATCATCAGCGCGATGGAAGGGGCTATCAGCAATAAGACCGTAACGTATGACTTTGAACGCCAGATGGAAGGGGCAACCTTGCGTAAGTGTTCTGAGTTTGCTGATGACATGATTGAGCAAATGTAAGGCTATACGTAGCGTATTGTCACAAGACCCAGCTTAGGCTGGGTTTTTTTATGCCTGTAGCGCAAGTTGAATGATGGCGTGGGTAACGGTATTGTTAATAGGAAAAGCCGCGTGGGATGTGTGCGGTTTATGCATTAACTATTCATTTTATGAATAGGCGATGATAATGCGGTGAGTACCGGTTGGTATCAGAACGAAAAAGGCGAGTCTGAGACTCGCCTTTAGAAGGAGGGGGGGGAAGTGAGCTTATTTTGCCGCTTCGCCATCAACAACGGGTACGATTTCCTTCGCATGGAATCCTTTAGGTCCCGTTTCAACACTGTAGCTAACCTGCTGACCAGCCTTGAGCGTACGGTATCCATCCATCTGAATGGTGGAATAATGTGCGAACACATCACCCTCGCCAGCCTCTGGGCAAATAAAACCAAAACCTTTTGCGTTATTGAACCATTTAACTGTACCTGTTGCCATGCTTACATCCTTTTTTGCATTCAAGTTCCATTTTGCATTACGCTGCTCAGCCTTTTTAGCATGACTTGCATAGTAATGCTAATTTGATGCAGTTAACACCGTCTACTGGTTACACTGTAGTAAAATGAGATAGACAGTCAAGTGCATATTATAACATTTTCATAAAATGCTATTGCTAGAAAGAATTTTATGTATAAGACGGAAAAAGGGTGTCACAGCAGGTTTACGTGGTGAGTAGAGTGAGTTAGCCGTTTCATTCATGGATTGTGTTATGTGTGCATATTTTATTAGCAGATACATCTAGTATCAGCGCGGATTGCTGGCTAGGTCATAGTCATCTCTGATTTGCTGGAATACAATGAGTGCATTAGTCTGAATAGAGAAGTAGGAAAACTGTGACTAGGTTCGTTAGTAAATAACAAACTTTCGTTAAGTGTTTGTTTATTGGTGGACTATTCCTACTGTACTGGTAAGTTAAGGTTATGAGTAAGTTATATGAATGGATCATTCCTGATTCCGATGTGATGGAAGAAGAGGCGATCCAAGTAAAACCGCCATCGATGTATAAAGTTATCCTCAACAATGACGATTACACGCCGATGGATTTTGTGATAGAAGTGTTACAGAAGTTCTTCTCCATGGATTTGGAGAAATCAACACAGTTAATGCTGGCTGTGCATTATGAAGGGAAAGCGGTTTGTGGAACCTTCACTGCTGAAGTAGCCGAAACCAAAGTGGCCCAGGTGATGATGCATGCGCGAGAGCATGAACATCCGCTGTTGTGTACGATGGAAAAGGCCTAGGCTTTTTTCGGCACGCCATATTGAGTGGTATTTAGGGGAGGTGCCTTATGCTAAATAAAGAACTTGAAGCTAGCTTGAACGGTGCATTCGCACGGGCAAGAGAAAAGCGCCATGAGTTTATGACGGTTGAACATTTGCTGTTGGCGCTGCTAGAAAACGCGGCAGCTCAAGAAGCCTTATTGGCTTGTCGAGCCGATTTAGAGACGTTGCGTAAAGAGCTTGACTCATTCATTGAGCAGACTACGCCACTGATCCCTGTCGATGATGAAAGCAGAGAAACCCAGCCTACACTCAGCTTCCAGCGTGTATTACAACGTGCCGTTTTCCATGTGCAATCATCCGGTCGCAGTGAAGTCACTGGCGCCAATGTGCTTGTGGCCATTTTCAGTGAGCAAGAGTCGCATGCGGCGTACCTGCTGAAGAAAAGCGACATTAGCCGTTTGGATGTGGTGAATTTCATTTCCCACGGCACAGTGAAAGACAGCGACAATGACGATTTGAATGGTCCAGATGTGGGCGGTGAAGAACCGCGTGCAGAGCAAAACAGCGAAGATAAGCTGGAAAATTTTGCGACAAACCTGAACCAGTTAGCGCGTGCTGGCGGGGTTGACCCACTGATTGGCCGCGATAGCGAACTTGAGCGCACGGTGCAGGTATTGTGTCGTCGTCGTAAGAACAACCCGTTGTTGGTCGGTGAAGCAGGCGTGGGTAAAACCGCGATTGCTGAAGGCTTGGCATGGCGAATTGTTGAAGGCCAAGTGCCGGAAGTGATCCAGGACTGTGTGATTTACTCGTTGGATATCGGTTCACTCTTGGCTGGGACGAAATACCGTGGTGATTTTGAGAAGCGTTTCAAAACCATTTTGAAGCAGCTGGAAAAAGAAGATCACGCGATTTTGTTCATTGATGAAATCCACACCATCATTGGTGCGGGGGCCGCTTCTGGCGGTCAGGTGGATGCGGCGAATTTGATCAAGCCGCTACTGAGCAACGGGAAATTGCGTTGCATGGGCTCAACCACCTACCAAGAGTACAGCAACATCTTTGAGAAAGAGCGTGCATTGTCTCGCCGTTTCCAGAAAATCGACGTGGTTGAACCATCGCTTGATGACACCACCAAGATTTTGATGGGTCTGAAGCCGAAGTATGAAGCGCACCACGAGGTCCGTTTCACAAACAAAGCGATCCGTGCGGCGGTGGAGCTTTCTGCCAAGTACATCAATGAGCGTCACTTGCCCGATAAGGCGATTGATGTGATTGATGAAGCGGGCGCGCGTTGTCGTCTTGCACCAGCCAGTCGTCGTAAGAAAACCGTGAACGTGAGCGACATCGAAGCAATGATTGCCAAGATGGCACGTATTCCTGAGAAGTCTGTGTCATCGAGTGACCGTGATGTGTTGCAGAAGCTCGATAGCAAACTGAAGATGTTGGTGTTTGGTCAAGATCCGGCGATTGATGTGCTGACAGAAGCAATCAAACTGAGCCGTGCAGGCTTGGGGGCGGATAACAAACCTGTGGGTTCTTTCTTGTTTGCTGGCCCGACAGGGGTAGGTAAAACGGAAGTGACCGTGCAGCTAGCACGTACGTTGGGCATTGAGCTGTTACGCTTTGATATGTCGGAATACATGGAGCGTCACACTGTCAGCCGTTTGATCGGTGCACCTCCAGGTTACGTGGGGTACGATCAGGGTGGTTTGCTGACCGATGCCGTGATCAAGAATCCACACTCAGTGGTACTGCTTGATGAAATCGAAAAAGCGCACCCGGATGTCTTTAACCTGTTACTGCAGGTGATGGATAACGGGACACTGACAGACAACAATGGCCGTAAAGCTGATTTCCGTAACGTGATTTTGGTGATGACCACCAATGCCGGTGTGACGGAAACCGTTCGTAAGTCGATCGGCCTGATCCAGCAGGATCACAGCTTGGATGCGATGGGCGAAATCAAGCGTGTGTTTGCGCCTGAGTTCCGTAACCGTCTTGATGGCATTATTTGGTTCAACCACCTAGAGAAAGAGGTGATTTCTCTGGTTGTTGATAAATTCATTGTCGAGTTGCAAGCCCAGTTGGATGCACGTGGCGTGTCGATGGAAGTGTCGTCTGCTGCCCGTGAATGGATGGCTGATAAAGGCTATGACAAGGCGATGGGGGCCCGTCCAATGGCACGTGTGATTCAAGATAACTTGAAGAAACCGATGGCCAATGAACTGTTGTTTGGTTGCCTCGTGAATGGCGGTTCGGTACGTGTCGATCTCGTCAATGACGAATTGGATTTCCAATTCAGCAGTGAAATGGAACCTGCACATTAAGCGTGTTGAGCGCGACAGGTCGAACCGTGTTCGATAGACAATAAATAACCGCCGAAAGGCGGTTATTTTTTATCTGAACATAGCGAATGGCTTGCAGTCACGCCTGCCAATCATGACTGGCGCAGGAAAAGCAATTAACGCTGGCTCGCCCACAGGTGAAGCAGGTCGGTCGCGATGGTCGCGGCAGCCAATGCGGTCATATCTGCGTGGTCGTAAGCCGGCGCCACTTCCACCACATCCATACCGATCAGGTTAATGCCCTGCAAACCACGGATGATTTTCAGTGCCTTGTCTGACGTTAGGCCACCACACACGGGTGTGCCTGTACCCGGAGCAAACGCCGGATCCAAACAGTCGATATCAAACGTCAGGTAAACCGGACGATCGCCCACCGTCTGCTTGATGTTTTCAACGATTTGCTCAACAGACCAATCATTGGCCGTACCGGCATCAATCACATTGAAACCCAGCGTGTTGTCGTAGTCGGTACGAATACCGATCTGCACCGAGTGTTTTGGATCGATCAGGCCTTCTTTCGGCGCATGGTAGAACATGGTGCCGTGATCGTACTGGCTGCCCATGTCATAGGTATCGGTGTGGGCATCGAAGTGGATCAGTGCCATCTCACCGAACTGCTTGGCGTGCGCACGCAGCAACGGCAGGGTCACGAAGTGGTCACCGCCAAATGTCAGCAAGGTTTTGCCCTGTGCAAGCAGGCTGGTGGCGTGTTGTTCCAGACGCTCACACATTTGACCCGCATCGCCACAGTCAAACACCAAATCGCCACAGTCTGCCATGGTGATTTTGTCTGCCAGTGAGAACGACCACGGCCAGCGTTTGCCTTCCCAAGCCAGGTTGGTGGAAATCTGACGGATAGCCCCCGGGCCCATGCGGCTGCCAGAGCGGCCCGTCGTGGCCATATCAAACGGTACGCCTGTGATGATCACATCCGCGTCAGACGCGTGTGGGTTAAACTCAAGCGGCTGACGCAAAAAACCGAACGCATTGGCGTACAGTGAATAATCCGGGTAGTTAGCCAGTGTTGCCATGATAAAGCTCCCAAAAATCGTGTTCATACCCCGCCCACGCAGGCGTGAGCGAGGGGGATAAATCTTCTAATGAATTAGCGACTGCCTTGGATATCTTCCAAGTAAGTATAGCCTTGTAGTCCTTCTGCAAGCTCCGCCAGAATGTCAGCGTGTTCGCTTTCTGGCAGGTGTTGTTTCACCATGATCTCGTATTGGCGAAGGAATGACTCTGAATCAAGATGCATGTAACGCAACACATCACCCACGCTGTCACCGCGCTCCACTTGTTCAATGTGGTAGCTGCCATCTGGCTTGCTGCGAACGGTCGCGGTATCGGTATCCCCAAACAGGTTGTGCATATTGCCCAACACTTCTTGGTAGGCACCGACCATGAAGAAACCAAGACGGTAAGGGGCTTCATCGGTCCATGCTGGCACCGCAAGGGTGCTCTCAATACCTTGGCCTTCAACATACTGGTCAATGGCGCCATCGGAGTCACAGGTGATATCCAGGATCACCGCGCGGCGTTCAGGTGCTTTGTCCAAGTTGCTCAACGGCAGGACCGGGAACACTTGCTCAATGCCCCATGCATCAGGCAGTGATTGGAACAGCGAGAAGTTCACGAAGAACTTGTCGGCTAAACGCTCGTGCATTTCATCCAGCAAAGGACGGTGAGCACGGTTCTTCGTTGAAAGGCGTTTTTCCAATTCATAGCACAGACGCAGACTGATTTGCTCAGCCCATGCACGTTCCGTGAAGTTCAGCATCCCCATGGCAAATTGAGTGTGCACTTCAGACAGATCACTCTGGTTATCATGGTAAATTTCAACCAATGAACGGTGATCGGTCAGGGCTTTCAGGTCCTGCCAAGAGTGCCACATGTTATGCAGGATCTGCGGCGCACTTTCTTCTGGCGGATACACGGACTCGCCCTGATAGCTTTCTACCCCGACCACATCGGTGATCAACACGGCGTGGTGTGCGGTCAGGTTACGGCCGGATTCAGAGATAATGCGTGGCATATGAATGTCATACTCTTTACACACATCCCCCAAGGTATACACCACGTTGTTCGCGTATTCACGCAGGCTGTAGTTCATCGAGCAACTGCTCTGGCTACGGGTACCTTCATAGTCCACCGCCAAACCGCCACCCACATCAACCGTGGTGATATTTGCGCCCAGCTTGTTCAATTCGGCATACACACGGCTCGCTTCGCCGACGCCATTACGCACGTCACGGATGTTGGCGATTTGCGAACCCAAGTGGAAGTGCAGCAACTGCAGGCAATCAAGCATGTTCTGATCGCGTAGTTGATTGAGCACCGTCAGTACCTGTGCCGCAGAGAGACCAAATTTGGATTTTTCACCGCCACTGGCTTGCCACTTGCCTTTACCTTGTGACGATAAACGCGCACGTAAACCCAGACGAGGGCGTACGCCCAGCGCGTTGGCTTCTTCCATGACGGTCTGCAGTTCAGAGAGCTTCTCAAGCACGATGTACACTTCGTGGCCGAGCTTTTCGCCGATCAGGGCTAAACGGATGTATTCACGGTCTTTATAGCCGTTACAGACGATCACGGAACTGGCTTGTTGTGCCATAGCCAATACCGCCATCAGCTCAGGCTTACTGCCGGCTTCTAAGCCCAACTGGCGTTGTTGCTTGGCATATTGACTGGCAAGGATCTCACTGACAACCGCTTCTTGCTGGTTGACTTTAATTGGATAAACCGCGAGGTATTCACCTTGGTAGCCATAGTGCTCAATCGCCTGATTAAAGGTCGAGCACAGGCTGTCCACCCGATGATGCAAAATATCAGGGAAACGAACTAATACAGGTAATGATGCCCCTTTGGCAATCAGCTCGTCGGCCAATTGAGAGAGGGGAATCGTATGGTTCGGATTGACATTATCAGGTTTAACAACGACTTCACCTTGTGAGTTAATGTCGAAATAGCCCTGACCCCAGTAAGGGGTGTTGTAAACGTCACGTGCATCATTGATAGACCAATCACTCATGTATTTTCCTCGATCAGTGATTGGGTGCTGGCAGCGGTGTTAAGTACAGCCGTAGCAAAGCCCAGCCGTGAAGACTGCGAGCACCAAGTTGATAATACTCATCAAGCGTGCGGAGGGGGTGTGATGATTGAACGTTACGCGCTCCGCACGCTGCGTGAAACCGATTCGGCCAAGGGTTGATTGGCTAACGGGCCCTTTTGGTCCGCCTTAGCGACATCCTTTTCTTGCGACGGGCAAGGGGACTCAATGCCGTTAGCGTAATGTCTTTGGGGTGGATATTGGCTGTGGTGTCGCAAACGGTCACTAGGCTAAGTTGCACCAGTGCATCATGGATTGCGAGAGGTTTCATTGTCATTCCTACACGGCCGTGCTGCAGACAGATTTCACGGTATGAAGAAAGATGAGGCTCAAGGCTGAACCCGTCTACACCTCGGTTGCATGGTCTTACCACGTCAGCTGGGTGCTGTGCGATTAGACAACCGAAACCCCTGTGAGGCAAATAAAATAATCTGCTTGATTCAATGAGATTTTTTGATGACAACTTTGTCAATTTTGAGGTGAAGTATGGAGAGAAACGAGAGGCATGAAGCGATTGAAAAACAAACGAAAAAAGTATGATTGGCGGGAGAAATAACAAGTAAAAATGCGGGTGTTAACCGTGGAGGGAGCATGATAAAAGCGAAGCCGAGGAGGGGGCGGAGGGCGGAAAAATAAAACCCGGCAAGCGCCGGGTTTTATTTGTATTCTGTAATCTTTGCGTAAGATTAACGGGCGCGGAAGACGATGCGGCCTTTGGTTAGGTCGTATGGAGTCAGTTCCACAGTTACCTTGTCACCAGTAAGAATACGGATGTAGTTTTTACGCATTTTGCCAGAGATGTGAGCGGTAACAACGTGACCGTTTTCTAGCTCTACGCGGAACATTGTGTTAGGTAGTGTATCAAGTACAGTACCTTGCATTTCAATTACGTCTTCTTTTGCCATTGAATCCTCTATAGGCTACCAGCCATTCGTCTTGATCGGGCTGGATAATGCCTTGAATCTGTTTGAGTGTAAAGTTCAGACCGCAATTTTACCCTTGCCGTGGTACTTTGTCAGCTACTGTAGTGCATTAAAACGCATTTTATCTAATTTGCAAGCAGTTACCGGTGAAAATAGCAGCTCTATATCTCAGTTACTTTAAAATACGGGGTTTTGCGTCGCCCAAGAAAGAAAAAATGGGTGTGGTGTTTTCTTATTCTGTGGCTTCAGTCGCTCGCTTGCCAGCTGTTATCCCGTAGCTTTTGGTGGGGTTTGAAGCGTATTTTGTAATTCATCGCCGGACAGGCATCAATTTGGTAGCCCGGATACAACCAATCACGGCCGGTCTGTTGGCAGTATTGGATTTGGTAAAGCATGCACAGTGTCCCCAACGACAGTGGGGAGTCCGGATCAAAGAAGCTGTACATCGCACTGAGTGCATCATCAAACACATCGGTCACTGCCACCGCGATCAGTGTGTCGCCATCATACACATGTAAAAATTGGGTATGCATCCAAGGGGCGGTGCAAAACTCAAAGAATTGCTCTTTGTTTGCCGGATACATTGAACCGTTGCTATGGCGTTGGCGGATGTAGCGTTCATACAGCGAAAACCATCCGTCATCCAACGTGGGTTTGAACGCCCAACGCAATTGCTTCATCTGATTGAGCTGACGCTTCTGACTTTTGCTCGGCGTAAAGGTTTGGCAGTCAACCCGCAATGGTGTGCAGGCTTGGCATTGTGTACACATAGGTCGATAAATGGCACTGCCGCTGCGACGATACCCCGACGCAATTAATACATTATAGCCTTCGGGTGTGAACCAGTGATGATCCATCACCACGCCCAGTTGTTCGGTTTCCCCTGGCAGGTAGTTACAGTCAGATTCAGGGGTGAGCCCGATCCGTAATGAAATCTGGTTGAAAGGATTCATGAAAGTACCGGGGTTAGCTCCTGAGGTTGATAGCAGTTCACGTCGAGCGAGAGATCGCTTAGCTGGTGAAGCGCCTGTGTAAAGTGTGGGCGATCCATTTCCACGGCACCCAGTGACGCAAGGTGATCGTTCATCATCTGGCAATCGATAAGGTGCCCACCGTGCGCGGAGAAATGCTGACAAAAAGACCACAATGCAATTTTAGAAGCGTTATCCGCAATTGAAAACATCGACTCACCACAGAACACGCCCCCCATGCTGATCCCATATAAGCCCCCAACGAGCTCACCCTGCTGCCACACTTCAACGGAATGGCAATAACCGAGGTCATGCATGTGCTGGTAGGCAAGGATCATATCTGGTGTGATCCAGGTTTCGTCTTTCCCCCGCGTGTCGGCGCATAATTGGATCACGCTTTTGCAAGCGCGGTTCACTGTGATGGTATACCCTGATTTGCGGTAAAACTTACGCAGGCTTTTGCTCGGCCGGTAGTGTGCCGGCAAAAACACCGCCCGAGGGGCCGGACTCCACCACAGCACAGGTTCCCCTTCGGTGAACCACGGGAAAATACCTTGGCGATACGCCGACAGTAAACGGGCAGGGCGCAAGTCGCCACCAAAGGCGAGCAGGCCATTCGGTTCTGCCAGTGCGGTTTCAGGGGCGGGAAAATCGGTGTTGACCGGATCGAGCTCAGGAAGATAGATTGCCATAATTACATACAGGTTGTTGAACAATGCCACGGGTAACGCAACGGGGTATAAGGGGATTATATGATGAGAAAAGCGTTATTGTTATTGCTAATTTGGCCGTTGGTGATATCGGCCGCGCCCTATAACCGTAATCAGGCACGTGCCGTGAATGACGTAGTGTTTGGCCAGGTCGACAGTGTGCGCTATATCAGCTATCAAGACGTTGTCACCTCACAACGCAATGGGTGGGAAACCTTATTAGGTGGGGTAATTGGCGGTTTAGTTGGTAATCAATTTGGGGATGGCTCTGGTCGGGAAGTCGCGACCGCAGTGGGGGTGATTGCCGGTGCGGGCATTGCTCATGAACGTCAACCTACCCAGCATGTGGTCGATTATCAGTTGGTTGAAATACTGATCAAGGTGGATGATGGCCGCTTGATTGATGTGATCCAAGATGTGGATAACACGATGCGTTTTTCACGCGGTGATGACGTGCGTATTTTGTATTTTGATGACGGCGTCAGGGTTGATAAAACCTATCCCTAAGTGTATTGGATCCCTGAGTGTATTGGTCGCGAGAAGTGTATTGGCCGCGAGTGGATCCGCGAGAGCGTCAGAATCTGTTCAACCATTCGCTACATAAAAGAAAAGCGTGAAAGCCACGAGGGCGTTCACGCTTTTTTTGTTTTGCGTATATCAACGCAGCAACAGATTATTCTACAGTCAGAATACGCATGTTGTTGGTTGAACCAATCTTGTCCATCTCATCACCTTGGGTGATGATCACAAGATCGCCAGTGTTTAGCAAACCGTGGTCTTTTAGAACGCTAAGTGCATGCTTCGCAGCATCAAGACCCGCATCGCTGTCACGGTTGAAGAATACCGGTGTTACACCACGGTACAATGCCGCGCGGTTTAGGGTATTTTCATTACGAGACATCGCGAAGATTGGCAAGCCTGAAGAGATGCGAGACATCATCATTGGCGTACGGCCAGATTCAGTCATTGCTACCATCGCTTTAACGCCTTCCATGTGGTTAGCGGCATACATGGTAGACATAGCAATGGTTTCTTCTGGCGATTCAAACGTACGCGCCAAACGGTGGTTTGACACGTTGATGCTAGGCTCTTTTTCAGCACCCATACATACGCTTGCCATTGCCGTCACGGTTTCAACAGGGAAGTCACCGGCTGCCGTTTCCGCAGAAAGCATTACCGCATCGGTACCATCCAGTACGGCGTTCGCCACATCCATCACTTCTGCACGTGTTGGCATAGGGCTGGTGATCATTGACTCCATCATCTGGGTCGCAGTGATCACAGTACGGTTTAGGCTACGTGCGCGGCGGATCAGTTTCTTCTGTACGCCAACCAGCTCTGGATCGCCGATTTCAACACCCAAGTCACCACGGGCAACCATCACAGCGTCAGAGGCCATGATGATATCGTCCATGGCTTCTGTAGTCGCAACGGCTTCAGCGCGCTCTACTTTTGCTACCAGCTTCGCTTCAAGACCGGCTTCTACTGCTAGGCGACGTGCATACTTCATGTCTTCGCCGTTACGTGGGAAAGACACCGCCAGGTAATCTACGCCCATTTGTGCAGCAGTAATGATGTCAGCTTTGTCTTTGTCAGTCAGTGCTTCTGCAGACAGGCCGCCACCTTTTTTGTTGATGCCTTTGTTGTTTGACAGTGGGCCACCCACAGTCACAACAGTGTGAACTTTGTTGCCTTCAACAGACGTGACTTTTAACTGAACACGACCGTCATCCAATAGCAGGATATCGTCAGCTTCAACGTCTTTTGGCAGTTCTTTGTAGTCTAGGCCAACGGCTTGCTGATTACCTTCGCCTTTTGGCAGGTCGCTATCAAGGGTGAATACATCACCGATAGCCAGTTGGATTTTGTTGTCTTTGAAGGTTGATACGCGGATCTTAGGACCTTGCAGATCGCCTAGGATAGCAACGTGCTTACCCAGTTTGGCTGCAATTTCACGAACAGTCTTAGTACGTTGAATGTGATCTTCTGGGCTACCGTGGGAGAAGTTCATGCGAACAACGTTAGCGCCTGCTGCGATAATTTTTTCTAGGTTATTATCACGGTCAGTTGCAGGACCCAGAGTTGTCACGATTTTAGTACGTCTTAGCCTTTCAGACATTGTAAGCTCCATTTGTATCATTATGTGCAATGAAAACGATTGCAGTATGATCATCACTTTCATTGATGTGCAAGAAATAGTACTACACTAACGTGCCAGAAGATGCTGTTCTTTATCAACAAAATGTAAGAAAAAACATCCTCAAACGGCCATTGATAAATGATTTTTCACACCACCATAAAGCCTTTTTCTCAGAGACGGAAAACAGGGGTAATACCGACGGTTGTACGGTGTGATATGACAAGTGTAGCGGCATAAAAAAAGCACGACCTGCGTCGTGCCTCTTCTTTTATAAAATGCCTTCTTTGGTGAAGCGCGAATCCTTGAGGGACTCTTTCACCCGTTTAAGGTTTTCGCGAAAGCCGGCGCCTCGACGCAGGGTAAAACCGGTTGCCAGTACGTCAATCACGGTCATTTGTACCACGCGACTGGCCATTGGCATGTAGATGTCGGTGTCTTCCGGCACATCTAAGCAAATAGACAGTGAACATTCACGATCCAGCGGCGAGTCTTTGGCGGTAATGCCAATCACCGTCGCACCGTTTTCTCGGGCCATACGCGCGACTTCGACTAAGCTCTTCGTGCGACCCGTGTGCGAGATCATCACAACCACATCACCGTCAGAACAGTTAATCACACTCATACGCTGCATCACGATGTCATCAAAGCAGACAATCGGAATGTTAAAGCGGAAAAATTTGTTTTGCGCATCGTGCGCGACAGATGCTGACGCCCCCAAACCAAAGAAAGAAATCTTCTTGGCTTGAGTCAACAGATCCACCGCACGGTTAACCTGCATCGGATCTAAGCTGTTTTTGGCAACATCTAAACACGCCATCGTTGATTCGAAGATTTTTGACGTATAGGCATCAGGGCCATCGTCTTCTTCCACATTACGGTTCACATAGGGTGTACCGTTGGCCAGGCTTTGTGCCAAATGCAGTTTAAAGTCAGGAAACCCTTTGGTATCGAGTCGACGGCAGAAGCGATTGACGGTAGGCTCACTGACGTCAGCCATTTTCGCCAGAGTTGCAATGCTGGAGTGAATCGCGGTTTGAGGTGATGCAAGAATGACCTCAGCCACTTTACGCTCTGATTTGCTGAAATTATCAAGGTTCTTTTGAATTTTCTCTAGGGTATTCATGGCGGTTACCGCTCGTTACTGAATTTCATTATTGGCTACGTTGTTCTTATCGCACCATTTTGATGAAACTATACTACTTTTCAGGGATTTGCTCCTAGCAAATCGACGGGTATTACGTTGTCTTTTTATTATAGTTTGACAAAGATCGAGTTTTTCCTTTCAGAATTGAAATGAAAATTATGCAAAACGACCGATATGTGCGCGATATTGGCTTTATTTTGTTGTTTATTTTCAGTTGTAGGGAATTAATTTACAGGTTGAAAAAAATACCGTGGTTATTTACCGCCATTTTATTGATTGGCTATAACGGGGAGGACAGATGGATATATGGAATAATACGAAAGTCAGTATTTGTGGTTGTGGCTGGCTGGGAGCGCCGTTGGCGGCGCAATTAGCGGCATTAGGGGCCGAAGTGTGGGGCAGTCGACAACGGCAGGAAGACGCCGAGGCATTGGCCGCGATTGGCGTGCATGGCGTTACGTTGCAGTTACCGCTTGGTGTGGCGGCGTCGTCACGCCTTGCTGATATCTTTACCACCGATGTGTTGGTGATCAATGTGCCACCGGGGCGTAAAGCTGGGGCTGTTCCAGCGTGGTTGGACAATATGGGGCAACTTCTCGCGGCGGCACGTCAATACGAAACGCAGCGGGTCATCTTTATTAGTACAACGGCGGTGTACGGCGGGCGAACCGGTACGGTGGTTGAATCGACCCCCGTGCAGCCTGAGACGGCATCTGGCCATGCGCATGCTCAGGTGGAACAGCAGGTGTTGCAACAGTGGGGAGAGAATGCCGTGGTGTTACGCTTGGCGGGATTGATCGGCCCCGGTCGTCATCCTGTCCGCTTTTTGTCTGGACGAGAAGGCATCCTGCAAGGGGGCGATCGCGTCAATCTCATCCACCAACAAGACGGCATACAGGCCATTGAGCACATTATTCGGCAGTGGCCGAGTGGGCAGGTGTTGCATTTGGCCGCGCCTGATCATCCCTCGCGTGAAACGTATTATTGCCACATGGCTGCACAGGCTGGTTTGCCATTGCCACAATTTATCCCGGAAACAGAAGAAGCCGCGCAGCGCAGAGGGGGCAAAGTGATCAATGCGCAGGCGACGTGTGAGTTATTGGGCTTGACGCTGACGCACCCTGAATTGATGGCTTATGTGCCGGAAATATAGGCATTGAAAGCGTACAAACAAAAAAAATCCCGCAGCAAACGCGGCGGGATGAAAAATAAATACAATTAGGAGTTTAGCAGCAGTGGCATCAATAATTAAAGAAGAGTGACAGTGTCATAATCATCTTTAAATTGAAGTGTTATTAATATGACCAAGGCTTTTCGACAAAGTTCACGCCAATGTGCATTTTTTTGAAAATTATTTTTTCAATGCGCGTTAGGAAAGAGCGGGAGGGGGAATCTGTTGGTGGTGAAGAAAAGAAAAACGGCCCTAAATAGAGCCGTTTAATAAGCAAGTAGTGCGAACCTATTCATTTACACTTAATCAGCGAGGCTTGGGACAGCGAGGCTTAGGGGAATGGCCGATTAATAAACCGGTTTTTCTAGCGTAAATTCTTCTGTCAACACAACGTCGTCATCGTGGATGATAGAGAATGTCCACTTCCCTGGTACCACTTCCCAATCTTCTGAAATGTAGTAACCAAAGAACGTGTTGCCCGTGGTGATAGCTTGGTTATAACTCACAGAGTCAATCATGTTGCCGGTTTGAGGATCTTTCATCGGCGGGAACGTGATTTTGTGGACCACTTGCGTGTCTTCACCGGTGACATCATAACTCATGCCAAAGCGTGTGCCTTTTACCGCAGGGATGATATTGGATTCATCGATAAACGCGATATTTGAAATGACACCCAATTTATTGCCTTCCGTCGCATTGTCAGTATTGGCGACATATTGGCCTTTCTCGGCAAGGGTCATGTGTGTTTTTGGCGTCGTTGAGCATCCGGCTAGGGCGGCAACGACACAAAGCATATAGATTTTTGAATATTCCATTTAATCCCTTTCTCTCAACGGAAATATAACGATGGCAGATGACAATTCACTTTATTTATCATGCTGATAAAGCATTAATGCGCGTGATAGTTGATCACTGTGTAAATAGTAAATAGGCGGTCAGGGAGGGTAAAGGTAAAAGAAGCGAATCCTCGCTTAACCTATAAGTCCGATTGCATATCTCCGTGTCATATCACGTTTCATTGGTCGTTCCTGACCGAGAAAAAAGGAGAGGCGATGTTGGCTGTCGTGTCCGGTGACATTTTATGAAACAGTGCATTCTAAAAAGGGATAGTGTGGCGAGGGTAAAAGCGCAGGCAAAAAAAAGCCCACTGACAAGCAGTGGGCAAAGCTCTATTTACACAATTAGGAGTTTAGCAGCAGTGGCATCAGCGGACTAAAGAGAAGAAGGCGTGTTGGCGGCCAGCGAACAAATCAAAAATCTTTAATCTTAATGTCACTAGTTATGACCCGTGAAATCAGCGTTGGTTCCGAAAATTGTTCAAAAAAAGCAGATGTTTTTTTAAGTTAATGATTTTAAGCTGATTTTTTCAATGTCTATTCTGCTAGGTCACAGGGGCTTGCTGTGGATTGGGTCGATTGCGCGATGCGCTCTCTTCGATAAACATCAAAGAAACATCGAATAACCGCCGCGGAGTCGACGCCAAAATAAAGAAAACCCATCTCCATAAGGGGACGGGCTTCGAAGAATGTCTTCTAAGAAAAAGCAGTGGCATTAATTATGACCCGCGTTTTTTCCCTTTGTTCCCACTTTTTTTCATTTTTCTCATTCTTTTTTTCTGACTGCCATTCTCAATGCATTGTCATGAGACCCCGTTGAGAAAAGAGCGGAGACCCTCACGGTTGGTAAGGCCCCTTTGTGTAGAACCTTCTTGTTAAATTTGTAGATTAAATGTAAAGTTTAAACATCCGTTTAATACAGGTGATTGAATATGGCTGGAAAGGGAGAAACCAAAGCCCGGATCTTGGATGCTGCCGAACGGCTGTTTGCGGAACAAGGATTCAATGATACCTCGCTGAGAACCATTACCAGTAAAGCCGGCGTGAATTTGGCTTCGGTGAATTATCATTATGGCGATAAAAAAACCTTAGTCAGAGCTGTGCTGAGCCGCTATTTAGACACCTTTATGCCAGCCTTGCAAACCGAGCTGAAGGTGTTGTTGACGCGGGATGAATTTACCATGGAGGACGTCTTCCATTGCCTGAAAAAACCACTGTTGGCGCTCAATGATTTTCGGCCGCAGGGCGCGACCACGTTTATGTCATTAATTGGGCGTGGATACACGGATGTGCAAGGGCATCTACGTTGGTTTATCGTCACACGTTATGACGGCGTGTTGGCACAATTTACGACCGCCATTCGGCGAGCGAACCCTTCTCTTGATCAAGAAACGCTGTTTTGGCGACTGCATTTTACCCTCGGCGCGTCAGTATTCACCATGGCGTCATCCACCGCATTGTGTGAGATAGCCAATAACGATTTTTCTCAGCAAGTCACACCTGAAGAATTGGTTGACCGTCTTGTGCCGTATTTGGCGGCAGGCGTAGCGGCACCCATCGATCCACCGCTGTCTTTAATAAAGGAGGGATAACGCAGCTTTCGCCTGAAAAAGGAACCCCAAAAAATCCCGAGCACCTGCGAGTCATCACACCCATAACGATCGTCGTGACGAAAGGACCTGAACTATGAGTATGCTAATCGACCTAAGAAAGCGCTACCTCAGTGATCCCGCCTTTAAGCTGTTCAAGAAAGTATTACCGCCGTTGTCAGAGACAGAACGCGAAGCCATGGAAGCCGGCAGTGTGTGGTGGGATGGTGAGTTGTTTAGCGGTTCGCCCAATTGGAATACGTTGCTGACCTACCCACAACCGACCCTAAGCGCGTCGGAGCAAGCCTTTATTGATAATCAATTAGTGACCTTGCTGGACATGTTGGACGACCACCAAATCGTACAGGAAGACAAGGATCTGCCGCCAGCGGTGTGGGATTTTCTGCGTCGTGAGAAATTTTTCTCCCTGATTATCGGTGAAGAATACGGCGGGCTGAATTTTTCTGCACACGCTAATTCCACCATCGTGGCGCGCATAGCGACAAAAAGTTTGAGTGCTGCGGTTTCGGTGATGGTGCCTAATTCACTTGGGCCAGGGGAGTTGTTAACCCATTACGGGACTGACGCGCAAAAAGATTATTGGTTGCCCCGCTTGGCACAAGGTAAAGACATCCCGTGTTTTGCCTTAACCGGACCAGAAGCGGGCTCCGATGCGGGCGGGATCCCTGATCGCGGCGTCGTGTGTTACGGCGACTACCAAGGTAAAGAGGTGTTAGGCATTCGCGTTAGCTGGAATAAGCGCTATATCACGCTTGCGCCGGTGGCGACCGTGCTGGGCTTGGCGTTTAAACTGTCTGATCCGGATGGCCTGCTCAGTGATGAAGAAGAGCGGGGGATCACTTGTGCGTTGATCCCAGCCGATCACGAAGGGGTCGAGTTGGGCGAACGCCATGATCCGCTGAACTTGGCCTTTATGAATGGACCGACCCGTGGCCAAGATGTCTTTATCCCGATGGATTGGGTGATTGGCGGGCAAGACTATGTGGGACGGGGCTGGCGTATGCTGGTGGAATGCTTGTCGGCAGGGCGAGGCATTTCATTGCCCGCGCTTGGGGCAGCGGTCGGGCATTTGTCAGCCCGCACCACCAGTGCGTATGCCACGGTACGTAAACAGTTTGGACTTTCCATTGGCCAGTTTGAAGGCGTCGCGCAACCCATTGGACGCTTAGCGGGCATGACCTATTTGCTTGAAGCTGCCCGTACCTTAACCACCACTTCGCTCGATATGGGGGAAACCCCAGGCATTGTGACCGCGATAACGAAATACCACATGACGGAGATTGCTCGCAGCCTGCTTAATGACGCGATGGATGTGCATGCTGGCCGTGCTATTCAGTTAGGGCCGATGAACTACTTGGGGCACCATTATTTTGGGATGCCCGTGGCCATTACTGTGGAAGGGGCGAATATCCTGACTCGTAACCTGATGATCTTTGGTCAGGGAGCGACACGTTGTCATCCTTATGTCTTACAAGAAATGGCGGCCGCCAGTGATCCAGATAGCCAGAAAGGGGCGGAAGACTTTGATCGCTTGTTGGTGAAGCATGTGCGCTTTGCTGTAGGTAACAGTGCTAAATCTTTCTTCAATGCCTTTACCCGTTCGCGAGGCAATCGCTCACCCGTTAGTGGTGAAACCGCGACCCATTACCGCCAGCTCGGCCGTATGAGCCGGGCATTGGCTGTGGCCGCGGATGTGGCGATGTTGACGTTGGGCGGTGAATTGAAACGCCATGAAATGATTTCGGCCCGTTTGGGGGATGTGCTTAGCCATTTGTATTTGGCGTCCGCGGTACTCAAACGTTATGAAGATGAAGGACGAAAGGCGGAAGATCTTCCCTTGGTGCATTACGGAGTGCAGCATTGCTTACACCACTGTGCACAAGCGTTCGATGCCGTGTTTGCCAACTTCCCCCGTAAAGGGGTGGGACGAGGGTTACGTTGCCTGTTGTTCCCGCTGGGTATGCATTACGCCGCGCCTAATGATGCCCTGACCTTACAGGTCGCTAAGGCATTAATGACACCGGGGGCGCAGCGCGATCGCTTAACCCACTTATGTTATGTCGGTGAGAAAGTGACGGATCCGGTGGGGATTATCGAACGGGCGTTTATTGCCATGCATGAGGTCAAAGAAATTGAGACAAAATTGGCCAAAGCCATCAGAGCAGGTGAGATCCCGCGCAAGGTTTCGTTAACAGAAAAATTACAAATCGCCTTGAGTGCGGGGATCGTCACAGAAGGAGACGTTGATAGGATGCACAATGCAGATCAACTCAGACAGCATGCGATTCAAGTGGATCATTTTGCTGCAGATAAATTTAAAAAAGGCAGTTTGCAACCGGGAAAGGCTGCCTAAGACGAAAGTCGCAGAACAATAACCTGGTGTCTCCCATGTGCCACGCTTTTGCGTGGCACTTTTTTTGCGCAAAATTCAGCACGTTCACGGTTGAACACCTCCAACCACTGCCAAATTTAGCGTTTTCACTCATAAAAATAATGCGGACTTGCCATTTACCTTTTATCCTACTGCTAATTGTGTAAGGGAAGTTGAAAATGATCATCAAACCTAAAATTCGTGGATTTATTTGTACAACGACGCATCCTGTGGGTTGTGAAGAAAACGTTAAAGAGCAAATTGCTTATACCAAAGCCCAAGGGCCGATTGCCAATGCACCTAAGCGTGTGCTTGTGGTGGGTTCATCAAGCGGTTACGGTCTGTCATCACGCATTGCTGCGGCATTCGGTGGTGGTGCGGCGACCATTGGTGTTTTCTTTGAAAAACCAGGTACAGAGAAGAAGCCGGGTACAGCAGGCTGGTATAACACTGCCGCATTCGATAAGTGTGCGAAAGCAGAAGGTCTGTATTCCAAGAGCTTGAATGGTGATGCGTTCTCTCACGAAGCAAAACAGAAAGTGATTGATTTGATCAAAGCCGATCTTGGTCAGATTGATATGGTGGTGTACTCACTGGCATCCCCAGTGCGTAAAATGCCTGAAACCGGTGAAGTGATCCGTTCTTCGCTAAAACCGATGGGTGAAACTTATACCGCAACGGCAGTAGACACCAACAAAGACGTATTGATCGAAGCAAGCATTGAGCCTGCGACAGAGCAAGAAGTTGAAGATACGGTCACTGTAATGGGCGGTCAGGATTGGGAATTGTGGATCAATGCCTTGTCTGACGCGGGTGTATTGGCTGACGGTTGTAAGACCGTGGCTTACAGCTACATCGGGACTGAGATCACGTGGCCAATTTACTGGCACGGTGCGCTAGGTAAAGCGAAAATGGATCTTGACCGTGCAGCGGCTGAACTTAACGGCAAGCTAGCAGCAACGGGCGGTTCAGCCAATGTTGCTGTATTGAAGAGTGTTGTGACACAAGCCAGTTCAGCCATCCCTGTGATGCCACTTTACATCGCGATGGTCTTCAAGAAGATGCGCGAAGAAGGCGTTCATGAAGGCTGTATGGAACAGATTCACCGCATGTTTACCCAACGTTTGTACAAAGCAGACGGCAGCGCAGCAGACGTAGACAGCGAGAATCGCCTACGTTTGGATGACTGGGAATTGCGTGAAGACATTCAGAAGCACTGCCGTGAGCTATGGCCAACCGTGACGAACGAAAACTTGTTCGACGTGGCTGACTACCAGCAGTACAAAGATGAGTTCTTGAAGCTGTTCGGCTTCGGCATCGCAACAGTGGATTACGACGCAGACGTGAATCCGGCTGTTGAGTTTGACGTTGAAAACATCTAATCGCGCTTGATCGCATGGGTTGAAGTCTGACTTATGTGATCACAGCTCGAAAAAAAACCGCCGAATCGGCGGTTTTTTTATTAGCGTTTCTTATCGCTGAAAGATGATAGCGGCCATTAACGCTGATTAACGCTTAGGCAACTCAATCACAAAGGCGGCACCTTCAAGGGATGACGCTTCCACATGAATGCTGCCACGGTAGCTCATCACAATTTCATGGCAAACAGACAGCCCGATACCTTGCCCGGGGTTGCGCTGATCGGCCCTGACACCACGTTGGAATATCGCATCACGCATATCCTCGGCCACCCCTGGGCCATCATCTTCAATCCGGATCAGGTAATGATCTGGGGTTTCAATGGCATTGATTTGCACTTCAGAAATACAAAAGCGGTAAGCGTTTTCCAGCAGATTACCGAGTAATTCCATCAAATCACTGCGGTTGACCGGTAGCGTGAGCGCCGGATCAAAGGTGGTATTCAAAATCACCTCTTTGTCGGCGTACACTTTACTGAGCAAGCGACTGAAACTGTCGATCAGGGGTTTCAGGTCGGTTTTGTCTTTCTGTAAACCTTGCTGACCCATCATGGCGCGCTTGAGTTGATATTGCACCAGCTCATCCATTTGGCTGATCTGCTCCATAATGCGTTGATTGAGCTCCGCTCGTGGAATGTCATTGTCATCGAGCAGGGCATTCGTCGCAGCTAAACGGGTTTTCAGGCTGTGTGCCAGATCATCCATCGCTTGGCGATAGCGGCCTTTTTGGGTATTGCTGATTTCAATCAGGCGGTTTAACGCCAGCGTGACATCTTGCAATTCCATCGGGTAGTTATCATCGAGCGTATCGCGTTTGGCTTCTGTCATTTGATCAAGCTGAGTCGCCAGTTTACGCAACGGCTGAAAGCTCCAGTGAAACGCGGCAATCAAAAAAGCAATTGCAATAAGCACAAACAAACCCAAATAGAAGGTGGTGCGTTTGTGCAACTGCTGCAGGGATGACATGTAAGCATCACCCGAGCGCAAGACCACGAGCTGGTAGATTTTGCCGCCTTCACGCTCTTGGCTCATGTTGTAGGCAATATAGCGTTCGTTTGACAGGGTTTCGATCAGCGTGGGGACGGGAATGTTATTGGGTAGTTCGCCACAAATATCGCCAATATTGGCCGTTTGGGCTTCTTCTGACAGCCAAATGGTGTGATCGTTTTTATCACAGACCACCGACATGTAATCCGTGTTCGACGGATCGACAGAATTGATCCACTTATCGACGTCTTTGATGAGGCCCGCGCGATTGAGTTGTGCAACCACCATTGGCATTTGTGCCACCAGTTCTGACGAATACGCGGCCATGTAGCTCTGGCTGTAGAGTTGGTTGATCACGCCCGCGAGGGCAGAGGTGATCAACACAATGATCGCCACCGAGGTCACAAGTACTCGGCGGCGGAGCCTGGGTTGAATAATGTTTTTCATCACTGGGCTTGTAACTCAAAGATGTACCCTTGACCACGGATGGTGGAGATAGGGTTATCTTGCCCGTTACTGGTGAATTTTTTACGCAGGCGACTGATCATCACTTCAATGGTGTTCGGATCGCCTTCTTGATCTTCATACAGCACATCGAGCAAGCGCTGTTTCGACACCACTTGGCGGCTGTGGCGCATTAAATATTCCAGCAAATCGTATTCAAAGGCGGTCAGTTCAAGCTGGGTGTCGTGAATAAAGACTTGTTTTGCCAATAGATCAACACGAATGTCACCGGCGGTCATTTCTGGCTTCACAAAACCGGCACTGCGGCGGACCAGGGCACTTAAGCGTGCCACCATTTCTTCTTTCTGAAATGGTTTGACTAAGTAATCATCGGCGCCAGCTTCAAGACCGGTCACTTTGTCTTGCCAGTTGGAGCGAGCCGTCAGAATGAGGATTGGTAAGCGCAACCCTTTATCGCGCATGTCTTTAATGAGGCTGATGCCATCACGATCGGGCAAGCCGATATCGACAATGGCGACATCATTGGGGTAGTCCTGAGCAAAGAACAAGCCTTCTTCTGCAGTGCCCGCGCACTGCACTTGGTGGCCTAATTCACTGAGTTGAGATTTTAAGTGGTGACTCAAAATGGGGTCATCTTCAACAATAAGGATACGCATAATTTTGATTACCAATGTGTTTTTAATTTATCCAATATACTGAATAGCGCAACAGGTGGCGAATAATTCGTTGTAATTTTGGGGCTTTATACGAAGCGGTATCTGTGACTAGCTTAGTCGAGAGGGACTGAATCTGGGCTGACTCAAAAGGATAACATGCAAAAAAATGCCCCCTGATGTTTCCATCAGAGGGCATAGGATCAATGTGTTGTTCTTGCCGTGATGCGACTTAGCTCAGGATCACAAACAGCGTACCGGCGATCGTTAACAAGACGTTGGCAATGGCGTAAGTCCCGGCATAACCCAGTGCTGGAATCGTACTGCGGGCGTGTTCATTGATCATGTCCATCGCAGGAGCACAGGTACGGGCACCGATGATGGCACCGAACAACAGGGCGCGGTTCATGTTCAGCACGTAAGCCCCAAACAGGTAAGCCAGTACCACGGGGATCACGCTGACCATTAAGCTCACCACAAACACCATGATCCCGACGTTTTCCAGTGACGCAAACAGGTTAGAACCCGCGCTCAGACCAATACCGACCATGAACACCATCAAACCGAGATCTTTGGCCATATTCAGTGCCCCTTGAGGCACGTAGCCGAACGTCGGGTGGTTGGCGCGCAGGAAGCCCAAAGTGATCCCTGCAATTAATAATCCGGCTGCGCTACCCAACCCAAAGGCGATATGGCCAAAAGTCATGGTGATGGAGCCGACCAGCAAACCAAGAATAAAGAAGCAGCAGAAGGCAATCAAATCGGCAATTTGGCTGTGAACCGAGATAAACCCGATACGCTCAGCAAGGCCAAGTACTCGGCTTTTCTCGCCACTGACCTGTAGGATGTCCCCTTTGCTCAGTAGAATATTGTGATCCATCGGCATTTCGATCTGTGCACGTACTACACGGTTAAGGAAACAACCGTATTCTGATAAGTTCAGCTCAGACAAACGCTTACCGGCAATGTTGGCATTTTTTACTACGATTTCTTCTTCGACGATACGCAAGTCGAGCAAGTCGCGGTCAAACACTTCTTTACCGTTACGGAAACTCGGATCAAGACGGGCGTGGCTATCAGGGTAACCCACCAAGGCAATTTCATCGCCTTCTTGTAAAATCGCATCCCCATCGGGGTTAGCCAGAATACCGTTACGACGAATACGTTCGATATAACAGCCGGTTTGGCGGTAGATACCCAATTCACGCAGGTTACGGCCGTCAATCCAGTTGATCAGCTCTGGGCCAACACGGTAGGCACGAATGATTGGCAAGTAGACTTTGCGCTGCGCGCTTTCGCCAATGCCCCGTTCACGAGCAATCTGTTGTGAGGATTCAGCCAAGTTTTGTTTTTGCAGCATGGGCATTAAACGCGCCAGCATGATTACGCTGACAAGGCCAATCAGGTACGACATGGCGTAGCCGACACTCACGCTATCGACGATCTGCTGAATGGCGGTGGGATCGGTAACATCGGTTAATCCGCTGAGCAGCGCATCTTTTGCCCCTACTAATACGGGGGTCGCGGTGAGTGAGCCCGCCATTAAACCGGTGGCCATGCCGAGGCCTAAGTCGAGATAGTTACTCATCAGTGCCGTAATGGCGACCGCGGAGACAACCACGACCATGGCGAGCATCAGATAATGTTTACCGTCACGGAAAAAGATCCCGAAGAAGTTGGGGCCTGCTTCGATACCGACACAGAAAATGAAGAGCATGAAACCGATATTGAGGGCTTCCGCATTAAAGGTAAAGCCGGCATTACCGAACAGCAGGGCGGTGATTAAAACGCCGATAGAGTTGCCTAACTGCATATTCGCAATGCGAATTTTTCCTGCAGAGAGACCCACAGCCAAGACCACAAAGAGCAACAGAATATCATTCTGGCGAAGAAGGGCGGCAACATCGATATTCACAACAAATTTTTCCGAAGAAGAGGCGATAACAACAAAAGTGCCGAAAATTTTAGCTGATTTTCCGGAGGGTGCCTAACGGAAATACGGGCTTTTGAGAGAAAAAAACTATTATGAGATGTGGGTTTTACTAATAGCTAAAAATGAAAAAAGGCTGATGCTTCAGCCTTTTTATAAAATTGTTATCGCGCTGTATGTTTTACGGCGATTACTGGAATAGACCCAGGTTTTCTTTGGCGTACGCTTCAAAATCTGTGCAGCCACCGATGTGTTCTTGATCGATGAAGATTTGCGGTACGGTTTCTACTGGTTTACCGACGGTCTTTTCAAGGTCTGCTTTGCTGATCCCTTCTGCATGAATGTCGACATAGCGGTAGTTAAAGTCTTCACGTTCTTCTTTTAGTTTGTCGGCAAGATCTTTTGCACGAACACAGAATGGGCAGCCTGGGCGACCAAAAATAACAACAAACATGATAGCTCTCCTTAAATTTGATGCAGTTACTATAACGTGCCTGTACCCGATGAGAAAGCGGGTTTTCTCTTTCAGTGCGATAGAGAAAACCGATTGATGCCGATTCTTTTCTCTCTTTCCCGATGAATAAAGCGATTAATGGGCATGGCATAGGCACAGGTATAGACAGAAACGAAGAAACCGAGCGTGTGTGCTCGGTTTCTTGTGTTACCCATGTTGCTTGACCGGTTATTAGAAGTCGTAACGCACGCCCGCTTGCACTTGATCATCTAAATCGTCGATTTGTTCAAAGCGGTAACCGGCATAGGCACGGAAACTGCTGTTGAACTTATAGACCCCTTCCAGCGCGTAGTAATCCACGGTATCCGTACTGCCTTCTTCTTGGAAGTTGTACACCCCTTGCACGGTCAGTTGGTTAATTTTGTAGGCAGCCGCGATTTCATAGGCTTTCAAATCGTCATCACCGAATGAACCATCGGTATAAATCGCCGCAAAGTAGAAATCGTTGTAGGTGTAGGCACCCGCTAAGTTGATCTGATCAGCATCTTCACTCAGGCCTGTTGCGCTATCGTGTTGCTTTCCGTCAACGTAACCGAAACCAACATCAAGGCCCATTGGCAGCGTATAGTGGAAAGAGATGCCGTAACTGTCGGTATTGTTTCTATCTTCGTCGTCATTGGCAACATAGTTGGCGCTGACCGTTAGGCCTTCAAAGGTCCCGGAGTAGACAAAGTTATTTTCACGCTTGTCTTTGTTGCCGTTGATAAGGTCTGCGGCATCCCCGCCGAAGGTGGCCAGAATATCAGTGAAGTCCGTTAGCACGACCTGAGCAGAGTCTTGCTTACCGTAAGACAGCGCACCGTAGTGGGTGTCGATACCGGCGAACAGATAGCGGGTTTCAAGGGTTTCATCGCTGCCTGAACCGACTTCCAGTTCATAGGTACCAAACGCGCCAATCCCGTTCATGATTTCGCTTTTGCCGGTAATGTTAACTCGGGCACGGCTCAAATCTTTGAATGTACTGTCGTCGGTGCGCACACCTGCATCATTGAATTGATTGTTGTCAGAGATATTAAAGCGTGGCTCGGCACGGCCACCGATGTTCAGAGAGCTTTTATCGTCCTGATAAACCATGGCAGCGTTCGCTGCACCAGCGAAAAGAAGTGTGGTGAGTGTGGATGCCAAAACTGTCTTTTTCATTTTATGTCCCCTGCAAGTATTTTTTTGTGGCTTCATTGCCGTTTTTTGCTGTTAGTAAGACTAGAACTCTAAAATGATAGTAACGTTTCATTGACATTTCACATTTATGACGCAACAAATGACGACAAAATGTGACAATGTACTGATTCTAGGGTAAGCGTTGGATTTCACTGGTAAAAGCTTGCTCAGAATCAAAAACAGGATTTCGTAACGGGGCACACTCATTAATAATTAATTTAATCTACCTGCGTAATGGAGTGCTTATGTTCCAGTTCATGACCTCATCACGAATTATTTTTGGTGAAGGTGCGCTAATCAATTCCCTGTCGTCGTTAAACCAGTTTGGGTATAGCGTATTACTGGTTACGGGTAAGGACGGCACACGCGCTGAGCCGGTCGTGAGCTACCTGAAGCAGCAGGGGATGCGTTATCAGCTGGTCGCCATTCATGGTGAACCCTTGATTGCGATGGTTGAAGAGATGGCCGCCATGGGACGTAAGTTTCGCCCTGATATGGTACTCGCCATCGGAGGCGGGAGCGTATTAGATACCGGTAAAGCGCTGGCAGCGTTAATTCCCAATCAGGGCAGTGTCTACGATTACGTGGAAGTGGTAGGGCGCAATGTGCCCTTACAAGCCAAGCCATTGCCTTATATTGCCGTGCCGACTACCGCTGGCACCGGTTCGGAAGTGAGTAAGAATGCCGTGCTGCGTTCGGCGCAAGAAAATGTCAAAGTCAGCCTACGTTGTCCTGAGATGCTGCCGGATCTGTCGATTATTGATCCGACACTCACCTATGGCATGGATCCGACAACGTCAGGTTATTGCGGGATGGATGCCTTCGCCCATTTAATGGAAGCCTACGTGTGCGGAGATCCGAACCCGCTGACGGATATGGTGTGTGAAGAAGGATTACGCCGTTTGTCGGGGGCGATTATCGCCGCGTGTGAGGATGATGATCCCCGTGCGCGATCCGATATGTCCTTTGCTGCTTTATTAGGGGGCATGGCGTCAGCCAATGCCAAGCTTGGGGCAGCGCACGGATTGGCCTCCTCGTTAGGGGGACGATTAGATGCGCCTCACGGTTTGATCACCGCGCAATTGGCCCCTTACGTGATGCAAGAAAATGTGTTTGCTGCCCGTGAAGCCGGCCGAGCAGATGTACTTAACCGCTATCGCCAATTGGCCTGCATTCTGACGGGCAGTGCGAACGCAGAAATCAGTGATGGGATCCAGTGGACGAAGCGCACGCTTAAGCGATTAAATTTACCGCGGGTGTCGGAGTATGGCCTGTGTGACATGATGTTTGATGAGGTCGCAGAAGATGCGTTGTTGTCAAATGCGATCAAAGGCAACCCATTGCCGCTAAATAAAGAACGCTTACTGAGTATCCTCAATCAAATTTGTACGTGCCACCAAAACGACGAGCAAGCGCAAACGCAGGATGATACGGAATTGTAGACAACGCGTTGATCGTTGATAAAGGGCGAACAGCATGTCGTGTGCTGTTCGCTTTTCTATTATACCGGCCATTTTTGTCGCAAATATGCGGTAATTTACGATGAAATGCTGCCTCAAGCGCAATCACGTTGTTGTCGTGTTGAAAATCACAGTATGAACTTTTTCTGTCAAGGTCAGTCATATACAATGAATAAACGCCAATAATTAGACAAGAATACTTCGTTGATCCACATTGGATCAGGCGAGGGCGCGAATCGGAACACGGATATGACTTATAGCAAGCAAGCGGCAGGCCTTTTGGTGCTAGCGGCTTTGCTCGGGGGCTGTAGCACAACCCCAGAAGGACAACAGAGCGCAGAAACCACGTTTAATACGGAAGATGTATTACAAGCGGCGCAACATACTCATCGCTTTTGGCGGGATACCTTGATCAACGCGGAGGTTTTCCGTCTTTATGCACCGGATAAATACGTCGCGATGATGGAAAGTTGGCTACGTGCCGACAGCCTGTATCGTGACATGGAAATGACGCCGGATACCGCACAACAAAGCTATTCGCTGTTTTCTTCGGAAACGTACCTAGATCGTTTCAATGCCGAGATTGCGATTGTTGATCACAATTATCAAGAACTCGAGTATTTACAACGCGTGGCTAATGATGTGTTGAAACCGGCCATCACCCAGATGGATTACCTCACGTCGATTGATGCGAGTGATCATTACCACAGTGAATTTGCCCGTTTAGATCGCTTCTATGCCAGCCTGTTTAGTGCGATCGCGAAAGGAGACGTCAGTAAAGCCAAAGACGAACAAACGGAATTCTTATCGCGCGCACACAGCTTAGAAGTGCGAGTGATTAAGCGCATTTACATTGCGCCGCAGGAACGCACATTGCGTGAACTGCGTCGTCAGGATGTGCGTTATTTGGCTCCACTGAGCTATGCCAAAGTTGAAGCGGAGATCAATACGGGTAAATCCCTCATTGACCAATCACCGCGTGCGTTTGATGCGATCAGTCAGGTTGTCACTCGGATCAAGTTTGAATTAGCGCATGCGGAACACATGGCGGCGGCGGTTAAAGCGCTGCGAGATCGCAGCCGAGACGAATACGAAAGCTATTTACTCGATGTCGAAGCGCAGATGTTAGCGATTTCACAAGCCTTGAATGACTCCGATTTGCGGGATCATCCATTGGCAGAGCAAGGGGCATTGATTCGTCAGGAGGTGAGTGCGGCGCGTCAAGAGTATGCATTGACGAAAAAGCTGGGTTCAAAAGATCAGACGCAAAATCAACTGGAAGGGTTACAAGCGTTGATCCGCCAGCAGAACGAAAAAATTGCCGATTTACAATCGCAATTGTCGGCCGTGGTGGTGGAAGCAACGGTGGCACCATTGAATGATGACGTGGCGGCACAAGAGGCCTCTTCTGTCGTTCCGGAAGCGGTGGCTGAGCGTGTTGTGCCAAATGCAGAGCCTGTCACGCAATAACCTTTTACTCTTTTCAACAAAAAGCAGCATTTATGCTGCTTTTTTTATGTCTGAAGCCTAGGTTATTAGCGATTAATGGTAATTATGGTTAAGTTATGAAAAATGTGACAGCTTGTTAAATGTTGATTGAGTAGTGTGCTTTTTAAGTGCTTGAAATATAAAGGCTGTATGGCATTGTGGGGTAGCAGTTTAATGCTGCTTAAAAACACTTGGTAACACTTGTTGGGTGTTTAATAAGAAAAAGAACTTTACAGGAATAAAGAAAAAACGACATTTTTTTGAGTTTGATTAAGTTTCACGCTGTTTATGGCTTGATTTGCCTCTCGACGTCCATTAGAATTCGCCGCGCATTCACAGAGAGTGCGCCCAAATTTTAATTATTATCACTTTTTTTGAAAGACTCCTGTAGGGGAACTCAATGTCGACGAAACTAGCGAACCCAGCACCACTTGGTCTAATGGGTTTTGGTATGACTACCATCCTTCTAAATATCCACAATGCGGGCTTTTTCCCGATTGATTCAATGATCCTAGCGATGGGTATCTTTTACGGTGGTCTAAGCCAAGTTATCGTTGGCATGATGTGTTTCAAGCGTGGTGATACATTCGGTACAACAGCCTTTACCTCTTACGGCCTATTCTGGTTGTCACTAGTCGGTATCCTTGTTATGCCTTACATGGGTCTACCTGCAAGCCCTGCTGGCTTCATGGGTTGGTACCTACTACTATGGGGCATCTTCACTGGCTTCATGTTCATCGGTTCACTTTGCTACCCACGTGCTAAGCAGTTCGTGTTCGGCTCACTGACGGTATTGTTCTTCCTATTGGCTGCACGTGACTTCACGGGTAGCGCGCTAATCGGTACCATCGCTGGTTTCGAAGGCATCATCTGTGGTGCAAGTGCAATCTACTTCGCTATGGCGCAAGTACTGAACAACGAATACGGCCGCACTATTCTGCCTGTTGGCGAATTGAAGAAAGACAAAGCGCTTAAAGCGGCTGCGTAATTTCTGACGGCATCGTAAAAAGAATTGAAGAACCCGCCTGATGGCGGGTTTTTTTATGCCTGTTTTTCAGCCTGCTATGTGTATAGCCCCTGCTGTGTGGTACCTGCTTTTCGGTGCAAGCCTCCATTTCGGTATAAGCTTACTGCAATGTCTTTGTCGTGGGTGAGGAGAAAGGGCTATGGCACAACGTTATGCAGCATTGATGGGGGCGCTGGTGGCCGATGCCGCCAGTATGGGCACGCACTGGATCTACTCCCCAGAACGTATCGCCAGCCTGCAAGATTTACCGCATTTTCCTTTCATTGCACCGGATCCTCAGCATTACACAGGGGTAGACGGGTATTATGCCCATGACAAACTAACGGCCGGTGAATTGACCCTTTATGGAGAGTGGTTGGCGTTATACATCCGTTTGCTCAGCCAGCCCGATGTCGATACGGTGAGCTTGCAGCAAGCCATGCTGGACTATTTTGGCCCTGGCGGTGAATTTATTGGGTACGTAGATAGCCCCACTAAAGCGTTATTGTTGACCTTATTTTCGTTGACCCCTGAAGAATGGCCAGATGATTCTGGCAGTGACGATGATCAAAATCCCGCCTTATGTGCCATTCCTGCCTTGGTCGCACTGAAATTACCGTCTGAGGAATTGGATCGTGAGATAGAGCGCCTTGTCGGTATTACCCATCAAAATGAAACGGCCATAACGTGTGCCAAAGCCTTTGCTTGCGCATTAAATGAAGCGTTGCGCTCCCGTCGCATGGAGCCGGTGTTGAACATTTTGGCGGTGAAAAGCCCACCGGCAATTAAAGAGAAAATCGATCAACTGCGTGCGTTGGAAGGGGAGGTGAATGATATCAACCACGTGCTGACGATAGTGAATCAGGCCTGTCATTTGGGGGATAGCTTGCCGATGGCGGCGTGGATATTGCAAAACAGTAATAGCTATACCGAGGCGGTGCTCAATAACATACGGGCATCTGGCGACAGCTGTGGACGGGCCATGTTGGTTGGAGCATTAGCGGGCGCCTGTTATGGCTTTGGTGATCAGCAGGGTATTCCTATCTCTTGGGTCACGACGTTACAGTGTGGCGAGGCACTGGCTGAAGACATTGAGCAACTCTTGCATCACGCGGGTGGGGCGTATTAGGGTGTGTCGTCTGTTGCTTGAATGACTGACGGTATAAACGAAAAAAAGCGACCCGAGGGTCGCTTTTTTGTGTTCGGCGTTAACCGAAAGTAATGCTGTAATTAGCAGATTACTTTGATAGCCAGACCGCCCTGAGACGTTTCGCGGTATTTCGCGTTCATGTCTTTACCGGTTTCTAGCATAGTCTCGATCACTTTATCCAGTGATACGCGCGGCTCAGAAGAACGACGCAGTGCCATACGGCATGCATTGATCGCTTTCACAGCAGCGATACCGTTACGCTCGATACACGGAACCTGAACCTGACCTGCAACTGGGTCACATGTTAGGCCTAGGTTGTGTTCCATCGCGATTTCAGCCGCCATACATACTTGCTCAGGGCTACCACCCATAAGCTCAGCAAGGCCCGCTGCGGCCATTGAACATGCTACGCCCACTTCGCCCTGACAGCCAACTTCTGCGCCAGAGATAGAAGCGTTACGCTTGTAAAGACCGCCTACTGCGCCAGATGCTGCGAAGTAACGCGTGTATTCTTTAGGACCTACAGACTGGATGAACTTATCGTAGTAAGCCAGTACCGCAGGAATGATGCCACATGCGCCGTTTGTTGGTGCAGTGACTACGCGGCCACCGGCTGCGTTTTCTTCGTTAACCGCGAATGCGTACATGTTAACCCAGTCAACAACCGTCATTGGGTCGTTGCTAAGTTTTTCAGTGGTAAGCAATTGCTGACGAAGTGCAGCGGCACGGCGAGGTACACGTAGTGGACCAGGAAGAATACCTTCCTCGCTCATACCACGTTCCATACACTCACGCATGGTACGCCAGATGTTTGCAAATGAAGTGCTGATTTCTTCTTCAGCAGTCAGTGCACGCTCATTGGCCATAACCAATGAACTTACAGAAAGACCGTGTTCTTTACATTGCTTAAGCAGCTCTTCAGCTGTAGTAAACATGTAAGGCACTTTTACTGAGGATTCAGTCGACTTACCGAAGTTCTCTTCATCAACGATGAAACCACCGCCTGTCGAGTAGTATGTCTTGGTGTACGCGTCTTCGTCACCGATCCAAGCATGGATAGTCATGCCGTTTTCGTGTAGAGGAAGGTTTGTTGTATGGAAGTTCATACCGCCTTCACGAGGGAAGTCAACAGTATGACAGTGCATGCCAACAGGCATACGCTCAGTTTCTTCAACGCGAGCGATGAAGCCAGGAATGCTATCAATATCAACGTGTTCTGGGCTATTGCCAGCAAGGCCCATAATGATAGCGATATCAGTGTGGTGACCTTTACCCGTTAGAGAAAGTGAACCGTAAACATCAACGGTAATTTTAGTCACATCACGAAGTTTACCCATGGCGCGAAGGTCATCGATGAACTCTTTACCTGCTTTCATTGGGCCGACAGTGTGTGAACTGGAAGGACCCACACCGATTTTGTAGATATCAAAAACACTGATCATTGCTAATACCTTCAGTCAGAGAAGCCATCTCGCTTCACCTTAGACCGTATCGTTCTTATCATTTCCCGCCCCTTCCTTGGCGAGATAAACAAAACAAAAGAGCAGGGGCATAAAGCGTCCTGCTCTTTTGTGGCTATATTGTACGTGATTTGTCTGTCAAGACTATGCGTTGTAGCACATTTCCTTGCAGTTCTAATCCGTAGCGGTTAATTATCACGCGTTTGGTGATAGCTAACTTATAGAGCGCCGTAGATTACAGAAGTAATCGCTGCAATACCACATAGTACTGTGAAAATCTGTGCAGCTGCTGACGTTTTGAACTTAGCCATTGCTGGTACTTTGTTCATTGCGAAGATTGGCATTAGGAACAGGATACCGGCAATCATCGGTGCGCCCATTGTTTCAATCATGCCAAGGATGCTTGGGTTAACTACCGCAACAATCCAAGTTGTTACAACGATGAACGCAAGTGCGATTTTTTCAATCTTGCTAACAGGCATTGAAGAGCGAGACTTAACAAGACCTACTAGACCTTCTTGTGCACCTAGGAAGTGACCGAAGTAGCTAGAAGTAATCGCAGCGAAAGCAACCAATGGACCCATTAGAGAGATCAGTGGAGACTCGTGTACGTTTGCTAGGTAAGACAGTACAGAGATGTTCTGCGCTTGTGCTTCTGCTAGTTGTTCTGGAGACATAGAAAGAACAACAGAGAATACGAAGAACATAACGAACGCCATCAGCATCATTGCTGCGCCGCCAGTGATCATGTCTGTTTTCTTCACAGCATCGTCGCCGAACTGCTGACGCTGTTCTTTAGCAAACTGAGAGATGATTGGGCTGTGGTTGAAAGAGAATACGATGATTGGAATCGCTAGCCATACAACAGAAGGCATTGCAGACCAATCTGGTGCTACTGATACCATTGATGAGTTCCACTCAGGAACCAGGTAGATAGATAGCGCGAATAGTACGAATACTAGTGGGTATACCACAGCAGATGTTGCTTTAAGCATCAGTTCTTTACCGAACAGAACGCCTGCAGTCATCGCAAGGATCAAACCACCAGATAGCAACCAGCGTGGAATAGATTCCATACCTAGCTGGTTAACCATGAAAGAGTCAACAGTGTTGGTAATACCAACGCCGTAGATAAGTACGATTGGGTAGATGGCAAAGAAGTATGCAAAAGTGATGATGTTTGCGCCAGTCTTACCGAAGTGCTCTTCTACTGTATCGGTGATGTCAGCATTTGGATCTTTTGCAGAAAGAACGAAACGCGCAAGGCTCTTGTGAGCAAACCAAGTCATTGGTAGTGCAAGTAGAGCAAGAATCACTAGAGGCCAGAAGCCGCCTGCACCCGCTTTAATAGGAAGGAACAGTACGCCAGCGCCTACAGCAGTACCGAAAAGCGATAGTGCCCAAGTTACGTCTTTATACGTCCATCCTGCTTTTGCAGCAGTGGTGGCTGCGGTGCTTGTAGATGTTTGCATGATTATCTATCCAAAGTTGAATTACGGAACGGAAATTTAGGAACGAAGCGCATTTTCGTTATTTATTGCAAGAAAACTTTGATCAAGATCTCGTTATGTAACGGGGTGAAATTGCAATACAATTAAAAGTGATCTAGATCACACTTTTGTGGCTGGTGGGATTAGGGAAAATAACGTGTCACATTAGTTATGCTCATGCCAGAGTTGTTTTGACAGCACTTTGAGCATTTGTGCCGTCGCACCCCAAATGGAATATTTGCTGAAGGGCACCGAATAAATGTGATGAATGTTGCCCCCAATGGTGACTTCTTGGGTTCGCATGTTCACTGGATTGAGGAGATAATCGAGGGGAGCTTCAAACAGATCATCCACCTCATTGGCGTCTAAGGTGGGGGTATATTCCGGAGAAATCACCGAGACAAAGGGCGTGACCAAGTACCCACTCACGGTCGGTAATGCAGGCAGTTGGCCAATAATGCTGTCTCGGTTGCACAAAATGCCGGTTTCTTCGTGCGTTTCACGCAGCGCAGTGGCAATCAAATCATGATCGAAGGGTTCATGTTTGCCCCCTGGAAAAGAAATTTGACCGGGGTGGTGTTTTAAATGCAGAGCGCGACGGGTCAATACCACATGAAATGTGTGTTGGCGGGGAACGAGGGGGATCAGCACTGCCGCTTGTTTTAAGGGACGGCGAATGTCCAAGCTTTGCTGAATACGGGCGGTATGACTGGCATCATACGTGGCCTGTGGCGCAAGCAGAAAACGCGTAACAAGATGCTGCTGGGAGTTCATAAACCTTCCGTGGAACGATAAAACATATTCTAACTGTAGTGGTAAAAACAACCACTTACTGAGTAATGTGCGGGAAAATTTCCCGTTCTTGGTGGCAAATCCATGTCACACAAGGAAGAACGATCGGTCATGAGGGTAATCAATTGTCAAAAAAAAGCCAAGCATCATGCTGTGCATAACGCTTGGATTTTCAGAATGATGGCTCAAGATCACAGTGTGGAAAGGGTCGGCAAAATACGACTGAGTTTATCCAGTGTTTCTTGATATTCACTGTCGGCTTGGCTGTCTGCGACCACGCCGCCGCCAGCCCATGCATACAGGTGTTGTTGATGCGCCACCACGGTACGAATAGTGATGCTGGTGTCCATTTGGCCGCAGCGGCTGATGTAACCGATGCTGCCACAGTACACACTGCGACGGTGCGGCTCTAATTCTTCAATGATCTGCATGGCGCGGATTTTCGGTGCGCCGGTGATCGACCCGCCAGGGAAGCAAGCACGCAGCAAATCCGTTGGGCTGTACTGACTGTCCAGCTCACCGACAACGGTGCTCACCAAGTGGTGTACCGCTGGGAAACTTTCCACATCAAACAGCTTAGGTACAGACACCGTGCCCGGTTTGGCCACACGGCCAATGTCGTTACGCAGCAGATCGACAATCATCAGGTTTTCAGCGCGATCTTTCTCGGTCGTACGTAGCTGTTCCGCCAGTGCTGCATCTTCAGTTGCATGAACGCTGCGTGGGCGCGTGCCTTTGATGGGTTTGGTTTCCACTCGACCCTGGCGGTGTTGCAAGAAACGCTCAGGGGAAACCGACAAGACGGCACTGTCATCGGTACGAATAAACGCAGAGAACGGTGCCCCGTTACTTTGCTCCAATAATCGATAGGCTTGCCATTCGTCACCGCAATACGCGGCAGAGAAGCGTTGTGCTAAGTTGATCTGATAACAATCACCGGAAAGCAAATACGATTGAACACGATCAAATTTGTTGCAATAGGTCGCTTTATCCATGTTGGCTTGCCAATCGGATGTTAGCGAAAAGTGATTGTTTTGTGATATTGCTTTTGTCAGTGCGTGCGCGTGATGGCTGCTGTGACGAAGATCGTCTAGCCACGCCAAACGCGATTGTCCTTTGGGCGAAATCAGATACAACTGCTGTAATTGGTGATCGGCAATCAGCGCCCAATCATAAATCCCCACCGCCATATCTGCCGTGCCCAGATCATGGCTGGCCGTGTTCGCAATACGCTCAACACGACGGCCTAAGTCATAGGCAAAAAAACCAACAGCCCCGCCAATGAATGGCACATCGTTTATGGGTTTCAGCGATGGCAGGAGATCATGCTGAATTTTCTCAACTAAGTGGAAGGGGTCAAGGGTGCTGGTTTTTTCATCACCATTTGAAAACTTAATATGAGTTATTTCACCATGTGTCGCTAAAGTGGCTAAAGGATCAGCAACTAAAATATCGAAGCGATTATCTGGATGATCAGAAGCGGCGGAGCGTAATATCATGGCCCACGGCTGGCCTGCTAACGGTTCAAACCACGTAAGCGATGCATCCTTGTCGTAGTCGAGTTGTTCAATAATCAGTTCTGGATGTGATTTACAAATCATTTTCTTTTTTGTGACAGGTGTACGATAGGCGCATAGCGCGAAATTGTACGCAAGAGTATCATAAACACAGAATTTAATACGACGCCCAAGGACGATCCTTTCCGCTTTTTTGTCTTCTTTATCGAAGCGGATTGGAGCACTGCCATGAGGAACATGGCCGCGTGGTTGCATGATCTCCCTATACCTTCCCTACAGGGTGGGAGTCATGTGAATCATACCCTACATGGAAGCAACAAATCGGGCGCCATGGAATGATAATAATCAACGAGGGCATATATGACCGTCATCCGTAAACAAGATGTGATTAGTAGTGTCGCTGACGCATTACAGTATATTTCTTACTATCACCCACTGGACTTTGTTCAGGCATTAGAAAAAGCCTACAACAAAGAGCAGAGCCAAGCCGCGAAAGATGCGATGGCACAGATCCTCATCAACTCCCGCATGTCGGCAGAAGGACGTCGTCCTATCTGTCAGGACACCGGGATTGTGACCTGTTTCGTTAAAATCGGTATGAATGTGCAGTGGGAAAGCGACCTGACTGTGCAGGAAATGATTGATGAAGGCGTGCGTCAAGCCTACACCAATCCGGATAACCCGCTACGAGCCTCTGTCGTTGCGGATCCTGCCGGTAGCCGTAAAAACACCAAAGACAATGCCCCTGCTGTGGTACACATTGACATGGTGCCGGGTAATAAAGTCGACATCCAAATCGCGGCCAAGGGCGGCGGTTCTGAAAACAAAACCAAAATGGTGATGCTCAACCCGTCTGACGATGTGGCTGAGTGGGTTGAAAAGACCGTACCATTGATGGGCGCAGGCTGGTGTCCGCCGGGCATGCTAGGTATCGGTATTGGTGGTACGGCAGAAAAAGCCGCTGTATTGGCGAAAGAATCCTTGATGGAATCTATCGACATGCATGAACTGCAAGCACGCGGTGCACAGACGACAGAAGAAGCCTTGCGTCTAGACATCTACAACCGCGTGAACAAGCTCGGTATTGGTGCACAGGGTCTAGGTGGCTTGACCACAGTGTTGGATGTGAAGATCAAAACTGCGCCGACCCATGCTGCCTCTAAACCTGTATGTATGATCCCGAACTGTGCCGCTACTCGTCACGTACACTTCACGCTAGACGGTTCCGGCCCTGCCGAACTGACACCACCGAAGCTAGAAGACTGGCCAGAAGTAACATGGGAAGTGGGTGAAAGTGTTCGTCGCGTTAATCTTGATGAAGTGACGAAAGCGGACGTGCAAGAGTGGCGTTCAGGTGAAACGATCCTGTTGTCCGGTAAAATCCTGACAGGCCGTGATGCTGCACACAAGCGCATTGCTGATATGTTGGCGAACGGCGAAGATTTCCCGGTTGATTTCAAAAACCGCTTTATTTACTACGTCGGTCCGGTTGATGCCGTGGGTGATGAAGTCGTGGGGCCAGCAGGGCCGACGACATCGACCCGTATGGATAAATTCACCGACATGATGCTTGAGCAAGCCGGTTTGACCGGGATGATCGGTAAAGCTGAGCGTGGCCCAGCGGCGATTGAATCCATCAAAAAACACAAAGCGGTGTATCTGATGGCTGTCGGCGGGGCGGCCTATTTGGTGGCGAAAGCGATCAAACAAGCCCGTGTTGTCGCGTTTGAAGACTTGGGCATGGAAGCGATTTACGAGTTTGATGTTGAAGACATGCCAGTAACGGTCGCCGTTGATGCAGAAGGTGTGAACGCGCACCAAACCGGTCCGGATACGTGGAAAGTAAAAATCGCAGAAATGTAATGTGCCGCGCTGTCACGCGCTAGCCTGTTACTAGGTGCATCATTAGTATCGGCGACAACTTCGGTTGTTGCCGATTTTTTTTGCCTTCTCTCCATTGTCCGTGGATGAATGGGATCCCCGCTTATTCCTTCTTTATTGTCTTTTTTTGCCTTTCATACAAATCATAGAGGGTGACTAAAAGCAGTTTAATGATCTGTTTTTCGTCATGTTTTTGCGTGTTGTTCAATTATTGTCATTCAGTCTGAGCTATAGTGGTAACAAAAGGTGATGTGTTATGTTGCTGAATTGCTATGTTGCCATCATTGACAACGACAATAAGAAAGACAGGGATTGAGGGTGTTATGGGACGCGTATTTTTGGCGACAACCACGTTGCTCGTTGCCGTTATGGGATGTGGTGATAAAGAGGCTCCCGTACCGGAGCCGGAATCGAGGCCAGTGAAATTACATTCGGTGGCAGTCGGAAACAATGAAACCTTTCGGACGTTTCCTGCGGTAGTCGAAGCCGGAGATAAAGCCGTATTGGCGTTTCGGGTGTCAGGCCAGTTAGATAAAGTGGTCGTGAATCCCGGAGAAAATGTGACGCGGGGGCAAACGCTGGCGCATTTAAACACCGATGAATTGCAATTATTGGTCGAACAGGCGCAAGCCAACTATGAACTGGCTTATGTGCAGTTTACGCGGGATAAAAAACTGCTGAAAACCAACGTGGTATCCGAACTCGATTTTGACCGCTCAAAAGCAGAGCTCAATCAGGCGAAAGCCGAATTAGACAAAGCCAAAGCCAATCTCAACTATGCCACCCTTATCGCGCCCTATGACGGCACGCTATCCCTCTCCTTAATTGAAAATTATGAATATGTCGCGGCAAAAGAGCCGGTGATGCATATTCAAAGCGCGGGGTTGATCAACGTCACGTTTCAGTTGCCGGATCAACTCTTCGTCCGTTTTCAAGATACAGACAGTTTTGATGTGAAGCCAACCGTCTCGTTTGACACCATCCCTAATCAACACTTTTCAGCTGAATTTAAAGAAATCGATACTGAAGCGGATGCAAAAACCTCCAGCTATAAAGTGACGCTATTTATGGAACGTCCTAAGGGATTCAATTTACTGCCCGGCATGGCTGGGCACGTGAAAGTGGCATTGCCTGGCGGAGAGTTAGGCGCGATTCCCGTCAGAGCGATCATGAAAGACGGTGATCAGCAATTTGTTTGGCGCGTCGATGAACAAGGGGCCGTCTCCAAAGTGGCGGTGACACTGGACGATAAGCGCCGCGTGATCTCGGGATTGTCTGACGGTGACAATATCGCGACCTCTGGCGTGTATGAATTGGAAGATGGCCAGAAAGTCAGGGCATGGGTCAAGGAAAGGGGGTTATAGCATGCAGACACGACGTGAATTACCGCTCGCGGTGTGCGTGCTGGTGAGCCTGCTTGGACTCAGCGGGTGCGAAAAACCCACGGTAGAAGAGCGGGTGATTATTGCCCCTGTGGCCGTGACAAAAGTACAAATGGCCGATGCCGCACCTCAACTGACGTTTCCGGCTGTGGCCGCCGCCGCCAATAAATCCAGTTTGTCTTTCCGCGTGCAAGGGGAAGTCAGCCATATTTCCGTGCGCCCGGGGGACAGGGTAAAAAAAGGCCAGTTATTGGCTCGCTTGGATCCGGTGGATTACCGATTGGAAGTGGATGACGCGCAAGCCAAATTCAATGTGTCGGACAGTCAGTATCGACGCTCCGCCAAGTTGGTGAAGCAGGGGTATTTACCTCAGTCGCAATTTGATGAATTGAAAGCACAACGACGCATCGCCAAAGCACGTCTTGATTTGGCTAAATTGAACTTAACCTTCACCGAGCTGAAAGCCCCGTTTAACGGCGTGATCTCTCGTGTGCCTGTTGAGCAATTTGAAAATGTACAAATCGGTCAGCCAGTCATGAACCTGCATTTAACCAATGCGGTCGATGTGATTATACAAGCGCCGGATATGATTTATTCCCAGAGTACGGCGGTGGAAGTGCAAGACTCGGCACCAGGAGCCCGTATTGTGCTGGAAGATGGCACAGAATACCGCGCCCGTTTAAAAGAGTTCACCACCGAGCCGGATCCTGAATTGGGATCGTTTTTGGTCACTCTGACCATGCCAATGCCCAAAGATCGTTTTATTTTGGACGGGATGGCGGTGGAAGTCCGTGCGGATGCGCAGAAGTTGAAAATCTACCGTAAAGGGGAGCCGGTTATTCCGCTGGAGGCCATTTTCAATGAAGACGGCGATGACTTGGCCTTAACCAGCAAGTTTGTTTGGGTGGTCGGGCCGGATAACACGGTCAGCAAACGTCAAGTCGTTACGGATAAAGTGGTGCCACAAGGTGTGCGTCTACTCAAAGGGCTGCAAGCTGATGAGCTCATCGTGGTGGAAGGGGCGAACCGATTACATGAAGGGCAACAAGTGCGGATCGTTAACAAGGAGGGCGACGGCGTATGAAACAAGATATAGCAGCCTATTTTATCCGCAATAAGGTGATCAGTTGGATGCTGACGCTGATCTTCCTGATTGGCGGCACCATGGCCTTCTTTGGTTTAGGGCGATTGGAAGATCCCGCGTTTACCATTAAAGACGCCATGGTCGTTACCTCTTACCCCGGTGCGACGCCGTTGCAAGTGGAAGAGGAAGTCACCTACCCGATAGAAAAAGCCATTCAACAGTTGTCTTATGTGGATGAAGTGAACTCGGTGTCCAGTCGAGGACTTTCCCAAATCACGGTCTCCATGAAAAATAATTATGGCCCGGATGATTTACCGCAGATTTGGGATGAATTGCGGCGGAAAGTGAATGATCTGAAGCCATCGTTACCGCCCGGGGTGTATGAGCCGAAAGTCATTGATGACTTCGGGGATGTATTTGGGATACTGCTGTCGATCACCGGTGATGGTTACAGTTACAAAGAGCTGAATGACTATGTGGACTACCTGCGCCGTGAAATTGAATTGGTTGACGGGGTCGGCAAAGTGTCGGTGACAGGGGGGCAGCAAGAGCAAGTCTTTATTGAGATCTCCATGCAGCGGTTGAGCAGTTTGGGGATTTCGCCAGATACCATTTACGGCATTCTCGAAACCCAAAACTTAGTCACCAGTGCCGGGGCGGTGCGGATCGGCAGTGAATATATTCGCGTTCATCCGACCGGTGAATTCAACAACGTGGATGAGTTGGGGGATTTAATTATCACGGAAAGTGGCGCAGAAGGGCTGATTTATCTGCGCGATGTGGCCACGATTAAGCGTGATTTCAAAGAAATTCCGGATAACTTGATTGCGTATGACGGGCAGCAAGCCCTGAATGTGGGGATCTCGTTCGTTGAAGGCATCAATGTTGTGTCGGCGGGCCACCGTGTTGAGCGTCGCCTGCAAGAGCTGAAAGAACAACAACCGGTAGGGATCAATATCGGGGCGGTGTACAGCCAGCCAACGGAAGTGGATAAATCGGTGAGCGGCTTTGTGGTCAGCTTGGGTGAAGCGGTCGCGATCGTCATCATCGTATTGCTGTTCTTTATGGGGCTGCGTTCCGGCGTGTTAATCGGATTGATTTTGCTGCTGACGGTATTGGGCACCTTCGTCTTCATGAGTTGGATGGCGATTGACTTGCAGCGTATTTCACTCGGGGCCTTGGTGATCGCGCTGGGGATGCTGGTGGACAACGCCATTGTGGTGGTCGAGGGCATATTGATCGGCATGCAAAAAGGGCGAACCCGTATGCAAGCCGCGTCCGATATTGTCACGCAAACCAAATGGCCGTTATTGGGGGCGACTGTTATTGCGGTGATGGCCTTTGCGCCGATTGGATTATCGCAAGACTCAACCGGCGAATACTGCCGTACGCTGTTTAGCGTGTTGCTGGTGTCGTTGATGCTGAGTTGGTTTACCGCGATTTCGTTGACGCCGTTCTTTGCTGATTTGTTTTTCCGTGGGATCAAAACCAACACGGATGATGCCAACGCGGACCCTTATGCCGGCAAACTGTTTGTCTGGTACAAGGGCTTTTTAGAGTTCTGTTTACGTCGTGCGTGGTTAACCGTCATCACCTTGGTATTGATGCTAGGGGTGAGCTTGTACGGCTTTACCTTGTTGAAACAGTCGTTCTTCCCGTCGTCCACCACGCCGATGTTTATGGTGGATGTGTGGTTACCGGAAGGGACAGACATTCGTGCCACTAACAGTGTGCTGAAAGAGCTGGAAGGGGTGGTGACGCAAGATGATCGCGTGGTGTATGTCAGTGCCAGTGCGGGTAAAGGGTCACAACGTTTCATGCTGACCTATACACCGGAAAAGAGCTATTCCTCATACGGTGAACTGATCATTCGCGTGAAAACATTTGAAGATGTGATCCCCGTGATGAGTAAGCTGAGTGAGGTCTTGGAAACCAATCACCCTGAGTTGGAATACAAGCTCAAGCAGATCATGTTAGGCCCTTCATCGGGATCAAAAATTGAGGCGCGATTAGTGGGACCGGATCCGACCATATTACGTAGCATGGCGAAGGACGTGGTTCAGATCATGAATGCCGACCCTGGGGCGTTTAACATTCGCCACGACTGGCGTGAACGTAACAAAGTGATTGAGCCCGTGTTTAACGAAAGTCAGGCGCGTCGCTATGGGGTCACCAAGAAAGACGTGGATGACTTGTTACAGATGTCGTTCTCAGGGCTAACGGTCGGGGTGTACCGTGATGGGACCAATCTGATGCCGATTGTGGCACGGTTACCGGATGCCGAACGTGTGGATGTCAGTACCATTGAGGGCATGAAGATCTGGAGTCCGGCGATTCAGGGCTATATTCCGCTGCAACAGGTGATCAACGGGGTCAATATTCGCTGGGAAGATCCGCTCATTGTACGGAAAAACCGTAAGCGTATGCTGACCGTAATGGCCGATCCGGATCCGTTGGGCGATGAAACAGCGGCGACGGTACAAGCACGGATCCAACCTCAGATTGAGGCGCTTAACTACCCGCCGGGCTATTCGCTTGAGTGGGGGGGTGAATACGAGTCGTCGGCGGATGCGAAAGCGTCACTGTTCCAAACCATGCCAATGGGGTACTTGGTGATGTTCTTGATCACCATCTTCCTGTTCAACAAAGTGAAAGAAGCCTTGATTGTGTGGGCGACCGTGCCGCTTGCGGTGATCGGGGTAACGACGGGTCTGTTGTTACTCAATACGCCGTTTGGCTTCATGGCCTTGCTGGGTTTCTTGAGCTTGTCAGGCATGCTGGTGAAAAACGGGATTGTCTTGTTGGATCAAATCGAACTTGAAATTGCCAGCGGGAAAGAGAAATATCAGGCTGTGGTGGATGCGGCGGTCAGCCGTGTGCGGCCGGTCTGTATGGCGGCGGTCACAACGATTCTCGGGATGATCCCGCTCCTTCCGGACGTGTTTTTTAAACCGATGGCGGTCACCATCATGTTTGGCTTAGGCTTTGCAACGGTTCTCACCTTGATTGTGGTGCCGGTGTTGTACCGTTTGTTCCACCATATTGGTTTACCGGAACAACACGCCGCGTTGAAGCCGAACCCTGCCATGGGCTAGCACCAGAGGAGACACTCTGGTAAGCGAAAAAGAAAAGGGGACGCAATGCTGCGTCCCCTTTTTTTGTTTTTATTCTAGTTTCTAGTTTCTAGTTTCTAGTTTTCGATACTCGATTCTAGCTTCTACCTATCCGCCACTGCGCCGATTAGGCCGTGACTTTCCAGACCATCTCTTCGCCAGCACGGATGGGTACAACCACATCCTGACCAAACGCCATGGTTTCAGGTACTGACCAGTTTTCTTTAGTCAGGGTGATGGAGTCGCTGTTGCGTGGTAGGCCGTAGAAGTCTGGGCCATTGAAACTTGCAAAGGCTTCCAGCTTATCGAGTGCTCCCGCGTTCTCAAACACTTCAGCATACAACTCGATAGACGCGTGCGCTGTGTATGAACCAGCACACCCACAGGCGGCTTCTTTGCGGCCTTGTGCATGGGGGGCAGAGTCGGTACCCAAGAAGAATTTCGGGTTACCGCTGGTGGCCGCTTCGATCAACGCGTGCTGGTGGATATTGCGCTTTAGGATCGGCAAGCAGTAGAAGTGCGGACGAATACCGCCAACCAGCATGTGGTTACGGTTGAACATCAGGTGATGCGCCGTGATAGTCGCGCCCACGTTTGGACCGGCTTGTTTAACGAACTCGACCGCCTCTTTGGTGGTGATGTGCTCAACCACAATCTTTAGGTTCGGCATCTTTTCAACGATAGGGCCCAAGACGGTATCGAGGAAGGTTTTCTCGCGGTCAAAAATGTCGACATCGTGCGTGGTCACTTCCCCGTGGATCAACAGTAGCATGCCCACTTCTTGCATCGCTTCAAGGGTTGGGATCAGCTTGTCGATATCGGTTACACCCGAATCGGAGTTCGTGGTCGCACCGGCAGGATAAAGCTTCGCGGCATAAATGTGGCCAGTGGCTTTGGCTTGGCGAATATCGTCGGGGGTGGTGTTATCGGTGAGGTAAAGCGTCATAAGCGGAGAGAAAGGGGCTAAAGGCTCGGCAGCGAGAATGCGATCGCGGTATGCCAATGCCGCTTCGGTATCGGTTACCGGTGGAACCAAGTTTGGCATGATAATGGCGCGGCCCATGTAGCGGCTAATATCACGGACGGTATCATTGAGCACGTCGCCGTCACGCAAGTGGATATGCCAGTCATCAGGACGTGTAATCGTAATCGTCGTCATTGTTGCTTCCCTCCAAAAAAAATCGACCGATTCTAATTGCTTATAAAAGGGATGTAAAGGTCACGATTCAAACAATCTATCTTATTGATGAATAAAGAGGCAACCGTTTGCTTGTAACGACAGGAATACGGGGGTTAACGCCGTGAATTTGCAGTGATAAATCAATTCAACATGAGGAGAAAGGCACTGCCACTGTTCAGAGAAAGCCTGAAACGGTGGCAGTGACATGCATGCAAAATGTGTCAAATGGCTTGCTTAAAAGCTAAAACTTAAAGTGCTTAAAGCTTGAAACGGTGTACGAGGTCGTTTTGTTGGTGCGCCAGTGCATCCAAGGTGTGGCTGGCCGTGGCGACTTCTTCCATTGCGTTATAGTTGGCGTCGGCAATATGGCTGATCCCTTCTAAGCTGCGTGCCGTGGCAACGGTGGTATCGCGCTGCTCTTCGGCGGCTTGGGCAATTTGCGCACTCATCTGGCTGATCTCAATAATGATGCTTTGAATCGCTTCCATCGCATGGTGCGCGTTGGTGGCTTCTTCAATGCTGTTATCCATTTCGGTGACGCAGCTTTGCATTAATGACATGGTCTGACTGGCGCGGCCTTGTAGCGTGGCGATCATTTTCTCGATTTCCGCGGTGGAGTCGGTGGTGCGCTTGGCAAGCACGCGTACCTCATCGGCCACGACTGCAAACCCACGGCCTTGATCGCCGGCACGCGCCGCTTCAATGGCGGCATTGAGCGCCAGTAAATTTGTTTGATCGGCAATGTTGCGGATCACATCGAGGATAGAGCCGATATTGCTGCTCATTTGCTGCAGGTTAGCGACCGCTTGAACGGATTCATCCAGTCGTGCGGCTAACTGCTGCGTTGTCTGAATGTTGGTGTTCATGACTTCACGCCCGGTCTGAGAAGCCTGTTCGACATCATGAATGCGTGTCATGGTGTTTTGTGCACTGAGCGACACTTCCGTCACCGAATGTTCCATTTCGGTCATGGCAGTCGCAACAGATGCGGTTTGTTGACGCTGTTCGTTCAATCGGTATTTCGCGTCATTGGTGGTGGTTTGGTTCTTCTCCGCCACGCTGGTCAGTTCGCCAGAGGCTTGACTGAGGCGGCTGAGAATTTCCTGCAAGTTATCGGCCAGGCTATTGATGTACACCCCAAGCTGGCTGAATTCGACAAACTGGTTGATGTCGCTGCGCTTGGTCATATCCCCCTTGGCTAAGGCCTCAAGGGTTAGTAACGTGGCATTGAGGGGCTTTCGTACCGATTGTGCAATGTACCAGCCAATGCTCAGCGCCACGGCCACCATCAGGCCACCAAACAGGATCGCGTTGTTATACCCTTGTTGATAAGCGACATCCGCACGCTCAATGGCACTGTCCATTTGCTGATTGGCGTAGTGACGGAAGCTGTCCAGAATTTGGGTCGCTTTATCGATCTCGCCCGCCAAAATATGGATGTTATCGTACAGCTTGGTACGCGCATCGATGTATTGATAGTGGGCATCTAACGCGCCGCCACTGCGGCCAATGTCACGCATGTATTGTGCGATGGGCTGATCAAATGCCAGTTTTAATTCCGGCTTCATGGTGGACAAGGAACGGTAAGCATTGCCGACGTGATTAACGTAACGCTTATTATCTTTAATGGCTTTTTGAATCTTGCTGATCTCTTCGGTGGCCAGCGCATCAGACGTGATGGTTTCCGTCTGTCTTAATTTCATGAAATAGTTTTTGGCCATCATTTTGACGGGGATACTGGTGTTGTCGGCCAAGTGCTCGGCCATCTCACCGTTTAATTTGCCGTATAAGCGCTGAAAGTGGCGGGCGGATTGTTGGCGTTCAGCTTGCGCCAGTATTTGGGTGCGATAATTCGCCATCGCCGTTTGGGCTTCTTGAAAGTAGCGGGTTTCAATGTCGCTCAAGGCGTCGAGTTGGCTTTTGACGTCAGTGTTGTGGCGATTGGCGTTGATTAACGCGACCAGCGCTTCGCTAAACTGTGTTTGTGCCTCAGTAAACAGCGTTTCGTAGGTGTCCATGCGCTGTGGCTCCTGACTGGTCAGGAAGTCTTTAAACAGTTTATCGGCCGCCAATAAACGGACACTGGTTTGGTTGGAGTAAGAGACCAACGGTAACGCGGTATCAGTGACATGTTGGAGTTGTTGGTGAATGCGGCTGGTACCATCCAGCATCATGAAGACCATTGCAGTAAACACCATCACCATCATGGCGAAACCGGTGTACATACGGCGAATAACTGAGGTGTGCTTCACTTTTTTCATATCATCCCTAGAAAGACCCAGTTAGTGGCAATATAACGAATAGAATGCACTGTAATTCAAACTGATAATTCTGTTTTTAATCATCGTGAAAAATGTGAAGTGTCAAAATTATGCTCTCGCTAGGTGAGTGTTTTTTGGTGTGTATTGACACAAATTGTGTGATTCAAGTGCACATTCTTTGGAGGCGTTACCAAGGAATAGATGACCGGTTTAGGAATAAGGGGATGTACCCGAGGGCGCAAAAGTGGTTGTAGTCTGTTCAAAAGAGGGGGTATGCTTGTTTAAAACAGCGTTCAATATTGCTCTGCCAGACAGAACCGCGCATACTGCCAACACGCTTATACATTGATAACGGAGCATGACATGGCTGAAGAAACCATTTTCAGTAAAATTATTCGTAAGGAAATTCCAGCAGACGTTGTTTACCAAGATGATTTGGTGACGGCATTTCGTGATATTAACCCGCGCGCGCCAAGCCATATTCTGATCATTCCGAATAAGCTATTGCCAACGGTCAATGATGTGGAAGCTGAAGATGAGTTGATGATGGGTCGTCTATTTACCGTTGCGCGTAAATTGGCGGAGCAGGAAGGGATCGCGCAAGACGGTTACCGTCTGATCGTGAACTGTAACCCACACGGTGGTCAGGAAGTGTACCATATCCACATGCACCTGGTCGGCGGTCGCCCAATGGGGCCAATGATCGTCGGTTAAGCGCCGTCGGTGTGTGTCTCTTACCATTTCAGTGTCGTTATACACGGGGCGGTGAGCAGGAACTTTGAGTTCAGTTTGAAGTCTGAGTAGGCGGTACGGCACAGCAGCATTGTAGACTGAACCGTACAGCACTCAGGCTTTTTTATTGGGGTAAGCAAAAGAATGATAAAACGCGCTTTTGTGGTGATGCTTTCGTTAGGGTTAACGGCCTGCGCGAATTTATCGGCACAGAACTTATTTAGCCATTATAGTGCCGCCACCGCTGAGGCGCATCAGGCAATGCAGCAAGGCCAGTATCAGCAGGCATTGGCGGTATTACCTGATGCGCCTGCAGGTGAGATATTGGACGGCATGGAAAAAGGCCGCGTCGGCTTTGTCGCAAAGCAATACCCGCTGAGCTTCTCTGCGTTGCAAACCGCGGACCAAGCGGCGAAAGCACAACAGCAGCAAGCGGTGATCCAGCTCTCGTCGGGTTTCAATCAAGCGGGCGCGTTGCTCACCAATGACAATATGATCACCTACCGCCCAGCGGATTATGAATTAGGTTTTCTTCATCTTTACCTCGCGCTGAATTATATCCAACAACATGATTTATCCGGGGCGCTGGTCGAAGTGCGTCGGGCTAACCAAGTGCAGGAAGCGGCGAAGAAAATTCGCGAGGCTGAACTGCAACAAGCCGAACATGCCGCCGATGAAAAAGGTATCGCCCAGAATTTAGGGGCGGTACTGGCACGCTATCCGGACGCGGGGCACACCTTGGGCAATGTGCAAAATGGCTATTTGTTTTACCTCTCTGGCGTCTTATATGAAGCCGATGGGGATTTAAATAACGCCTATATCGACTACAAGCGGGCGCTGGCCGTTGCGCCGGATAACCCGTTTGTCAGCCAGACGGTGATGCGTGTTGCCGCCCGTTTAGGCATGCGCAGCGATCTGACATCCCTTGAAGCCCGATACGGTCAGTATCATCGTCCGGCCGCGGGCACTGGCCGCGTGGTCGTGTTTGACGAACAAGGCGTGGTTGCTGCACGAGACAGTTGGCGTTTGCCGCTATGGTTGCCGGACAGCCGTGGGCAGGGCGCGATGTACAACTTGGCGCTGCCGTATTACCGAGCTACTGCCACCCCGCGGTATAGCCCGCTGTTGTTAGGGCGACAAACTTTGCATGAAAGTGCACTGGTGAATGTGAATGGCATGGCGCAACAGAGTTTGAAAGAAGCCTTACCGGCGATGGTGGTACGTCAGTCGTTGCGGGTATTAGCGAAAAATGAAGTACGCCGAGCGGCATCCCGTGAAGGGGATGATTTGGGCAATGTGCTGGTCAATATTTTCAATACATTGACGGAGCAACCCGATACCCGAAGCTGGCAGACGTTGCCAGCAAGCGTGTCGCTGAGTCAGGAAAATGTGGCCGCAGGGCAGTATGCCTTGTCGTGGCAGGGACAAACGATAGCCGTTAACGTAAAACCGGGGCGGACCACCATGGTGTGGGTGTCTCGGCAAGGAGCCGTGATGACCGGCTGGTCAGTATTATTGGGGGATAACTAATGAGAAGACTGATTATTTTGGGCATGGTGCTGGGACTGGCAGCCTGTGCAGACAACACGTCTGGGATCAGTATTGAGAGCAGTAACCAGAGTGTCGTGATTGGCAATTCACACTTGGCGCAACGCTTAAGTATTGAAGAGGCGAACGTCACCAATGTGAACGGCTTATTGAAAGCCGCGGTACCGGTGAAGAGCAATATCGATTCTGATCTGGCGTTGCAATACCGCTTCTATTGGTATGACGCGCAAGGGTTAGAAGTGAGCGGCAGCGACAGTCCGTGGCGGCATGTGATCATTCACGGCCAAGATACCATGACACTGCAAGCGGTCGCGAGACAACCCGATGCCACGCAATACCGCATCTATATCCGTAAAGCGAACGACTAATTTTGGGAAATCGTGCAGCGTAGTCACGCAGCTGCACACACGAAAAATAAGGTAAACAGAATGAAAAAAAGTGTCATTGCAGTCATGGCTATTGCGTCCTTAATGGGTGGTTGTGCGCAGAAAATCAGCTACGGGGATGCGCAGGCGGTTGAGACGACCACCATTGAATTCGGCTCGACGGATCTGCAAAAAATTGCCGAAGAAATGACCGATAGCATGTTGTCATCAGGTTCCGTCGGCGTGATCACAGCGAACGGCAAGCGTCCGATCATTGTGGTGGATGGGATCAAAAACAAAACCAGCGAGCACATTGATACCGAGTCCATTACCGATTCTGTTAGCACCCGTTTGCTGAACTCGGGCAAATTCCGTTTTGTCGACATGACCCGTGTTGAAGACGTACGTAAGCAACTGGATTTCCAAAATAACGACCAACTGGTTAATCAAAGCACCGCGATTCAGTTTGGTAAAATGGTAGGCGCGCAGTACATGCTGTACGGTAACTTGTCGAGCATCGTGAAATCGGCGGGCAGTGATCAAGACGTGTACTACAAAATGACCATGCGTTTGATGGACTTGGAAACCGGTTTGATCGAATGGGCAGACGAAACGGAAATCCGTAAGCAAGCGTCTAAAAGCCTGCTTGGCTGGTAATACGCGGTGCTAGGCGATGAAGGCCATCATGGATAATTGTATGTCGCCATCCTTGTTGTCGGATCCTGAGTCCGCCGCGCTAGTGACACAGCTACAGACGGCGTGGCCGGCATTCGTAGTGCTTGTGGCCACCCCGTTAAGTGGTGGCCTCAGTAATCGCTGCTGGCGTGTGACGCTGCAACACCGTGTGCAGTTAACGACACACACTTGCGTGTGGCGGCCGTGTTCAGCGGCCACCTCGGCGTTTGGTGTGTCGCGTGAACACGAGTATCGGTTGTTAGCCTCTTTGCGTGCCATGCCGTTAGCCCCTGCGCCATTCGCTCACAGTGAAATGGGGCTGTTGGTGGAGTGGGTGGCGGGTGAGATGGCGCCTGCCGATTTACCGATGGCGACACTGCTGCAATTGCAAGCGCAGATCCATACCATTGCCCCGCCGGCATGGCAGCTTGATTGCCGTGAGCGTGCGGTGCAGTACTGGACACATATTGCACCAGCAGACCAAGACGCCGATTTGTGTGCGTTGCATCAGCACTTTCAATCTCAGTCGCCTACGCCATGGTTTGCTGCGACATGTTGTCATCACGATCTCGGGGCGTATAACGTGATTCTTTCGCCGTCGGGTCATGCCACCGTGATTGATTGGGAATATGCTGCTGCAGGTGATCCGTCATTGGACTTGGCGCTGACGATCAGTGCTAACCAATGGGATGTGGCGGCGGCAGTATCCCAATATTGCCAACAACGAGAAGGGCTAGGTTTGCCTTTGTTGGCCGCACCAAAGGTTTGGTTAGACGCCGTCAATGCATGGCTGCCATGGTGCGATTATTTGGCCATGTTGTGGTTTTTTGTTGGTGCCCGGTTGTGGGGCGATGAAACGTATCGCGACTGCGCCCTGTCATTGAAGCAACGTCTGTTGTCTCGCTAAATTCCGCCGCCTGCCGCGCTGCGGCTGTGATAGTCGACATGCACCGCATTGTCGGTTGTGATCCCTCTCCCGTGATTTCCCCTTCTGTTATTTTTCCTATTCTTTAAGCGTGTTCGCCTAGACTACATCTAGGCATCATGTTCATGGTGTTATGTACTGCCTGACAGTCGTGAGCATGAGATACCGCAGTCGCAAAGGGGGAGAATGGATGACGCACGCTGGGACCGTGAAATCAGCACATCAGTATTGGCGTAGGGTTGGGGTGATTAGTGGCTTACTGCTGTTACTGGTCGGGTGTACAACGCGGTTTGCTTACAACAACCTCGATTACCTCATCGCTTACCGTATTGGTGATTATGTGGACTTGACCCGCCTGCAAGATCGCGTGCTCGATCAAGGGTTGGAAACGGCGCTGGAGCGCCATCGTAAACAAGGTCTGCCTGCGATTCATCGTGCCCTTGATAGCCTGCAAGCGGATGTCATGACGCCAATGACCCTCTCTCAAATCCGCCAATATCATTATTTGTTTACTGATCTCGGGCAAGATGCCGCTGCAATGGTGGCAAAACCCGTGGCGTCTATGTTATCCCTGCTCAGTGATAAGCAAGTTATTGCGCTCAATCGTGAAATACGCAGTCGTTTCAATGAAGTGGATGCAGAACGAAAAGCACTGACGCCGGCACAACGTTTAGATAAACGTACCGAACGCTTGATTGATACGCTGCAAGATTGGGTGGGGCGGAGTACGCCGGAGCAGCGCGCCTTACTCAAAGAACTCGCGGGGTATCAACTTGAGATGTCACCGGTGTTTCTGGCGATGCGGCAACACTATTGGCAGACATGGCAAGGGTTACTTGCGCAGCGCGCACAGGCGGGTTTTTCCACACAACTGACACAATGGATGCGTAACATTGTTGCGTTTAACACGGCGCAGCACAGCAATACGATGGATGTGTACCTCAATCGTCGCTTTGAACTCATGTTGCGGCTGCAGCATTCTTTGACTGACAAGCAGCGCAGTACCTTGAACCGTAATCTGGTCGATTTACGCAAGGATGTGGCGGTCTTGATCCAGCAGTAGCGACGTATCAAAGTGCGCTACGCGAGTGGGTATAAAGAGGCAGCGGGCACAAGAACTCACCGTAAAGCGGTGGCGAGGTCAACAAACCTTACAAAAAGTGTTAGATTAAACAAGAGTAAATGTTACCTTTACGTAAATGCCATTCAGTAAGCGCCTTCGAGAAAGACAGGCTTTCACTGGCTTATTGAGGCAAAACACCAGAACGAGAATGAAAACAGGACGTTAACGATGATTATTTATTTACATGGCTATGATGCAACCAGTGCGGGTAATCACGAGAAAGTATTGCAGCTGCAGTTCATTGATGATGTAAAGATCGTCACCTACAGTACCCAGCACCCAAAGCATGACATGGCACACTTGCTCAAAGAAGTCAGTGGGTTGATTGAAGCAAACGGCAGAGACAATACCTTGATTTGTGGTGTTGGACTCGGCGGTTTCTGGGCCGAACGCATTGGCTTCTTATGTGGGATAAAGCAAGCGATGTTTAACCCTAACCTGCATCCAGAAGTGACCATGGAAGGAAAAATTGACCGTCCGGAAGAATATGCCGACATCGCGACCAAGTGCGTGTCTGATTTCCGCGCGAAAAACAAAGGCAACGCCTTGTTGTTCCTTTCCCGTCATGACGAAACCATGGACAACACCTTATCTGCGAAAGCGCTAGAAGCGTATTACGACGTGATTTGGGATGAGAAAGAAACCCACAAGTTCAAGAAAATCTCTCAGCATTTACAGGCGCTGAAAGCCTTTAATGTGTAAACGTGTACCGTGTGCCCCCGTTTTTGTTATGCATGAATAGCGTGTTTTATACACCGATGGTCTCATGATAAAAGCATGAGACCATAACTAAAAGTGCAATCAATTCTATGCGCTAGAGCAATTTTTGCAGTCTTTTTTGAAAATTTATCGGATTTTTTGCTTTATATACTTCCAACTATTGCGGAAATATTAGATAATCGTCACACAAAATGTAAGGGGATGATAACCATTCTCGCTTTGTTCCGGTGAGTCAGCATGAGAATAAAACGCGGTAGTTCACACGCGATAATGACCACACGGTAACAAAAATAATAATAAGAAAGTAGCACCACCTACCTCCTACCTACAGCAGACGATGGAACACGTTTGCCCCATATCTATAGCACAATGCCTTTGTGTGCGTATCAAGCACATGTTTCGCGTCATACGACGGCGGTTTGCCGCCTGTATTGTGACCCGAAGAGCACGCCGACGCGGCAAAAGGGCCTTTCGCTATAGGTATTATTAGTCAGCTAGCCAGCGCATTATCCTCTTCATTTTAGGGATGAAACGTAGATGTAAGGCTCTGAGCAGAAAAAATTTATATAAGATAAGAGGAAGATATTGTGATGCGAATTATCGTAGTAGGCGGCGGCGCTGGCGGTTTGGAGCTAGCAACCAAACTGGGTCGTACCTTGGGTCGCAAAGGCCGAGCAAGCGTCACCTTGGTGGATCGCAAGGGCAGCCATTTATGGAAACCGTTGTTGCACGAAGTGGCAACAGGGTCGATGGATGCTGGGGTTGATGCCCTGAGCTACCGTGCACATGCCAAAAACCATTCGTTTGATTTCCAAATGGGTAGCTTGCAAGATATTGATCGTGAACGCAAAGTGATCAAGCTGGCAGCGTTGTACGACAAGCACGACGAGCTATTGCTGCCAGAGCGCGAGCTTGAGTATGACATTTTGGTGATGGCGATTGGCTCAACGTCAAACGACTTCAACACCCCTGGCGTGCGCGAACATTGTATCTTCCTTGATAGCCCAGAGCAGGCGCACCGTTTCCGTACGGAAATGAACAACCAATTTTTGAAGCTGCACGCTAACAAAGATCAAAAAACCGTGGACATCGCGATCGTGGGCGCCGGTGCAACAGGGGTAGAGTTGTCTGCCGAGTTGCACAATGCGGTACAAGAGCTGCGTAATTACGGGTTCGGCGATCTCGACAGTTCGCGTTTGAACGTGAACCTTGTGGAAGCGGGTGAGCGTATTCTTCCTGCTCTACCACCGCGTATTTCATCAGCGGCACACAGCGAATTAACCAAGCTGGGCGTGAACGTGCGTACCGCAACCATGGTAACCAAAGCGGATCACACCGGTTTGACAACCAAAGACGGTGAGCACATTCCTGCACAAATCATGGTATGGGCAGCCGGTATCAAGGCACCTGATTTCATGAAAGATATCGCAGGCCTTGAAACGAACCGCATTAACCAGCTGGTGGTGAAGCCAACCCTACAAACCACCCGCGATGATAACATCTACGTGATCGGTGATTTGGCATCGTGTGTACAGGAAGATGGCAGCTTTGTTCCACCACGTGCGCAAGCCGCGCACCAGATGGCAAGCCGTTGCTTCTCTAACATTGTGGCGAAAATGTCAGATCGTGAGCAAAAACCATATGTGTACAGCGATCACGGTTCATTGGTTTCTCTCAGCCGTTTCTCTACCGTGGGTAGCTTGATGGGCAACCTGACCAAAGGCTCCATGATGGTTGAAGGCCGCATCGCCCGCGTGGTGTACATCTCGCTTTACCGCATGCACCTTGTCGCGCTGCACGGTGTGTTTAAAACCGGCTTGATGATGCTGGTGGGACGTATCAACCGCGTATTGCGTCCAAACCTGAAACTGCATTGATCCCTTTGCCGCAAGGCATGGCGAGAGTCATGAAAAAGTAATAAAAAACCGCCATAACAAGGCGGTTTTTTTGTGCGTCCGAAAAAGCGGTAGAGCAGTGTGCTCGTTAGCCTAACGGTTAGCGCATTAGTTGATTTTGAACAGTTCAACATCAAAGATTAGGGTCGAACCCGGTTTGATGACGCCCATTGAGCGGTTGCCGTAAGCCAAGTCAGCCGGAATGAAGAAACGCGCTTTTTCCCCTTCAACCATCAGTTGCAGGCCTTCTGTCCAGCCTGGGATCACTTGGTTCAGGCCAAATTGAATGGTTTCCCCACGATCAACAGAACTGTCAAATACCGTACCGTCAATCAAGGTACCGTGGTAGTGCACGGTTACCTTATCGGTCGCTTTCGGGTGAACGGTACCGGTGCCAGCTTGCAGCACTTGGTATTGCAGGCCTGATGCGGTGGTTTGCACGTCTTCGTTCGCTTTGTTTTCTAGCAGGAATGTTTGGCCCAGTTGGATATTTTCAGCGGCAGACTGCTTGTTGCTCATTGAACGCTGAATAAAGAAAATAACCAGACCAATGAGTACGATAGTTAGAATAATTTTTAGCACGATGTGTCCTTACAAGGATAAAGGGATAATCTACTCAATAGCAGCAGAGCGATAGGTAAATAGTAGCAGAGCGATAGGATGCTGAAAAGTCATGGAAAATCACTCAAACCCGCCTACCCGATCATATCAGCAGGGATCAGAGAAAACAGCAAACCGTTGACGGCTTTATCTTGCATCACAATGCGATTTCGCGCCGTACATTCAAACTGCGCTCGGCAGGCTAAGGCCGTGCGTTGACTGGCTAAGTTGCCTAAATGGGTGACAATTTCGATCCGTGTCAGCCCGAGGGTTTGAAACGCAAATTGGCTGACCGCAACACAGGCTTCGGTGGCAAAGCCGCGGCGTTGTGCACTTTCTCGTATCCAGTAGCCTAATTCTCCGGAGTTGCCGATCTCCGACAGGTTACTGAGTGCTGTGCTTCCAATAAAGTCGTCTGTCTCACGTTCAAAAATGGCGAGCTCATAGCTGATATCGTAGCGCCAGTTTTGCTGACTAGCGAGGATCCATTCATGGGCATCGTCTTGATTATATTGCGGGGTACACCAGGTCAGCCACGGTGAAAGCGCCGAGTGAGAGTCTTGGATGGCCTCTACCAGTGAAAGTAAATCGGCATTTTTGTATGGACGAAGCCGCAGTCTTTCAGTGACCAGTTCAAAGTCTAATTTCATGGCACCACCAGTCTCAAAGGAGGGGGAAAAGAGTAAGGAATAGAATAGGGTAGCACGAGGGAAATGCAATTGTGTTGAGGCAGAAAAGCGATGTAATAAAAGCGAAATCTGGGGTTGAGTAGATGAGTGGATAAAAAACGGGCGACCTTGTGGTCGCCCGTTTTAATGTGTCATACGCGTGTCGTTACAGACGACGAATTTGAATGATCATGCCCAATAGAGGGTGGTCGATGTAGTGCAGTTCATTACTGCCCATCTGACGCTGCTGATCGAAGCGGTATGATTTAAGGAACTCTTCGACTTCCACTTGCTTTTTCACTTCTTGCAAATGGCCTACTTGCACATTGCTGTTAGTGAGCGAAGCATCTGCTGACGGTGTCAGCATTGGATCAATGCCGGTATTCTCAAGCGGCTCGGTCCCCACAATCACTTCACGGCGGCTTGGCTCGCGCAGATCAAAGGTGGCTTCGGTGAACAGGTAATGCTGTACGTAAACCTTCATTTTGCCTTCCAGCTCATACAGGGCAGCGCCTGACAAGGAAGTGGCGGCGGTATCTGTTGCGTTGTTATCTGACGTGATCGTCATGCTACCGGTGTCGCTGCCTGCTTGAGCTGATGCACGCGATGTGCCGTCTGGCAGGAATTGACCAGAAAAATCTTTGCCAAAGGCAAAGTGGACTTCAGGTGCGGCGGCTTTGCTTAAATCGCCTTGGCGCCAACCAAAATGGGCCAGCGGGGTGAACCCGGCATGTTGCTTAAGCTTGTTATACTCACCATTTAGCTGAAAACGGGATGAGGACATTGGTCGGATCCCACGGGCTTTCAGGCTGGCGGTATCACCCAGATCAATCGCGGTGCTGTAATCAATCGCAGGCAGTTGATTAGGCCATAATTCATTGACCTGCTCTGGGGCAATATTGCGTTTGAACAGGATAACTTCGACATCAAATTGTCGTGCTAAACTTGGCCAGCTAATGACGAAGAGCAGCAAATAAATCAGTTTTTTCAAGAGAATACTCCGCACTTAAGTGCCATCTATTATAGGGTGTTTTCAGCCAACTTTGTTAAAAGCTCGTCAACATACTTAATTCTATCCTTTCTGTCACTCATTGGTGCCATGACTTTCAGTTTAGTTGGGCCTTCCATCCGGTAATGTTGTGGTGCTGATTGCAATAAGCCGACCAGAAAACCGGGGTTGATCGAAGCATTTTGATTAAACTCGATGAACCCACCTTTCTCGCCCGCTTCAATTTTACGCACCCCAATACTGGCGGCTTTAAGCTTAATGTTGTTAATAGTCAGTAAGTTGGTGGTCGCCTCTGGCAGTAGGCCAAAGCGGTCAATCAACTCGACCTTCAATTCCATCAATGCGTTCTCACTGTTGGCGCTGGCAATGCGTTTGTAGAGTGACAAGCGGGTATTGATGTCAGGAATGAAGTCATCCGGCAGCAGGGCAGGCAGACGCAATTCAATTTCTGTCTGTTGACGCAGTAGGTCATCCAGTGCCGGCTCTTTGCCTTCTTTCAGTGATTCCACCGCCTGTTCCAGCATTTCCATGAACAAGGTAAAGCCAACCGATTGAATTTGCCCACTTTGTTCATCACCCAATAACTCACCCGCACCACGAATTTCCAAATCGTGTGTGGCCAAGGTAAAGCCCGCGCCTAAATCTTCTAATGACGAAATAGCCTCTAAACGTTTTACGGCATCTTTGGTCATGCGTTTCGGGTGCGGTGTCAGCAAGTACGCATACGCTTGGTGGTGCGAACGTCCCACACGGCCACGTAACTGGTGTAACTGCGCAAGGCCAAGGTGATCAGCACGGTTGATCACAATGGTATTGGCGGTGGGGACATCAATACCGGTTTCAATAATAGTGGTACAAACGAGCAGATTAAAACGCTGATGATAAAAATCACTCATGATGCGTTCGAGTTCACGTTCGCGCATCTGACCATGGGCAAACGTGACCCGTGCTTCGGGGATCAATGCGCTCAGGTCTTCCGCCATTTTTTCAATCGAATCGACGTCATTGTGCAAGAAGTACACTTGCCCACCACGCATGACTTCACGCAGGACGGCTTCACGGATGAGGGCATCATCATTTTCGCGCACAAAGGTTTTGATCGCCAAACGACGTGCAGGCGGCGTGGCAATGATCGACAGATCACGCATGCCACTCATGGCCATGTTTAGCGTACGCGGGATCGGCGTTGCGGTCAGGGTCAGAATGTCCACATCGGCACGCAATGCTTTGAGTTTTTCTTTCTGACGCACACCAAATCGGTGTTCTTCATCGACGATGAGCAGGCCAAGGTCGTGATACGCCACTGAGGCATTCAGCAATTTGTGGGTGCCGATCAGAATATCAATTTTGCCGTCAGCCATGTCTGCCAAGATTTGCTTTTGCTCTTTGGCGGTTTTAAAGCGAGAGAGTACTTCGACACGTACCGGTGTGTTAGCAAAACGGTCACGGAAATTCTCAAAATGCTGCTGGGCCAGCAAGGTTGTAGGTACCAGTATGGTGACCTGCTTGCTGTTATCGACCGCCACAAAGGCTGCGCGCATGGCGACTTCGGTTTTACCAAAGCCTACGTCACCACATACCAAGCGATCCATGGCTTTGGCTTGGCACATGTCAGACAGCACGGCATTAATCGCCAGCGCCTGATCATGGGTTTCATCAAACGGGAAGCCCGTGGCAAAGTCGGCATACGCTTCACGATCCAGTGTGAATTTGAAGCCCGGTTTCATTTCGCGTTTGGCGTACACATCCAGCAGTTCGGCGGCAACATCGCGCACTTTCTCTGCGGCTTTACGGCGCGCTTTCACCCATGTTTCGCCGCCCAATTTATGGATGGGGGCGCTGTCATCGGCACCGCCAGAATAACGGCTAATCAGGTGTAACGAGGCAACGGGCACATAGAGTTTCGCACCACCTTGGTATTCCAAGGTTACGTACTCGGTTTTGATGCCGCCGGCTTCTAAGGTTTGCAGCCCTTGGTAGCGCCCAATACCGTGATCAAGGTGTACCACGGGCTGACCGACTTGCAGCTCAGCCAAGTTACGAATGATGGTATCGGCATTAACGCTTTTCTTTTCGTCACTGCGGCGACGTTGCACCACGCGCTCACCCAGCAGATCACTTTCACAGATCAAGGCGATAGCTGGGTTATCCAACACAAAGCCCTGTTCGGCAGCACCAATAATCAAACTGAAGGCGCCGGGGGCGGCAATGGCGTCTGCGAGTGAGGCGCACACGATCGGACGCAGTTTTATCCGCGCTAATAAATCCAGCAGGGCTTCACGGCGGCCTTCAGAGGCCACGGAGAAAATGACTTTCCCGTTAAATTGCTCTGTGAAACGGCGCAGTTCCGCTAACGGCTCTTTGAGCTGGTGGTTAATGGTCAGCGCGGGCACCGCACTGAGTGCCGGGTTAAAGCGGCCGGCTTTTTCCGGCTCTGCGTCTTTGCGGATCCGCACTTGTGGCAGCTGTTTGAAATGGGTGAACATTTCTTCTTTGTTCAGCCATAAGTCTTTCGGTGGCAACAACGGACGCAGCGGGTCAACACGGCGTTGGTCGAACCGGTATTCGGCATCGGTTAAGAACTGATCCACCGCAGGTTCAAGCTGACCGATCGTGACGAGTAGGCTGCTGTCTGGCAGGTAGTCAAACAGGGTTTCGGTGTCATCGAAAAATAGTGGCTGCCAATATTCAATACCGGCTGGCCATGTACGCTTGCTGACTTGCTGATAAATGGATTCCGGCTCGCGACGCGCGTCAAAGCGTTCACGCCAGCGCATGCGGAAACTTTCAATGGCCACTTCGTCGGTCGGGAATTCGTGTGCAGGCAACAAGCGGATCTGTTCAATCTCACCGGTTGAGCGTTGGTTTTCGGGATCAAACTGACGAATGGAATCCACTTCATCATCAAAGAAGTCAATGCGGAACGGCTGGTTACTGCCCATCGGGAAGAGGTCAAGCAGTGAGCCGCGGCTGGCGTATTCGCCGTGTTCCATCACCTGATCCACGTGGCGGTAGCCGGCGTTTTCCAATTGCAGGCGCAGCTTTTCAAGCGACAGGCGATCGCCATTACTGACCAGTAACGCATGTTGCTGAATGAAGGCGCGTGGGCTCAAACGTTGCAGCAAGGTACTGATTGGGACTAAGACGACACCGTCTTTTTGCTGGGGCAGGCCATACAAGCACGACAGACGTGCTGAAATAATGTCCTGATGCGGTGAAAAGTTATCGTACGGCAGGGTTTCCCAGTCCGGGAAAACCGTGACGTCTTTGGTCGTAAATTGGCTGACTTCCGGTTGCAGACGCAAGGCGGATTGGGTATCCGGCACCACGGCCAGAATCGGGCCTTGATGCGCGTCGGCCAATTCGGCAATCGACAATGCCAGTGCGGCCCCCGAAATATTACCGATGAATCGGCAGTCTCCCGCTTTATGGGGGGAAGGGAGAGAGAGTATGGAGTGTGCTTTCATGGCTTATTGATGTTCTGATCGCTGTTGCGCGCGTTGGCGCAGAAATTTTTGTTGGAAGAGTAAGGCTGCTCGGATCAACAGATCCTGATCCTCTTCCGTGAGTCGCGTATAACGCAAATGAACCGTCACACGGTCGTGTTCGGTGTGACAATCGGTGACTTCAGCATAGGCATAGACGGCAGCTGCGGGGTTATCGAGGAATATTTTTAGTCGAACCGCGGTGCCCGTGGTCAGTGGGTGCGATGCGCTGTAAGTCAGGCGGCTCGCCCCAAAAGTGTGGGTCGTGTAACGTTGCGTCGGATCGTCCTGTTGGGCCAACACAAAGGACAGCAGCAAGTTAATTTTACTGTTCTGGGCCGCTAAGTATTGGGTCAGGCCGGCGGCCTCGGGTTTGGAAAAATGGGTAAGGGCGCGCTCTAAGTCGTCATCGAGGCTGCTGCACTCACTGGCAACACGAAACAGGGGCGGGATTTCGGCAATAAAATCCGCTTGCTCGGGCACCGATTCATAGGGTGCGAGCGGTTCTACATTAATGGTCAATCCAGCATGGACTGAAAAATACTCGTCCTGATTCATGTTGCTCTCGTTATAAATTAACTATCCTTCGATTATCACTTAGCTCTCGCTTGGGGGCAAGTCAGTGACCGTTACTGGTCCAATTTTAGCCCCTGTTTTTACATTACTTTTGCCTACGTCAATGGTAAAAGGCGTTGGCAAGGGGTATCCTTGCGGCAGTCTTTATCTGGATGGTTTGTTGTTGAATCTATGTTTCATCCCGTATCGTTTTTTATAGGGTTACGCTATTTGCGCGGACGATCTGGCGATCGTTTCAGCCGGTTTGTTTCCTATATGTCTACCGCTGGTATTACCATCGGTGTGCTGTCATTGGTAACCGTGTTGTCGGTCATGAATGGCTTTGAGGATCAGCTGAAGTCGCGCATTCTTGGTGTGATGCCACAAGTGGTGGTGTCGGGGCCGGATGGCCATCTTACCCGTACGCCTCAGCCGCCTGCTTTTTTAACCGACATGCCCCACGTGGACATGGTCGTGCCTGTCACCCGTGGTGAAGCCGTGTTGCAAAGTGCCAACTCGTTAGCCGCAGGCATGTTGCTGGGGGTCGATCCTACTCAATTTGAACCCGTGAAATATTACGTGAACAGTGGGGCGCTCGATATGCTCACGCCTGGTAGTTACCGTGTCTTACTCGGACAAGGGTTAGCCAACCAATTGGGGGTCGGTGTGGGCGATAAAGTGCGTTTGATGGTCACCAGTGCTAGTCAGTACACGCCGATTGGGCGCATTCCGAGTCAACGTAATTTTGAAGTGGCCGGTTTTTATAATACGGGTTCAGATGTTGATAACATGCTGATGCTTACGAATATTGACGATGCTGGCCGTTTGCTGCGCTTGAAAAAAGATCAGATCACCGGTTGGCGTTTGTTTGTGGATGACCCGTTTGTGGTGTCTGAGTTGGCGGCTCAGCCGTTACCGGACAACATGGTGTGGTCAGACTGGCGTGAACAACGCGGCGAGCTGTTTCAAGCGGTTAAAATGGAAAAAAACATGATGGGGCTGATGCTGGGTCTGATCATTGGCGTCGCGGCGTTTAATATCATTTCTGCCTTGATCATGGTGGTGATGGAGAAACAAGCGGAAGTGGCCATTTTAAAAACCCAAGGGATGACCAGCCGTCAGGTGCTTTTGGTGTTCATGGTACAAGGTGCGAGCAGCGGCGTGATCGGGGCGATCATCGGCGGTCTGCTTGGCATGGTCTTGGCTATGAACCTGAACAGTGTGTTGGCTGTCACCGGTGGCAATTTGATCATGGCAGGCGGGTCATTGCCCGTTGTCGTTGAACCGGTTCAAATTTTGATTGTTATTGCTGGCGCGATTTTATTGAGTTTGCTAGCAACCGTATTTCCATCTTATCGGGCGGCATCGGTTCGTCCTGCTGAGGCACTGCGTTATGAGTAATTCGTTATTGGTTTGTCAGGGATTGCGTAAGGTTTATCAAGAAGCGCAACTGGAAACGGAGGTGCTCAAAGGTGTCGGGTTTGCATTAGATGCCGGTGAATTGGTGGCGATTGTGGGCTCGTCAGGCTCAGGGAAAAGTACCTTGCTGCATTTGTTGGGCGCATTGGATGAGCCAACGGCGGGCGAGGTGTTCTTTAAAGGGCAGAATCTCAATGCAATGAGCACCAACAAGCAAGCCAAATTGCGTAATCAAGAAATCGGTTTTGTGTACCAGTTCCACCATTTGTTAGCGGATTTCAGTGCGGAAGAAAATGTCGCCATGCCGCTGTTGATTGGGGGCGTCTCGGCACAACAAGCCCGTAGCCGTGCACAAAGTATGCTGGAACTGGTGGGGCTTTCTCACCGTTTGGCGCACCGTCCTTCAGAGTTGAGTGGCGGTGAACGTCAGCGTGTGGCGATTGCCCGTGCGTTGGTGAACCGTCCGGCCTTGGTGTTGGCTGATGAGCCAACCGGTAATTTGGACCACAAAACCGCCTTAGAAATTTATGATTTGATGCGCACCTTGAATAAAGAATCGGGCACCGCGTTTTTGGTGGTAACACACGATAAAGAACTGGCCGGCAAGCTTGATCGCACCATGCATATGCAAGATGGCGAACTGGTTAAGGTAGAGGCTGCTTGATGATCCGACCGCTTTCATTATTTATCGGTAGCCGTTTTAGTCGGGCGAAACAACGTAACCGCATGGTGTCGTTCATTTCCATTTCGTCCATGCTGGGTATCGCCGTTGGGGTGGCCGTGATCATTATTGGTTTGTCGGCCATGAACGGGTTTGAGCGAGAGCTTCAAAATCGTGTGTTGTCGGTGATCCCACATGCGGAGTTAGAAGCGGTACAACCGCCGTTTAAAGACTGGCAGCCTATTCTGGAGACGGTGGAAAAACACCCTCGCGTGACGGCAGCGGCGCCGTATATTCAGTTCACCGCGCTGCTGGAAAAGGGCAACAGCCTGAAAGCCGTCGAAGTGCGTGGGGTGAATCCGGAGCAGCAACGCGCCGTGAGTGCATTGCCTAAGTACGTGAAAGACAATGCGTGGGACCATTTTGAAGCGGGTAAGCAGCAGGTCATTCTGGGCCAAGGTGTGGCGGATAAATTGGGGATTGGCGTCGGTGATTGGATCACCGCGATGATACCGAACCCGGATCCGAGCCTGAAGTTGAAAGCGCCGCACCGTATTCGTTTGCAAGTGGCGGGGTTATTGGCCTTAGCAGGGCAAATTGACCATAACTTTGCCTTGGTGCCGCTTAAAGATGCGCAACAGTACCTGTCGATGGGCAGCGGTATTTCTGGCATCGAACTGAACGTAGATAATGTACTGGATGCTCAGCAGATTGTACGTGAAGTGGGCGGGACACTGCCGGTGTACGTGTACCTGAAAAGCTGGAACCACAAATACGGCTATTTGTACCGTGACATTCAGATGGTACGCACCATCATGTATTTGGTGATGGTACTGGTGATTGGAGTGGCGAGCTTTAACATTGTCTCGACCCTGATGATGGCCGTGAAAGATCGTTCAGCAGATATTGCCATTCTTCGTACCATGGGCGCGACCGATCGGCTGATCCGTTCCATCTTTATTTGGCACGGGGTGTTCTCGGGCGTGATCGGTAGCCTGATTGGTTCGCTATTGGGCTCCTTGGTGGCGCTGAATCTGACCAGCATGTTGCGTGGCTTAGAAGGCATCGTCGGGCATAAATTCTTGTCCGGTGATATCTATTTTGTCGATTTCTTGCCGACAGAATTGGCGCTGCATGATGTGTTGTTGGTCACCGTGACGGCGGTGGTGCTGAGTTTCTTGGCAACGTGGTACCCTGCAAAACGGGCAAGTGCGTTACAGCCAGCAACCGTATTGAGCGCCAAGTAAGACGGTACTGTCTTTATCGAACAGTCGCGTAAAAACGTGAGCCGGCTTCATGCTTGCTCACGTTAACGCCGCGTGTTGCAGTCACCATTGCCACGGTTGTTGTGTTATTACCAAAAGGCATTGCGCCGTGATGGGGTGTTCTATACAACACCCAGACACGGTGGTCAGGCATAAAAAAACCTCGCATAGCGAGGTTTTTTTGTATCTGGCTCTTTTGCTTCTGACAGCCTCAGACATTGGCGGATGAGCAAAATGAGTGCGTGCGGTAAAAAGGGAAAGAAAAATTAGCGAAGCACGCGGAATTTACGTTTTTGCCAGCTTCGAACCACGGAATAGCGCCATAAGCCTCGGATGCCAAAATAGCCGATAAGCGCACAGGTGACGCCGGTGACCATACAGCCGAGCAGGAAGGGAGGACCGATTTGATTCATCTGATGCAACAGGAATTCCCACGACAGCTCAAAATGAAACGCTTGATGAGGGGTATTCATCAGCCATGCCCCGACTTTATAGGCGCCGAAGAACAGAACAGGCATCGTAATGGGGTTACTGATCCAGACCAAACAGACCGAGAGCGGCAAATTCACGCCGAACAAAATGGCCAAACCGGCCGCCATGATCATTTGGCTTGGCAAAGGCACGAACGCCATGAACAAGCCAACTGCAAACGCACCCGAAGCCGAACGGCGGTTCAGGCACCACAAATTCGGGTTATACAGGACGTTGCCAAAAATCTTCAGCGCTTTTTGACGCTTGATCAGTTCGTGGCTTGGCATGAATCGTTTAAGGACTTGTCTAGGCATTGTCTTTCTTATTTCTGCGGGCTGCGTTGACATGGTGCGTCACGCAGCTGGGATTGCACTTGGACTGTTATCGCTGCATTTCTGGCCATCACTACCAGAGTATAATGCGTTTGTTACCGTCTTGATGATAGGCAGCATGGTGTTAGCGTATTTCCGTCAGCGAATCTTGTTCGGGATCGCTGTGGGTGCGCTGTTGGCGAATTTTGCCGCAACATCCTATGTTAAAAGCGTCCAATTTGCTGCGCTAGAGCAGGGGCATATTACCATAGTCGGGGAGGTTCGTAGCCTATTAAATCCAAACAATAACGTTACATTGTTTGAATTTGTTAGTGAGGCAAGGGGGAATCCGCCGGATAAAACTGCGATCACATCCCGTTTTCAGTTGCGCTGGCAGCAGGGTGTGCCAGCCCCGGTCATGCGTCAGGGCGAGCGCTGGCAATTAAGCGTGAAATTGCGCCCGCCACATGGCCGAGTGAACAGCGCAGGCTTTGATCGTGAACGGCATTTTGTCGGCAAAGGCCTTCATGCCTCGGGGATTGTGTATCAGGGGGAACGCGTTACCACCAGTGAAGGGGAACCCGCAGGCTGGCGACAAGGGTTGTTTGAACAGGCTGTGCAACGCACCGACGGGCTCAGCCATCAGGGCTATTTACTGGCGTTAGGGTTTGGTTTCCGTGATTTACTGGATGACACCGCGTGGACTTTACTGCGAGACAGTGGTTTAGCTCATTTGATGGCGATTTCCGGTTTGCATATCGGGCTGGCGGTCATGCTCGGCTGGGGAATCGGCGGTCTGGTACGTTTCCTCTTGGGGGATAGCGCACGTTGGCGATGGTTGCCATTGTGGGGCGCCATTGTGTGTGGGGCCGGGTATGCCTGGCTCGCCGGATTCAGCCTGCCGACACAGCGTGCATTGATGATGAGTGTGTTGGCTTTGTGCTTGTTACGGGGCGGTATCCGATGGCGCAGCGCACAGATCATCTTAGTGGTGCTGGTGATCAGTCTGGCGCTCAATCCATTAGCGTCTTATCTTGCCGGTTTTTGGTTGTCGTTCAGTGCGGTCGTGGTGATCTTGCTTGCCCATCAGTTGGGCGTTGGCCGTGGTGAGCATGACGCGACCCCCTTGATGTCGCGTGGCCTGCGGATCGTGCAAACGTTGAAGGCGACAGCGTGGATGCAGCTGGCGTTGTTGCTGTTCATGTTACCGGTGCAATGGATCTGGTTTGGCGGTTTTGCGCCGCTTGCCCCCGTGATCAATTTCATCGCCATTCCTTGGGTTAGCCTCGTTGTTGTACCTTTTGTGTTGGCGGCCATCGTGTTTTCGGGGTGGGATACCGTGGCGAGTACATTCTGGCAAGCAGCCGATCTCGCGTTGCAGCCTGTATTGGTGTTCGCCAGTGTGGCAGCTGAGCAATGGTGGACGGTGCCGAGTGCGCATTTACCGCTATTGCTCGGTATCGTGGCTGTGGGGGGAATGGGCTGGCTGTTGCCTTGGCGGCGCAGTAGGGTGTTAGTGACCGTGGTGCTGATCTGCAGTGTGGCATGGGCGTTACCTTCTTTTCACCGCCCGCTGAATACGCTTTCTGCTATCCCTTTTCTATCAGCACAGACAACGCCTTTCTTGTCGCAATCGCAGTCGCAATCTCAATCACAGCTACCGCGAGAGGAACATTGGCAGGCCATGCATGCAGCACCTGTGCCGTGGCGTATCGACATGCTCGATGTCGGGCATGGATTGGCTGTGATCATTTCTCGTGGGCAGCATGCCATTGTCTATGACACCGGCGATCAGTGGCCGATGGGCAGCATTGCCGCTTCGGTGATTGAACCGGTATTAAAGCAGCGAGGCATTACCCAACTGGACGGATTGATTTTAAGCCATGCCGACAGTGATCATGCTGGTGGTGCGGATTATGTCGATGCGCGTTTTGCTCCGAGCTGGAAGCGTAGCAGTGATCGGCGTGCCGGCTATTTGCCGTGTGTGCGAGGCGAAAACTGGCAATGGCAGGGATTGAATTTTGATGTGTTATGGCCGCCAAAACGGGTGAGCCGTGCGGCGAATCCCCATTCTTGTGTCATTCATATTTCCGATCCCTCGGTGGCGTCCGGGCAGGCGGCCAGTGTGTTGCTGACGGGGGACATTGATGCGATTTCGGAACTGATTTTGGCACAGCAGGAGCCCATGTTAGCACCGGATATTGTGTTTGTACCCCATCATGGCAGCGCTACGTCGTCAACACAGACGTGGCTGGACGCGATGAATCCGCAATATGGCTTGGTTTCCGTGGCGCGCTACAGCCCTTGGGCGTTGCCGTCCCCGTCGATTGCGCAGCGTTATCAAGCGCGAGACATTACGTGGCTCTCGACCGCAGAAGCGGGGCAAGTCAGTGTGCGAATGGTGCAAAAACAGATCGACGTGGTGCGTTATCGGCAAGATAAAAAAGCCGCCTGGTATCGGCCTGATCATACAGTGACGCCGAGCGTGTTATCCACGCAGGGGGGGGCGCTTGCCAGAATGGATGAAAAAGCGGCGGAAAAACAAGCAGATTAAAAAAAGGATCGGTGAACTTATTTGGTGCCTTGGCGTGAAGCGAGTAGAATGTGAAACATTGACTTCAAGAAATAATGGTTTCCATGACACAACCCAACGATCAAACCACTTGGGAAACGTTTAAGCAATTATGGCCTTCTATTAGCCTGTACAAAACAGGGCTAGCGGCGGCTGTGGTGGCATTAATCGTCAACGCTGCAAGTGATGCACTGATGCTTTCTATGATTAAACCCCTGATGGATGAAAGTTTTGGTGGTTTAGACAGCGTCGAATCCAATTTCCTCGCGATGATGCCCATTTACCTACTGGGTCTGATGATCCTCCGCGGTGTCAGCGGTTTTGTTTCTACTTACTGCCTTTCTTGGGTATCTGGCAATGTCGTGATGACGATGCGTCGCCAGATGTTTAACCACTTTATGAAAATGCCCGTGGGTTTTTTTGATCAAGAATCTGCGGGTAAATTGCTTTCCCGTATTACCTACGATTCCGAGCAAGTGGCGGCGGCAACCAGCGGAGCATTGGTGAGCTTGGTGCGTGAAGGGGCAACGATTATCGCCCTGATGACCATCATGTTCTACAACAGCTGGCAGCTGTCTGCGATTCTGTTGGTGATAGCGCCTGTTGTGGCCATCAGCATCCGTATCGTGTCTAAGCGTTTTCGTGGTATCTCTAAAAACATGCAAGATGCCATGGGCTCTGTGACCTCATCGGCCGAGCAAATGTTGAAAGGCCACAAAGTGGTATTGAGCTACGGCGGCCAGCAAGTCGAACAAGAACGCTTTGAGCAAGTCAGCAACCGTATGCGCCAGCAAACCATGAAATTGGTATCGGCACAGGCGATCGCGAACCCGGTGATTCAGGTGATTGCGTCATTAGCGTTGGTCGTTGTTTTGATTTTGGCCAATACCGACAGCCTGCGTGAGTCATTAACGCCGGGTACGTTTGCGCTGATCTTCGGTTCGATGTTTGGTTTGATGCGTCCGCTAAAAGCCTTGACCAACGTGACCTCACAATTCCAGCGCGGTATGGCAGCATGCCAGACGCTATTTAGCCTGATGGAATTGGAAACCGAAAAAGATCACGGTGATCATGAAGCGAAACGTGTGAAAGGCGACATCAAAGTGACGGATGTGACCTTTACCTACCCAACCAAAGACACGCCAGCACTGCGTAATGTCAGTTTCGACCTGCCTGCGGGTAAAACACTGGCCTTGGTCGGTCGTTCCGGTTCAGGTAAGAGTACCATTGCGAATTTGTTGACCCGTTTCTATGACATTGATTCAGGCAACATTGCTATTGATGATCATGATATTTGCCATTATAAACTGACCAATCTGCGTGATCAGGTGGCGGTGGTATCACAGAACGTTCACCTGTTTAACGACACCATTGCCAATAACATTGCGTATGCAAGTGGTGACCGTTACAGCCGCGAAGATATTGAAAAAGCGGCAACATTAGCCCATGCCATGGACTTCATTAAGGGTATGGATAATGGTTTAGATACCATGATTGGTGAAAACGGCGTGAGTCTGTCTGGTGGTCAGCGTCAGCGTATTGCGATTGCACGTGCCTTGCTGCGTGATGCGCCTGTGTTGATTTTGGATGAAGCCACGTCGGCCTTGGATACGGAATCAGAACGTGCGATTCAGTCTGCGCTGGATGAACTGCAAAAAGACCGTACCGTGCTGGTGATTGCCCACCGTCTTTCTACGATTGAAAACGCCGACCAAATCTTGGTGGTGGACGAAGGCGAAATCATTGAACGCGGTGTGCATGCCGAGTTGATTGAACAAAATGGCGCTTATGCCCAGCTTCATCGCATTCAATTTGGTGACTAATGGCTTCTGTGATTGAAAAAATCTGGTTTGAGTCTCACCCGTTAGGGTGGGTACTCTCACCGGTATTGTGGCCGCTGAGCAAATTGTTTGGTGCAATCAGTCGCCACCGTCGTCAACAGTATCAATCCGGTCAAAAAGCCGTTTACCGCGCTAAGGTGCCGGTTGTTGTGGTCGGTAATATCACCGCGGGCGGGAACGGAAAAACACCGGTTGTGGTGTGGCTGGTGGAGCAGCTGTTAGCGAAAGGCCTGAAGCCGGGCGTGGTGTCACGCGGTTACGGCGCAAAAGCGCCGCATTATCCGTACCGTGTCACGGACAGCAGTACTACGGCAGAAGCGGGCGATGAACCTGTCTTGATTTATCGTCGTACTGGGGTGCCCGTTGCGGTATCACCGGTGCGGGCTGATGCTGTGGCTCTATTAGAGCCTGACGTGGATGTGATCATCACCGATGACGGTTTGCAGCATTACGCGCTGGCGCGTGATATTGAAATCGTGGTAATTGATGGTCAGCGTCGGTTCGGCAATCAACAATTGATCCCCGCTGGGCCATTGCGAGAAGGGTGCGAACGCTTACAGCAGGTCGACTTTCTGATTTGCAATGGCGGTGAGGCGCAGACGGGTGAGATCCCCATGCATCTGGCGCCGTCAGCCTTGGTCAATGTGCTGTCGGGCGAACGCTGTGAGGTGAGTGCGTTATCCGGTGATGTTGTTGCCATGGCGGGAATTGGCCATCCGCCGCGCTTTTTTAATACATTATCGACACTGGGGGTTCACCCTGTTGTCTGTCAGCCATTTGCTGATCACAAAGCATTTTCTGAACAAGAATTACATCAGTTGTCTGCCCGTGGGCAGCACTTGCTCATGACTGAGAAAGATGCGGTGAAATGCCACACGTTCGCTCAGCCCGATTGGTGGTATTTGCCGGTCGATGCGGTTATCCCGACGGAGCAAGCTGAGCGTTTGATTAACCGGATTATTAAGGTAAAGGAAGAATATGGATCATCGTCTGCTTGAAATCGTTGCTTGTCCTGCATGTAAAGGTAAGCTTAACTTCGATAAAGACAACAATGAGCTGATCTGCAAGTTTGATCGTCTCGCATACCCGATCAAAGAAGGTATCCCGGTTCTGCTAGAACCTGAAGCCCGCACATTGAGCTCGGAAGAGGTGAAATAATGTCATTTACCGTCATTATTCCTGCGCGTTATCAGTCTACTCGTTTGCCGGGTAAACCTCTGGCAGATATCGGAGGTAAGCCGATGGTGCAGTGGGTGTATGAGCAAGCCTGTAAAGCCGGTGCTGAGCAAGTGATTGTCGCTACCGATGATCAGCGCATCGTGGATGTGGTGAAAGGCTTTGGTGGTGAAGTGTGTCTGACTCGCGCCGATCACGAATCGGGCACCGAGCGTTTGGCGGAAGTGGTTGAGAAATACCAGTTACCGGCCGATCACATTGTGGTCAACGTGCAAGGTGACGAACCGTTGATCCCTGAAACCATTATTCGTCAGGTCGCTGATAATCTTGCGAACAGTGTGGCACCGATGGCGACATTGGCGGTCGAAATTGATCACGCGGATGAAGTGTTCAACCCGAACGCGGTAAAAGTGGTGACGGATAAAGACGGTTATGCGCTGTACTTTAGCCGTGCGTCGATCCCATGGGATCGTGATAACTTTGCCAAGCGTCCGCAGGAAATTCACCGTAACCTGCTGCGTCATGTCGGTATTTATGCTTACCGTGCAGGCTTTATCAATACTTACATCAACTGGGAACCGAGTGCGTTAGAGAAAATCGAGTCACTCGAGCAATTGCGCGTACTGTGGTACGGCGAGAAGATCCATGTGGATGTGGCCATTGATGCGCCACCGGCGGGTGTCGATACCCCAGAAGATCTGGAAAAAGTGCGCCAGTTGGTGCGCTAACGGTCTTGATATGACGGGCGAGAAACGTCATCTCGTCATCGTGATTAAATCCGTAGAAGTGGTGCTTTGGGCGCCACTTTTTTTATGTCTGCTATTTGTCGACATACGGTTCAAAGACATAAAAAAAGCGGCCTCAGACATCCTGCTGGGCCGCGTGTGATATTCACAAAAATTCAATAAGAAAAGGGCAGTGTGTGGGCGTTAACGCTTACAGCACTTGGATTCGGTCAATTTCGATTTCTGGCTGCAGACCACCATCGACTTCACCGTATACGCGTACGCGCGTCTCTGCATCAATGGTTTGGCCCAAGCGAGTGTCATCATCCAGCTCTACCGTGATTTCATCTTTTCCGTCACTGAAGACAAACGTATCCGCGCTTAGCTGTTTGATCAGTTTGCCTTCCATCATGACATCTTGATCAGTGAAGATATTAATCTCGTTCAGTATTTCATGGACCGGTGTGATTTTCGTTGGACCGGTGTAAGCGATAGGTTGAGATTGTGCCATCGCCAGTGTTGGGCCAAAGGCAAGGATCGCGGTCAGTAGGTATACACTTGGCTTGTTCATTGTCGTCATCCTATTTTCATTCAAAGCGTTGTTCGGGCTATTCGGCGTACCGGTTCATGCTGGGTGGGTCGCCGTGTTGATGGAGCCATTAAAACAAAGCCCGACTGAATAATGTGTGACTGGTATATTCATGTGGCGTTCATATTCCCCCATTAGAACAAATTTGCGCGGCATAAGGCTGCCATGCGAAAGGGATAGGAAGAGATAAAGAGGGAGCAACGTGATTGAAACAGAATAAAAAAGCCACCCGACGGTGGCTTTGATAAATCGAAAGGAAAGGGGTGTTTTCGTTGCCGTGTTAGCTTTTTGCTGTCGACGGTGTCACATCGTTATCAGTATCAAACAGAGTGTTATCGGCTTGGCCCAGCAGGCGAGCGGTGATCGTGCCTGCTGTCATAGACCCGCTAACATTGATCGCGGTACGGCCCATATCAATCAGTGGTTCAATGGAAATCAACAAGCCCGCCAATGCTACCGGCATATCCAGCGCCGACAAGACAATCAGTGCCGCAAACGTTGCGCCGCCACCCACACCGGCAATCCCGAAGGAGCTCACCGTCACCACCGCAATCAGCGTCAGCATAAAGCTTGGGTCAAGCGGATTAATGCCAATCGTAGGGGCAATCATGACTGCCAGCATTGCAGGGTACAGACCGGCACAGCCGTTTTGGCCCATGGTCGCACCGAAAGAGGCAGAGAAGTTCGCGACCGCATCACCGTTACCGAGTTTCTGAACTTGCGTATCTACGTTCAGTGGAATCGTCCCCGCGCTTGAGCGAGAGGTGAAGGCAAAGGTCAGCACCGGCAAGATTTTCTTCAGGTATTTCACCGGATTTACGCCGACCAGAGAAACCAAGACTAAGTGCATCAGCAAAATCAGCCCCAGCCCGACATACGAAGCCATCACGAAGCTGATCAGGCTAAGAATATCGTCATAGTTAGAGCCCGCGACCACTTTGGTCATCAGTGCTAACACCCCGTACGGTGTCAGGCTCAGTACCATACGCACTAATGTGCGTACCACTTCCTGCGAGACATTGACGAACTTTTCAAAGCTTTCACCCAGTTCTGGCTGAGTACGGATCACGGTTAACCCCGCGACACCGACAAAGGCAGAGAAAATCACCACCGCGATGGTAGAGGTTGGGCGGCTGCCTGCCAAATCGGCGAACGGGTTGCCAGGGAAGAATGAGGTGATCATGTCAGCAAAGGACAGCGCGTGGACAGTGTGCAAGCTGGTTTCCAGTGCTTCGCCACGTGCAATCTCACGGGCGCCCTGCACAATCCCTTCTGCGGATAAGCCGAACAGGTTGCTGACCATGATACCGATCAAGGCCGAGACGGCTGTGGTCGCCAGCAAAATGCCGATGCTCAAGCCAGAGATTTTCCCCAGAGAGCCCGAGTCTTTCACTTTGATGATGGCACCAATGATGGACACCATGATCAACGGCATGATGATCATTTTCAGTAAGCTGACATACCCAGCGCCCACAATGTTAACGTACTCCAGCGTATCGCTGATCACCGCATTGCCGCCACCGTAAACCAGTTGCAGCGCGCCACCAAACAGCACACCTAAACCTAGGCTGGTGAACACGCGTTTTGATAGCGTGTGCTCGGCTTTCTGTTGTCGATAAAGTAGGGCAATAAGGAGGGCGAAGATCGCCATATTGATAATCTGGAGCATGACACATTTCCTAACGTTGTTATAAATCAGCGCATCCATGTACTGACTTATCAATCACTAATTGCGCTCAATAGTATGATGTGGATCTCAAAACAGGAACGGTTTTTTATTACTTTTGATATATGAAAAAGGCACAAAATAAATCGTTTTGGAATAAGGGTGGATTATTGTTCGATCTTGGCGTCTGATTTGCTCGGGTTGATTAAATGTTGTGCGCTGCTTGCTGGGTGAGGTCATCGGGGTGTCAGACGGCACTGCCTGAGAGTAAGGCGAGAAAGGCAGACAAGAGAAATAAGCAGGCAGAAATAAACAAGCCGCCAACCCAGAGGCGGGGTCAGCGGCTTATTAATACAGGTGAAGACTTGTTGATATGGGACGTGATGGCAGGGCGTCGTTACGCTTGTTCAGCCACCTGTTCGTTTAAATGATGACGGAGTGTACGCCACCAACGTCCCATGGTTTCATGCCAGTAACGTTCGGTTTGTTCCAGATAACTCGCTTGAGGCTGGTAACGATCCCAAGGTTGCTTGATTTTGTTACTGGCCAAGAAGTTGGTCGGCGCCGCGGTCGGGTTTAAGCCCACATCGTGGAATTCCGCCATCGCTCGGGTCATATGACTTGCCGAGGTCACGAGCACCAACTTGCTGTCACCCACCACGGATTTGGCCTGAAACGCCTCTTCCCAGGTGTCTTTGGCGGTTTCAAGCAACAAAATGTCATTCTTGTTCACGCCTAAAGCCAGTGCCACTTTCGCCATCATACGCGCTTGGCTGGTGGCAGAACCGCCTCCGTACCCTGATAGGATCAATTTTGACCCCGGGAACAAACGGTGAATACGAATCCCTTCGTTCAATCGCATGAGCGAGGTGCGTGAAAGTTGCGATGTCATAGGCATCGCGGTGTCAATCACATGGCCACTGCCCAGTACCATCACGTATTCCACGGCTTTGCCCGCAGGCACGTACGGTGGAAACGCTTTTTCCAGTGGTCGCAACAAACTGGTTGCGATCGGTTGGAAAGACATCAGGAAAATGCCAAGAAACGCAAAGCTGATAAAGGCCGAAGCCAGCCCTTTTCGGCGGGTAAACCAGAGTAGGAGTAAACCAATAACCCCGAGAATCAGCATCGCGGGCAAAGGCATTAAAAAAGCAGAGACAATTTTTTTGAGTTCAAACATGCAATGTCGTCCGAAAAATCAGCAGTTGAGCTTGAAAAAGCACCACAAGCCTTTATTCCTCTATCGCTTGTGAGAAAATAAGCCATATTTTTAGAACCACTATCATAACGTAAAGCCGACGTGATCAAAGATCGAAATTTTGACGATTTAGCGCAAAAATTTGCAAAAAATATTTACGGGACCGGCAAAGGCCAAATTAGGCAAACGGTGGTCTGGCAAGATTTGGCGCAAATTTTAGCCCTATTAGAAAACAATGAGCCGCTGCAAGTCTTAGACGCAGGCGGTGGGGTAGGCCAGCTCTCACAAAAAATTGCTGAACTCGGGCATCACGTCACGTTATGTGATCTCTCCAGTGAAATGCTCAAACTGGCCGAGCAGGACATTGCAAAGAACGGATTGCTGGATCAGTATCGACTGGTTCACAGTGCGGTGCAGGACATCGATCAACACCTGGATGCCCCGGTGGATTTGATTTTGTTCCATGCCGTGATGGAGTGGCTGGCGGATCCGAGAGAAGCCTTAGATTGCCTGCTACAGCAAGTGAAGCCAGGCGGCGCCATTTCCGTGATGTTCTACAACTATAACGGGTTACTGTTTAAAAACTTAATCTGCGGCAATTTAACCCACATTGAAGAAGGGATGCCGCACCGTAAGCGTTTTAAATTACAACCACAGAAAGGCATTAAGCCGGATGACGTGTATAGTTGGCTCACCGAAGCGGGATTCACCATTTTGGGGAAAACCGGCGTGAGAACCTTCCATGACTACATGCAAACCGTCAGGGTGGGTGACTACAGTTTTGAACAGGTTTTGGCGATGGAGCAACAACTCTGCCGTCAGGAGCCTTTTTTGTCTTTAGGGCGATATATCCATGTCTATGCGCAACGGCCATTAGACGGCACTGAAGACGACGCGCATACAAGCAATAAGGACAACGGATGAGTGACGTAACCCAGACCGTTCCTGAGTTGGTTAATTGGGTTAAGCAGCATGAATTTGAGCTTAACCTGCCAACTGAACGGCTGGCGTTCCTGTTGGCGATCGCGGTATTAAGCAGCGATCGTTTCGATGAAGAATTAGGGGAAGGTGAACTGGTTGATGCATTTCGTATTGTCAGCGACATGTTTGGCCAGTCAAAAGAAACCGTGGCCTTCCGTGCCAACAACGCCATAAATGAGTTGGTTCGCCAACGTTTGATTTCCCGCTTTACCAGTGAAGTGACAGACGGTGCCAGTATTTACCGTTTAAGCCCACTGGCGTTGGGGATCACAGACTATTATGCCCGCCATCGTGAGTATTCCACACTGAAATTGTCTATTCAGTTGGCGATGGTGGCAGACGAAATTAACAAAGCCGCGACCGCTGCCCAAGAGGGCGGTGACGAGAAACACTGGCGACAGAACGTGCATGCTGTGTTGAAGTATTCCGTTGCGGAAATCTTTGACCGTATTGACTTGAACCAGCGCACCATGGATGAACAGCAGCAGCAGGTGAAAAAAGACATTGCTGAATTGCTGAATCAAGACTGGCGTGCGGCGATTTCGAGCTGTGAAGTGCTGCTGAATGAAACCTCCAGCACATTGCGCGAGTTGCAAGACACGTTGCAAGCGGCCGGTGACCAATTACAGACCCAGTTGCTGATTATTCAAGAAGAAGTGCAGGGCGAGCCTGAACTGGACTTTGTCGATGCCATGATTTTCAACTTGCAAGCCAAGTTGGATCGCATCATCAACTGGGGTCAGCAAGCGATTGATTTGTGGATTGGCTATGACCGCCACGTACACAAATTCATTCGTACCGCGATCGATATGGATAAAAACCGGGCCTTTAGCCAGCGTTTACGCCAGTCGGTACAGGATTATTTTGATGCCCCTTGGGTGTTGACCTATGCCGATGCCGACCGCCTGTTGGACATGCGTGATGAAGCCTTAGTGCTGCGTGACGATGAAGTGACCGGCATGGTGCCAGAAGCGGTGGAGTTTGAAGAGCTGGAGCTGGTGACCGATCAGCTGGCCGATCAAGTGGCGGCGATGTTGCAAGCGCACAAAGAAACCGGTGCGGCAATTAACTTGAGTGTGCTGCTCAAAGACTATTTGGCTCAGCATTCCCATGCCCAGCATTTTGATTTGGCGCGCCTGGTGATTGATCAGGCAGTAAGATTGGGCTATGCCGAGTCCGATTTCAACGCCATCCAGCCTGACTGGGAAGCAATTAATGACTATGGAGCCAAGGTACAAGCGAATGTCATTGACAAATATTGAAGAATTTATGCCTGAGAAGTTGGCCAAGGCGATTGCCAACCCACTTTTCCCGGCACTGGATAATGCCCTTCGTTCTGGTCGTCATGTTTCCAGCGAAGATTTAGATAACCATGCCCTGCTGATTGAATTTGAGCAGGAATTGGCGATGTTCTACAAGCGTTATAACGCGGAACTGGTGCGTGCACCGGAAGGCTTTTTCTACCTGCGTCCGCGTTCAACCTCGCTGATCAGCCGTTCGGTATTGGCCGAACTCGACATGCTGGTGGGTAAGGTACTGTGTTTCCTTTACCTGAGCCCAGAGCGTTTGGCGCATGAAGGCATCTTTACTAACCAAGAGATGTTTGAAGAGCTGATGACACTGGCGGATGAGAAGAAACTGATGAAGCTGGTAACGAACCGCGCATCAGGGTCGGATCTGGACCGTGAAAAGCTGTATGACAAAGTCAAAACCTCACTGCGCCGTTTGCGCCGTTTGGGCATGATTATTCCGATTGGCGAAAGCGGTAAATTCCGTATCAGCGAATCAGTATTCCGTTTTGGTGCCGATGTGCGCGCCGGGGACGATATGCGTGAAGCGCAGATCCGCTTGATCCGTGATGGTGAAGCGGTGGTGGTGCATCAACAAGCCCCAAGTCAGTCGAGCCTGCTGGATGAGCATGACGACAACGACGACGCAGAACACGATGTCGATCATGACCAAGACCACGCCGATCAGGAGGGCAATGCCTAATGGAACGCGGTAAGTATCAATCGTTGACCATGGTCAACTGGAACGGCTTTTTTGCCCGTACCTTTGACATCGATAACTTGGTCACCACCCTGTCTGGGGGTAACGGTGCCGGTAAATCGACCACCATGGCGGCCTTCATTACCTCACTGATCCCCGATCAGAGCCTGTTGCACTTCCGTAACACCACGGAAGCAGGCAGCTCAAATGCCTCACGCGACAAAGGTCTGCACGGTAAGTTGAAGCCGGGTGCCTGTTACTCGGCACTGGACGTGGTGAACTCACGTAACCAGCGCATTATCTTTGCGGTACGTCTACAGCAAGTGGCGGGCCGAGATAAGAAAGTCGATATCAAGCCATTCATTATTCAGGGTCTGCCGTCACACGTGAAACCGACCGATGTGTTGGTGGAAACCCTGTCGGACAATCAGGCGCGTGTGCGTCAGATCAACGAAGTGAAAGACGTGGTGACCGCTGAGCACGAAGGCGTGATTTTCAAAACCTTCAACTCCGTGACGGATTACCACGCGCAGATGTTTGAATTTGGCGTATTGCCGAAGAAACTGCGTAACAGCACGGACCGTTCAAAATTCTACCGTTTGATTGAAGCCTCGCTGTACGGCGGTATCTCCAGTGCCATTACTCGCTCGCTGCGCGACTACTTGTTGCCACACAACAGCGGCGTGAAGAAAGCCTTCCAAGATATGGAAGCGGCGTTGCGTGAAAACCGCATGACGCTGGAAGCGATCAAACTGACGCAAAGTGACCGTGATCTGTTCAAACACCTGATCACCGAAGCGACCAATTACGTGGCCGCCGACTACATGCGTCATGCCAACGAACGCCGCAACAAGCTGGAGCAAACACTGAGCTTGCGCGGTGAGCTGATGGGTTCACGTAAAACGTTGGACGATCAGCAAACGGCAATGATCAATATGACCGCTGAGCTGGATGAACTGACAGACCGTGAAGGCGCGTTAGAGCAAGATCATCAAGCCGCGTCAGATCACCTGCAGCTCGTACAAACCGCAGTGCGTCAGCAAGAGAAGATCGAACGTTACCGTGAAGATCTGGAAGAGCTGACCGAGCGTTTGGAAGAGCAGGTCATGGTCGTGGAAGAAGCGGCTGAACAGCTGGCCATGGCTGAAGAACAAGCGTTGTTGACCGAAGAAGAAGTCGACAGCCTAAAAACCCAGCTTGCAGATTATCAACAAGCGTTGGACATGCAGCAAACCCGTGCGCTGCAATACCAGCAAGCCGTACAGGCGTTGGAAAAAGCCCGTGACTTGTCTGGCGATCACCAGTTGTTGGCCGATAAAGCCGTGCCTTACCTGGCGCAACTGAAGCAAGAGCAAGACACGCAAACCACCGCGTTGTTGGCATTGAAGCACAAGCTGGACATGTCATCTGCCGCGGCGCAGCAGTTTGAGAAAGGCTTGCAGCTGGTGACGACCATTGCCGGTGTGGTGGCACGTGGCGAAGCGGGTGCAAAAGCCCGTGAACTGATCAGCCATGCCCGTCAATTGACCACGGTGACTGAGCGCAGCGAGCAGCTTAAAGCGCAATACCGCGACCTTGAGCGTGCGGTACGTAATCAGCGTCAAGCAACAGAATTGGCAGAAACGTACGCCAAGCGTTTTGCGGTGACTGTGGATAGCGAGTTAACGTTAGCTGAAGAACAAGCCCGTCACGAAGCGACATTGGAAGCGTTAGAGCAAGACCAAGCGATTTTGGTTGAGCAACGAAATGAATACCGTCGCCAAGAGCAGCAGTGCAATGCGCAGATCAGCACATTGGAAGCCGCAGCCCCGGCGTGGATTGCGGCCTCTGATGCACTGGAAAAACTGGCTGAGCAGTCGGAGTCTGAACTGTATGACAGTCAGGCGGTCATGGACGCGATGCAGCACACGCTCGACAAAGAGCGCGAGGTGTCAGCAAAACGTGATCAGTTAGCGACCCGTAAAACCGAGTTGGAGCAGGCGATTGAACGTCTGGCCCAGCCGGGCGGTAGCGATGACTCACGTCTGCGTGCCTTGGCCGATACCTTGGGCGGTTGCTTGCTGTCTGAGATCTATGACGACATCACGTTGGCCGATGCGCCTTACTTCAGTGCGATGTACGGTCCGTCACGTCACGCGATCGTGGTGCCGGATCTGAAAGGCATTAAAGACAAGTTAGTGGCGTTGGAAGACTGTCCGGACGATTTGTACATCATCGAAGGTGATGCCGACTCGTTTGATGACAGCGGTTTCGATGTCGATGAAATGGACGGCGCGGTGTGTGTACACCTGAATGACCGTCAGTTGCGTTACTCGCGTTTCCCGAAAGTACCACTATTTGGCCGTGCGGCACGTGAACAGCGTCTTGAGCAACTACGTGCCGAGCGTGAGCAGTTAATTGAAGATCACGCGAAAGCCGCGTTTGATTCACAAAAATTGCAGCGTTTGTACCAGAGCTTCAACAGCTTTGTTGCCACGCACATGGCCGTTGCGTTCAATGACGATCCTGAAGCCGCATTGAAAGTGGTACGTGATAAGCGTAACCACGTGACACGCCAGCTAGCAGAATCGGAAGCCACTGAACAGCAACAACGCAGCCAGTTGACCGCCGCCCGTGAAGGTCTGACCTTATTGGGCAAGATCAACCCGTTGGTGAACCTGCTGGAAGACGACACGCTACACGCGCGTTTTGAAGAGATCGAACAGCAATTGTCACAACTGGATGACGCCGCCAACTACCTTGACCGTCACGGTAGAGCCATTGCTGAGCTAGAAACGTTGGTCACTGCGTTGGATGCCGATCCGGAGCAATTTGATGCACTACAAGCGAGCTACGTGCAAGCGGATCAGATCCTACAAGCGCTAAAGACAAAGATCTTCGCTGTGGCGGATTTGGTCGAGCGTCGTCATCACTTCAGCTACGCCGATTCTATCGACATGCTGAACAAGAGCTCAGAGCTAAACGAGCAGCTGAAAAACAAGCTGGCGTCGGCTGAGCGTGAGCGTACCCGTTGCCGTGATGCGTTGAAGCAGAACCGAGCACAAGCGAACCAGTACAACCAGTTGATGGCGTCACTGAAAAGCTCACACCAAGCGAAGCTGGAAACCGTTCAGGAATTTGAACGTGAACTGCAAGAGTTGGGTGTACGTGCGGATGTGGAAGCCGAAGAACGTGCGCGTCTGCGCCGTGACGAGCTGAATGAACGTCTGCACAGTTCACGTACCCGTCGTAGCCAGCTAGAAAAAACCATTACCTCGGTTGAGCTGGAAATGAAGGGCTTGATCAAGCGTCTGCGTAAAGTGGGCAAAGAGTATCAAGACATCCGTAAACTGGTCGTGAACGCGAAAGCGGGCTGGTGTGCGGTATTGCGTTTGGCACGTGAAAGTGATGTTGAGCGCCGCCTGCACCGCCGTGAAATGGCGTACATGACCGCCGATGAACTGCGTTCATTGTCAGATAAATCCTTGGGTGCGTTGCGCTTGGCAGTGGCAGACAATGAAAACTTGCGTGATGCCCTGCGTGCGTCAGAAGACGTGTCGCGTCCAGAACGCAAAGTCTTGTTCTACATAGCCGTTTATCAGCACCTGCGTGAGCGTATCCGTCACGACATCATTCGTACCGACGATCCGGTTGAGGCGATTGAAGAGATGGAAGTGGAACTGGCGCGTCTGAGCGAAGAGCTGACCGCCCGTGAGCAACGTTTGGCAATCAGTTCTGATTCGGTCGCGAACATCATTCGCAAGACCATTCAGCGTGAGCAGAACCGTATTCGCTTGTTGAACCAAGGCCTGCAAAACATCGGCTTTGGTCAGGTGAAAGGTGTGCGTCTGAATGTGAAAGTGCGCGAAACGCATGAATCTCTGTTGCACGGCTTGGCTGAGCAGCAAGATCAGCATCAGGATCTGTTCGGTAACCAGCGTCTGTCGTTCTCTGAAGCGATGGCGAAACTGTTCCAACGTCTGAATCCGCACATTGATGTGGGTCAGCGTTCACCGCAAATCTTGGGTGAAGAACTGCTGGATTACCGTAACTACCTTGAGCTGAGCATTGAGGTTAACCGTGGTACGGATGGCTGGCTACAAGCCGAGTCAGGCGCGTTGTCGACCGGTGAAGCGATCGGTACCGGTCAGGCGATCCTACTGATGGTGGTACAGAGCTGGGAAGAAGAATCGCGTCGCTTACGTGGCAAAGACATTATTCCATGTCGTCTGTTGTTCCTCGATGAGGCCGCACGTCTGGATGGTAAGTCTATCGCGACCCTGTTTGAGTTGTGTGAGCGTCTGGATATGCAGTTATTGATTGCCGCGCCAGAGAACATCAGCCCAGAGAAGGGCACGACGTACAAACTGGTGCGTAAGATCTTTAAAGATCGCGAACACGTTCACGTTGTGGGTCTGCGTGGTTTTGGGCAAGAGCAGAAACCGCAATTAAACATCCCTGCGATGCTGGAAGTGGATCCGGTATAGCGGATCGCCCGCAAGAGCTGAACATCAAAAGCCGATCATCATGATCGGCTTTTTTGTGCGTGTAATTTCGTCTTGATCGTAAGATCTTTTTCTCATTACTTAATTAGTACTCGGATAAATTTTTTGCCCTGTCATTCCTGCCTAAAATGTTAACTGTCAGATTCGGCCATCTGCCAACATGAAGGGAAATGAGGTTATGTCATCAGGAGTGACCCTCACTTTCATTCATCGCGGTACACAAGAACATAACCAAACACTCGGCGGCCAGCAGATTGGTTTGGTACAGGCCAGTTTATTTATTGTCGTAGGGGTGATGACATGAAAAAAATAGTATTACCAGTGCTCGCCACGCTGATCATGGCGGGGTGTAGTGACTCAGATGATGTTGCAGCGTTGACGAACGAGGCCACGCCAAACCAAGACGCGGGCACCGTGCCTGTGTCGGTGGATGTGGCCACACCACCGGAAGAAGTGCCAAACGGGGCGGATGAGCTGCAAGCCTGTGTGGCGATTGATGCGGTCTCGATTACCGATTTGGCTGGCACCATTGTGGAGTGGACCACCAAGAGCATGGCGGATCCTTATGCGGTTAACTCGACCCAATGTATTCCTGCGGATTCCGAGATCCCTGTCGATAACGATGGGTATCCGAAATTCATCGTGATTGATTTATACGATATCGCTGGGGTGGATTTGGTCAACTTGATCGCTGAGCAGTTGGTGCCCGTTGGGGAGTACACCACCATGGCGATGTCAGTCTTGCAAGGGAGCTACGGGGACTTCTTGAATACACCGTATTCATACGTGGGTAATCCGATAGATAACCTCAAAATGGACATCGTGGACGATCTGAAATTTGAAGGACTGAACATCAACATTGATGCGCCTACCACGTTTACCATGTCGTTTGATCTGCGCAGCATGATCCAATTGGTGGAGCAAGCCTATCAACTGAAAAGTGAAGGGTTTCGTGTGGTGGACAACCTGACGGTTGGTAAGCTATTTGGGGACATTGATGTGAGCGCGTGTGTGACCTCTGCCAAAGATGCTTATGTGTATTTGTATGAGTCAGACACGGAAGAGTACGGCGATTTAGGCTCGGATCATGCGCCACTGCAAACCGCCAAAGTGGGGGAAGACAATACGTACTCGATGGATTATGTCCCAGAAGGCAAATACGACATTGTCTTGGTGTGTGATGCCTTGTTGGATCTCCCCAATGAAATTGACTTAGATATCGATCTCGATGGCACCGCCTCGAAGTACCAAGATCAAGATATCGAAGCGGGTGAAGATCACTACAGGAATTTGTAAACCGAGCGGGGGGGAAGATCGCGTATCTGCACTCTCGACATTATCAGCAAGCGGCCAAGCCTGACATCCGGCTTGGCCGTTGTTTTATGTCCGTCTGTATCGGTTAAGTGATGAGGGAGTTGTAAAACAAAGCCCGCGCGTCATGAATATTATTAACGTTATTATCAGTAATCGTTCAGGCGATCCTGTTATGCTTGTCCGCTAACGTGAGATCTATCTCTCATTTTTCTTCATTTTGCCTTATTTTTTTATTCCTCTTAAGCAACTGACACGCAAGCTAATCCGCTTATCTTCGCCCAAATTCGTGGAAAAAACGCACTTTGCAATGGTTGTTTTTTAACCACGCATTCTTTACATTGCCAACCCATACAGTGATCGTGCAATGATAGAGAACCCCCGATATGCCAACAACAATGACCCTAAAAAACGTGCTATGTGGTGCCATGTTTGGCGTAATGGCGTGCAGCGCGACATTCGCCAATGCCTCAGTTACGACGTCACCGGAACATCACCTGTTATCGACCTTGAACTATGTGGAGTTAGAGGCGGCGCAAGGGGATAAAAACATGCAGTTGTTTTTGGGACGCGCCTATCTGGAAGGGTCTAATGGCCTGAAAGCCGATCCACTGAAAGGCATGTACTGGCTCGAAAAAGCCGCCGTTGATATGCCTGAAGTCAAAACCATGATTGGCGATCTCTTCAAAGCGGGGCAAGTGCTGCCACGTGATAATACCCAGGCATTGCATTGGTACACCGAAGCGGCCAATGACGGTGAAGTGGGCGCGATGGTGGAGTTGGGGATGTATTATGCCTCGGGGGCGAGCAACAGTGGGTCCGTGGATTGCGCTAATGCCATTAAGTGGTTCAATGAAGCCTCTAACAGTGGTTCATTAGAATCCAAGCGTAACTTGGTATGGTTATACGCAACGTGTAATGATGCACAAATGCGTGATGGTCATCGTGCTCTGAAGCTCGCTAAGCAGGTATTGAGCCGCAGTGGTACTGGTGATGCAGGGGATTATGATAATCTGGCGGCAGCGTATGCGGCACTGGGTGATTTTAATCAAGCCATGAACGCACAACAGACCGCAATTAAAAAGTTGGACGATCAAAACTCTGAACGTTACGCCAATTTTGTTCAGCGACTGAAGTTGTATCAACAGCATCAGACGCTGTATAGCGCAGCATTGTAAATAGCACTATATTGTTTAAAAAGGATGCCTGAGTGCATCCTTTTTTTGTGCCTGATGATGTGACGATTATCGCCTTATTGATCTTCCTTTTCTGCTTCATCGGACAATTCTCAATCCCCTTTATATCCTTAACTATACTTAGCTCAGTAGCCCATTGATGACGGGTCTTGGCCTGCATTAATGGAGGGCATAAGAAAAAAAGGATGTCAGCAATGAATACGCCAGCACAAGTCAGTGACAAAGAAAAGGCCAAGTATGAATGGCGCTCTTTTCTCTTCATTACCATCTTCCTCTTTCCAATCCTTTCGATTGCCATTGTGAGTGGCTACGGCTTCTTTATATGGGCGATGCAGGTCTTTTTCTGGGGGCCGCCAGGCCATGGTTAGCGGACGCTGACCGTCGCACGTAATAATGGCCAACAAGGAAACAGGATACGACTATGATGAATATTTTGAAAAAACTGTGGGCGACCTTTTGGCGTCCGGCAGTGCACATCAGTTTAGGGGTATTAACCCTCGGCGGGTTTATTGCAGGGGTGATTTTCTGGGGGGGATTCAATACAGCGCTGGAAATGACCAACACCGAAAAATTCTGTATTGGTTGTCATGAAATGCGTGACAACGTGTATGAAGAGTTACAACAGACCGTGCATTGGTCTAACCATTCCGGGGTGAGAGCGACCTGTCCTGACTGCCATGTTCCCCATAATTGGACGGATAAAATTGCCCGTAAAATGCAGGCCAGTAAAGAGGTATTTGGGACCATTTTTGGCACCATTGATACCCGTGAAAAGTTTTTGGAAAAACGGGCGGAATTAGCGAATCACGAATGGGCGCGTTTCTCTGCCAATGGGTCGTTGGAATGTAAAAGCTGCCATAACTACGACAGCATGAAGTGGGATGAAATGTCCACGTTAGCACAATCGCAGATGAAACAAGCGGCTGAGCGAGATCAAAGCTGTATTGATTGCCATAAAGGGATCGCGCATGCCTTGCCGGGAGATATGGGGCAAGCGGGCGGCATGGTGCAAGAGTTAGTGCAAAAATCGCACAGCACCTCTTACAGTGAAGGTGACAACTATTACAGTGTGCGTTTCTTACCGATGTATCAAGACGAGGCGATGACCATTGATGGTGGCCAACTTAACCCAGCCTCAGAAGTAAAAGTTGTAGAAGTAAAAGATGACGTCGTGCAAGTGGAGTTGTCTGGTTGGCGTAAAACCAAAGGCTTTGGTCGCGTGATCAATGAAGACTTTGGGTTGAACATTCCAACTGCTGCGTTGAGCAAAGAGGCCGCGCAAAGTGACACGCTGGTGGAAAAATTTGAAGAGAAAGAAGATGAACTGACCGGCTTAGGCTGGCAGCGTGTGACGGTGAAATTGTGGATGCCGAAAGAGTCGTTACTGAGCAATATTGACGATATCTGGGCAGAGACTAAGCCAGCTTACACCACCAACTGTAGTGTGTGTCATACCCAGCCTGCACCTAACCATTTTGATGCCAATACATGGCCGGGGATGTTCAACGGTATGTTGGCGTTCGTGAATCTGGATCGTGATAGTGAAGCCTTGGTATTGAAATACCTGCAGAAACACTCATCGACTTTTTCTAAAGAAAGCCATTAATAAGAAGCGAAGTGAGGTAAGTGATGTCTCTGAGTCGACGTAAATTTTTAAAAGGGCTGGCCACCACCAGTGCGGTATCTGTGATTGGCCCCAGTTTATTAGGATCGGTGGCGAGAGCCGCTGAAGAAGTGACTTCGCCGTATTCGGCGGAGGGGGTATGGAAAGTCACAGGATCCCATTGGGGGGCTTTCCGTGCCAAAATCTATAACGGACAAGTGGCTGAGATTGAGCCACTGCCGAGGGATAAATACCCGACAGAAATGTTAAAAGGCATCAAAGGGATCATCTACAGCCCATCGCGGGTACGTTACCCGATGGTGCGCCTCGACTGGTTGAAGAAGCACAAATACAGCGGTGATACCCGAGGGAATAATCGTTTCATTCGCGTGACATGGGATGAAGCCTTGGATCTGTTTTATAACGAGTTAGAACGCGTCCAGAAAGACTACGGACCGTGGGCGCTCAATGCGGGTATGACGGGCTGGCGACAAACCGGCCAGTTCCAAAGTTGTACTAGCCACATGCAACGTGCGGTTGGGATGCACGGTAATTTCACCACCAAGGTGGGGGATTACTCGACCGGTGCGGGGCAGACTATTTTGCCTTATGTATTGGGGTCGACCGAAGTGTACGCACAAGGCACTTCTTGGCCGTTGATCTTAGAGCACACGGACACCGTGATTTGGTGGGCCAATGATCCGCTGAAAAACACCCAAGTGGGCTGGCAAGCGGAAACCCATGACTCCTACATGTATTACGCGCAATTAAAAGACAAGGTGGCCAAAGGCGAGATCAAAGTGATCTGCGTGGATCCGGTCAAATCGAAAACCCAGAATTACCTGCAGTGTGATCATCAATACGTCAATCCACAAACCGATGTGCCGTTCATGTTGGGCATCGCCCATACCCTGTATACCGAAGAGTTGTACGACAAAAAGTTCATTGATACCTATGCGCTCGGCTTTGAAGAGTTCATGCCGTACGTGTTAGGCAAGTCGAAAGATAAGGTCGAGAAAACGCCGGAATGGGCGGAAAAAATCTGTGGTGTCAAAGCCGATGACATTCGCGCCTTTGCCCGTTTGTTAGCCAAAGGCCGTACCCAGCTGATTTTTGGCTGGGCGGTGCAGCGTCAGCAGCACGGCGAGCAACCGTATTGGATGGGCGCAGTGATCGCGACCATGTTAGGGCAAATTGGCTTACCTGGGGGCGGGATATCTTATTCTCACCACTACAGTGGCGTGGGGATCCCACCAACAGGGGCGGCCGGGCCGGGGGGCTTCCCGCGTAATTTGGATGAGGGCATGACGCCCATCTGGGATAACAATGATTACAAGGGGTACAGTAAAACCATGCCAGTGGCGCGTTGGATTGATGCCATCCTTGAGCCGGGCAAAGAAATTAACTACAACGGTAATAAGGTTATCCTGCCTGATACGAAAATGCTGGTGGTCAGTGGTTGTAACCCGTGGCATCACCAGCAAGATCGCAATCGCATGAAAGTCGCCTTCCAGAAGTTACAAACGGTGGTGACTATTGATTTTGCGTGGACAGCGACCTGTCGCTTCTCGGATATTGTTTTGCCGGCGTGTACCCAATACGAGCGGGATGACATTGATCTTTATGGTGCCTACTCCGGTACCGGTATTTTAGCCATGCATAAACTGGTGGATCCGATGTACCAGTCTCGGACGGATTTCGCCATCTTCACGGATTTCTGCCGTCGTTTTAATCGCAGTAAAGAGTACACCCGTGGCATGGATGAACGGCAGTGGATCCGTTCTCTGTATGACGGTTGTAAAGAAGCCAACAAAGCCAATTTCAAGATGCCGGACTTTGATGCCTTTTGGGCGGATGAAAAAGGGTGGTTTGATTTTGGTGCCGGTAAGAACTACGTCAGTCATGCCAAATTCCGTGAAGATCCGGAGATTAATCCTTTGGGGACGCCTTCTGGCTTCATTGAAATCTATAGCCGTAAAATCGCCAGCTACAAGTATGAACACTGCCAAGGCCATCCGATGTGGTTTGAGAAAGCAGAGCGTTCTCACGGTGGGCCGGGTTCGGAAAAATTCCCGCTGTGGTTACAGTCCTGTCACCCGAACAAGCGTTTGCATTCCCAAATGTGTGAGTCTGATGCGTTTCGGGCGACCTACACGGTGCAAGATCGTGAACCGGTATACATGAATCCAGACGATGCCAAAGCGCGTGGGATTAAAGACGGTGATTTGGTGCGGGTGTTTAACGATCGTGGCCAGCTTTTAGCGGGGGCGGTGGTGTCTGACAATTACCCAACCGGCGTTGTGCGTATTTATGAAGGGGCGTGGTATGGTCCATTAAGCGTGAAAGTCGGTGCGCTCGACACGTATGGTGACCCGAATACATTGACCATGGATATCGGCACCTCGGAACTGGCACAAGCCACCAGTGCCAATACGGTGGTGGTGAATGTCGAGAAATATACCGGAGAAGTGCCGCCTGTGACTTCGTTTGGTGGGCCGATTTACGTGTCGTGATGACTAATTAAAAGGCAAAGGGATGTTTATTGAAAAATAAACATCCCTTTTTGTTGTTGACTAAATATATATACAATAAAAATTACGCATAAAAAAAGGCGGCTAATTAGCCGCCTTGGAAATATACGATGATGTACAGTTTATTATTATTAATGCGTGTGTTATTTCTTATTTTTCAATGATTGACTACGCATACGCCAACCCATTGCTAATAAACCACTTGAAAGCAGTAATGTCGTTGTTGGCTCTGGTACATTGGTTACTTGAGCACGCAATGTCGCTACGTTTGTTTGTGCTTCAATGGTTTCAAAGGAGTCTGCAAACTCGTTCAGTGAGTTCAAGAAGCCTTCAATCGTCACTGTATAATTCGTGCCACCGATATTAAAGAGTTGTGTGTTTACATCGGTTGCGACGGAAATAATATCACCACAGCCATTTACATTTACGCCGGAGCCGTTTGCTTCACCATTGGCACAAGGATCGGCACTATTCGGTGTTTCGTTGTGGATAAAGTCAAAAATGAAATTCACCGCTTGAGCGGGTCCTCCATCAATCGTCATCATTGAATTCAGGGAGAGGCTTGTTGTCAGCAGTGATGGTGCAAAAATGGGGTTGTTAATATGCGTAAATGTACCCAAATCAAACAGTGGGCTGCTACCATCGACGGGCACATTTGTCATGATGTTCCCTGCAGCTAAGAAGTCGTAGCCGCTCTGGACACTAGCGTCTGGTGACCCGACCCCCCAGCGAAGCATCGGATTAGACGTACCATTGTTTGTTGCTGTTGGGTTAGGTGGTCCACCGACAGGCGTTGAGTTAATCCATGAACCAGTGAATGCCGTGAAATCAACAGTCGCTGCGTGTGCTTCTAGTGCAAATAAGCTCAATACCATAGGGGTTAGCAGTGCTGAAACCTTTTTCATTGTGTATCTCCTTTCGTTTCGACGGTGTGAAAATATAATGTCTGTTTGTTTTTGTTGGTAGACGAATAAGATATTGCAACACCTGTGCCAACCTTGTGATTTATTTTTATTTTTATATTTATTAAAGAGTTGCATTTTTAGTCTCTATTCTATTTGTTTCTATGCGCTTTGTTCCACTGTAAGATTTACTGACGTTTATTAATTGGATAATTGACTTAAAGATGAGAATGTTATTATTTTTGAGACTGTGAATGGGTGTGATAAATAATGATCATGGGGTGGTTATACTTTCTGTAAATAAAAAGAGGATAATGCGATTATTATGAATCATGATTCACGCGATATTTCTTCCATTATTCACCGTCCTATTCCTTCTTTTGAGCGGGGAGAGATATTGCTTCAGGAAATGGGCGGGCAACAGGGCATTACCACCTTGGCAAAAGGCTTTTATCACGCGATGGACACCTTACCGGAAGCCAAGCACATTCGTGCGTTATACGATGAAGATACCCATGACGCCCAACATAAGTTGGCCGCTTTTCTTGGGGTGTGGCTGGCGGGGAAACACCATAGCAGTGCGCCTGATTTGAACGGCGAACTACGTGCTTTCGTACCAGAAGATTGGTCCCGCTTGGCGTTTGGCTTGGCAGAAAAACAGGCGTGGCTGGCATGTATGCAAAAGGCCTTGGACGTACAAGGGCTGGATAATTTACTCGTGCGTTATTTGATGGTGCAGTTTTCCTTGCTTGCCGAGACATGCCGTAATCAACCGTGACATGATGCTTAGCCTCATATTGTGCGTTTATTCCGCGCTTGAGCGTATAAACGCTTTTCTACGCATCTTTTTATTTTCATTTTATGTTCTATCCGTATCCTAAGCGCTTTTTGTCGCTATCACTAACGTGACGTTGCTTTATGCCCATCTGTTAACGCAGGGAAGGGCTGAGACCGTTGGTGGGTCTATTGTGGGTATGGGTATGGAATTGTCTTGGGAAATTATAGGATCGCTGTTTCTCGTTGCGAGTGTTGCAGGGTTTATTGATGCCATTGCGGGCGGTGGCGGCATGCTCACCGTACCGGCATTATTGGCCGCAGGGATCCCCCCAGCACAAACACTAGCCACCAACAAACTGCAAAGCACGTTCGGCAGCTTTTCTGCGGCGTTATATTTTGTCCGTAATGGGCTCGTTCAGCTGAAAACGATGCGTATTGCGATTGCGTGTACTTTTGCGGGCTCATTAATGGGAGCGGGTCTGGTACAGGTGATGGACGCCAGCGTATTAACCAACCTTATTCCCGTGTTGCTTTTTGCCATCGCGTTGTACTTCTTGCTTGTGCCGTCAACCACGACGGCGGGCGGTGAGCCAAAATTATCCGAGTGGGGATTTGCCTTAACTGTCGGTATGGGCGTGGGGTTTTATGATGGATTTTTTGGCCCGGGAACCGGTTCGTTGTTTACGGTTTGTTTTGTGCTGATTGCACAGCTGGGGATTGTTGAAGCGACCGCACGGACCAAGGTTTTGAACTTCACGTCTAACTTAGCAGCCTTGTTACTGTTCATTATCGCGGGATTGCCTATTTGGGAGGTCGGTTTGGCGATGGCGGTTGGGGGATTTTTAGGCGCACGGATGGGCGCTAAAGTCGTGGTGACGCGAGGACGTCAATTCATTCGCCCAATGGTGGTGTTGGTGTCGATGACCATGGCCGTCAAGTTGATGCTAGATCAGAACCCACATTGGTTGGATAAGCATTTTTGGGTGAATAATGGTGCGGTGTGGTGGGCTGATCTCGTGAGCTATGTGCAATCGGCATGGGTGTAAAACGGTATAGGCTGAGTGGTAAAAGAGAAAACCATTAGGCACCCGCTTATTCAAACGAGTGCCTATTAGTTATGCTAATTATTTATGCTGCGTTGAGCGTGCTTTGTTGCACTTGATTTACAGTACAAGATTTACAGCACGAGATTGGCAATAACAAAACCAAACGGTACGGCGGCGACAATGCCGATCATGCCCGGTAAGAAGAACGGGTGGTTCACGATATACGAGCCATTCCACTTTTTGCTGAGGAAGGAGCCTGTGTCATCGGTCGCGATAGCAAACGCCGTGGTTGGGTAGATGTTGGTCATGTACAGCGCACTGACGGCCACAAAGCTGGCCAAAATCGTCGCGGGATCCACATTGAGCGAGGCGGCAATTGGTACGAGCAGAGCACTGGTCGCCCCTTGGCTAAACAGCAAGGCTGACGTACCGAAGAACACGACGGCTAGCAGTGCGGGGTACTCGCTGAGCAGATCGCCCGCCAACATTTTAATCTCTGGAATATGCACACCAATAATGGTGGAGCTTAACCAAACGATCCCCAAAATGACCACCAAGCTTTCTGCACCATCGGCGAAGATCGGCGCTTTCTTGATGGACGTCAGTTCCACTTTACAGACCATGGCCGTAACGAAGCCCGTCAGTAACATCACGATGACGATGATATCGCGTGACCCCAACGTATGACCGATCACCGGTTTGAACAGCAGAAGTGTTACGATGAAAACTACGCCCGCCAGGAATAGCCAGACAGAACGTTTGGCCGCCAGTGACGGTTCCTTTTTCTTTTGTTCTTCAGGGGTGAAATTCACCAAGCCTTTCTTTACGCGTTCTTGAAAAATAGGATCATCTTTCAAATCACAGCCTTGGCGGCTGGCAATAAACGATGCGACCACCGTACCAAAAACCGCAGCCGGCATGATGACGCTCAGTGCAGCACCGAACGTGACGCCCATTTGCTCAACCACCACATACATCGCTGCCGTGGCGGCTGAGATAGGGGACGCCGTGATGGCAATTTGTGATGCGACCACGGCTGAACTCAGTGGCTGGCTCGGGCGTACACCGTTTTCTTTCGCCACTTGCTGAATCACGTTCAGCACAGACATGGCGGTGTAGCCGGTACCCGCTAAGGTGGTCAAAATGAACGTGGTGGCCGGCGCCAAAATGTTGATGTGTTTCGGGTGATTACGCAGCATTTTCTCTGCACAGTTCACCATGTAACTCATGCCGCCCGCCTGTTGCATCACAGAGAGCGCCAAGATCACCGACATAATGATCAGGATAACCGACACGGGAATATCGCCCGGTGGCAGGCCAAGTACAAACACGGCGATGGCCATGCCAAGACCGCCTGCCAGACCTACCCCGATCCCGCCCAGTCGGGCAGCCAGGACAATGGCGCCAAGCAATAAACACGTTTCCAGTAAAATCATGGTTTCTCTCCTTGCCATTTTCCTTTCCGGGATCTGGCTTTTTTATCGTTCAAATACAAAGTCGTGGAATAGGGTCGAAGGCTGGCCGCACCGTGTGTTAGTGACGGAATAGGTGTGCAGCAACAGCGTTATGTTCGTGGCTATTACTGTATGGGAAGACAAGAACAGATAGATTGCGTGGGCTCTGTAATTGAATAACAGAGGATAAAATGATGAAAACTATTAGTTTTGCTTATATTGTCAGAAGTGTGAATAAGGCATCCGGTGCCGTTAGCCGGCAGTCAATGGCGTGAATCAATGCGGTGAATCAAAGATGAAAAGCGGGAGTGAAAAGTGACAGGCAAAAAAAAGAGCGATATGTCTCGCTGAGGCGGGTTGGCCGGCCTCATAAGACAATATCGCCCCCTTACAAAGGACTGAAAGGTAAGACAGGAAAGGTTTGCGTAATGCGTCAGTTAAGCGCTTACATTATTATTATGCGACCAGTTCAATGGCATCTTCCGTGGCCCATTGAATACACTGATCGGCAAGAATATCTAACGAATCGAGGCACAAATGTGGCTGGTGGTATGCTTGTTCAGCCAGTGCAACAGGGATCTCGGTACAGCCTAAAATCACGGCTTCAGCCCCTTGCGCCAATAAGGATTCAAACACCGGCAGCATCGCCTGTTGACCGGCTTCTACCTTACCGCCTTTAACCGCGTAAATACCTTCCATTACAGCGACTTGCTGAATGTCAGACGGTTCGACGACCTCAATGTTGTATTGGGCTAATTTGGACTTATACATTTGTGTTTGCATGGTCGCGGTCGTCGCCATGATCCCGACTTTCTTATAACCACGTGCCACGGCTTCTTGTACGACGCTATCGAGAATACTGATAGTATGCACTTTGCACTGCTGGCTTAAACGCGGGTACCAATAATGAGCAGTATTGCACGGCATCACAATACAGCCGGCCCCCGCATTTTCGAGCTCTTCCATGCCTTGTTTAAGTGCCGGAAACGGGTCTTCACCGCCGCTGATCAGAAACGCTGTGCGGTCTGGGATTTGTGGGTTATTGCTCACCAACATCGGGATATGCTGTTGATCATTATGCGCCGGTGTACGGGCAATAATTTTCTGCATAAACTCCACGGTTGCCAAAGGTCCCATACCACCAAGAATGCCGAGTTTCTTTCTCATCTTATTGTTCCTAAAAGTATTTTCCGTTAACACCACTATAGGCGGCAGCAAGGAACTTTAGAAATGCCGTTGTTGGGGTGGCGATGCCGAATCTGTATGGGCAAAGCATGAAACTGTGATCCCGCGAACTTGAAATCTGTCTGAGATGATCAATGCGAGGTATATACTCGTTTTTTCTTTTTCCTGTGTCTTTGTAGTGTATGAACGTAGAAAGTAAATGGCTGGAGGATTTTCTGGCGCTGGCAGAAGTGCGCAATTTTTCCTTAGCGGCTGAGATGCGCAATGTGACACAACCTGCGTTTAGTCGACGGATTAAAGCCCTTGAACACATGGTTGGCGCAGAGCTGATTGATCGCAGTAAAACCCCCGTCGCGCTGACCCCCAGTGGCCGCCTTTTCCGTATTACCGCCCGTACCCTCATGAACCAGATGATCGACGGTATCGGGCAGTTGTCTGATCTCTCCAAATTGGGGGGCAACATTGTGCGCGTGGCGGCGGCACACTCTCTGGCCAGTAGCCTTGTGCCGTCTATTCAGCCAGCGTTATTGGCAGGGAAACATCAACCGTTGTTGAGTGTGGAAGCGATCGACGTTGATGACGCGATTGAAGAACTGCAAGAAGGTGGGTGTGACGTGCTGTTGGCCTTTGATGATGATTTGCTACGTTTACCGCCGTATCAATCCTTGCTTATTGGCCAAGCGGAATTGCTGCCGGTGTGTGTGTGTGATGCAGAAGGGCGTCCGAAATTTCAGCTAACTGATGACGGCAGTGTGCCATGGTTGGCTTATAGCCCAAGTTCTTACATGGGACGCCAAGTGGAAGCGGTACGTGATCAGGTGAACCTGCAAGCGGTGTTTTTATCGTCCATGACGGATTTGTTGAAAAAACTGGTCTTACAAGGTGTCGGCGTGGCGTGGTTGCCGGATTATTCGGTAGAAGCGGAATTGAAAAGTGGTCAGGTGGCCATTATTGGTGATTCACACCTGCGATTACCGATTGCGTATTATGCATACCGCTATCAAGCCCGTTTGCACCCAGCGGGTGAGCAAGTGTGGCAGGCATTACAGCAGTTGGCGAGTGAAGAAATGAAGAAGCAACCACCTGCACGGTGATTGCTTCATTGTTTCGTTCCTAGTTCCTAGTTCCTAGTGGCGAGTGCCGAATGTATCGTTTCTAGGTTCTAGGTTCTAGCGCCTAAGCATTTTCTGCTTATACCACCATCGGTGCGATGATGAAGCCGAACAAGGTCGCGACCACGACACCCACTAAACCTGGCAGTAAGAACGGATGGTCAAAGATGTTTTTGCCCATGCGTGTGGTACCCGTTGAATCGAATTCAATCGCTGCCAGTGAGGTTGGGTAAGTCGGCAGAACGAAGACACCAGTTACCGCCACGAAAGATGCCAGAATGGCCCAATGTGGTACTTGCAGGCTCAATGCCAATGGAATGATCAGTGGCGTGGTTGCCCCTTGTGACAGTAGCAGAGTACAGGTGCCGAACAGTACCACTGACAACAACATTGGGTATGACTGCAACAGTGTGCCTGCGAACTCTTTGATTTCAGGTAAGTGGGCATTCACCATGGTGGAACCCATTGTCACGATACCCAAGATAACCGCGACGGAACTCATGCCAGAACGGAACGTTGAGGTACGGATAATGGCATCCGGATTGATCTTGCAAAACGGAACCATCAAACACGCAACAGCAAACATAGACACGATGATGATATCGCGCGTTGACATCATGCTGCCGTCTTCAAATGCAGGGCGAAGCACAGGGAAAGCGGCGTAAATCACAATCGCGACGGTGGCCAGCAAGAACAGGAACACAGAGTATTTAGCGCGTGGGTCAAAGTTCAGGGACAATGCTTTCTCAGCTTGTTTCTCTTTTTGCTCTTGCTGTAGACGTTCAAGGTAAATTGGATCATCTTTCAGTTCACAGCCTTGGCGTGAGGCAATGAAAGCCGCGACCATTGCAGCAAGGAAAGAAGCCGGTAAACATACCGCCATGATTTCAAGGAAACTCACACCGATAGGTTCCATGATGGAAATCATCGCTGCCATTGCCGCAGAAATCGGTGAGCCCGAAATGGCGACTTGTGATGCCACTACCGCTGCCGACAGTGGGCGTGATGGGCGAACGCCAATCTCTTTAGCCACTTCAGAAATAACCGGCAAAGTAGAGAATACGGTGTAACCCGTACCGGCCATGATAGTCATCAGCCACGTGATCATCGGTGCTAAGAAGCAGATGTAACGTGGGTTACGACGCATTAAATTACCAGCATGGTGTACCAACCAGTCCATACCGCCCGCGGCTTGCATGGTAGACGCTGCGGTTACTACTGACATGATGATCAAAATCACATCAATCGCTGGAGCGCTTGGCTCAAGGCCAAACCCCAAAGTCAAAATCGCTAACCCTAAACCGCCAGCCAGGCCTACGCCCAAGCCGCCCATTTTAAGTCCCCAGTAGATACAGCCTAAAACAACAATAAGCTCAATGGCTACTAACATAACGTGTCCTACACAAAATGAAAAAATCCGTATTGGTGAGTGGTGCTGCCAAAGTGTAAAAATAAAGTACAACTCACTGCTTCATGGTCGTCATAGTGCTGAAACTGCTCTGATCTGTTAAATGCCGAATTTCGCTTTCTGATAACGAATCGGCATGGGTAAGGAGTGAGAAATGAGATGTTGTTCACGGACACAGGGGTGTTGCGGGTGAATATTTGGCTTTTTGTTCGTATTTTGCGCTGAATTGATAACGGTTTGATCAAAAACGCATCGCGAAAAAGTGAGACATCGAACACTGTTTTTAAATGGTTGATGACAAGTGGGAATAGATTGCTGTCTTAGGTTTCGCTATTTGTCCCGAAACGTCGGTGATACTGTCATGGCCTTTCTAGCCGTGAATTAAATTAAAGAGATACATCATGGACTTGTCGTTAGACATTCTGGGCATTTTGTTTTTAGTGGCAGGTATTGCTGGTTTTATTGATGCGATTGCAGGCGGTGGGGGCATGATCACGGTGCCCGCGCTATTGGCTGTTGGCGTGCCGCCGGCGCAAGCGTTGGCCACCAATAAGTTACAGGGATCGTTTGGCAGTTTTTCGGCGTCATGGTATTTCGTGCGTAACGGGTTAGTGAGCCTGAAAGAAATGCGCAATGCCATTGTGATGACGTTCTTGGGATCTGCATTGGGAGCCGAATTAGTACAGCGAATGGATGCCGGGGTATTAACCAATGTGATTCCGATCTTACTGGTGTGTATCGCCATGTATTTCTTGTTTGCCCCTCAGGCAGGGCAAGGTGGCGGCGAGCCTAAAATGTCTGCCAATATGCTGGCGTTAACCGTGGGCACAGGCATTGGGTTTTATGACGGTTTCTTTGGCCCAGGGGCGGGTGCGTTGTTTACCGTGTGTTTTGTGGCCATTGCACAATGCGGCTTGGTGGAAGCCACGGCAAAAGCCAAGGTGTTGAACTTCACCTCAAACTTCGCGGCTTTGTTGTTCTTTATTGCGGCAGGGTTACCCATTTGGGAGATCGGCTTGGTGATGGCTGCCGGTGGCTTTTTAGGGGCTCGAATGGGGGCGAAAGTGGTGATCACCAAGGGGCGAAAACTGATCCGGCCCATGGTGGTGATCGTGTCGATGATCATGGCGATTAAATTGCTGTGGGAACAGAATCCGCAATGGTTTCAATAAGGGCTTTAACGCGTGCTGAGCGGGCGCTGCTCTGACGGTAACACAAATGAACCGGGCGAGTGAGCGTGTTGAGTGCCGCAAACTGATGACAGTGCACTGGGGCTATTTGTAAGGTTTTGACGATGGAAATGGGCACCAAGGCTGGCGCAACGCCACCCAGCGCTAATTGTGCGGCGGCGGTATAAGAATCCATTTCCATTAATGGCATGATGCCCGCTTCTTGCAGTGTACTGGCTTGATTCGCGTTAGCGGGATTTTTAAAGTCATTCACTAACAGCGCGGCAGGCAACTGCGTTAATGGCATTTGGCTTATCACCACAAACGGCTCATTGAATAAATGCTGTGTGGTGAGGCCGTGCTGTGGGGGTAAGTGACCAGCACAAAAGCCCAATGTGGCATCGCCGGCTTGTACTTTTTCCACAATCACTGGGGTATGGTGGGTTGAAATACGGACGTAGGGATCATGCTGAAAATAACGTCCCATGCAGTCGCCGAGATACCCCGCCACCAAGGTTTCAGAACTGGCAATTTGGATCAGAGAATGATCGCTGGCAGGCAGTTGATCAAAGATCAGCCCTTTGATTTCATTCATGCTGGGGCCGACTGCCGCAATGAGTTGCTGCGCATCGGCGGTGAGTTTGATCCGCCGACCTTGAGGCTCAATGAGCTTTTTGCCTAACCGCTTTTCCAGTTTCGCGATTCGCTTACTGACGGCACTTTGGCTCAGATACAAACGGCTTCCCGCTTTACTCATGGTGCCTTCTTGGGCCAGCACCAGCAATGTTTCAATCCCTTCGAGAAGCACCGTTGTACCGTCTATTTATTCGTTTTCTGGCTGGGTAATACTGCCGACTTCCAGCATCGCCGCCACATCCAAATGTTCAGCGTTCATCATGGTGGAAATACGTTGAACGGATGAAAGCAGTAAGGACTGTTCCCATTCTTCCAATTGATGAAAGCGAGCAACGAAATCTTCTTGTAGGGGAGGGGGCGCTTTCGACAGGGTATCTTGGCCCGCTTCGGTAAGGTGAGCGTGCACTTTACGTTTATCCAGTGTGCTGCGCTCACGCTTCACTAAGCCACGTTTTTCTAAGCGATCCAAAATGGTGGTCGCGGTCGCTTGACTCATGTTGGTGTTGTTTGACAGCTGACGAATGGTCACTTCATCACCAGAATCACGGATAGCACGCATCAAGACCAGTTGTGGCCCTGTTAATCCCGCTAATTTATTCAACTTGCGTGAATGCAGGTCGATGGCTCGAATGATCTGACGAAGGGCAATCAAGACTTCTTCGTGCTTATCCATAAAATTCTCCTCAATAGTGCTGGGCGAAAGTACCGTAATCTGCCTCAAGTTGGAAGCCTTTGTTTTCATAATCTTGCCTTATCCCACAAGGCATTCACACAAGGGGACGAGGGGGCAACGTTTGTTAATAATGGCCCGTTTTATCGCGGTAAATGGTAAAAGGGTGTTTGCAGATGGTTAATGGTTTGGTTATCATTTGATAATGCAAATGATTCTCAGTATTAATATCATGCTCGGTAGTGGTGTGTCGTATGCTCACGATTCACCATACAGGAATGTCGGACATGTTGCTGTTGATAATCATTTTAATCCCGCTTTGACATGGATGACCCAATAATGAACCTCCCTTTTTCTCGCAATCTTATTATGGCGGCTTTATTCACGGTACCGGCAGTGGGTTATGCCGCTGATGCCCCCGTGACACCGTCAGCCGTTGTTGAACACTATGCTGATATTGCCCACCACGTTTACAGCGACGCACTGACGACCGCCCTGACCCTTGATCGCGCCATTGATGCGTTGATTGCTGCGCCCTCCGAGAAGACGCTACAACAAGCCCGACAAGCATGGAAACAAGCCCGTGTACCTTATCAACAATCCGAAGTGTTCCGCTTCGGGAATGCGATTGTCGATGATTGGGAAGGGCAATTGAATGCCTGGCCGCTGGATGAAGGCTTGATTGATTATGTCGCTGAAGATTATCAGTACGAATTGGGCAACGAAGGGGCTACCGCGAATATCATTGCTAATCGTGCTCTTCAGGTCGGTAATAAAACGGTGGATGTTGCCAAGATCACCCCTGATTTACTGGCTGATTTGAATGAAATCGGTGGTTCTGAAGCCAACGTAGCGACCGGTTACCATGCGATTGAATTTTTGCTGTGGGGCCAAGATTTGAACGGCACAAACAAAGGGGCCGGTGAACGTCAGTATACCGATTTTGCAGAGGGAAAAGCGTGTACCAATGGCAACTGTGACCGCCGTAATGATTACCTCAAAGCCGCGTCCGCGTTGTTACAACAAGATCTGACGTGGATGGAACAGCAGTGGTCGTCCAGCGAGAAAGGCAATTACCGTGCTGAACTTCTGGCGGATTCTGCCGAGAATGGCTTACGTAAAATGTTGTTTGGTATGGGTTCTTTATCGCTGGGGGAATTGGCGGGTGAGCGCATGAAGGTGGCCTTAGAAGCCAACTCAACAGAAGACGAGCATGATTGTTTCTCTGATAACACCCATTTCTCGCACTATTACAATGAACAAGGGATCGTCAACGTGTACACCGGTACCTATCAAACCGTGGAAGGTAAAACGGTGAAAGGCCCAAGCCTGCATGACTTAGTCGCGAAAAAAGATAAAGCCGCGGCCGCATCAATTCAAGCCGATGTAGAGCGCGCACGTCAGCAAGTGTATACCTTGGTTGAATCTGCAGAAGAAAAAAATCAATCATTTGATCAGCTGATTGCATCGGGCAATAAGGCGGGTCATCAATTAGTGAATGCGTCGATCATGGCGTTGGTGAAACAGACGGAAGGCATTGAACAAGCTGCCAGTGTGCTGGGGGTGAGTAACTTAAACCCAGATACGGCGGATCACCAGTTTTAATCGGTGATACTTCCTCCCAAGGGGCTCCAGTGTGAGCCCCTTGTTGTTGGCGATACCTCATCCGTCACATCCGTGAATCAACGATCACAACGTTATTTCACCTGTCACCCCTGCTATATCTGCGGTCAGTACAAAGACCGTCACATAAAAGAGTTTGAGCAATGATCTTCTCCCTACCGCGTGTTGTCCTTTCTGTCAGCCTGATCCTCGCGACGGCGACATCTTCTGCCTCTGACAACCTTTCTACAATGTCGCCAGCTGTTACCAAGACTCCATCTGTTGTTACCAAAACGGCGATTGATGTCGCCCAACTGAAATCCGGCGGTGATACCACGGTACGTAAATCGGGCCCCAATGCCTTTTCACTGCCAGCGGCCAATTTGCCTTTGTCTAAACGGTTAGATTTCAGTGTGGGTAACAGTTTCTTTCGTAATCCATGGGTACAGGCCCCCGCGACGACGGATGCCAGAGATGGCCTCGGTCCGCTGTTTAATACCAATGGATGCCAAAACTGCCACATTAAAGACGGGCGCGGGCATCCGCCACAAGCGGGTGATACTAATGCGGTGTCGATGTTGGTGCGCTTGAGTATTCCGGCGATGACCGAGGCGCAAAAACAGCAAGTGATCACCAGTGGCGTGATCCCCGATCCTATCTATGGCGGCCAGCTACAAGATTTCGCCTTACCGACAGCCAAGCCAGAAGGACAGGTGAGCGTGGCGTATGCCCCAGTGCCTGTTACTTTGGCGGATGGTCATATTGTCACCTTGCGTAAGCCGACGTTAATGATCAGCGATCTTAACTACGGCGATCTGCATCCAGACATTCAAACCTCTGCACGTATCGCACCGCCGATGATTGGCCTTGGTCTGTTAGAGCAGATCCCAGAATCCACCTTGTTTGCCTTGGCCAAAACTCAGCAAGCCGAAGGGAAAGGGATCAGCGGTAAAGTCAATCAAGTGTGGGATGTGAAACAGCAAGCGTTAGCCGTAGGGCGGTTTGGTTGGAAGGCGGGACAGCCGACATTGATGCAGCAAAACGCGGCGGCATTCAACGGTGACTTAGGCTTAACCAGCGCGTTATTTATGGCGGAAAACTGCACTGAGCCGCAGAGCATTTGTACCGATTTACCTCACGGCGGAAAACCTGAAGTCTCGGACAATGTGCTCGATTTTGTGGAGTTCTATGCGCGACATTTAGCGGTGCCTGCACGACGCAATGTGGATGACCCGCAAGTGCAACAAGGGGAAGCTTTGTTTGCGGATATCGGCTGCCAAGGCTGTCATCAAACCAACCTGATGACGGCGGACAATCCCGCCTTGCCAGCGTTGTCGGCGCAGCGCATTCATCCTTATACCGATTTGCTATTGCATGACATGGGTGAAGGGTTGGCGGATCACCGACCGGAGTTTTTAGCCAATGGACGCGAGTGGCGTACGGCACCCTTGTGGGGCTTGGGCTACACCGAGGAAGTGAACGGGCATACGTTCTTGTTGCACGATGGACGGGCGCGCAATGTGTTAGAGGCGGTGTTATGGCACGGCGGTGAAGCGCAAGCGAGCCGTGACAAGGTGGTGGGGCTGTCCACCGCTGATCGTAATGCGCTGTTGGCGTTTCTTGATTCGTTATAGGGGAGCATGATAGTGGCGTCTATTTTTCAGCGTTTTCACCGTCTTCTTCACGCTATTCAGCGCAAGGCTTACTGTTTTCAGAACAAAGCTTATTGTTTTCAGAACAAAGTTTACGGTTTTCAGAATAAGACTTATCGTTTTAAGAACAGGGCATTGGCGTGTGTTGGGCTCACTTTGCTGCTAGCGGGGTGTGAGCCCGCTTCGCGCCCCTCGCCACAATCAGCGTCGCCTGCTGAACACTCGGTGTTGGCGACGATGATGTGGCAGCACTCTTATCAGGGCGCATCGGCGTTTGCACAGGCCAGCCAGAGGTTGGCCGATTCGGTAACGGCGTATTGCCAAAGGGACGCAGATAACGAAACGCAAGCCCCTATCTTACCTATGCAACAGATTTGGCAAGACACCATGACTGCCTGGATGACTTTGCAAGGGCGAGATAAAGGGGATGAAGCTGCCGTGGCACTCAGTTGGCACATTCAATTTTGGCCGGATAAGAAAAACACCACGGGCAGACAGTTAACGCAGTGGCTGAAAAAAGGAAAAGCGGGGAACGTTGAGGATGTGGCGCAGGCCAGTGTGGCGGTGCAGGGCTTGGGGGCGCTGGAATGGTTTCTGTATGACCAACAAGAGGCATTGCAAACGCCAAACGGTTGCCAGTTAGTGACATCCATTAGTCAGCACCTGGTACAAACGGGTCAGGCTTTGCAGGCAACATGGCAAAGCAATCCATGGCAAAATCTGCCTGAAAAGAGAGTGTTGGGGGAATATGTCGGTGCGCTGAACAACCAACTGGATCGCACGGTCAAGAAACTCACCATGCCGCTGGGTAAGCCCGGCTACCCGAAGCCTTATCAGACGGAAGCGTGGCGTTCGGGGACGTCGATGCGCCATTTGAAAGCGAGTGTTTTTGCCTTGCAGCAGTGGTATTTGGGTCAGGCCTTACGGGCAGGCAGCACAGGTGTTTCTGATGTAAAAGTTGGGACGCCAGTGGGATTGGACGCCTTGTTGCGTCAGCAGGGTGAGGGACAAACTGCCGATCGTATCGCGCTGCGCTTTGAAGCATTGCTGGCAGATTGGCCAGCAGAACCGTCAATGGCCGTGATGCTGAAAACCCGCGCGGGATACCGCGAGTTACTGAATTTGTACAACGGTCTGGAATACATTCAACTGGCGCTGCACGATGATGTTGCGCCGTCGTTAGGCATTGTGATGGGGTTCAATGCGACCGATGGTGACTGATCAGACGCGACGCCGACTGTTAAAAGGCGCATTAGGGAGTGGGGCATTAGCGTCGCTCGGGAGTTTGTCCGGTTGTTTGTCCGAGAGTCAGCCCGTGTCTGATCCCTCCTCGACCTTGGCGCATTCGTCCCCCGCTTCTGCAATACAGGCTTCTGCGACACGCATGATCGGCTGCTGTCGTTATACTGATGATCGCGATAGCGAGGGACGTTTTGCCGCTGTTGTCGCGGATAGCGGCGGCCAACTCCGTCACCAATTTCCACTGCCCGCGCGTGGACATGGCATGGCCATTCACCCTAACGGCACGCTGGCAGCCGTGTTTGCTCGTCGGCCGGGGCAGTTTATTCAGCTGGTGGATGTGCGATCTGGGCAGGCAGGAGCGCGTTACGAGGCTGACAGCGGACGGCATTATTATGGTCATGGCGTGTTTTCACCGGATGGCCAATGGCTGTATGCCACTGAAGGCGTGACGGCCACCAGTGAGGGGGTGATGGGGGTATACCGTGTTGAACCTGATTTCTCAGTGTCATCTTGTATGCCGTGCCTGAAAAAAGACGCAGAGTACGCGTCAATCGGTATCGGCCCGCATGAAGTGATACTGGCCGATGAACAGACGTTGGCCATCGCGGTAGGCGGCGTGCATACGCAAGGGCGTACCCCGTTAAACTTGCGTACCATGCAACCGGCGTTAGTGTATGTGAATCGCCATACGGGAGTGGTGGAAGAGCGTGTCACGTTACCGGATCACCGATGGAGTATTCGCCATTTAAGCGTGACAGTGCACGGGCAAGTGGTGTGTGGGCAGCAATACCGTGGTGATGATCATTCATCGTCATTTGCGCAAAATGCAGACGAGAGTCAGGCCGAATCCGTCACGCCGTCATTGATTACGCCGCCACTGGTTACAATGCCCTTGGTTGCGGTGCATCAGCGCGGTAAACCGCTTCGTCCTTTGCAAGCAAAAGAGACGCAGTGGCAACGGTTTCAGCACTATATTGCCAGTGTGGCTTGTCACGATGGCTATGTGTTAGCCACCTCGCCAAGGGGGAATTGTTACGGTATTTGGCATATTGAAACCGGCACCTTGGTGGAACTGCACCCCTTGTCCGACGTGGCAGGCGTGAGTGCCAAGCAAGGGCAATGGTGGCTGAGTAGCGGCAGTGGAAAAATAGTGACGACGGCCGTTGCGGGCTCATCGCAAGTGATATACAGCCCCGTGATGTGGGATAACCACTGGAATATTATTTAGTTGGCGAACGAGTGGGCAGTGGCTTCTCAGCCCGCGTCTCATTTTTGGTGCGTGACTTGGTGATAGATCGCGCTGAATTTAAAATTTGAAACAGAATCAACTGATAGAGACGGCTAAAGTTAGTCCGTTATTCATCGAATTTGCCATAATGATAATAATGGCAATGAGGAGTCAGTTGGCAATGACCACGCGCAGTTCTATTGGCCTCATCTCAGTCACCGTACTAGTCACCGCACTAGCCATCCCTGTTTCATCGGTCGCCTTGGCCAATGAGCTAGACCCCGTTCAACCGTTATCGACCCGTGCCGAGTTGGAAGATCAGTTTTCTGAAACCCGACTGCAACAGAAAAAAGCCCGCCAGTGGATCCACGAAGTCGCGAATGATATTTCTGCCATTCGTTATGTGGATCAATTAGCAGAACTGTATCACGGTGTCGGGTTTGTACCACTTTGGCAAGACAGCTTCACGGCGAATGCGTTTGAACAACAATTGCGTTTGTTGGTGCTGTCGAGTGTCAGCCGTGATTTCAGTCAACGTTATTCACTCTTACAGCGTTACAAAAACAGCAATGATTGGCGTCAGTATGATTTGCTCGCAACAGACACTTTGTTTGCGTACATGAGTTACGTTGAAGGGTTGCCCACACACGGTAAACAATGGTTGTTCGGGGAAGGGGTGGATGCGCGTTTGCCATTGCCTTCGGAATCTGCGATGGCGGGGTTGTACAGTGCGATAGAGCGAGAGCAACTGCGCCATTGGGTGGAAGGTTTACAGCCTGATGATGAAAAATATACCCAACTGTTATTGGCCATTGAGTCTCTCGAACAAGTGGCGAATCAACGGTGGCCAGCGTTTTATCAGCGTGGGATCATACGGTTAGGGACACGGTTGCGTGATCCCGATGCGCTGATCACCTTACTGGAAAATCTGGGGGATTTGCGTGACTTTGAAGCTGACCAAATCCGTAAAGCCGGTGTGCGCACCTACAACATTGATTTAGCCAATGCGGTGAAAAGTTTTCAGCGTCGTCACGGTTTGAAAGCGGACGGCGCGATTGGGCCACAAACCCGGCAGTGGTTGTCGCTCTCGCCTCAGGCGCGTATGCGCGTATTGGCACTTAATGCCCAGCGCACGCGTATGTGGCAGAGTTCGGCGTCAATGTTGATCGTTAATATTCCCAATTATGAAATGAACCTGTGGTTGGATAATCAGCACGTTTTAGACAGTAAAGTGATTGTCGGACGCCCAAGCCGACGCACACCGGTGATGAGCACAAACGTCGCCTCGGTGGTGTTTAATCCGTACTGGAATGTCCCGATGTCCATCATGCGCAAGGATATCTTGCCGAAAGCCCAGCGTGATCGCAGTTACTTACACCGTAATGGTTTTGCGGTGATCCGCAGCTGGAACAATTCAGAGCAAATCCCAATTCACACCATTGATTGGCGCATTGTGAATGCGAAATCTTTTCCATACCGCCTACGCCAAAAGCCGGGTAACCGCAATGCGTTAGGGCGTTTCAAATTTAACATGCCCAATGATGAAGCGATTTATTTGCATGACACCCCTGGAAAACGCCTGTTTGCCAAAGAAACACGGGCATTCAGTTCGGGGTGTGTGCGTGTCGAGCAGGCTGACGTGTTGGCGATGGTGTTACTGAATCATTCTGGTGTACCAGAGCGACGCGTGAATGCGCTGAAATCGCGTACGAAAACCAAGACAGTGGGCTTGCAGCATAAAGTGAAGGTGCATTTGATTTATCAGACCGCTTGGGTGGATAACCAAGGGTTGGTGAATTACCGTGCGGATGTGTATGACTATGACAAAATTATAGCCCAGTCGCAAAATAAAGAATTATTTACATATTCTTACAGTGAATAAAATGCTTGCGAGTCAATAATTAGGCGGGGTTTGCCCAAATAAGCAACAGTTTGAGGGGTTCTCATTGTTTGACTGAACAATAACTGAACGTTATCGTGAGTTCGTTTGCGGACAAGCCATTGTGCTTGTTAGGGGAAAGTCCGCGTATTGCGATGAATTGGTTATTGTTGAACTATGTCTGAAATTAACTACAAGCGTCGCCAGATTTTGGTTGCTGGCGGATTAACGCTGGGTGCGAGTTTACTGCCAAGTTGGGCGTTGGCGAGCCCGTACCGTGCTGCCACACCGCGTCAGATTTCATTGAGTAACATCCATACCAATGAAGATTTGGAAACGGAATATTTTGATGGCAAGCAGTACCTGAAAGCGGAACTGCAAAAAATGAACTACCTATGCCGAGATTTTCGGCGTAATGAAGTGGCCAAGATCGATCGCCGTTTATTTGATGCCATTACCGAAATTCAGGCCGGTCTAGGCCACAAAGGGCAAGTGCGGATCATTTCCGGCTACCGCTCTCCCGCCACCAACCAAGCGTTACGCAAAACCGGTGGCGTGGCAAAGAAAAGCTACCACATGAAAGGCCAGGCGATGGACTTTAATTTGGAAGGCGTTTCTTTGTCTCGTATCCGTAATGCGGCATTGGAATTGCGTTTGGGCGGGGTCGGTTACTACCCGCGCAGTGGCTTTGTTCATATCGACACCGGACCGGTTCGTCGTTGGAATGGCTAAACCCATTCATAGCCCGATCCTCGGCGTGAAGTGACAATAACACCCATCTATTCAAGCCGGTGTCGTCTGTATTTGCAGGGGACGCTGGCTTCTGTCGTTTTGGCTTTTCCGCCTGTGGCTGTGGTATCCTGCGAGCAGAACTGCAATCTTAGGAAAAGTGAATGAGTCTCCAATTTGAAATTGTCCCTGTTACCCCGTTTCAGCAGAACTGCTCCCTTATTTGGTGTGATGAAACCATGGAAGCGGCGATGGTCGATCCCGGCGGTGATATCGATCTTCTGAAAGAAAAAGTGCAGCAACTGGGTTTGACACTCACCAAGCTGATCTTAACCCATGGTCATTTGGATCACGTGGGTGGCACCGCGCCATTAGCGAAAGAATTTTCTATTCCTGTGATTGGTCCGCATAAAGACGATGCGTTTTGGCTGCAGGGTCTGCCTCGTCAAAGTGAAATGTTTGGTTTCCCAATGACAGAAGCCTTTGAGCCGACGGAATGGCTGAATGATGGCGATACCGTGACCGTAGGTAAGCAGACGTTGTCTGTACTGCACACGCCGGGTCATACACCGGGTCACGTGGTATTGCACAGCGCGGACGCGAATGTGGCATTTGTGGGTGACGTACTGTTTAAAGGTGGCGTGGGTCGTACTGATTTCCCGCAAGGGGACTACCAGACACTGATCAATTCCATTAAAGGTAAGCTGTGGCCGTTGGGTAATGCGGTGATTTTCATTCCGGGTCACGGTCCGGTTTCAACGTTTGGTCAAGAGCGCGCCTCTAACCCCTTCGTTGCCGACGAAATGCCACTGTACTAAGTCTGATGTAACAGCTGTGATGGCTGTTTTAAACAGCGATTATCAAGCCCTGCACAACGCGGGGCTTGATTGTTTTTGTCTCTATGGTCCCAGTATGGCCCTGTTTTTACTGCATAGGTTTCTTATGTCGACACGGCCAACCCGCTGTCATGGAGTAAATGATTGAAGGCATCTTCAGGAATGGCTTTGCGGAATATTTTGCTGATCAGCATATCGGAATGATAAAGATCCTGAATTAAGATATTTTTCATCTCACCCTGAAAGGGGTCATTGAACAGCATGAAGATAATTTGCTCTTTAGGCAAAATATCGTCGGGGTTGAGGTCTGTACTTAAGAAGTTGGAAACGGAATCTTCATAGGTGATAGGTTGTGTTTCGCTTTCATCGAAAATGTAGGCGGCGTCTTGATGGGCTTTTACGATCGGCGTGAGCATTCCCGCGCCTAATTCATTGTACGCCACTTCTTTATTTTGACTTAGTCGTTGTTTTATCGCCTGTGTATACAGCGTAATGATCTTGCTTTTTGCTGTGCTGCCATAAAAGCTGATACTCATGTGATCTTTATTATGTGATTGACGCTGTGGGATGATGAATTGATGCTGTTCTAACAGGTCAAAATACTTATTAAAATCATTCAGTACAATCGCATCGGCATCAAGATAAACACCGCCGTAATAGTAAAGCAGCAGTGAGCGAATTACATCACATTTTACCGCAATGTTTTTCCGATTAGAGGGCGTAAACTGGCGGCAGAATCGGTCTAATCGACCGCGGACTTCCACTTCAATACCATCAACTAACTGATTGATCCCCGGTAAATATTTCTCAATATTATCAGGGTTGACGAAAATGACCATGCAGTCACTGAGGTTGTTGAGCATGGTCCAGCGACTCAAGGTGATATACGCCGGTTCTTTCACTTTTGGATTGATATTTTCCCAATATACCCAAACAATTTTACGCATCGGTCACATCCTTTTTCCGTCCTAAATAGACTGTAGACTATCGAAAGACCTTGATACAAATTGCGGATAACACGGTAAAGAAAGCTTTTATTATCACATCATTTATCACATTGTTATCGCAGGCACCGTGGTGCCTTTTTCTTTCTGGTGCGCAGGAATAAGTTGTTTTGCGGTAGATAAAAAAATTTTAACTATAATTATTTTGTCCACCTATAAAAGGATTTATTATGCCTATTCCCCAGTATATGAAAGATAATATTATCAATCAAAACAACGATGTGAATGCAGATGAAAACATTCGCACCATGTTTTCAGATCAAGATCGTTTGCTGAAACGTTTGGGTAATGCTAATTGGCGCGCACTGCGGGCATTGAATATGCAGTTCGATGATATGCCGACGGCCGAGTGTTTTTACCAAGCGGCAGCGGGGTGGAAAAAGGCGCTGGAAGGGGTGGAATACCCTTGGCTGGTCTGGAGCGTTGACGAAGATTGGGCCTACGTGCAGCAAAAGATGGTCGTTGAAGCGGGGTGGACGCCCATTGTCGGTTATGATCCCAGAGCCAAACCACCGACAAAACTCCTCAAAGAAAGCATTTTGGTGGATTTCAACCAAGGCTTAAATCTCCCTATTTTCTATATGCACATCCCGCTCGATTTTATCCATTTATTTGCCCCGAGACTGGCGTTTTTCCATTCAGACTTGCTCGTTAAACCCGAGAAAATGGCCAAACTCTCTGCGTTGTTTAAAGCGTTGCCCGATGGTGAGATAGCCATGACAAACCTGACAAAACTCCGCTTTGAGTGGATGCAAAAGCTGTTTTCAAAGCAAGAGAAGTTGTTTGAATTAGCAGGGTGTATCACACGTGGTGCTAGCCAAGATATTTTCGATAAAGGCTGCAGTATGTGGCAAGGCTGGGCGTTCCACCCTAACTGCCCCAGTGAAGAAGAGTTTCAACGCCGGTTGAAATTGCACTGGGATCACGGTGCAGGCTTGCTGTACTGGCAACAACATTACGGGGGTAAGGTGACAATCATTCAAGAACGTTATCTTGATGAAGGGCATTTTAGTCGCACCAGCAAAGATAACTTTAAAGTGCTCTCTGACAACAATGAGAACCGTGACACGGGGTTGGATTTACGTGGGAATTACGATGTGTATCGCCTTGCCAAGCAAATGGGGATTTCGTGCTGAGTCTGTGAAGAATGCGCCCTGTTCGAGGGCAGGGCGCGCTTGCGTATGGAACGCAGACACATAGTGTGATTTTTGTGATTACTTTCACGCTTTTCTACTGAGCCCGCCCAATCTAGGAATTATTCCTAGTTTTCCTAAGCCTGGTTCTCAAGCCAGACACCTCACCTTGCTTTAGTCTCTCTCGCCAATGGTCTTCATCATTCCCATTTATTGAACCTGCTGACCCAGATGATGACCAGCGAAGAGCCGTTTCCGGCTCACTGTGTCAAGAGATGACTGAGGTTTCACATGTTAAAACTGCTAGATCAGGTAAGAAAACCGACGCTGGATCTGCCTGTCGAAGAACGCCGTAAAATGTGGTTTAAGCCCTTCTTACAATCTTATTTGGTTGTATTTATTGGCTATATGACCATGTACTTGATCCGTAAAAACTTTAACGTTGCCCAAAATGACATGATCGAAACCTATGGGTTGTCGATGACGGATCTGGGTTTGATTGGTCTGGGTTTCTCGATCACGTACGGGATCGGTAAAACGGTCGTTTCTTATTACGCTGACGGAAAGAACACCAAACAATTTTTGCCTTTCATGTTGATTCTTTCTGGTTTGGCGATGCTGGGTTTCAGTGCCAGCATGGGTGGCACAAGTGCCAGCTTATTCATGATGGTCGCGTTTTACGGTTTAAGCGGTTTCTTCCAAAGTACCGGTGGGCCTTCTAGCTATTCTACCATTACCAAATGGACGCCACGTAACAAGCGCGGCACCTACCTTGGCTTGTGGAATATGTCCCATAACGTCGGTGGTGCGGGTGCGGCCGGTGTGGCGTTATTCGGTGCAAACTACCTGTTTGATGGCCATGTGATCGGCATGTTTATCTTCCCGTCGATCATTGCATTGGTTGTGGGTTTCATTGGTCTGCGTTTTGGTAGCGATTCACCGGAAGCGTACGGCTTAGGTAAAGCCGAAGAGTTGTTTGATGAAGCGATCAGCGAAGAAGATGCTATCGCAGAAGAAACACAGATGACTAAGCGCCAGATCTTCATGGAATACGTATTGAAGAACAAGATCATCTGGCTGTTGTGTTTTGCTAATATCTTCTTGTACATCGTGCGTATCGGTATTGATCAGTGGTCAACGGTTTATGCCTACCAAGAGTTGGGTTTATCAAAAGAAACGGCAATCTCGGGCTTCACCCTGTTTGAAGTGGGCGCGTTAGTGGGCACCCTGATGTGGGGTTACTTGTCTGACTTAGCCAATGGTCGCCGTGCGATTGTCGCGTGTGTGTCGTTAGTGTTGATCATCTTTTGCTTGGAGTTCTACCAGCATGCGACCAGTGAGTACATGTACTTAGGATCGTTGTTCGTGCTTGGCTTCTTGGTGTTTGGTCCACAGTTGCTGATTGGCGTGGCCGCTGTAGGTTTTGTACCGAAAAAAGCCATCAGTGTGGCAGATGGTATTAAAGGGACCTTTGCGTACCTGATTGGTGACAGCTTTGCCAAATTGGGCTTGGGTATGATTGCCGATGGTACGCCTATCTTTGGATTGACCGGTTGGAAAGGGACATTTGCGGCGTTAGATACCTCTGCGGCGGTCTGTATTGTGCTGCTATTGTTCGTTGCGATTGCGGAAGAAAAGAAAATCCGCCGAGAAAAACGCTTGCTGAAAGAAGCGGCGGCGCTTGAGACGGCATAACGTTGCATGATTTCGCTGACAGCGTGACGGAACGGAAATGAGGTCAACGCTGGTGAGTCGGATGTGAAAGCGTGATGACGCATTAAAAAAACTGCCTACGGGCAGTTTTTTTATGTCTGCTTTATGCCCGCTTGCTGGATACCCACTCAGTCTGTGCATTATTGACTAATTATATTTCATGCTTGTCTGTGGGAAAGAGAGCAGGTAGTTTATTGCTCTTTTTTTCGTGCTGTTGTGCGCTTTAATTCTTATTGTTTGCTGTTGATTGATCGGGGGAGGGAGAATGATCAAGGTTGCACTGGTCGATGACCACATCATCGTACGCTCTGGTTTTGCGCAATTACTGACACTGGAAGACGATATGACGGTCGTGGGGGAGTTTGGCTCGGCGAAAGCCGCGAGACTGGGCTTACCGGGTAGCCAAGCATCGGTGTGTATTCTTGATATCTCGATGCCGGATGAAAGCGGTTTGTCATTGTTGGCGGATTTACCCGACGGGCTTGCCACTATCATGTTGAGTGTCCATGACTCTGCCGGGATGGTCGAAAAAGCCTTAGAAATGGGCGCGCGTGGCTACCTCAGCAAGCGTTGCAGTCCGGATGAGTTGGTGCAAGCGGTACGAACGGCGGCGGCTGGAGGCTGTTACCTGACGCCGGATATCGCCCTGAAATTGGCCTCAACGGCGAAAACTGAGCCATCGGTGTCTCAATTGACCAAGCGTGAACGGCAAATCAGTGAAATGCTGGCGACCGGTCTCGATGTAAAAGCTGTCGCAAGTGCCTTGGGCTTGAGCCATAAAACGGTGCATGTTCACCGTGCCCATGCTATGGATAAGCTAGGCGCTAAAAACAACGTAGAATTGGCCCGTCATTTTCAGCGCGACTTTCAGACGAACTTTCAAAACGATTTTCAATCAGACTTTCCGACTGGGGTGAAGTGATGCGGCACCTTGCCGTGACATCGCTGGTGGGCGGGTTACTGCTGGCCTGTGGTTGGTTTTGCCTGTGGGTGATCGCGACCTATTTCACCCTCGATCCTGAGTTAGCCGTTTTCCTCTTCCCTTTTGCGTTACGACTGGGTGTGCTCTTGCATTGCCCGAGGCGTTTTTGGCCTGCCGTATACGTCACGGAGTGGTTATTGCTGTTGGCCTTGGCATCCCAAGTGGGGAAATCCATTTGGCAAATCGCCATGCTGGCCAGTGTTCTGAGTGTGCCTGTACTGTGGTTTGCGCACCGTCATTACAGCGGTACCCAATTACACCGATTGAGTGTCATGGGGGCGGTCATTATGGTGACGTCATTACTCAACATGGCGGTCGCCACGGGGTTGCCGTTATACGGGCATGTGGTGGTGATGTGGCATGATTGGTCCCATGGGGGCGCACTGGGTATGGGTATGCCTGTCGGGTTTGCCTCGGCACTGTCACACGGATTGATGGTCTTGCTGGTCAGTGTGACGGGTGGACTGATGCTGGTGCCAAGTTGCTATTTGGTGTGGAGCTATCTATTCCAACAAACGTGGGTGCCACTGACGGTTGATTTGGTTTCTCGTCCGGTGTCCTTGCGCGTGCGTCATGTGTTGCTGTATGTGGTGGTCTTGGTGGGCAGCATTGTGCTGCAACTGGGCTTACCGGAAGAGCTTCGTCGCTTTGCCCCGTTCTGTTTGGCCATTCCCATTATTTTACTGGCGTTCCGCTATGGTTGGCAGGGAGCTCTAATGGGCACCTTGTTTAACAGTATCGCCTTGATTGCCGCTCGCAGCAGTGGCAGTGATTTGGCGATCACCGATCTCTTGTTGTCGCTGACGGCGCAAAGCCTGACGGGTATTTTGCTCGGCATGGGTATTCAGCGCCAGCGTGAACTCAATCAACAGCTGCGACAGCAACTCTCGCGCAATCACAGTTTGTCTCGCCAATTGATCACGGCGGAGGAATCGGTACGCCGCGAAATCGCCCGTGAGCTGCATGATGAGATCGGCCAGAACATTACGGCGATCCGCACCCAAGCGAGCATCATCAAACGGGTAGATACGCCACCGATGGGTATCCATTGTGCTGATACGATTGAAACCTTATCGCTGAATATTTATGACACCACCAAAGGCCTGCTGACGCGGCTGCGCCCGAAAACGCTGGATGATATGGGGTTAGAAGCCGCGATCACCCAATTGATTCGGGACTTAGAGTGTGAAAGCCACGGCATCCAGACGACGATCACATGGCGAGGTGACGGTCTGTTGCCCGAGGCGTTAAGCGATACCTTGAGTGTGACGCTGTACCGCTTATGTCAGGAGGCGGTGAATAACGTGGTGAAATACGCTCAGGCCAGTACGTTGAATATTGACTTTGTGCTCAAAAAAGAGGGGGTGCATGTGCAGATCCAAGATGATGGCAAAGGGTTTGCGGTCGCGGCGTTAATGCAGGCTTCTGCCAGTGGTTTTGGTTTGCGCGGCATGCAAGAACGTGTTGAAGCCCTCGGTGGGCAAATCGCCATTAAGAGCCGCATGCAGTCCCCTGTACGGGGCACGGCTATTCACATTCAGCTACCGGTAATCTAATCATGGGTTCTTCACCGCTCTCACAGCCCTTGCAATCACAACAATCAGGGCAAAATCTACATTCAGGAAAAGCACCGGCAGAGATCGCAGAAACGTACCGTTACTGGCGTTTTCATATCATGTTCACCATGTATGTGGGTTATGCCGTCTTCTATTTTACCCGTAAGAACTTTAACTATGCGATGCCGTCCATGCTGGTGGATTTGGGGCTGGAGAAATCCGACATCGGCATGATGGGCACGTTGTTTTATCTGACTTATGGTGCCTCTAAGTTTTTGTCAGGCGTGGTGTCTGATCGGTCGAACCCGCGCTATTTCATGGGGATCGGCTTATTTGCCACTGGCGTGATCAATATCGCGTTTGGCTTTTCCGATGCACTTTGGGTGCTGATGAGTTTGTGGGTACTCAATGCGTGGTTCCAAGGTTGGGGGTGGCCACCGTGCTCTAAACTCATGACAACCTGGTATTCGCGCTCAGAGCGTGGCCATTGGTGGTCGATCTGGAATACCGCCCATAATGTGGGTGGAGCATTGATCCCCCTATTGGTGGGCTACCTGACCTTGCACGCCAGCTGGCGGATGGGCTTCATCGTGCCGGGCGTGATTGCGATGGTCATCGGGCTCTTTCTTTGCTGGCGACTGCGGGATAAACCCGTCACATTGGGGCTGCCAACGGTGGGGGAATGGCGGCAGGATCATTTGGAACTGGCGCAAGAACGAGAAGGGCAAGGGTTGAGTCACCGTGAGATCCTCGCCAAATACGTGATCCGAAATAAATACATCTGGTTGTTGGCCTTCAGTTACGTGTTGGTCTACATCGTTCGCACCGCGATTAACGATTGGGGCAACCTCTACCTGAGCGAACAAAAAGGCTACGGCCTGATACAAGCCAACATGGCGTTGTCATTGTTTGAAGTCGGCGGCTTTGTCGGCTCGCTGGTGGCAGGCTGGGGCTCTGACCGTTGGTTTGGCGGTAACCGTGGCCCGATGAACCTCATTTTTGCCATTGGCATCTTCCTGTCCGTGTCAGCCTTGTGGCTAATGCCCATCGACAGTGATGTGTTGTTAGCGGGCTGTTTCTTTGCCGTGGGCTTTTTCGTGTTCGGTCCACAAATGTTGATTGGCATGGCGGCGGCGGAGTGCTCCCATAAAGACTCTGCGGGCGCGGCGACGGGGTTTGTTGGGCTGTTTGCTTACATGGGGGCGGCCATGGCAGGGTATCCGCTGGCGTTGATTGTCGAGCAGTTCCATTGGACGGGCTTTTTCACCGTGATTGCGGTTGCTGGGGGCACGGTTGGATTATTATTGCTGCCATTCTTAAAAGCGCAGGCCAGCGTGGCGCGTTAAACACCTAGCGCTGCTATCGGGTTGCCGGTTTGCTGAATGCGTCGCTTTCAGTGATCACGCGGCGGCCAGATAGCGGCGGGCGAGCCCCGCGAAATCGGCGGCAGGGCGATCCAGAAAATCTTCAGAAATGAAAAAGTCATACCCCAAAAACGTGCGGTTATAACGCATGCGGTTAGCTAGCATCGCTTGCAGTCCTTTTAACACATGCCCTGACGGGGTGGTGTAAGGGCTGTCATCAAATAAAATGTCTTCCAGTTGATAGGGCGGATCGGCCATGTTTTTGTGCGCCATTACCAGCAAAATTCGCTGTTCGATAAGTAATTTACTGGCCACACGCGGGCAAATCGCATCGACAAATTCGCTGTAATCTTTGAGCTTAACGCCAACCCACGGAATAGGTTGGTACCAGCCGCTATTGGCGATACTGGCTTGGGCAATACGATCAATGTTCTTCCAGCGCGCGAGCCAGCCGCCTTGGTGGCTGTGAAACTGCAAATGCATAAACGTCAGGGTGAAGGTTAACTCGGGCCCTTGTTGATACTTGTAGCCCAATAACGCCATGAGTCCGGCGACTAATACCAAAATGGCGACCGCAGAAGGGGCGATCATCGGGAAGAAAAAGCCCAATACGGCGGCTAAAATCACCCCCACTAAGCCACCGGCATACAGTCCGGCATGCGCGAAAGAAAGTGGCTGTTTGATGTAATGTGTTTCCAACTCGCGATGCATTATTCGTATCCTGTTACAGCTTTACTTCTCTCAGTATGGCTTACGTTGTGGAATCGCGAACGGGATCACTTGACGAAAGATAATGATAAGAAACAGGGCATTATAGCGATAATGTGCACATGGCTATTTATCCAGTATTTTCTGCTATTTCTTTGAATTTGACCGCAACTTGACTCAATTTCTACATACTTTGCCGTTTGCGCGTATGCGTAAGACTCGGAGAAATGAGATGCCGTCTCTCCTTTTTGAGTAAAATCGTCTTTTGTTGCAGCTTAAATAACCGTTTGCTGGCAATTCTCTGACATCCTTGGTATAACACGCGCTTACTTTTTCCCGCTGGATATATCGGGTCAACCCACAAGGTTACCTCGATAGATAGTGGTGACTGAAAGTAGTGCAACGGAGTAGGAAATTTAATGAGAATCTCTCACAAACGTAAAGTTCAGCTAAAACTGCAAAAGCGCCTTAAGGGTGTGGCAGTAGCAGCAAAACCAGCAGCAGCGAAACCTGCTGTGAAAAAAGCACCAACTGCAGAAACAGTAAAAGCTGCTCCAGCGGCGAAACCTGTTGTTGAAGCGGTTAAGCCAGTTGAAGCGGTAGCATCAGTTGCTGTGAATGTGGCGTTGACGCCAAAGCAGCAGCAAGTGCTGGATATCGTGGTTCAGCATGCTGAAGGCATTAACCCTAAAGGGATTGGTCTTCAAGCGGGTCAGGAAGATGCGAAAGCCGCTTCATGGGCCACTGGTGCGTTGAAAAAGTTGGTTGAAGAAAACTTGGTTGAACGCATCCAACTGGCAGGCAATAAGGTACTTTACAAAGCACTTTAAGCCCAATCTTATTGGGGTTATCTGACCTTTTTCAGTAATACCTTTCGTTAAGATTGTGTTTGCCGCCAGACCCGTTCCTGTGTCAGCAGGGGCGGGTGCTATTTCTTTTTATCTTTATCGTTATCTTGCCGCCGACTTATCGAGCCATCGTTCCTTTCTTTGTGGGTTTCAGCGCGTCACTTTCCCTGCTATTTTTGATCTATTCTGCGTCTCTTTTCTCTCTGCGCGATACGCTGATTTACGCTTTTTGTACGGTGTCTCATCCTTGCGTCACCTTCGTACTTTACTTGCCTATTGATTGATTACTCTGTCGTTATGTCTTAACTCTGCTATAACTTATTAATAATGGACTCATTCTCATTTTTTTAGTTTTTCAGGGAAGAGTGACGAGGAGGCGAGTGTATGACAATGATAAGTGCTAGAGAGTTTTCTGACTGGCTGCGCAATCGCTTTGCAGGTGAAGATCAAGGGGTGAGCCTAACACGTGCCGATATAAATCAATTAACGGGGCGACAAAGCTTTTCTTTAGGGTTTATTCACGACATTCATTATGAGCTGATGCAACACGACATGGCGTTTGTCACTGACACGTCACGTGATGTGTTCTATTTGGTGCCGGTTGCAAAACGCCCTTGGCGTGAGCAGCTGGAAAACCAATATGAGAGGGATCTTTTTTGCAACGTCCTCCCTCTCGATAAGTCTGGCTGAGCATCGTTTACAACAAAACGCCCCCATCGATAAAACGGTCGATGAAGCCAAAGCAGCGCCTACCGATATGCATAACACACAGCATGACAATCAATCGCGTGATGATAAGTAAAAATAACACGCAAAAAATAACGGGCGCGAGGCCCGTTATTTATTTGTTTGCGTCAAAGCTTGCGGTAAAGCGCAATCGCTTATGCTGGCTGCTTGCTTAAAGCACAGCGGCAATGCCCTTGCACAGTGGCTGCATGTTTGATTTGGTCATGCCCGCAACACTGATGCGGCCAGAGCCAACAATGTAGATAGCAAATTCATCTTTCAAACGATTCACTTGATCTTTGTTCAGGCCAGAGAATGAGAACATGCCATTCTGGCGCTCAATAAAGCTGAAGTCAGCGTCAACACCCATTTCTTTTAGTGTTTGTACAAACAAGGTACGCATTTCTTGGATGCGATCACGCATGTCTGCGACTTCTTGCTCCCACTCTGCACGTAGGGCAGGGTCGTTAAGAATTTCAGTGACCACAGCAGCGCCGTGTGCCGGTGGGTTAGAGTAAATCACACGTGCGATACTCTTCACTTGGCTGAATGCTGTCGTCCCTTCTTCGCTGTTTCTTGCCACCAACGTGAAGGCACCGACACGCTCGTTGTACAGGCCGAAGTTTTTCGAGAATGAGCTAGCGACCAACAGTTCTTCACACTTGTCAGCGAAAATACGCAGACCTTGTGCATCCTCTTCTACGCCCTTAGCAAAGCCTTGGTACGCGAAGTCAAACATCGGTAGCAGTTTCTTCTCTACGCATAGATCAGCCAGTTGCTGCCATTGCGCAGCATCTGGGTCGATACCGGTTGGGTTATGGCAGCAGCCGTGAAGCAAAACGACATCACCTTCCGATGCTTGATTCAGATCAGCGAGGGTGCTGGCGAAATCCATGTCTTTGGTTTCAGCGTTGTAGTAAGTGTATTGTGCGGTTTCAAGACCTGCCGCTGCGAACACACCATTATGGTTTGCCCACGTTGGGTTACTGATCCAGACTTTCACATCACCGAGCTGGCGTTTGATAAATTCAGCGGCAACACGCAGTGCCCCTGTACCACCAGGTGCTTGTGCGGTGAATGCACGTGTTGATGAGATGACAGGAGAATCCGCACCGAACAACAGTTGTTGAACAGCCAAGCCGTATTCCGCGGTACCCGGAATGCTGAGGTAAGATTTTGTTGTCTCTTTCTCTAGCAGAATGGCTTCTGCTTTCTTGACGGTGGCTAATACTGGTGTGTTGCCCGCTTCATTTTTATAGATGCCAACGCCCAGGTTAATCTTCTCTGCGCGTGGGTCATTTTTGAACTCGTCCGTTAAGCCTAGAATCGGGTCTGCCGGTGCGGCGGTAATTTTCTCAAACATTGTCATCGTCCATGGGGGGTAAGAATAAACAGTCATTAGCTTATTTATACCTCTATACAGAGGGGGTTGACAAGAAGTTGTAACAATTACGCTTAATAAAATTTGAGAATGCCTTGTAGTTGCGTTTTTTACGTCACGCCGTGAGAGGGCGCGATCGCTGTGCATGGGTGGGGTTACAGTAAAATGACGACAGAATTGGTCAGATAATAATCTGACTGTGTGGCGGGTCACTAAAATTGGGCTAAAGCGAGGGAATAAACCGTCATTTTTTGATCGATTTTACTGGCTGTCTGGTGGGAATGGTGTGGTACATGAATGGCGATATTGTGATGAAAAATGCGTCAATCTAGCATTGATAATGGTGTTTTTGCCCTATAAAGCGCAGGGTAGGATAGATAAATGACAGACAAATGCCATTCTTTAAGTGAAATGCACTAAATATCACTTAATGGTATGTTCGCCCAGTGGGCAGGGGAAGAGGTGTAAAGGTGGATGGGCGGGAAGTGTAGGGGGGATGCGATAAATAACGTCTCGCTATCTATCGCATCGGCCACTTAATCGATAAAGAATGTGTCGAGGTAAAGTTGCTCAACTTCTTTTCGGGCCCACTCGGTGCGGCGAAGAAACTTCAGGCTTGACTTGATACTTGGGTCACTGGTGAAGCAACGTACTTTTACGATGCGACCCAGTTCTTCCCAGCCGTAGTGATCCACAAGTTCGTTCAATAGAGTTTGAAGCGTTACGCCATGCAGCGGGTTTTTAGGTTGGGTATCCATGGATGTTGTTTCTGTGTTGATAGGGTCAACGCGCACTATAGCAGTTTGGCCCTGTTGATTAAATCGCAGTAAGTAAACTTATTGGGTATATATCTGGTAAAATGAAGCACAACTTCGCAGTACGTCATGTCGACAATGCTGCATTTTTACTAGGATTTACTGTGCTCAACAACGACATCTTGCGACGTATTCGCTATACCTTCGATTTTAATGATTCAGCGATGATTGAAATCTTTGCTTCTGCTGACCACGAGGTAACACGAGAGCAAGTTTGCGATTGGTTGAAGAAAGATGATGATGGTGCATTTATTGATAAATGTTCCGACCGTGAACTTGCCATTTTTCTTAATGGTCTGATCAATACCCGACGTGGTAAGAAAGAAGGTCCGCAGGCTGAGCCTGAGTCTCGTTTGACCAATAACATGATTTTCATGAAGTTACGTATTGCGTTGGATTTTAAAGCCGAAGACGTATTGGCATTGATGGAATCGGTGAATTTCACGATCAGCAAGCATGAGCTGAGTGCGTTCTTTAGAAAGCCAGAGAACAAGCACTACCGTGAGTGTAAAGATCAGATTTTGCGTAACTTCTTGCTGGCGGTGCAATACCATTTCCGTCCAGAAGATCGCCCTGAAACACTGGCGGATGCAGAATAAGCGGTATTAAACCGATAAATAAGAAAAGGCTACCCAAGGGTAGCCTTTTTTATCGCTGGAATAACAGCGTGATGAAATAATGACCTGATTAAAAACAGGTTTATTTAATCAGTACGATGTCGCCTTCATGCTGAGTGAGCAACATTTTTTGAATGTTGAAACCACACAACATAAGGATCAGGCACCAGTTCAAGAAAGGCAGCGTGCTTTTCTCTAGGCTTGTCGCGAGTTGGTCAGGCTTCCATAAAAACGCGTCACACAGGCTTTCGATGGTGATGCCTGTAAACGTGTTGTCACCGATCACGCGCTTAAACTCTTTCTCGCTCGGCATTTCAAAGGCGGTTTTATTTTTAAACGCCGTTGGTTTGAACGCACGCATGACTTTTCTGGCATCGACATCAATCGGTTGACCATGATTTTGAATATTGGGTCTGCCGACAAGCGCGGTCAGAAAACACCAGCACGGGTAGGGAATATCAGAACGATTTTCAGGTTCGCGTTTGTAACGTGACATCCAATCAGAGATTTTTTTCTCTTGTAGGCCAGTTAAAAGGGCAAGGGTGGCGGAATCATAACCGTACTCTTTAAGTAGGTTAATAATTTCAGCAACTTCTGATACGAAGGGTTTGGCCCATTGGTTTGCTGGCGTGAGGGTGATTTCTCTGATCATAATTGACTCATGTGAATTAGTGTTGCTGCTTATCTGCGATAAGCGGATAGCCTAAGCTTATTCTAACCCTGTAACCAAGTCTATTGACCCGTTTAATCTGGGTATAAAAAAAAGCCACCCGAAGGTGACTTTTTTACTGCTTTTGAGCGAACTTCAGATTAGAAGTTTGCAGAGCGTGGTGCACGTGGGAATGGGATCACATCACGGATGTTTGCCATGCCAGTTACGTATGTTACCAAACGCTCGAAGCCTAGGCCGAAACCAGAGTGTGGAACCGTACCGTAGCGGCGAAGGTCACGATACCAGTCAAGGTGGCTAGCATCGATGCCCATTTCAGCAATACGCTTATCCAGAAGCTCTAGGCGCTCTTCACGCTGAGAACCACCGATGATTTCACCGATGCCTGGTGCTAGAACGTCCATCGCTGCAACGGTTTTGCCGTCGTCATTCATGCGCATGTAGAACGCTTTGATGTCTTTCGGGTAGTTCTTCACAACAACCGGTGCTTTGAAGTGCTCTTCCGCTAGGTAGCGCTCGTGCTCTGAAGACATGTCGATGCCCCACTCAACGTCGAACTCAAAGTCACGACCAGAATCTTTTAGGATCTGGATAGCGTCAGTGTAGTCAACCTGTGCGAAGTCAGACGTTACGAACTGCTCTAGACGAGTGATTGCGTCTTTGTTGATACGATCAGCGAAGAACTCAAGGTCATCGCGACGCTCTTCAAGTACCGCTTTGAACACATACTTCAGCATGTCTTCTGCTAGCTTAGCCACGTCATCCAGCTCAGCGAAAGCCACTTCAGGCTCAACCATCCAGAATTCTGCTAGGTGGCGGCTAGTGTTCGAGTTTTCAGCACGGAATGTCGGGCCGAACGTGTACACTTTGCTTAGTGCACAAGCGTAAGTTTCAGCATTTAGCTGGCCAGAAACCGTTAGGAAGGTTTCTTTACCAAAGAAGTCTTTATCAAAGTCAACTTCACCGGCTGCTGTCATTGGTGTGTTCGCCATATCCAATGTAGATACGCGGAACATCTCACCCGCACCTTCACAGTCAGAGGCTGTGATCAGTGGCGCAGACATCCAGAAGAAGCCTTGCTCGTGGTAAAAACGGTGAATCGCTTGTGATAGACAGTTACGCACACGCGCAACCGCACCAATTACGTTAGTACGCGGACGTAGGTGTGCGACTTCACGAAGGTACTCAATAGAGTGGCGAGTTTTCGCCATTGGGTACGTATCAGGGTCTTCAACCCAGCCCACGACTTTAACGTCAGTGGCTGCAAGCTCAAAATCTTGTCCCTTCGCTGGAGATGCAACGATTTTACCCGTCACCTCAACAGAGCAACCAGTGGTCAGCTTAAGCACTTCTTCCTGGTAATTATTTAACTCATTAGGGACCACGGCCTGAATCGGGTCGAAACAAGAGCCGTCATAAATGGCAAGGAAAGAGATCCCAGCTTTGGAATCACGACGTGAACGGATCCAGCCGCGAACAGTGACTTCACTGTCTACCGCGAGCTTACCGCTAAGTACGTCTGTTACAGGCGCGTAAGTCATGTGTAAATTATTCTCCGTTAAGGCACTTCACTTGTGTTCACTAAGGGCGGAATTCCCTTAGACACAGTCCAAAGACAACATATTACCTGTCTTACGTTTCGCTTCAAGCCTTGTTGTGACCTTAAAACGTAATTTGATGGCGCAATTGCACGAAATATAGAGAGGGGCGCACAAGAATTGTGCGAATTTACATGGGCATCGGTGGTATGGGGCTGTGATATGGCCTCAAAAGATGTGCCACCTCTATGAACGCGCCACCCGAGTGAGAGTGGCGCGTAGTGAGTGGGTATGTGCTCAATAGACAGGTGTCGATGCCCGTCGTAAAGAGACAGTACCACTATGGGGAGGGTGTCTCCTCGAGGAAAGCACACTGTTGCCCATCATTGAGGATTGTTCCTGCAGGTGGCCCCGCTGGCGCTTCTGTGTTCTCGCCTTCACCAGGTGTTTCGCCCTCCGTGGGGGTTTCGCCTTCTGTAGGCGTTTCACCTTCCGCTGGTGGTGTTGGCGGCGGCTCAATTGGCGTGACATCAGGCACGTCACTGGCCGGTATTAACGTGACAATGTCACTCCATAGTTCACCGTCAGTGGCGGCGAACGATAATGTTTCATCGTCTTGCCAACGGGTTTGATGGTTAAACGCTTTGATGGCCAGTTTTAGCCCATCGGTATCGGTGAGAGCAATACGCTCATTCATGGATCCATCCAGCGCCTCGTAATACAAGGTGCCGTCATCGTCGATTTTCCAGCGAATGTCGATATTAAAACCACAGCCATCAGAATCCACGTATTGGCCAAGGAAATAATCGCCAGAGAAGTCATCACTCAGTTTGAGGAAGCGCGAGCTGTCACTGGCAAATTGCAGGGCTTTATCATCACTGTTATCACCGGTATTGCCGATCAGCAGGGTTTCGGTCAACACGGGATTACGATCAAACCATACGGTTTTACATTGGGTGATTTGGTTTTGGTATTCCTCGAGCGTGCGGGTGGTGACGGGGGCGGTCGTCGCTTGATCCCAGCCAGAATCGAGCGTCGAGCAGGCTGCTAAACTGCCTGGGGCATACTCACGGGCCATCACGTTATTGATGGTGGCGCTATTGTCGGTCTGGCTGAATTGCTTAATGGCCAATAACCGCAGGGAGTACTCGTAATGGGTCAAGGCCCAGCGGTTGACGGTGGTGCTATCACTGTCATCCGGGAAGAGGGCAAGGTAGCCTTCCTCGGTGAGTGCCCACTGGCGTGACCCTGCTTCAAGATCGGTATGACGGTACAGTTCCCACGTGTTACCGTCACGCAGAATGTGTGCGCTGATCTCGCCATCTTCTGAAACTTGCACTAAAGAATGGCCGATCAGAGCATCAAGGCGCGCTCCCGTAAACCGCTCATCCCCGCCACATTCGGTGACGGCGTTCAGGAAAAGCCCTGCGGTGGCTTGTGCCGTATTGCCGAAGTCACAGTTATCAAAGGGGGGCAGGTTGTCACGACTGGCAGCACTGATGATTTGCGCTTTGGCGTCATTATCAAAACCCGAATAGTGGTATTCGGTGTTTTTCAGCAGGGTTTCCCCGATATTGACAAACCCCCGATCTGCAATCAGGAACAAATTGGTACTGTTAAAGCGGTAATTGGACGCCAGCTGCTTAATGATGTCGGGCACATCAAACCGAATGATCGATTGGCCTGCTACGGTGGTGGGGGCCCAAGCGCCGACTTCCTGAACCGCCCATTCGTCACCCGCAATGTTGTTCCAGTAACGCAGGGTAAAGAAATTGTCATCAATCAGCTCGACCACAATGTTGTCACTGAGTCGAAAACCGTTGACGTCGGTGATGTCGGGGCCAATATTGGCTAGCGGGGTGGTCACCTCATCCAGACTGGTATAACCGGCATCGGGCATCTGAATCGGGGACACGCGGCAGGTATCTTGATCATTACTGGTATCACAAAGCAGGTAGGTTTCCCCTTCAGGACGCCAGGTAAAGTAGAAGCCGGAGGCCCCTTCACTGAATGTCGCGTCGGGTTGGATATAACGCGTGACGTAATGATTGTTTTTACTCGACAAAAAGTCATGCATTTTTTTGCCGTTCAGTGAATACACGTTGGCGTCCAGCGTGATCCCCGCTTTGTCATCAACCGAGAGGGCAGCATCCGTCAGCAGGGCGGTGGTTTGGGTGGCAAATACCACGCGCAGGTAACTGAATAAGCCTTTCCAGCCGTCGCTGGTTAATACCTGATGGGTAATGTCTTCCGTGCCGAAAGCGGTCGATTCACTGAAATAGGTGAAAAAATCACTGAGGGCAATGTCTGTATTCCCGGCCTTTTCCCAGCGAAATTTATTCACCGTGGTTTCGACACCATCGTATTGGGTGCTGTCGACCAAAATGCCACTGCCGCTATTATTGGTGAAACTCCCCACCTGCCAGTAACCGTCACCTAAAATGGCTTGAATATCAGCAATGGCGGCGGCTTGTTCAGTAAAGAAACGTTCCACGCGACCGGTTGTCATGGACTGCACGATAGACAAGGTCATCAACTCTTTCAGCGTCAGGCCTTGCACGCTGATTTTCGGAAACAAGGTATCGCTAATGTCTGTGGCCATGCTGTTGATGTCTTGCAAGGCAAACAACACTTTACCTTGCGGGGCATCATTAAAGATTTCACTGAATACGCCCCAGCTGCCATCTTGAACCACACGTTGAGTAAACGCGTAATAGGCCAATGACGATTCTAGCGTAATGGCGAGCCGTTCGGTGGCGAGGGGGATCATGTAAAGCCCTTCCGGTAAGGCTTCCCCTAAGGTGAAGACCGGAACACCGGCGGGGTTCATTAACAGTACCGCATTGATGCGATATTGTGTGCCCGCATCAAGTTCGTAGCGGCCATCGCCCTGAGAAACCCAGCGAGTAATATCGATGGATTCAAATACCTTGCCGGTGTTATCCAGCCACACGGCGGCAAAGTTTTGTTCGGTGAGATCTTGCACCGCGTCCGCATAGGCGGTGGGGAACAAGGTGGATTGTCGCTGAGCCAGTGCCATGCTGGCCGGTAAATCGACCGATACTGTGAAGGTATTGGACACCGGTGTTGGTGTACCGGCAACAGGCGTGGGTGTGTCCGTGCCGCCTCCGCAGGCAGCAAGGAGCAGGCTGCAGGCAGCCCAAAAGCATTTCCCTAGATAACGGCGCATAGGTATTCCCCAAACAATCACAATGAATAAACAAGATGTGTTATTGCTTTTTTGCTTAACTTTTTTGCTCAGTATAGAGAGTGCACACCGAGGCAATGTTAAGAAGGGAGACGTGTCTTGTAGATTGGGCGGCTGTCGTAACGTTGAGACAGCCGCGAGACGCGCGCAGGGGATGAGAATAGCGCGAGACGTAATGGCGGTTAGGCTATCGCCAGGTATTTGTGGGTCTGAATCGATAAACGCCAGTTGCGCGTGATGCAGGTTTCAATGCACAACTCAGTCGCGCGTGGTTTTTGGCTGATCGGCTGCAATGCGATGGTCACATTGGTTTTCAGGTTTTTGCCTGCCAGCAAATCATCCAGTTGCTCGATGTCTTTTTCAGTCCCTACAGGGTGCTTAATTTCATCGGCTCGCTCAAGGGCACTGGCAAGCACCGGTAATTTCGCCTTCATATTGATTTTTGGCGATACGGTCACCCATGTACGATCCGTTACCAGCACCTCTGACGTGCCACTGGTTTCAATTTGACATTGGAAACCGGCTGCATCTAACGCCATGGTTAACGGGCGAAGATCATAAATACACGGTTCACCCCCCGTGATGACCACATGCTTGGCGGTATACTGCTGTGCAATCAGCAGTGCGACAACCCCGTCGGCATCCAGTGTGGTCCAAAGGGGAGAGTCACCGCGTTTTGCCATGATGGTGTCGATGGCGACTTCATCTTGCGGTTCGGCGCTCCATGTTTGTTTGGTATCACACCATGCGCACCCTACCGGGCAGACTTGCAGACGAACAAAAATGGCTGGGACACCTGTAAAGACGCCTTCACCTTGAATGGTTTCAAACACTTCGTTGATTTTATACACCGCAAACCTCGTGGTGAGTTAACATTGTTTCATGCAGCCGGAGATTATCGCAAAATCATGGGGAGCTGTCTCGCTCGTGTTAAATTTTGCGAGCAAAAAAACTTCTATATTGGCGTCTCAAAAGTGGGCTTTAGAGCATGTTTTTCTGTAAAGTTTCGCTGGCACCGTGACTCTGGTCACGTCCTTTGAATTAACGACTTCACAATTACTTCGCAAAGTAAAAAAATTCAATTGGCTAATAACATTGATGGATTTTATCGGGAGTGTAGGCATGTATGTCGCTCAGCCTGGTCATATCGACCATATAAAAAGAAACAATGCAGGCAGCGTCTATAAGCTTATTGATCTTTACGGGCCTATATCTCGAATTGAACTGTCTAAGCGTAGTCAATTAGCACCTGCCAGTATTACCAAAATTACCCGCGAGTTGATCGATGCGCACTTGATCAAAGAAACGGCGATTCAAGAAACCAGCAGTCGTGGACGCCCTGCGATCGGCTTGGTGCCCGCCAATGAAGGCTGGCAGTTTATGTCTATCCGTTTAGGGCGTGGGTATTTAACCATCGCCTTGCATGAGTTAGGCGGCGACATTCTGGTTGAAGAACGCCAGGATGTGGATGTGCTTGAGCAAGATGAAGTGCTCAGCAAGTTGATTGCCGAGATCCACACGTTCTTTGCGAACCATGTCAGTGAATTGGATCGTATTACCGCCATTGCGGTGTCTCTGCCGGGCTTGGTGCATTCTGATACGGGGATGGTGTTGCAAATGCCGCATTACCATGTCCACCGCTTAGAATTAGGCCCTGCGATTCATCAAGCGACGGGGGTACCGGTGTTTGTGGGGAACGATACCCGTTCATGGGCATTGGCCGAGAAATTGTTTGGTAACTCACAAGATGTGGCGAACTCGATTTTGATTTCCATTCATCATGGTGTCGGTGCCGGCATTGTGTTGGATAACGTGATTTTACAAGGCCGCATTGGCAATGTAGGCGAGCTTGGACACATTCAAATTAAGCCTTATGGCAAGCGTTGTTTCTGCGGTAACCACGGTTGCTTAGAAACGGTGGCGAGCCTGAAGGCGGTGCTGGAGCAGGTGGAACAGCGTCTACGCGAAGGGCATCCTTCCCAGTTGCATGGTCAGCGATTAACGATTGAGAAAATCTGCGATGCAGCCGTGGCTGGTGATACCTTGGCACGACAGGTCATCGTTGAATTGGGGCACAACCTAGGGCAAGCCATTGCGATTATGGTGAACTTGTTTAACCCCGAAAAAATCTTGATTGGCGGTGAGTTTAACCGTGCGAAAGAGGTGTTGTATCCCGCGATCATGGAATGTATTCGTACCCAGTCACTGCCGGTGTATAACCGTGATTTGGTGATTGAGCAAAGTTGCTTTTATACCCAAGCCACCATGCCGGGTGCGGCATTGGTGAAACAGGCGATGTATGACGGCCATTTGTTGATGAAGCTGATTGAAGGCTAAAACTGTTGCTTGAATCAATAGCATCATGCATTGATGAACAGATAAAACCGATGAACAAATAAAAAAGCCCCCTCGTGATTGTCACGAGGGGGCTTTTTTAGAACACGGCGTTAGCGCGATTTATCATGCACATCGTGACCTTGAACCCAAACACGTTGTACATTTTCTTGCTGGGCTAAACAGATGATTTTTTCCAAAATATCGTGGGGAGAATCAAACTCTGGCCAAATGCGCAGATTACCGATGCTCGGTTTGGCTTCAATCACGATGGCATCAAAGTGATGGTCTTTAGCGAAGACGCCCGTTTTGGCATTCAGAACATTCGCCCCGCCTGCGGTGGCCATCCAGAACGCTTCAACAAAGCTAACACGCGCATTGGCAGTGCCGCGTTGTCCTGTCGGTATCATCACGTCCACGCCTTCTTCACGCACACGGGAATGACACACCGCATCAAACGCCGCCCGGAAGATGGACGGTGACGGTGCGCCAGCAATATCACTGCCTAAACCGATGTGCACGCCGCTATCGAGCAGTTCGCGGGTTTGCATCGCAGCGTTGGCAAAAAACATGTTAGACAACGGGCAGTGGGCGATACCCGCATCGAATTGCTTAATCATCGCCACATCGTTGGGCGTCAGAAAAATCGAATGTGCCAGTACTGATTTATTGTTCAGCAAGCCAGCATCGGCATAAATTTGCACATCGGTTTTACCAAAATGTTGCTGGGCATAATCACGCGCCCAATCGCTTTCTGAGCAATGGGTTTGCATGTGCAGGTCGTATTGCTGCACACGTTTACCCAGTTGATTGAGCATGTCGGGCGTACAGCTTGGGACAAAGCGTGGCGTGATCACCGGCTGGACTAAGCGTTTTTCATTGCCGCTGAGTGCCAATACGTTATGGATGAACGCATCGGTATCGTCTACAGCCTGAGTGACATCATGTTCACAATAGTAAGGCGGGCACTGTTCGGCATTATCCATGTTGATTTTGCCGACATAAGCGCGTTGGCCAATGTGTAAACATTGCTGAGCCAGTAATTCGGTGGATGCGCGATCAATGGAAGCAAAGTACACCGCACTGGTGGTGCCATTAGCCAGCAGTGTGCGGGTGACGTCTTGGTAGATAGCCTCCGCAAACGCGATGTCCTGATAACGGTGCTCAAGCGGAAATGTGTAGTTTTGCAGCCAGTCATACAGCGGCAAATCCAAGCCTTTACCGGCTTGTGGCCACTGCGGGGCATGGCAGTGTAAATCCACCAATCCCGGCAGCAAGTACTGGCCTTTTTCCAGTACCTTCAGTTTGTTTTGCTGTGCCAGAGCGTGGCGTACATCCGCATAATGGGGGTGTGTCTGCGGGTACGTGGCCGCGATATCCCCCTCATCATTAATCAGCAGTAAAAAGTCTGGGTGGAACTCAAACGCGCCTTTGTTTGGGCAATGGAATGTGTCCGCCTGAACGGCAAATTGGATATCGTGGAACATCATCATTAGTTTGCCTCGTTTGCGATTGCTGGCGTTGCATCATCAGGCAACACAAAGTTCAGGATAACCGCCGCCAATGCACCAATGGCAATGCCTGAGTTCACCAAGTAGCCCACGAGTTCTGGCAATGCATAAACCAACTCACGTGGCATCAGTACCGCACCAAGTGACAGCATGATTGGCAGGCCAATCACCAACATATTGCGCTCAGACAAGTCGATGTGCTGCACAACGCGGAAGCCGTTCATGGCAATCACCACACAAATCACGGTGAAAATACCGGAGATCACCGCGTGTGGAATAGACGCAATCACGCTGGTCAGTTTTGGCATCAGGCCGAGCAGAAGCAAAATGAAGCCCCCTGCAATGATCGCACGGCGTGAAGACACGCCCGTTACCGCGATAATCCCGGCATTGGTTGAATAGCCCGTTACCGGACTGCCGCCAATCAATGAACAGAAGAAGTGACCCACTGCTTCACCGGTCGCGCCGCGATTAAGACGTTCATCTTCAAGCGGTACACTGGTTACTGCACTGACCGCACACCATGTACCCGTTGTTTCAACTAAGACAATCATGGAGATAAACAGCATGGTCATGATAGCGATAGGATCAAACGTCAGTTCGCCAAAAGGCAGCAATGTTGGCAATTGTACCCATGCTGCGTTAGCCACGGATGAAAAGTCAGTCATGCCATAAAACGAGGCCGTGATTGTACCTAGCACAATGGCGCCCAGTACGGAGGTCAGGCGTAACCAATGCAGTTTTTGGCACATGCAGCCCAGTAAGATAAAGCTGCACAGTGACACCATGCTGACAAGGGCGATCACAATGTTTTGGCTTGGGTGTTCGCCGCTGTAGATCCCGTTAAAAGCGATTGGCAGTAAAGAGATGCCGACCACGATGATCACGGTACCGCCGACAATCGGTGGGACAAATTTACGAACAATTTTACTGAAAACATTCAGTGGCTTGCCCAGTAACGCGACAAAAATTGCCACGGGGATCAGCGCGCCGTAGACCGCACCCATGCCCATGCTTTTTCCGATGGCAGCAATGGCGCCAATGGGAATGTACGACGGGCCTTGCATGACAGGTAGCTTGAGCAAGCAACGAGATTGAATAATGGTTGCTAAGCCTGCGACGACAAATGTCATTTGGATCAACGAAGAGGTATCGGCTACGGTCAACGATAGAAGGCTGGCAAGAATGATGGGAACGATATACAGATCCATTGCCAGTACATGCTGCGCTCCGAGGGAGAGCGAGCGAGGAATCGAGATTTTTTCGTCGATGTTATGCGCCGTGTTGTTTCCGGTCTTGTTTACGCTAGGGGTCGCTGCGTTCTGCGCCATGTCAGTTGCCTGCTCTCATACTGATTGCGATGTTGATATGAAAATTATCAACAACAAGGTTTGGTTGTCATAAGCCGCGGTACTGACCAAGGTGGCAGTACGAGCAGATATGGGGTGTTAGTGTGATGACGTGAAGCAGCGGTATCCGTTTCCGTGCTGTCATCGTGTTGAATTGGACGCGATTTTACTGAATATAAACGATTGCGCAAGCGTTTGCTTTTTGGCGGTTGAGGGGGCGATTTTGTGAGGTTCGTCACTGGAATTCGTGAAAATACAAAAATATCAATAGCCTACTGTGAGGATTGGTAAGGTGAAGCGTGGAGAGAAACGCTGATGAATATTTTTTATGGTTAATATCACAAATTCAGATAGCGCGTGGTGTGCTGATAAGGCGTACAAAGCGGGCATTGTTCGCTCAATACGCGTGATGTGTGACAGCGAAAAAGGGAAGGGGTTGAATTGGCAGGGTACTTTTATGCGCGCTGCTTTTGCAGGAGGCGTTCGATGATGCGTAAGCTGTAATACCCCGCAATCACGCCGATCACATTAGCGAAGCCGTCCGCCCAGGAGGCTTCACGCCCTGCCATGTCGATGCCTTGTAAGTACTCGAGTCCGGCGCCATAAAGAGCGAGCAGCAGGCAGCATAAATAAAAGCGGTGACGGGGGACGGCGAGAAAGGCCAAACAGGTAAACAGGCCGTAAACCCCAAAGTGCAATATCTTATCGAGTGCGGCAATATCGTATTGCTTGAGATCCGTGAGATCCCCCGTTTGTGCTGCGGGTCCGAGTGAGATGATACCGACCCAGATGGCGTAGCTGATAAACGCCGTCCATCGTAGCGTGCGTTGCCAAAAACGGCGCCTCGGAAGAGAGGATGAGTGCGAGGGAGGCATGTTAGTGACCTTGTGATTGTGGCGTTATTGGTGTTGTTTCAGCAAGGTAATGAGATGCTTAACGGGTATGGCATAGGTGATGGCGCTGGGATCAGTCAGTGCAGATTCACGGCTTGATTTCACAAAGACTTTGTTGATCACCGCAATGACTTCTCCCGTGTCTGGGTGATATACCGGGCTGCCACTGTTACCGGGATAGGCGGTGGCATCAAACTGGTACACGTTGTAAGGGCGTTTAAGCTGCTTGAGCTGTTGAATGGTTAATTCTTTCGCATTGCGTGCCGGTGTGGCAATCGGCGTAATACTGGCCACAATACCGCGATGGGTCGCGGGGTGCAGGCCTAAAATGGCGCCAATGGGAAAGCCTGTGAAGCTGTACATTTCCCCTTCACGAACAGGGCGTGTTGATAAGGCCACCGGTGGGAGTGTGGCGCCTGATATTTTCAACAGGGCTAAATCATGGCGAGTATCGCGGGCGATCACGGTCGCCTGACGCACATCGGGACTGTTACCTTTCCCGATAAACACCACAAATGCCGTGTTCTTTGATTTTTTTAGACGCTCATCCACCACATGGGCATTGGTGGCGATGAGTGAAGGGCCAACGGCAAACCCCGTCCCATGAAGTTGGGCGCGGGGCGTTGCCAAGCGATTGTAGGTACCGATACCGACTATAGAGGGTTTCAGTTTCGCAATGGTGTCGGGTAAACCTGCGATAGCACGGGCTGAAAATACCCAGAGTAACATGACGCCGATCCCCCCTAACATGCAGAGGTATTTTGTCCATCGTGTTGCCATGCGTTCTTTCATCGTCCTCGCCCTCTATCTATCTCTCTATATCCCTATCTCTCCATTTACCTTTTGCTGTCACGGGATGTTAAGGATTGATCGCTTGTAAGAGATCTTGCTTCTGTTTCTGTGATTTTTCTTCTGTGGGGGTAAGTTGATCAAGAATGATTTGAGCCTGTGCATGCTGGTGGTTCATGATGAGGCTCTCAGCATAATGCAGCCCAACTTCCACATTTGAGGACAAGTTCTCATAGGCGGTTTTCAAGGGTGACAGTGACTTTCTCGCATCGCCGGCTTTGAGTAAGCAGTAGCCATAGGTATCTTGGATCTCAGGTGCTTCGCCGGCCAGTTTATAGGCCTTTGTCGCAGACATACACGCTTGTGTGATGTCATTTTTCTCGATGTAGAGCCACGCCAGATTATTGAGAGCAATAACATTATTGGGTTCTTTATCCAATATGCGTTGGTAATGTGAAATGGCGGCTTCCGGCTTATCTTTTAACTGCATTTGTGCCAGTAACAGGGTTAGAGGCTCTGCTGCTTGTCCAAACTCTTTGATGACTTTCTCTAAGAATACTGCTGCTTTCGACGATTGATCGTTTTGCGCGTAAGCGACAGCGAGGTCTTTGGCTGCAGAAAGGCTGGGTTGTTGCTGGTAACGCTGTTTATAAACGGTAATCGCCTTCGTGTACTCTTTTTCTGCCGTGTAGAGTTCACCCTGCAGACGCAAGAAATACACATCTTTTTTCATGCTGTCAGGTTGTGCATCTAATAACGATTGGCTGGCGGCGAATTGTTCATCTTTGATGAGTAGCCCCGCTTTCATGAGTGTAAATTCAGGGCGGTCACTGAACAGCTGGGTTGCTTTATCCGCGACGTTAATACCGGTTGAATAGTTGCCCGTTAGCTCACTGACCTGAATGGTGCGGATGTACGCTTCAGGATTGAGAGGATCACGATCCAACCATTGGGTGGCCGCATGAAACGCTTTACGGTAGGCGTCTTGCTTGAAATACAGTAACGTCAAGAAGCTCCAGGTATCCGCGGATTGCTGGTTTGTCGCAAGCGGTTTAAGTAAATTGACCCCTGCCTCATAGTTACCCAGTGAGGCGTAACTACGGGCGAGGATCATTCTAACATCGATAGTGTCAGGGTTTTCTTTGACGTGCTTTTTGTACAGTTCAGCCGCTTGTTCGCGTTGTGCGTCTGTTTCTGCATATTGGAATAGGTATTTAGCGACGACATAGTTATTTAAGTTATCTTGCGCGAGTAATAACGTATGGTTGAATGCTTTTTCCTTCTCTCCCTGAATGAATAGCAACTGGCTCAGTGACAATTGCGTCGTGATGTTATCAGGGGAAAGCTTGGCGGCTTTTTTAAAGTATTGCTCTGCGTTTGTGTAATCGCTTTTTTGAATCGCCATATGGCCTTTCAACATAATAGCGACGGGTTCATCGGGTGCAGCAGCCAGCCAGTTATCCACGGCTGTTGCCGCTTCAGCGTTATTCTCATTATTGAGGTAGTAGTAAATAAGCCCAAGATTAGCATCCGTAGAGGCGGGCTGCTTGGCCAGTACTTTGTTAAGTTGCGCAATACCACGTTCATCATTGTTACCCAATTGAATGAGCCCTAAACGTAATGCGGCATTGTCAATTTCATGGCTGTTCGCTTTCGCGGCTAATGCGACGGCATCGGTTTTTCGGCCTATGCGGGCAAACTCTAAGCTCATTTCTGTGGTGAAATCGTTGTTCTCTTCAATCGAGAGATCAAACGCGTCCAGTGTCGATAATGCACCGTCCATATTCCCCAGTTGAAACTGGGTCGAAGCGAATAACCGTTTCACGAAATGGTTGCTATCGACAAAGGGGGCGACCCGTGAAAAGTGACGATTAGCTTCGTCATAATTGCCTTGTTTATAGGCGGTGACCCCTGAAATGATCATGGCACCATGGTTTTGTGAGCCATTTTGTATTGCCACGTCGGCATGGGATTTTGCCGCATCGTATTCTTCACGATCATAAAGAATAATGGCCTTCAGTTCATTGGCCAGTGCATGTGCTTGGTGAACAATCAGTAGGCGATCCACATAAGGTTCTGCTTTGATGTATTGTTGATCCCTGACTAATGCTTGTGCCAGAAACAAGTTGTAATGCACCGCGAGCGGGGTCAGTTCAACCGCTTTGCTATACGCTTTTATCGCTTCATCATGCTCACCCGCGGCCAACTCAAGGTGCCCGATGATCAGCAATAGATCACTGCTGTCGCCATAGGTGCGATGTAACGCATTCAATTGTGCGCGTGCCTGCTCTAACTGTTGCTGTTCGGCCAGCAAACTGCTGTGCGCGAGTATCACATAATAAGCTTCACGATCGAAGGTCTGGGCTTTTTTTATCATGGCCTCAGCGTCATCGGCTTTGCCATGTTGAAGCTGAACGATGGATTTGATGGCCAAGACGTTGGCCATCGCGGTGGGATCATCCAGTGTCGATTTCGCAACCAATTGATTCAACGCGTGAATGTCGCTTTGACCAAATAGTGCCTGAGCCAGCAATGGTGTGAGGAGATTGACGTCACCGCCATTACGTATCGCTCGGCTAAATTCTTTTTCTGCTGTTGCGAAATTACCCAGCCGTAGATAGGTCTCTGCTAATAGGTGTCGCGACTGGATGTTTTCTGGTGCCTGTTGAATGGCATTTTTCAATTCAAGAATGGCGGCATTGATATCCCCTTTTGAAAGGTAGTCCTTCGCATTAGAAATATGCTGCTCTGGCGTTTCTGAATTACAAGCGGTAAGGATAAGTGAAAAGGCAATGGCCGTGCTGCTTGCTTTTAGAAACGAAAGTAACCGACATTCCATAGATACCTCACGTAATAATAAAAAAGTTCACTTCAAGTAATCTTAGTAAGAATAATCACATATGAAGAGATAAATTTATTCTATACATCTCGGTTAGGGGATTTGTTCATCACTCATAATCCTGTCTATTCTTACTGATGACTCAGGTAGCTATGACCATGTGAATGTCATAAACAGGGAACAATGATGGATAGACAAAAAAATAACATTCAATGTGAGATTTTTTTTAATCCAGACCGGGCGTGGGTCGCAAAGGTGTGGCATTCACTGGAGCAGCAAGCGCCGCGTAATTTCTTTCTTTCTTGGAAATGGATTGGGTGCTGGATTGAGTGTTTTGTTGATAATTTTTACCTTGTAGAAGCACGGCAAGGTAGCAATATTGTTGGTCTTGGTATCATTGTCGAAGCCGCCGGGAAAACAGGCATAGGACAAAAGAAACGTTATTATTTGCACCGAACCGGTGTCCCCCAACATGACCAAATTTGGATTGAATACAACGACTTCTTGTTGAATGCGGAGTACACAGAGGTTGTTAGGCAACAAATGATGTCAACGGTGATGCGCACCCTGATTAAAAAAGACATTTTTGTGATCGGAGCTTGCGACAGTGAGGTCTTCAATGGGACATTCCTTCCTCATTTTGCACGGCAGTGCTTGTGGGAAACAACGACATATATGCTTGATCTTGAGCGGCTGAAAGCACAGCACGGAACCTTAGATCGCGCCATTTCCCGCAGTGCCCGTTATCAGATTCATCGCAGTATTCGTCAATATGCCGCATTGGGCGTACTGACGGTAACAACAGCGCAGTCTACGGAAGAGGTGGAGCAGTATTTTGATGAAGCGCGTCCTTTTCATGTGAAGCGATGGGGGGATAAGGCCGGGCAAAGCGGCTTTATGAATCCGGATTTTATGCGTTTTCATCGTCACATGAATGAACAAAATCATGATGTGATGGCCGTGAGTAAGATCATGGCAGGCAAGCACACCGTGGGCATTATTTATAATATTCATTGGCAAGGACGGGTGTATTTCTATTTGAGCGCATTGAATTATGACTTGCCGATTAAACACGCGAAGCCAGGCTTGGTTGCCCATTATTTACTGATTAATCAGGCGTTATCACAAGGCGCTGAACGTTACGATTTTATGGGGGGAGCGACGCGATATAAACGCACGTTTGCCAATACAGAATCAGGACTGGCGGTGTATGCCTTTCAGCAGCCGACGATGGCGCTGCACGTTGAAAACACCATCCGCGATCTCAAACATCGATTGTCATTGACTGACTAGTACAAAGCGCAAAGCGACGCCGTTGCCAAGGTGGAAACATGAGCACAGAACAAGGACGAAAGCCGACGGTACTCATACTCGGTGAAGACACCCGCAGTTTTTTAAGTGTGATCCGCTCTCTCGGGGAGGCGGGATATGCGGTGCACGTTGTGTGTTACGACCGCACCAGTCCCGCGCTGGCGAGCCGGTATATCACGATGGCAAAATTTTATAACTACCAAGCGTATTCTCAATCGCAGTGGTTAGACGCCGTGCAGCAACTGATTGAACGGTATCAGTTTGACGTGATTATTCCCTGTGATGAACGGTCGATTTATCCCTTGTGGTCAGTCAAAGAGACCTTGCCGGAAAAGACAAAACTGGCGATTGCGAACGATCACGCATTAACGGCGTTGTTTGATAAATGGAAAACCAAACAGCTGGCAATGAAATGCGACGTACCTGTTGCACAAGGCCGATTAGTCACCCTACCAGAAGAAAATTATTCCCGTTTGGCGGATGAATTTGGCGACAGTTTTGTGATTAAGCCGCTGCAGTCGTTTGATGAAGAGGGGCTCAATAAACGCCAGAATGTCAGCATTATTCACAATGATGAGGACTTTAATCAGGTGTCATCGGCGGCGGATACCGTGATGGTAGAGGCGTTCTTCTCCGGTTGCGGCGAAGGGGTATCGGTGTTCTCGGTGGATGGCCAAATTCAGATGGCATTTTCGCATCAACGTGAAGCCGAACCTAAGCATGGGGGCGGGAGTTCTTATCGAAAAAGCATCCCGCATGATCCAGAACAACTGGCTGCGGTGGCGGCGATGTGTCGTGAAACCGCTTTTACCGGTGTCGCCATGTTTGAGTTTCGGCGCAACCCGGACACGCACGCCTGGATCTTGGTGGAGGTGAATGCCCGCTTTTGGGGATCACTGCCATTAGCGGCTTACTGCGGTGTCGATTTCCCTGCGGTGTATGCGCAATACCTGCTGAACGGTCAATTGCCAAGCCAACCGATCATGACGTATCCCTTGCACCGTTACGCCCGTGCGTTAACCGCCGATTTTTACCAGCTACGGCGTGAATCCGGTATACGGACGATCAGTCAGCGACTGATGCAATATGGGCGGATCGCCTTAGGTCGAGAGCGCATTGACAGTTTTACGTGGCGAGATCCCGCCCCCTTTTTTAGCGAGGTGATGGCGATTGCAGCGCAAATTGCATTGGGTGTATGCCGCCGTTTCCCGCTGTTATTGAAATACCGCAGTATGCGTACACAGTCGCGATTAAAAGCGCTGTTTAAGGCCAATCCCCATCGTCGGATACTGTTTATTTGCTACGGCAACATTATGCGAAGCCCATTTGCTGAGCAGGTGTGCAAATCACTGTTTGAACGTGATAGGGCCGTGTGTGATGTCGAATCCTTTGGCTTTCATGTGCCTGAAAATCGACAAAGTCCTGAGGAAGCCCAAGCGGCGGCACAGCATTTTAACTACCGCCTCGATCAGCATCGGTCGAAATGTTTGCGTCAGTGCGATCTGCTTGATGATGACATTGTTTTCTATTTTGATGAGCGAAATGGCAGCACAATCGCCGCCAGTTACGATATTGCGAATGCCTTTTGCCTGGCCGATTTGATCCCGTTGCGCGCGCCTATGCTGCATGAGGTTGCAGACCCTTATGGCCATGGAATGGAGGGCGTCACAACCTGTTATACCCAAATTGAACGTGCTATTGCCTACTTGTTGAGATGCTATCAGAGGGATGTGTATGGTCGCTAAACTTGCTGTTGTTATTCATGCAGAAGAAGAGTTTGATTGGTCGGGAGGGTTTAAACAACATCAAGACCAAGTCACACACCATGTTGAATTAATCACGTTAATTGATGACATGCTGGCGGTGGGGGCCAAAGTGACGTTAGCGATGGATTATCCGTTTGTTACCAGTGACGGTGGCCAACAAGTGATTGCCCACTGTCAACGTTACGGCAAAGCACACATTGAATTTGCCGCGCATTTACACCCTTGGGTGACGCCCCCGTTTGATGAACACAGTAAAAACGGTGAAGTGGCCAATGTGCTTTCTTATCCGGGTAACCTGACGGCGGAATTGGAATATGAAAAACTCAAAACACTGACGGATGCGATAGAAGCGGTGACTGGGCAACGCCCCGTGACGTATTTGGCTGGGCGTTACGGGATTGGTTACAACACCGCGGGTATTTTGAAGCGATTAGGCTACCGTGTCGATCTCAGCATCAGTGCGTTTACTGATTTTACCCATCAAGAGGGGCCTGATTTCCGGCACTATAACAATCAAATGTTTCAAGAGGGTGCGATCACTTACCTCCCGCATACCTGCTGTCGGTACTCGGCTTTCCCACCATTAACGAAGGTACTCAATAGCACCCCGACGTTACTCAATAACAATGATTTGGCGAGCCGAGTAGTAAAGAAATTGCTCGGGGTCAAAACGTACCGTTTATCGCCAGAGGGAACGGGGTTAGCCGATATGATCACGGCGGTTGAAAATCAACTTCGTCTGGGCCATGAGCACCTCATTATGTCTTTTCATTCTCCCACGGTGAAACCGGGCATGACGCCTTATGTTTCTAGTGTGGATGAGCAGCAAGCGTTTACCAACACAACGGTTGACTTCATTAAATGGTTTAAGGGTGTACCGAATTCGGAAATGGTGACGCCGGCCAATCTCAATGCTACCGGAGGGCATTATGGTTAAATCGCATTCTCCTTTTTTTTCAGTGATCATTCCTACGCGTAATCGACCCGTATTATTTGAGTTAGCGTTAAATTCAGTGCTAAACCAGCACTTTGAAGACAAAGAAGTTATCGTCGTGAATGATGGCAGTGATGATGAGTATGTTGCGCAGTACGAAGCGATCATTGAAAAACATGCCAATGTGACGTTCTACTCGTTGGTTCAGCGCGCCAATGGTCATGGACAAAGCTATTCAATGAATTTTGGTGCACAAATCGCCAAAGGGGAGTATCTCTGCTTCTTGGATGATGATGACTACTGGACCGACTATGACTACTTGTCGCGCGCTAACAGCAATTTGTTAGGAAAGCGGATTGATTTGTATTACTCCAATCAAAAGGCGTTCTTTTCCGATGGTACGCAGAATGAGAGTAACGTCTGGATTGAAGATCTGATTGAAAAGAAAGAGTTTATCCCGAAAGAAAACCACAGTGCTTACCCCGTAGATACCCAAACCTTACTTGATAGTCAGGGGTTTGCGCACCTGAATTGCTCCATATTTAAGCGTGATTTTTACCAGTATATCGGCGGTATGGATGAAAATATTCGTTATGAATGTGACCGTGATATTTATATCCGTGCCATCGATAACGCGGATTATATTCTTTATGATCCGGCCTTTGTTTCATACCACAATATCCCCGACAAAAATGATGATAAAAACATGTCGACCGCTGTCACTGTGTTTGAAAAGCGGCTTTATCAATTAAGGGTGTATGAGAAAGGCATATTGCACAGTGTGCGACCTGAAATCATTCAACATTGTCGCTATGGGAAAAGTGTTCAGTTCAAGTTTATTGCGGAAGCATTTGCTGAACAGGGAGAGTATCACCGCGCCTTTTCCTATGCCTGGCAGGCACTGGCCGATGGCTTCTCAATCAAGTGGTTATTGTATTGCCATTACTTAGCGGGAAGAAAATTGTTTACCCATAAAAGTCATTCCGCGGCCATTGAAGAGGGACGATAAACATGATTGATGTAAAAGATGCCGTTACCAAAGCACGGTTGTTATTGCCGACACAGCATGTCTTTTTGATCAGCCACATGCGGGCCAATACCAGTGTTGTGTCCCACTTAATCGGCAGCCATGATGATATTTCTGGGTACTATGAAATGCACATTGGCTACTACAGCTGGAAAAGTTTTATTAATCAGAAGTTTAAATTCCACGAGCAAAATGAGTCAGAACCGTTAACCCCTATTTATTTTGATAAGTTGCTACACAATGATCATGGCGTTAATCCGGCTCTGCTTGACCATCAAAATGTGAAATGCCTATTTTCAATCAGGGAGCCCGTCGCAACCATTAATAGCATTGTGAAGCTGTACCGTGCAAAGCACCCAGAACACCCGTTCACAGAGCAGCATAATGCCGCGGTGTATTATTGTGAGCGCATTCAGGGGATCATAGATTTTGCGATGGCCTTTGAAGGGGACAATACGTATTTGTACTACGATGCGGAGGCGTTGATCTCTGATACAGAAACGGTATTGGGCGAGATCCAACGCTATATTGGTTTGGATTCCCCTTTTGAAACCACCTATAAACAGTTTGCGCAGACCGGAAAGAAAACGGCCGGAGACAGTTCAGAGAACATTCTCTCTGGCAAAGTGCTAAAAAAGAAAGGGGACAGCACCGCACTGGATATCGATGAGGAATTACTGCAGCAATGTCAGGATGCGTATGTGCGTTGCCGCACATTGCTGAAAAGCCGCAGCTGGGTCAGTGAGGGGGTAGAGCCCGTCACGACGGTCAGTTAGCCGAAAAGCAGGCTTTATCTTGATAAATCGCCCCTATGTAGGCGGTGCCCTGATGAACGCGATTACCGCAAAAATCATACACCGTCTGCGTAGTGGGTTTGGCATCTAACGCGTAATCAAATAACGCATCAGGGTTGGTAACAGAAAACACCCCATTTTGTGGCGCGGTAAAAATAGCATTGAGGGTATTGCTTTGTCGCATAAAGGACGCCGGCGACACAAGGTTGTTCATGGTGTCGATATGGGCCGCATCACGTGGTTTAATGCGTCCGTTTAAAATGTTGTTGTATATGGTGGCGCTCGATATTGGAAAGCGTACATCGATGCCTGCGGTGTTATAGAGGATATTGTTATTAATCGTGATTGACGATGCGCGCTGGCTATAAATACCGACATCATTGCAGTGTAGAATAAGATTGTTACGCATTACCGCGTCTGTTACTTCATAGTCGGCTTTCCCTCTGCGGTGATCTTGTTGCATCCCCCCACCACCAAATGAGATCCCGACCTGACTGCCCGGATAGCTTTCTTGTCCCGTGTTGCAGATCACAAGGTTTTGTTCAAATACGCCTCCCTTAATGCCCCCTTTCATGTACGCCCCATAACTGACGCGGTTGCCACCCAATTTAATGAAATCATGAATGATGTTCTTTTTGATGACCCAGTCACTGCCATGGTCAAGGTTGATAGGGGTGACAGAAAGGTGAGTGTTTCGTGGGGCGGTGGCGCCAAACACATTGTTACTGATCACGCCATTATCCGGATATTGGGCATCTTGCTGGTTGATTTTTATGGCAGCATTAAAATCATAAAACGTGTTGTGTGCCACTTGTGTGTAATCAGCATCGCCGACGATATGTAAGGCATGATCACACTGACTATGTTGTTCACAGGCGCCGATAAACTGAATGCCTTCAATCTGCCAATGTGGTTGGTTAATGACAATGCCTTCTCGGCTACTGAGTGCGAGGGTGACTTGGCCACGAGTGGCTGCTATAACCCGAATCGGTGCAGAAGCGCTGGCTGTTTTTTGGCTGACGTTGAAGCGCTTACCTTTTAGTTCATAACGGCCATTTTCAATCACAATGGTTTGCCCCGGAAGTGCATCACGCAAGGCAGTCAGCAGCGCCTGACTGGTATTCACCGTGATCATTGAAAGAGGCGGAAGGGGAACCGGGTTCGTGGCCGGGCCTATATTGGGCCAAGTACGCGGCGTAAAGGGCTGTTCAAATGCATAATGGGTCGTGACGCGCTCTGACAGCGACAGTAATAATTGGGCGGATGAGGCGGAGTAGGGCTTTACCCATTCTGCCGAATAATGGAATAGCTCGCCTAAATTATTCACACGGCTCCCGACATGCGCAGCGCCTTTTACGCTGACAGCGAGCAGTAGGATATTAAACAGCACACCACAGACAAAGACATATTTTTTAACGTATTTTTTCATGTTTTTGCCTTTTGATTGGTTTATCTCTGCAAGAAACAAGCGCGCGGATTACACGCCATCTAACAAATATATACCAATGCCCCATAATATGAGGCGTTGCATTATGGTGTTTTTTTGTTTTGTGCCATGCTTAAAAATGACGCTAATTTGATGTTTTCCATCTGTGCGTCAGTGGCATGGAGGGCGGCATGATGCACCATTGGATTGACAAAATAACGCGCACAGTCGGTAAAGTATTTTGTGACAAACAGTTGGTCAAAATTCTTCACTCTGAACCGGCAACGTGTCAGTCGGAAACGCCAGTCTTGGTGTTTTCTATGATTGGGCATCGGGTAGTGAATGACTATTTGGTGGCAGTTAAAACGCTTTTACTGCGCTGTCCTGTGTCACAAGTGCACATCTTAAATGATGGATCATTAACAACCGGCGACAGGGCAACGCTACAGCATCACTTGCCGCACGTAGTGATTCATGAATATGCCGATGTGGATATGACTGGGTTGCCTAGGGGGAACTGTTGGGAGCGTCTGGTGACGTTGTTAACCTTGGCGGAAGATCACTACGTGATCCAATTGGATGCTGACATTGTGGTGAATGGCGATATGGCTGAAGTGCTGGTGGCCATTGCGCACAATGATGCCTTTTTATTGGGATCCCCAGAATGGTCTGTCGCACTGTCAATCAATGAGATGTCCTCGATCGCCAAACATTGGGGAGAGTGCCATATTCAAGGGCGCTCAGAGCAAGAGTTTTCGGGTCTACCGCTTTTTCAACAGACGACCGCCTCGTATTTTCGGGGGTGTGCCGCGTTTGTTGGTTTGCCTGCGGGGACTCAATATTTGCCGATGTTGAGGCAATTTTCCGCGCAGATGACTCAGGCGTTAGGCGAAGATAAATGGAACACGTGGGGATCAGAACAAGTTGCTTCCAATGTGATCGTCTCGTCGGCGAAAGGAGCCCATGTCTTGCCTTGGCCGAAATATCAGACGTTTATGTTTCCCCCTACAGAGCACCCGCACGATGAAGCATCACTGATTCATTTTATGGGGACGTGTCGATACCAGAGAGGCACATATCGGCGTATTGCGACGCAAGCCATGCAGGATCTGGCATGAGATCAGTGGCCCTACCCATCGGTATGAATGACACCAATCAATAGGGAAGATGAATGGCAATATCCGATCACGACGGGCTGATGCACAGTGCTAAATGGGCATTGATCTGTAATTGGTATAGCCGAGGTATCGGTCTCGTTAATACGCTTATCTTACTGAAATTACTGGGGACAGAAGATTTCGGTATCGCCGCGCTGGCCACTTTTTTTGTGTCGTTATTTGAAGCCTTTTCCCACATGGGAACCAATAAATTTGTCATCACACAGGGCAAGATGTCAAAACGGGAATTGGACAGTGTATGGACGTTAGGGTTGGTACTGAAAGGTGTGGCGTCCGTTACCTTATTTTGTTCTGCCGATCTCATCGCTGATTATGTCAATAATGCGGCGATGGGAGATGTGATACGGGCGACCTCTTTTATTCCCTTGTTATTGGGGCTGCGTAATGTGGCGCTTGATGTAGAGGAAAAAAATTATAATTTTAAATTGCTGCTGGTTAATACCATGATTGCCAAAACCGTGGGTACGGTGGTTTCTATCAGCTTGGCCATTTATTTACAGTCCTACTGGGCGCTGATCATTGGGGTGATAGCCCTCAATACCACGGAGATTATACTGGGCTATGTCATGTGCCCCTATTGGCCAAAGTTGTCATGCCGTTATTGGCACAAGCAGTGGAACTTCTCAAAATGGCTGTATTTTTCATCTATTTTTGGTTACTTGCGTTCCCGTATCGATGTGTTGATTCTCGGCAACATTGTCGGTACCCGCAGTGTGGGTGTCTACAATGTATCGACGGAATTTGCTTGGCTATCTTATGTCGAAATCGTTGGCCCAATTAACCGGGGATTATTTGCCGTTTTAGCCAAGTTGCATGACAACCCATTAATGTTTCAGTACCGATTATTGAAGCAGATGAGTTTAAATTTGCTGATCGTGATTCCCTGCGCTTTTGGCATGATGGCCATCGCCGGACCTTTTACCGATATTATTTTGGGCGATGAATGGCAGGATGCTGAGGCCCTGATTGTGAGCATCTCATGTTTGATGATTGTGATGGCCACGCACGGATTGATCAATACCGCGTTAACCGTGAAAAAGAAATTGGGCGTTTTGATGTTATCCGACATTATCGCCATTGTTGTGATCGCCACGGTATTTATGCTGCACCGTTCATCCACCGTACAAGAATTAGCCGAGTTAAGAATGTGGGTCGGGGTCGGCTTTTTAGGGTGGTTACTGTTTCTGAATTACCGGATCTTGAATATCTCCGTGTTTGATTTGTTATCCCTGTTCGCGATTCCATTGGCGGCGAGTGTCGTGATGTATTTGGGTGCACATGAAGTGGTGATGTCGATGGATAACGCCATTGCACAATTAGTCTTTGCGATACTGGCTGGGATTATATTGTACATTGGCATGTTCGGTTTATTGGCATACATGTTTCGGAAAAAATTTGTCTATTACTGGGAATGCTGTGATTTTACCTATACGTATCTCCATAAAAAAATCAGTATAAAACTTCAAAAGGAGAATTGAATGGAATCTATTCTCTTTTTAGTTGCCTTGATCGCTTTCATCCTAGTGACTTATTTGTCGATAAAAGATGATGATAAGGATGATAACGAATGAGAGACCTCGTATTTGTACTTGTCATTGTCTGTTTGGTTATTTTAGCGCTGCGTAAGCCTTATGTCGCGGTAACGCTATGGTTGTGGACGGGACTTTTTGTCCCTAAATACTGGTTGCATGGTTTTGCTGCGGGTATCAGTTTCAATAGCCTCTTTGTGTTATTGACCTTTATTATGTACGTGGCCTCACCGGATAAGCGTGCGTTACGGTCAACGCCGTTATTGATTGTATTTTTTCTGTTCTTCGCCCACGTTACACTGACAACGGTGTTTACGGTGGCCGATCCAGACTATGTGTTTAATGAGTGGGTTAAGTTCTCTAAAACAATATTAATGATGTTGTTTATGTTTTTGATTATTAAATCAAGAAATCACTTCAACTACTTATTGATGGCATATGTATTCTCATTGGGATTTATGGGGGTTGTCGAAGGGCTTAAATTTATGGCCACGGCAGGGGGACACCACATAAAGGGACCAAGTAATAATATTTTATCTGACAATAATCACTTTGCATTAGCCCTTTGTATGGTGATGCCTGTCGTGGTTTATCTCTTGGGACAATACAAGCAGAAACTGTACCGCATTGGTCTTATCACCATCTTGATTTTGTGCGTCTTAGCGGTATTGGGCACCCAATCGCGAGGCGGATTTATCGGGTTAACGTGTGTGGGTGGGTTCTTCTGGATCAAGAGTAAACGGAAAATACTGACGTTGATCGGGTTTGGCGTATTAACGCTTCTTGCCCTACAATTTTTACCTGAAAAGTGGTTCAACCGCATGAATACAATAGAAAATGCGGAAGAAGATGGATCGTTTATGATTCGGGTGAAAGCGTGGAAAATGTACACGTTAATGGCCATAGAGCGCCCTATGGTAGGGGGCGGATTCCGCTCGATGCAGTTTGGCTATGTTTGGCGTTCGGTGGCGGGGGATTTTGACAAGTTATCCTTCATTGAATCCCCTGAACCCGGCGAAAAAGGGTGGGCAGCACACAGTATCTATTTCCAGGTGCTTGGGGATCATGGCTTCTTGGGTTTAGGCCTCTTCCTGGGGGTCATTAGCGTCGCGTATTTCACGTTAAGTAATATTATGCGAAAAGTAAAAGATCTTGAGCGACTGCGATGGCAATACAACCTTGCAGGTATGCTGAAATTATCCATTGTGGCGTATTGTGTGTCAGGCGCCGCGTTGTCGCTACCTTATGCGGAAGCGTGTTGGTCGTTTATTGCCGTCGCGATTGCATTGGATTTATCGATGCGAGAGTCACTCGATGAAATCAAAAAAGAAAAAAATCGCGCCCCGGCATCTAAGCCAGCGTTAAAGCAACCTCAGCATGCGGGATAAAAGGGCGGGTTTGTTGTATTCAAGGATGAATAAACCCGTACTCGCTATCACTAGACATTTTCTTGCATAAATGGATTTGCTCTACCACTCTAAAATAGTTGTTGTAATTTTTTGTGGTCTTGTCATTTATTTAACACTGACAGAGGACTTGTCAATGATTGTACGCTCACGTTCACCACTGAGATTAGGATTAGCAGGCGGAGGGACCGATTTGTCCCCTTACTGTGATAAATACGGGGGGTGCGTGCTCAATGCGACCATTGACATGTATGCCCACTGTACCATTGAAATGGATGATACTATTGAAGGCGTCTCCTTTTATGCGCAAGATATTGATGAACATTTCCATTCTGATTTAACGGGACAATTGCCATTAGACGGTCGATTATTATTGCACAAAGCGGTTTATAACCGTGTTATTTCTGAATATAACGATGGCAACCCGTTATCACTCAAAGTCTATACCCACTGCGATGCTCCCCCAGGGAGTGGACTGGGCTCCTCATCGACCATGGTTGTCACCATGATCAGCGCTTATCAAAAATTGCTGAATTTACCGTTGGGTGAATATGACATTGCGCGTCTGGCGTATGACATTGAACGGGTTGATTGCCAACTCTCTGGCGGGAAGCAGGACCAATATGCCACTACGTTTGGTGGCTTCAATTTCATGGAATTTTACGATGAAAATAAAGTGTTGGTGAATCCGTTACGGATCCGCCGATCCATTTTGAATGAGTTGGAAACCCAGTTGTTATTATATTTTACCGGCGTGTCTCGTTCATCAGCGAAAATCATTGATGATCAGGTAAAAACCACATCGGGGAATACAGAGAAACCCTTGCAGGCCATGCATGAGGTGAAGCAATTGGCGTTTGAGATGAAAGAGCGATTATTGCATTCCGATATATCCGGTATGTCGCATTTATTTCAGGAGTCATGGGTGGCCAAAAAAGCCACATCGCCTGCGATATCAACGCCTTTGATTGAGCAAATTGAAGATCGTGCCATGAGTGCGGGGGCGACGTCGCTGAAAATCTCAGGGGCAGGTGGCGGCGGATTTATGATGCTTTTTGTGGATCCACTGAAACGTATCGCGGTTGAAAATGCGCTAGAGGATTTAGAAGGGACGGTCCATCCGTTTAAATTTACCCAAGAAGGAACCCAATCATGGAAAGTTTAACGTATTTTCAGCAAAGCATTGTTCAGTCGATTGCGGTGAAACAACGGTTGGTGGAATCCCCTGAAGTGATGGCGACCATCGGGGAAGTCGCGGATCTCTGTTTAGCGGCCTATAAGCGTGGAAATAAAGTGATTTTGGCGGGTAACGGGGGCAGTGCTGCCGATGCGCAACATATTGCGGCGGAGTTTGTTAGTCGATTTAACTTTGACCGCCCCGGTTTACCGTCGATGGCATTAACCACCGACACCTCGGTGCTCACGGCGATAGGGAACGACTACGGGTTCGAGAAGTTGTTTGAACGGCAGTTGCAAGCCAGTGGCCAGCCGGGGGATATTTTCATTGGTATTACCACATCGGGCAATTCACCTAACATTCTCAAGGCCATGGCGTATGCGCGTGAGCATGGGATCACGGCTGTCGGGTTAGCGGGACAAGGTGGTGAAATACAACATGCCAGTGATTTGTGCATTGCTGTGCCATCATCCGATACGCCTCGTATCCAAGAGTCCCATATTCTGATTGGCCACATGATTTGTGGTTATGTGGAGAAGGAGTATTTCAATGGCTACACAGGATGACATTGTTGCCATCGTACTTTGTGGTGGGCTCGGCACGCGGTTAGGGGATATGACGAAATCCCAGCCGAAGCCTATGGTGGATGTGGCTGGCCGGCCTTTCATTGAGCGCGTGTTAGATAATTTAGTCGAGCAAAATGTATCACGCATTGTGCTTGCTGTGTCCTACTTGCGGGATGTGATTGAGCGTTATTTTGGTGCCTCATACCGCGGTGTTGCCATCGAGTATAGTGTGGAAGATGAACCACTAGGGACGGGGGGCGCGATTGTGAATGCGGTGCGCCAATGCCAACTCGAAGAGAAAACCTTGCTGGTCGTGAACGGTGACAGTTACTGTGAATTTGATTTGAGCGGGATGCGCCGACAGTTGGCAGATGCCAATATCGTGATGGTCATTAAATATCTCCATAACACCAGTCGCTATGGCACAACCCAGTTGGATCAAGAAGGCCGTGTGATTGGCTTTTTAGAGAAAAAGCGCAGTACGTCGGGTTACATCAATGCGGGGATTTATTTGCTGCGTGGCAGTGAGTTTTCGTCGAGCCCATTGCAGACGTTCTCGTTTGAAAAAGCGTTTCTTGAGGGAGCGGCAGCACGATCTCTTGAGGTAGTCAGTCAGAAGTCAGACAGTTACTTTATTGATATCGGTATCTTTGATGACTACATGTTGGCGAATGAATATTTCAAGCAACACGATAATGTGATGCATGAACGGCATTGATAATAGCGCTATTGATCACCGAAGCTGAAAAACCAAAGCCGACAAGTTGTTGGCTTTGGTTTTTATTGGTTTTGATATTGGGTAATAAGGGCAGGGCATCGGGCCCATTGATACTAAGCGTGGTAAAGCGATTTATACGCTTCCACCATGTTGCGTTCACTGAAGTCTTGCTCTATCCGGCGGCGAGCTGAGGCACCCATATTTGGTAATTGATTTTTCTGATGATAAAACTCCAACAGTGCCGTTGTTAGGGCATCTTGGTTTTCAGAGGGCACGCCGGTACCGGTGCAGCCTTCGACGATCACTTCACCAATTCCCCCCACATTGGTCACGATGTGAGGAATACCCATCGACATTGACTCCAATAACGTCAGTGGTATCCCTTCAGCAATAGAGGACAACACAAAGGCATCAAAACGGGCATATTGCTCTCGCATGTCGGTTTGGCTACCGGCGAAATGGATGTGCGTGCCAGGGGGAGATTGCGCCACGAGTTGTTCTAAATAAGGCCGTTGATCGCCATCGCCCACCAACACTAATTGGGTGTCTTGGGCAAACGTAGGGCTGTGGCGACATGCTTCCTGATAAGCGCCAATGAGCAGTTGCTGGTTTTTAACACTTTGCAGCCTGGCGACATGCCCAAAAGTAAATGTCGGGGGGAACGTCGTGACATTTTTATGCTCATGCTCATGCTCATGCTCATGCTCATGTTCAAGCACGGGGTCGGCTAACGGCATCGCCGGCTGAAAGTGATCGGTATTGATCCCATTACGGATCAGAATGAGTTTCTTTTTCGGTATGCCCACATCGTGGGCGAGCCATTGGTAAAGATCATCAGAGACGGCCACCACGCGATGAATGACACTGGCGCACAGTCGGCGGAGGTAGCGGTATTTTTTGACTTTACCAAAAGGGTCGTAGGTGTCACGGCCATGTTCGGCATGAATACGCACAGGGACACGCGCCGCCGCTGCCACGCATTGGTATTCAATAGTGGCAAGGTTATAAGTTTGTACGATATCGGGTTGGATTTGGCGGAGGTGGCGGTAGATCGTTGGATATAACCGCACACTGTTACCGGCCGGTTTATGCAATGCTATCACCGTGACAGGGTAGAGCAGTTGCTGAACAATATCATCACCGGCGGTCGTCAGGCTGATAATGGTGTGCTGATACTGTTCGCCCATCTTGTTGATACAGTTAACGATTAATTTTTCCAATCCACCAATGTGAAAGCCGTGAACAATGTGAACCACTGATTGGGTCATGATGCATCCTTATGAGCGTTGCTCAATCGTGATCGCGGATTTCGTGCATGCCTGTGTCAGCAAGTGGACGATCTTTTGGCCGTTACTGTCCCAGGTTAACTGCTTATCTTGAATGGTTTGGCTGGCTTGTTGACGTAGACGGTCGCGCAATGCTAGAGAGGTGATCAGCACCTCGATGGCATCTAGCATGCTTTCCATGTCGCCATTTTTAAACAACAAGGCGTTGTGATCATCGGTGAGCAGCTCTTTGATGTTATCGGCATCCGGCGCCACAATGGCTTTCCCTGCCGCCAAATATTCGATGAGTTTTAAGGGAGAGCACCAAGGGGTGACTGCCGGTTGCAAGGCAATGTCAATTTGCGCCAGCCATTGAGGCATGGCATCGCGAGGCACCAAGCCGGTGATATGGGTTTGTGCGGTGATACGAAGGGCTTTGGCTTGCGCTTTGAGATCGTCGAGTACAGGGCCGTCACCAATGATCAGTAACTGGATGGTCGGGTCATTTAATGCGGCGATACGCGCCATAACCGCATCTAAGCGGTGCCATTCCCGACAAAAACCGACAAAGCCAATGACGGTTTTTCCGTCAAATTCCGCCATCCGAGGGGCCACTAAGTCAGGATGGAAGTGTGCCGTGTCAATACCATTGGGGATCACGGTCACGCGAGAGGTGGGCACCCCTGCATCATACAAGTACCCCGCAAGCACATGGCTGACGGGCAAAACATGATCGGCGTTACGCCACGTATAGTATTCCGACCAGCGCGCTAACATGGGTAGATGAATGCCCGTGTAATCGTGACGCTCTTGGAATAACGGGGAATTGACCTCAAGGATTAAGGGGAGATTAAACCAGGTTTTTGCCCAAATGCCGGAGGGTAAAAAGAGGTTATAACGCTCGTAAATGGCGTCAGGTTGATGCTGTTTAATGGCGCGATATAACGCAATAAAATCATACAGGCTATAGCCAAATTCCAACAGCTCCGCCACTGCACCAGGTAACCGACGGCGCAATGTGGACACCCAGCCGCCATTATCTCCAAAATCCGTATTCTCACTGATCTCTGGTGAAACCACGATCACTTCATGGCCTTGTTGTCGTAAGGCGTGAATGATGGCTTCGATGTGAACAAACTGACCATCTCGTGATGCAACACGATGGTGATAAAGAATTTTCATGAGGCCATATCCTTATGCGTTGAAGGAGCCGTGGCGTGCGGTGCCGCTGATGATGAGGGCGTCCTGGAGACTATGATTTGTTCAAAAAGGTGATAGAGCAAGTGGGCGGTATCCTCCCAAGAATACCGTTCTGCATGATGGCGCGTCGCTTGGCGATTGGGGCGTTGATGTAATAGTGTTTTGATGCCCTTGGCCAAACTGGCTGCATCACGTTCAACCAACACACCGGCTTCTGGGCAGTTAACCACTTCCGGTGTGCCCCAAATATTGGTGGCGACCACGGGTGTGCCACAGGCCATCGACTCTAACAATACATTGGCCCAGCCTTCTCGGTCTGACGCCAGAATGGAGAGGTCGCACGCGGCAAAATAGCGGGCCAAGGTAGGTTGGTCGACCCCGCCAAGAAAGCGAATACGATCGTCTATTCCTTGCTGCTGAGCTTGCTGTTTCAAGGCTTTTTCATTGGGGCCGGTGCCAGCGATCAGTAACATGGCATCAGGGTGAGACTGCATGGCCTCAATCACCAAATGGTGCCCTTTTCGTTCAATGAGCCAGCCAACGGAAATAAAGAGAGGGCGATCAACGGGCAAGTTTAATTCAGTGCGTAATGTGCGTTGTTGGTGGTGATCGACAAACGGAAATAACGCTAAATCTACGCCATTGCGGGCCGTGGTGGTCGAGGCTGGATTGGCGCCGTGCAATATCATGGTTTGCCGTAAGGCTTCGCACACCGCCAGATTATGATGACTGTGTCTAAATACCTGCTGTATCTGCCGAAGGGGGCGAGGGAAAGACGGGATAAGATTTATATCGGTGCCGCGTGCTGTCATGGTAAACGGCAGGTTGACCTGTGCAGCCACTTTTTCCACGGCGACCCCTTCAGGATAAAAATAGTGCCCATCAATACAGTCAAATTGCTCCCCTTGTTGTAACAGGGCGCGAACCTGTTTGAGGATGCAATGGTGAAGTGTCATGGGCTGCAATTGCATCCCGACTTTGGGAATAACCAAATAACGAGGGTGATAAATCGTGATGCCATGCCGGGTTTCTTTTTGTGGCACATTGGCATAACGGGCATATTCCCCAAAGCGCGGGTGACTGGACGGAAACCAAGGTACTGGCGCAATGACGGTGCACTCAACATCCGGGTGGTGCTTTTGCAGATGGCGAAGCCGATTTTCCACAAAGATACCGTGCTTCGTATCGTTAGTATTGGGGTATAACGTGGTGATTGTGAGTAATCGCATACTTATTGCCTCACCATAAATTGAGAAAACATCAGTAAGCACCAGAGAGAGACGCCGTGATCGCGATAACCGTGCTGGTGGTCATGCACCATTTTTTTTAGCCAATCCACATTAAAGAATCCGCTGTCACACATGGCCTCAGACAGGACGTTTTGGTGCAGGCTGGGTTGTAGCGTTGTCCGAAACCAGTGCGCAATGGGCATGCCAAAGCCCATTTTGGGTCGATACAGAATGTCATCGCTAACGCGGCCTTCAAGCGATTTTTTGAAGGCGTACTTACCCTCGTTGCCTTTGATGTTGTTGCGGCTATTGATGCTGTAGGCCCACTCAATGAATTCATGATCGAGCAAAGGGGCGCGAACCTCGAGGCCATGCGCCATGCTGGCTCGGTCGACTTTCGTGAGAATATCGCCAGGCAGCCAGGTTTTAAAATCCAAATATTGGATCTGCTTGAGTGGGTCATCCGTTGGTAAATGTTTGGCATGCTGATGTAAAATATCGATGCCGTTATAGCCGTTTAATTGTCGGTTATACGCCGGACTGAAGAGTTTATGCCGTTCTGCGGCACGGATTTTTGAAACACTGCTGGCATAGCCTTCCACCATGTCCATCGCTAATGATTGAAACGTCGTTTTCGCGCGCAAAGGCTGTGGTGCCCAATCGGCTTTGGGGTAAAGGCAACCAAGGGTGCCGAATAAGGGTTTACGAATAGGCTGCGGGATGGCGTTACGCAATCGTTGTTCGGCAAGGTGCATGCGATGACGACGATAGCCGCCGAAAATTTCATCCCCCCCATCCCCAGATAGCGCGACCTTTACCTGCTGACGGGCGAGCTGACACACTTTGTAAGTTGGCAGGGCTGAACTGTCTGCGTAGGGTTCATCATAAATGTCAGCCAATTTATCAATCAGGCTGACATCATGCGGACTGGCTATTTCTTGCCAATGATGCGTGTGATGGCGTTCTGCGACTTGTTGCGCGTAGGTGCTTTCATCAAAGTCACGTTCATCAAACCCAATCGAGCAGGTGTTGACGGGGGTGGATTGCAGTTCAGCCATCAGTGCAACAATGGCACTGGAATCTACCCCGCCAGATAAAAAGGCCCCGAGTGGAACATCCGCCATTAAACGTATGTTGACCGCTTCTCTGAGTTTTTCGACCAGTGATTGCTGGGTGTCTTCCCAACTGAGTATGTGAGAGGGCGTCGTTAAATCCCAATATTGTGTGGAGGCAACCGTGCTGTTGGGGTGCAGGGTCATAGTGTGCCCAGCCTCCAGTTTGAAAATATGCTGATAAGCACTGAATGGGTCGGGGATATAGCCATACATGAAAAACTCTTCCGCCATTTCAGGGCGTAGCTGTTTATTCACTGCCGGATGACCGATAAGCACTTTTAGTTCAGAGGCAAACACACATTGCCCCTGTTCGGTAACTGTGTAAAACAGGGGCTTCTTGCCCAGCCGATCACGCCCAAGAAAGAGGGTACGGGTATTGCTATCCCAGACGGCAAACGCAAACATCCCCCTGAAGCGGCGGACACAGTCTTCCCCCCATGCTTCCCAAGCGTGCACAATCACTTCGGTATCACTTAAGGTGCGAAATTGGTGTCCTAGTGCCTTCAGTTCATCGGCCAATTCACGGAAGTTGTAAATTTCCCCGTTAAACACCACGACCACGCTGTTATCTTCGTTAAATAGCGGTTGGTGGCCGCCGGATAGATCGATAATAGAGAGGCGTCGATGGGCGAGTGCCACATGGGGATCCACATAGTAGCCTTCATCGTCTGGGCCGCGATGTTGTTGTAGTCGGTTAATGCGCTTCAGTAACTCACCATCGATGGGCTGAGAGCAATGTAGGTTGAAAATGCCTGAAATGCCACACATGGTATTCCTCCTTGACGCGATAGCCGATAGCATTGATCCGTATGTTGCGGTTACTCCGCCGTGCGTTTCGCGGCTTGTTGCCAGCGTTTGGCATAATGCTGTGCTTGTGCGCCTTTTCGGCTCGCAATCGCAAACACATCGGCATACCCATCACCACCGGTAATAAGATGCCCTGCCTTATACAGTTTTAGTGCTAAAGGATCGCTAGTACAAAAATCATTGATGCAATACCAGTAGATCACTTCCATCGTTCGACCATTTTGGTCGATTAGCGAGAGGGTTGTTGCGTCTGTATTGTTATCCAAAGGAAGATGTTGGGTAGAATGAAGCGACCAGGATTCCTTGTCATACAGGCTATTTTCACTGCTGATTAGCTCGCCCTGGGTTTGATTGAGGGCATAGCGAGCGGTGTAAAAATAGGTGTCGCCGTTTTCATTGGTGGCGAGTTTATCATGGCTGGAATAGGGGAATTGGATCCCCCAGTAGGCACGAGGAAGGTGATCTTTCGTGACCAGCGTTTCAGCCAATAAAGCGGAGGTATCGTCCACTTGAGCGGTAGGCTGTTGAATGCTTTGGCCCCAAAGCGCAATACACACAAGCAAGGCCGACAAGAGCCCGATAGACTTGCTGTTGTGTTGACTTTGCGCGTTGTTAGATACCGCATGTTGAGACGTTGCTTCGGGAGGATCGGCAAAAAAACTGGCGGTCATAAAGATACAGACAATCACGATACTAAAGAACAGCCACCCGTATACTAAGTGATCTGCCCCCGTCGCATGTTTCATGTCACTTAAATAACCAATGACAATAATACCGTAGGCGCGAATGCCGTTTGCAATGATGGGAAAAATAAACGAAAAGCCCACGAACGCGACACGCTTCCAGAGCTTAGTGAACTGTAGGTACGCAAAGAGGGTGCCCAGCGCCAAACTGGAAATCAAAAATCGGATGCCTGAACAGGCTTCTGCCACCACAAATTGCCCATTCGGGATAGTAATGTAGAGTCCATCGCGATAAGCGGCAATGCCTGATAATGACAGCATGATCATGGACAGATCGGCAGTAATATCTTGCAGCGCCGGTACCAGTTCTTCACCAAAGGGAATACAGAACACTAAATAACAAATGGGAAACCAAATTTGCTTGGCGCGAGCGGTACCGAGCAGTGCCCAAATCAGCAACTGTAAACTGAATATAGCCGCAGCGTGTTCAAACAGGCTGACACTCGCCGTTTTGCCAACCAGCCAGAGCAAGCCCGGTAGAGGGATCAATATGATGGGAACCAGAGCAATGTCTTGCGGTTGTTCTTGTAAGGCATGACGTTTTTGCCAGACCAGCCAGAAAAAAATCGGCAAGATCAAAAAGCAGTGCTCATAGGTTTTGGATTGACTCCATACAGTGACCATATCGATCACACTGCTGTAGAAAATCAATCCCCAACAGAACATGGGGATCAACATTAACGTGGTTCTGTTTCGTATCATACCGTCACCTCCCCAATGGGCGGGGGATTGAGGTAACCGAGCAGCGGTTTCAATTTGGCTTCCCAACTATAGTGTTGTTCAATCCATTCGCGTGACGAATGCGCCTCAATCGCGGGTGCCTGTAATTTGTTAATCAACCAGCGAGCGATATCTTCGGGGGCATCGGCAATGGCGAGGTGTTCCGTTGGGTAGTCTTCCATTCCTTCAATGGTGAGCGGTGAAACAATGATGGGTTTAGCCATTGCCATGGCTTCCAGCAGTTTGTTTTGCACACCTCGGGCAATTTGCATGGGCGCGATAGCGGCTTTGGCGTGTTGCAAATACGGTCGAACGTCTTCCACTCGTCCTGTCACGATGACACTGTCTTGCTGCGCTAAGGCTTCAACGTCTGGCCCTGGGGAGCTGCCCACCAGATACAATTTGGCTTCCGGCAATGTTTGGGTCACTAAAGGCCACACTTGTTGGGTAAACCAAGTGACCGCATCGGCATTGGCCCAATAGTCCATTGCGCCTGTGAACACAATGTAGTTATCGCTTTCCAGCGGGTAAGATTCACCGAGCGTGGTGTTCGCAGAAGGAGAGAAATAGTCGCTGTCGAGGCCGTTTTCCAGCGGCATGATTTTGCCTTGTACCCGCGGTTCGAGCAGGGCTTTGAACGCATCCGTTTCTGTCTGCGTGACAAAGCAACTGACATTGAGGGCATGAGCCACCGCGATTTCGTACTCTTCCAACGTTTTGTGTTCACGCTGGTAAATGGCCTTCATGATCCCGTGTGATTTTAAAGCATACTGCCGCCATTTATCGGAGTCGATATCGGCGAAATGCATCACCGTATGCAGGTGGGCAGAGTGGGAGATGACGTATTGCGCCATGCACCCTGAATACACAAATGCTTTACGAATATTGTATTGCGCCAAGGTGCGATCGACCCATTGCTGCATGGCTTGCCGCGCGTAAAAGGGCAGTGTAATGGGATCGCCTTTCAGTAAGGCTGTCAGCCCTTTGAGCTTGCTGTAAGCACGTGACAAGGGGATACAATGGCTGCTGACACAAAATTGGGCCACATCGTCTTGATAGCGCGTATCAAAAGCATCATCGACAAAGCACCCTAAGTGAATGTCATAATGTTGCTGCAAGTATTTCAGGACATTGTACGTCGTGATCTTATCCCCTTTATTGGGGGGAAAGGGGATACGATGACAAAGGTAAAGGAGTGGCTCTTTCATAGGCTTATCCTAAGTACTTAGACAGAAATGGACCCAGGTGTCGACTCACGCTGAGAGGGAGCTTTTGCCAGGCTTGGATGAAATATTTGTATTTAGGATTGTTGGGTGACAAGTTCGGCAACGCCTTCGCTTTCACGAGTGCGATGCGGTAGTGCAGCGGGATTTCTTCCATTCCCCAATGCTTTTTGTACTTGTAGGCGCCGGAATCCACTTTGCTGCGGCCGAAGTCGAATGACGTCATGCCTTTCTGTTGTGCGATGTGCATCAGTTGAAAGTACATAAAATCATTACTTTTCAGATCGCGGGCTTCATGCTTCCCACCGCCGTAATAGGGCAACACTTGGTTCTTGTAGTAAAAACTCAACACGCCAGACACTGGCTGATTCGCTTTGTCGTGGATGATCAGCGTTTCACAGCGCTCCCCGAACGTCTTTTTCAATGCTGAAAATAATTTATCGGAAAACACAGGCGTGCCAAGATTACGTACACTTTCGGCGTATAAATCAAAACAGCCTTGGGGGTTGTCGCTGTTGTCCCATTGCAGATCGTTTTTTTGTGAATGCCGGATCACCGCACGCTGTTTACGCTTTATGGTGGTGAGAATGGCATCCGACTCAGCAGGCAGCGCACACTGAAAAGCGGTGTGATGGCTGTGTGTAATCCATGGACCCGTATTCTCGACTGGATGTTTATCGCGTAACTCGACGTAATCAACGTTCAGTTTGCAGCCTAACTCATAAGCGGCTTCTTCTAATTTTTCTCTGACGGATGGGCTATCTGTCAGGGCGCCGCCATACACACAAAAGGGCGTAGAAATGAGCGCGTGGCCAAATAACCAACTTTTTTGTTCAAATAAAGGCAGTACACCGACAAGCGCATCATCTTGTTCGGCCAGTAAATAGTGGTGTTGGTGGCCGAAGACCGAATGGATGACATCAAGCCAACCCGATAGGTGGAAAAAACTGCCATCCGGATGGTGATCAACGTACGTGTCCCACGCTGGGTGTTGGTGCTTTGATAATTTCCGTATTGTCAGATTGTCCATGATTGTCATGCCCATAGAGTTGATAAACGTGATTCATTGAATGCCAGTTGAAATCTTGCAATAACCGCGTTAAGCGCTGCTCCATTCGATCTAAATTGAGGTAATGCCTAAATTGTGACTTTCGGGATATTCCCGTGACTCTGGGTTGATCAGGGTCGATTTCCCAAGGGTGAAAATAGAAACTGTAGGGCTGCCCCGTTCGCTCGAGATACGTTTTTATTAAGTGACGGCTTAGCAAATAGGGGTAGAACCGAAAATAGCCTCCGCCGCCAATGGGAATGTTGCGCCCCCATTGCGTCAACGTGGGGATCGGTACCTCTATCACCCCTTCTGGGCGGCGGTATTTAAAACGTGGCCAATCAGGCACACCGTAGAGATCATGCTTAACCGGATAGGTGCTGCTGGAGTAAACAAACCCGAGTTCAGCTAACGTTTCAAACGCCCAAGGGTTGGACTCATCGATAGAGAAACTGGGGGCGCGGTATCCATAGACTCGTTGACCCGTCAGGGATTCCAGTAAGGCTTTTGATTTGGCGACATCATCGTGAAATACCGCTTGAGTCTGTTGGTTGGCCCGCTGGTGGGCGAACCCGTGACAGGCCACCTCATGGCCGGCCTTGGCAATGTCTTTGATCAGTTGTGGACACGCTTCTGCCACCCAACCCAATACGAAGAAGGTGGCTTTGGTGTCGTGCTGCGCCAGAATTTGCAAGATGCGGTAGGTGCTGGCTTCTACCCGCAGAGGATAAGTGGTGCCCCAATCTTGCCGTTTAACCACAGAGGATAATGCCGAAACATGAAAATAGTCCTCGACATCAATGGTCATGGCATTGGTCATCGCATGCACCTTGGCTGGCGATGGTTGTGTCGGCGTTACCGGGTTTTCCATAATCAGCGTCCTTTACCGAAGAGCACAATTTCCGATGTTCTAATGAGGATCAGTAAGTCCAATCGTAGACTGCGATGCTTGATGTAGTAGAGATCAAATTTCAGTTTTTCAATGGCATCATCCAATCCATCCCCGTAAGGGTATTTGAGTTGCGCCCAACCGGTTAAGCCCGGTTTTACATCATGGCGGTGAGAATAAAAGGGAATGTCATTGGTAAATTGGTCGGAAAACAAAGGGCGTTCCGGACGAGGTCCGACAAAGCACATGTCGCCGCGCAATACGTTAACCAATTGAGGGAGTTCATCAATGCGGTATTTTCGCAGGATGTGGCCTACCTTGGTGATACGGTTATCAGCTTTCGCGGCCATTTGCGCACCATGCTTTTCTGCATCAATCCGCATGCTTCTGAATTTATAAATGGAAAATATTTTGCCTTGTAATCCCACTCTTTTTTGTGAGTACAACACTGGTGCAAATAGGCCATCCTCAAGTTTAATACCAATAAACGCGGCAATAATCAGCGGCCAACTGACAGATAGAATAATAACGGCAATCAAGCTGTTGAACAGCCAACTAAACAATGCGGATAGTGTGTTTCCGGAGGCATTGTTGTTGTAGATAACAAACGAGGGATGAATATGATTAACGGCAATTTGGCCCGTTTCTCGTTCAATAAAATCAATCACATCCGTGATAAGAACGCGTTGCATTTTGCATTTGAATAAGCTTTCAATGGGTAAGTTACCCCGGCGTTCGTCGACGGCAATGACGATTTCATCAATGCTTTCTTCACGAACATATTCTTCCAGTGGCTGTTTCAGCGAGAGAAGCGGGATATTGTCTGGTGCTTCACAATGATCGCCCGGTACATTGATATAGCCGACAATTTCACAATGCACGCGGTCTGCTTTGCGACGCATACTGGTGTTGATGAGTTGCGCCCTTTTGCCGTGTCCAAGCAGCACCACGCGGCGACGGCCGATGTGCTCATAATTGTTCGTAATGGCCACATAGCGGGCGACGACTAATACCAGCAAGGCTGTGGCGTACATGATTTCTTTACTGAATCCGGCCAAAGTAAGGTGCGGAATAAAAATAGCCAGGGTGAATGTCAGTAAATAGGCCAAGATGATCGCCACGGTGATGCGTATGGTGACCCCACGAAAATTCTCACGTAACTTTTCATTGTAGAGCCCGACCGCCAATAATGTCAGTTGTATTGGAAAGGTAAAGAAAAACAGATGAACGACGGTTCTCAGATCAAATGCAGCAGGCGGTGACGGGTAAATACTTGATAAATAGTGAGAAGCAAAAAAATAGATCGCAGCCAAAATCACAATATCAGTGACAATGAGTGTTGCGTTACTCAAGTTTAAATCGTGAAAACGCGAGTTTGCCATAAACGATCCCTATTTATATTGATGCTGATTTTATTTCGTTAGGTACTTCCTGAATTATTGATGAGTAGAAAAAATCTGCAAAATAAAAAAATCATATATAGTTAAATTAGTACCACAAATTAGTCATATAACAGTAAATGCTTCAAATGGTTATTAGTGAGCACTCGAGAACTCAAGGGTAACGGCGCAGGGTGGATATGGATATGAATGAACAGGCTGTTAAAGTGAAGTATGTAACATGTGCATGCGTGGCATTAGTGATGGCGATGTCAGGCTGTAGCTCGAATGATTTACCGCTTTTGCCATCGGCAACGCCGCAGTCATCACTTACAAAAAATATAAATGATTACAAATACTTAATTGGCCCTGGTGATAGCCTGTCCATTTTTGTCTGGGGTAACCCTGAAATATCGGGCAGTTACGTCGTACGTCCCGATGGCATGATTTCAACGTCTTTGGTGGATGATCTTCCCGCCTCTGGCCGCACACCGACAGATTTGGCGCGTAGCCTTGAAGCGCAATTATCCGAATATGTGCGCGACCCGATTGTGAGTGTGATGATCTCTGGTTTTGTCGGGCCTTACAGTGAGCAGGTGCGTGTTATTGGTGAGGCCTCTTCGCCGCAAGCAATTAACTACCGAGAAAATATGACGTTACTGGATGTGATGGTCGAAGTGGGCGGGCTAACAGAATATGCCGATGGCAATGATGCACGCCTCATCCGCGTGATCAACGGCCAGCAAAAGCAGTTTAATCTCAAGATGGCCGATTTAGTCCGAGACGGTGATATTTACGCCAACATCGATATCTTGCCCGGCGACATCATTATTATTCCGGAAGCTTGGTTTTAGAGGAGACTAAGGCATGAAGGAACAGTTAGAGCTGCTGCTGCATTATCTCTATGGCATTTGGCATCGCCGTCGCTGGATTATCATTACGGCTTGGCTTCTTTGCCCGTTAGGTTGGATTGCGGTGACATTGATGTCCAACCAATATACCTCCAACGCGCGGGTATATGCGGATACCCGTACCATTTTGCAACCTCTGCTGCAGGGGATCGCCATTGATAACGATCCCTCTCAAGAACTGCGTTTGATGGTAAAAACGCTGCTTAGCCGTAAAAACTTAGAAACCATCGCTCGTTATACCGATGCCGATGTCAAAGCGAAGACGCAAGATGATTACGAAGATGCACTTGATAACCTGAAGTCTAAAATAAAAATCAGTTCAGCAGGGAAGGAAAACCTTTTCAAAATTAGTTATTCAGGAGAAGACCCCAAATTTGTGAGAGATGTCGTGCAGGCTTCGTTGGATGTATTTGTCGAAAATGCGGTGGGGCAGAAAAAGGACGATACGGAACAAGCCAATGTCTTCATTGAAACGCAGCTTACGGTGTATGAAGAGCGTCTGATCGATGCGGAAGCGAAACTCGCCAATTTTAAGCGTACCAATGCCGGTTATATGCCTGGCTCTGAAAGCGGTTATTTCAGCATGGCGGAGGAGTTAAAGCGCACACTGGAAACGACCCGTTTAGAGCTGCAAGAGGCGAGATCACGTTTAGCATCTGCGCGTGATCAGCTTAATCGTGAAATGATGGAGATAAGACGTCAAGGGCGAAATAATCGGACGGAATACGATGATCGACTCGATGTGCTGAAGGCTCGCCTTGATGCCTTACTGTTCCGATTTACTGAAAAGCATCCGGATGTGCGTGAAACACGTCGCCAAATTGTGGAATTACAGCAGCTTAAAAGTACGGTCATTGCGCAAGGCACCAATGTCGATAACGACAATGTGGTGCTGCAAGAAATGAAGTTGATTGTCAGCGAGCTAGAAAACCAAGTCGCTTCGTTGGTGGTGCGCGAAGAAGGCTTAGTGACGAAAATTACGTTTATAGAGAAAAAACTGAGTGACTTGCCGGCAGTGGAAGCACAATTGACGCACATGATGCGCAATTATGACGTGACGAAAAGCCAGTATGACATGCTGTTGTCACGCCGTGAATCCGCGATGATTTCGCAAAACATTGGTGATTCTGCTGATCAGATTTCGTTCCGTATCATTGATCCGCCGTTGTTACCCAGAGAGCCATCTGGGCCGATGCGTCCTTTGTTTTTAACCATTGTTCTGATTTTGTCATTGGGTGCGGGTGTGTGTCTGGCCTTTTTAGCCAGCCAAATTTGGCCTGTGGTTATTTCGCCAACGCAGCTGTTCAAACACACGGAGGTGCCTGTTTTTGGTGTGGTTTCTGCCACAGAGGTGTCTGGATTGAAGCAGGCCAAACGTAAACAGGTTATTCGCTATGTCGCGCTGTGCGGTGCATTAGGCATGCTGTTTGTGGCCTTCATTGTCATCAATATAACGCCTTCCATTCATGAGCAGGTACTGCAAGCGAAGGAGCTATTATGAATACCATTCAAAAGGCATTCCATAAAGGGCGACAGAAAGCGACGAAGAAAAAAAGCCTGATAGGGCGTGTGATGGCATCGGAAGAGGCCAAGCGACAAGCCGAGACCGATACCAATCACACCGATACAGCAGTGGATCCCGTGCATTCGTCGTCACTGACGACGGCAGTGAAGCAAGTGAAAAAGCGGAAATCGCGCATTGCGTCTGATGTCGATAGTCATGATGTTGTGTTTACGATTGATACTGACGCACTCAAGCGTAAAGGCATGGTTTCGCACGACAATGACCAAGCCAACCCTGAAATGACCAATGAATATCGTTCGATAAAACATAAGATTTTATATAACGCATTTGGTCCTGCGGCGGAAACGATTACGCACAGTAATATGGTCATGGTATCGAGTACCTCACCCAATGAGGGGAAGACGTTTACATCGGTGAATTTAGCGTTAAGTGTCGCATCTGAAAAAGATAAAACGGTCTTGCTGGTGGATGCTGATGTGTTGAAGCCGAGTGTGTCTACCATGTTAGGCATTAAACCTTGTAAAGGCTTGATCGATTACCTGTTGGGGGATGTGGATGATATTGCAGATGTTATCTATGACACCAATATACCGCATCTGCGTATTTTACCGGCGGGTGCTGCACACCATTTAAGTAATGAATTGTTATCCAGTGACAAAATGGCGGCGCTGGCGCAGGAGCTGGCGACCCGTTATAGCGATCGCATGATGATTTTCGATTGCCCGCCGTTATTAGGCGTGATTGAAACGATCACTGTGTCTAAGTTTATGGGACAAGCCATGATTGTGGTGGAGCAGTCAAAAACCAGCTTGTCGAGTATTGATGAGGCTGTTTCGATGCTCAATCGGGATATAGCGATGGGATTTATCATCAATAAGGCAACCCACGGCAATTATAGCCAATACGGATATGGATATGGCTATGGGAAAACGACCAATACCGACTAATGTTACGCTGACGGCATTGTGCTTGCTCGCGCCGTTGGCTTTGGCTGCTGATGTTTCGGTGTCGTCCAGTGTCGGAAGTGGCCTGGTCTTTACCGATAATGTTGATCAAACGGCTTCTGATCGACAGGGCAGTTTAATTACCACTGTGAATGCCGATGTTGGAATCGATGTAATAGGCGTTGATGGTAATGCGTTACTGCTGACTTATGGGCTTAGCCAGCTATTTTATAGCCATGACGGCAATGAAAATTCCTTGTATCAAACGTTACAGTTTGAAGCAGATAAAGGCATCGGCAACGGCTTTCGTGTGGATGCATTGGCATCGATAGAGAATATTGCGGCGGCAATAGACGAAAATGCCAATGCAGATATTTTCTCGGGTGACACCATAGAGAGTAGACAAGCTGAAATTGGGTTGAGCTATCAGAGTAACCCGCTAAGCGACAGTAACCTGAGTGCCCGTATATTTGGGATTGTCATCAATAACGAAGATGACATTGGTAACTATGATGGCATCGGTGCGAGCCTCAGTTTTTCCAATGGGCCGAATGTGCGTGACATGTTTTGGTTGATTGAGGGCACCTACGACTACAAACAGAGTCAGGGTGACGATCCCAATACATCGTTTGTTATTCTGCGAGAAGAAATTGGTTTTCAAACGATTTATCGCTGGGTACCGTTTGTGCGTTTGAACTATGAAAACTATTCCGGCATCACCGACGCGGATAGCGATGACATGCTCAGTTGGGGGCCCGCGTTTCGCTATTTTTGGACGAAAACCTCGTACTTTGAATTGAGTTATAACTTTACGGAAACCGGTAACCAATCAGACTTTTGGGCGGGGGCGATTTACTTGCGTCCTTCTCCCCGCACCTTGCTTAGAGCATCTTATGATAAGCGGACTTTTGGCGATGCGTATTTCTTCTTGTTGTCACACCGTTCTCGTCGGTTGACCAACGAAATTACGTATGAAGAAGAGGTGACGAATTTTGACCGTAATACGTTTGTCAGTGGTGCCAATATTGCGGAAGCCACGTTAGAGCGACGTCTTACTTGGCAATCAACCCTCGAGGCGCGGCGTTCAACCTTTATTTTTTCCCTCTATCGGTTTGAGCTGGATGCGCTGAATACCACCAACAATGAGGGGGACGAGTCTGGTTATGGTGCAAGTTTCGCCGCTGATCATCGTTTGTCGCGCCGGTTTACTGTGTCAGCCCTTATTGATTACAGCGACTACCATTTTAAAAACCTCGATACACCCGATCAAGATGATCATTATTGGACCTTCTCTATTGATGGCAGCTATACCATCAACCCTGAGGTAGTGCTGACCGCCGGTGTTGAGCATAACACGCGGTCATCATCGTTACCGGATGATGGCTATGATGAGAACCGAATCTATCTCGAATTAAGTGTGGATTTATAATCATGTATGAAGCGTATTTTGGACTATCCGATAAACCGTTTAGGCTGAGCCCTGATCCCCGTTTTTTCTTTGCCAGCCCGCATCATGAGAAAGCGGCGTCATATTTACAATATGGCTTGTCGTCCGGGGAGGGGTTCATTGTGGTGACAGGGCCGATTGGGTCAGGAAAAACCATGATTGCCCGCCATTTGTTAGCCAATCTTGATGATTCGGTGGTTGCCGTTCAAATCGCCACAACGTGTTTGAGCCCTGATGAATTGGTGCGATTGGTCGCGGCAAAATTTGATATTCCTGTCGAAGGGCTGACAAAAGCGGACATTTTAAAGCGTTTAGAGCAGTGCTTTTTATCGCTACATGCCAAAGGGTTACAAGTCTTACTGCTGGTGGATGAAGCCCAAAATTTGCCCGCGGAAACCGTGGAAGAGTTGCGGATGCTGTCAAACTTCCAGCAAGATGACAAACCGTTGCTACAAAGCTTTTTGTTAGGGCAAGAAGAGTTGAAAGCCATTTTAGCGCGACCCGATATGGAGCAATTTCGTCAGCGAGTGATTGCTTCGTGCCATTTGCAGTCCTTTGACAGCGATCAAACGAAAGAGTATGTGCTGCACCGTTTACAGCAAGTGGGGTGGTGTGGGAATCCGGCGTTAGAGGACGGTATTTTTTCGGTTATTTGTGATCATACCGCAGGGATCCCTCGTAAGATCAATATATTGATGGATCGTGTATTGCTGTTTGCTTTTTTGGAAGAAATGCCAGTGGTAACAGAAATGGCGATCACACAGGTATTGGCGGAAATGGGGGAGGAGTTCTCTGGTGCGCTGTCTACGGCTAACGCATTAGGGCCTGTAGAGGGGGACGATCAGAATGACGGGGGATCTCGCTTCCAAACGTCGCGAACATGGTCGGAACATGAAACGGAAAAGCTATTTAAAACACTCGAGGATGTGACTGAGGTGCTGGATAAAGTGATTGAGCGCAAAGTGGCGACCATTCGTTACTTGGATGCGCAACTCATTAAAAAGCGGCGCCAGTACAATGCGCCAGCACCGTCTGAGGCTGCCTCTTCCGCTCGTGATAGTTATGCCGCTGATGAAAGTATTCTTGGTGATGATGGGGCGGCTGACAGAGTGGCCGACGGGGCATTAGAACAATGTGAAACGCCGTTGGATTCGGACAACGCGAATGCCGTAAATATCGTAAATAATGGTACGTTAAAGAATAAACATTGGTTTAAGCAATTAATGAAAGACAGTTGATGAATAACAACGGATGACAACAACAATAATGCGATGATTCATAGAGAAGAAAAAAGAAGAACAGCACCTAAGGGTGCTGTTCTTCTTTTTTCTTCTTCGGTGCTATTTGCTATCAAATTCCCCATCCCTAATGACGGGCGTATTGTTATTCCGCGCTGCTTTCACTTTGCGCTTTGTATTCCTCCATCATCGAATATTTTTCAAGCAAGGCATACAGAGTGGGACGAGTAATGCCTAATAAATTAGACGCTTGAGAAATGGTGTTATTGCATATGGCCAGTGCTTGTTTAATGGCTTGTTTTTCTGCCGACTCCCTTACTTGACGCAGGTTGAGTGCCAGTGTTTCTTTACTGGCTGGGTCGACAGGCATGAGGGCGAGATCAAGCTCGCTGATCATTTTTCCATCCGCCATGATCGCCGCAGATTTGATCTTATTTTGCAGTTCACGAATATTGCCGGGCCACTGATGATGGCACAGTGCCTGCAAGGCCTCTTCCGTGAATCCGTTGATGTTACGTTGTGTTTGTTGGTTGGCGATGTGCAAAAAGTATTTGGCCAATAGAATAATATCGCTGCCACGTTCACGTAACGGCGGATTCTCAATGGTGATCTCGCTGACGCGGAAAAATAAATCTTCACGGAAGCTTTTGTCTGCCATCATTTGCTGCAAATTTTGGTGGGTGGCACAGACGATTTTTACATCCACCGGTATTTCCGTTCGTCCCCCTACACGTTCAATGACTTTCTCTTGTAAAAAGCGCAAAATCTTGGCTTGCAAGGTGTAAGGCATGTCGCCAATTTCATCCAGGAAGAGGGTACCGCCATTGGCGAATTCAATTTTCCCTATGGTGGTTTTATGGGCACCGGTAAAGGCGCCTTTTTCAAAGCCAAACAGTTCACTTTCCAGCAAGTGCTCGGGGATCGATGCACAGTTTATCGCAATAAAAGGCGCGTCACGGCGTGGACTTTGATTATGGATCGCTCGGGCTATTACCTCTTTACCCGTGCCGCTTTCCCCTAAGATCAGGGTTGAAATTTCCGTCGCCGCAATGCGCTCTACCATGCGGCAGACATGCTGAATTTTAGGGCAGTTTCCGATGAAACCGTGGTTATCCATTGAGGATTGACGCAGTTGAATATTTTCTTTTTCAAGCTTGGTCAGAATAAAGGCCCGCTCGACAATGACGTTCAAAATGTCGCTGTCGATCGGCTTTTGGTAGAAATCATGCGCCCCCAAGGCAATTGCTTTCAGGGCGTTTTCTTTGTCGTCATTACCGGTGATGACGATAACTTTGGTACTGGGTGACAACGCCATGATTTCTTGTAGTGTCTGCAAGCCTTCAGAGGCATTGGTCGGATCGGGAGGAAGACCAAGATCAAGGGTCACAACATGCGGTTCATGTCTGCGCAGTGCGTTGATGGCATCTTGCCGATTGGCCGCAAAAATGACGTGGTAATCTGCAAGGCTCCATTTGAGTTGTTTTTGAATGCCAAGATCGTCTTCAATAACGAGCAGTGTGTCCATGCATTGTCTCTTTTTTGTGGTGTTTATTTGAGTATAGTGGTGCTTCTTTGTGTGTGACGGTGCTTATTTATATCAACCGATATCCGTTAGCTGATATCGGCAGTTTTTTTACTGAGTGGGATAGATAAGTGAAATTGCGTGCCTTGTTCTGTGATTGACTGGACTTCAATATGCCCACCCAGTTGCTCAATCATATTCTTCGCGTCATAGGCGCCAATCCCCATACCAGCATTGCCCTTGGTGGTATCAAACGGTTTAAATAGCCGCTCTTGAATGAAGGCTTCACTCATGCCGTGGCCACTATCGCTGATAGTCAAATGCGCGTGTTGGCCATTCACCGTCAGATGTATCTCAACCCGTCCGTCATCAGGGGTCGCGTCTTGTGCATTTTGTACCAAGTGACAGAGGATATTTTCAAAGCGCTCTTTACTGGCATGCAAGCATATACGCGATGCAGTGGTATCACTTGAGGCCGCATGGGAGATCGCCACGGCGGATGTGTGAGGTGGGAAAAATTGTGGAATAGGCCGCTGAATACTGCGGGTTTGACAAACGTGCACCAGCATGGCGGTCAGATCAAAAGATTGTGGGCTTTCAACCTCAATCTGTTTTTTACGTAGCTGAGCGCTCATTTTATTGAGCCGCTCAATGGCGTGATCGACCGTTTCAAACGCATCGTCAATAAACGCAGGGTTGTGTTTATGTTGTTCGGCATTTCGGCTGAGTAATTGCAGCTGTGCGGTGACATTTTTGATGTCGTGCACAAGAAAAGAGGACATTCGGTTAAACGTGTCGAACTGTTGGCTTTCTGCCAGTTGCTGATTGGCTTCATACATCGCCAGATAGACCCCGAGCTGTTGGCTAATGGCTCGCATTAAATCCCTGTCTTCCCAATTTACACTGTCGCTTGAGGTGGGTTTAGATAGCAACAACAGCCCTTGATAGTGGCCGGATGAGTCAAACGGAATGAGCAACGAAAAGTGGTTGGGATAAATTAAATCGACATGGGGCACAGAAAAAGGGGGTGTCTCAATGCCGTGGCTTAGGGTATTCAGTTCCGTGATCCATTGATGTTCAATGGCGAGCTCACCAATGGCATCCAGCGTTGGGGTGATATCCGGGTGTTTTAAGGAGCAATGCAGGCTGGTGACGGGGCGTAAATGGCCTTTTTTCTTAAGGACTAACACGCCGTATTCACAGCCAAAAGGGCGCATGGCCGCCGCGAGTGCATTGTCATACGGGGACCGATTGGGTGCTTCTAACGCGGCGCAAAACTGCATCCATTCCTGACGGTATTCGTATTTGTTGGCAAAAAAGTGTTTGGCAATAAATACCTTGAGTTGTTTGCGTAAGGATTCAGATAAAAACAGGCTCGCTAATACCACGCCGCTTAACGCAAAAAAGAGGGTTTGTGCGGTATCTGCCCAGTGGAAACCGGCGATTTTGATCAGGTAACTGACCGCGGCCATGGTTAACAAATACATGCCCGCCGCCATGATCAGGGTACTGTGATAAACAATGTCACGAGAGATATAAACGCGGCTTTCCCATTGGTTTAACCGTTTAATGGCCAGTAACAGAAAAGGGATCGCCATGGCGATGACCCAGCCGCGTCCTTGCCAGAAGGTGGCAGTGAGCGAGTTAGTGAGTACGGCATCGGCATACAGGGCAAAGTTGTAGCCAAAAATTAACCCCAGCCCGAGGCTTAAGGGTTTAATGGCATCGCGTGCGGTGTATTGGCTGTTGCGATAGAGGTTTTCAATGAACCATAAACCGATAATGGCTTGGCCGAGATGGAGAAAAAAATACACTTTTTGGTGAAAAAGAGGCAGAAAGAGACGGAGTGTTTCCAGACTGGCGGTCACCGAAATAAAAGCACAAAACCACAGATCACTGCGTTTTTTCAGTAACTGAGAAAGTCGATGACTGTCGGTGAGCGAAGAGGTGATCAATAAGATCAAACACAAATTGAACAGGCTTTCTGTCAGCAGTGATGGCACCCGAGATTGCGCATAGAGGAGTTGCCAGGCTGTGATCCCACACCATGCTGTGCCCAATATACATAAGCCTTGTAAAAGGCGCTTCTGCAGATGTTTTTTCCGTTTGGTGGCCAGTATCAATAAAAAGATCAGGGTAAAGCCGAGTGCGGCAACGATGTATCCTAATGGTCCTAGCAGCCGTTCCATTCTGCATTCCTTATTTACCCCTGTCTGATCATAAGCCTAGACGATTTCGTCGCAGTTATTCGTCCAACCTGTTCTTTATGTGAGCGTGTGGGGCAGATGCACAATTTGACCCGTTATTTGACCTGTTATTTGATGCGTTAAGCGAGGTGGCGTGGGCGTATTGGGTGTTTGCGAGAGGCATTGTGTGTGGCCGCCTAGTGAATGAAACAGGGCATCACGGTAGGATGCTGGCAGATGATCTGGCTGGAAACCCACGGCCGCATAAATGACAAAGGGCAGGCAGTTTAACGTTAAAATTAGAAGCAGTTTTTTCATTCTTCGCGTCCTCAACGCATGATAAGTCGCACTCCGTTGGGTATGAGCTGTCCTAGTTGTATTAACTCTAGTGATGATCAACACGAGACAGTGACGTATTGGTAAGAATACACCGTCGTCAATGATTATCTGCAAGATAACGTGCTGTGTGCGGGTAATGTGATGGTAGTGCTGCGGTATAAAAGAAAATCATGCCTTTGTTAAACATAACATCCACAGACATGATGATGGCAGCAAACTAATGGTCTTTATTTAATTGTTCATCAATCACATTGTGTAGGAAAGACAGTGCAGCGCGATGATCATTTCTGCTCATAAACCATTGTTTTTGATTGGTTTCAAGCGGAAGTAACTCGAGCCAGCGTTGGCAAACCCATGTCATGTCATTGTAATCCGGCAGGGGATATTGTGAAGCATGTTCGGGGTATTCCTCAAACAGGGCTTTCAGGCAATTGGAAATATCACGATCTACAAATTTGATATCGGTGGGCGTCCAATTTGACATGGTGGTGACATCACCGAAGCGAAGCCCGTCGTCTTCTTTCCAGTGCTTTTTGATCAGAAACTTCTCCACGCCTTTAATCGTGACTCCCAGCAAACCATCGGGTAACTGTTCGAAGTCGGTGATGATGGCACGGGTACCAAAATGGCACAGCGTGTCACCGTCTTTCATGCACAAGCCAAAGCCTTCACTGGCCGCCATGGCCAACTTTACCAGTCGGGTATACCGCGGTTCAAAGATCCGTAGTTTGCTGATCCCGCCGGGTAGCACGTAGATCTCGAGTGGGAATAATGGTAGTTGCATAGTACTAGCCTTACTGACGTTATTGATTATGAGTGGGTTCCGGTTTTATACCGTTATACGGTGGGTACGGAACGGAAGTTGCTATAACGTTCAGGAAAAGTATAAGCAGACAACGTCGGGGTGTTGTCTGCTTTTCGATACTAGCTCAATGCAAGGTGGATGGCGGATGTGAGTTGGCTAAGTTCTTGTTGATTAATGATAAAAGGAGGCATTATGTATACAAGTGTGCCAAAAGGGCGAATCCATACACCGTTGTCGACAAATGTCTGCTGAATACTTTCCATATCAACGGGCTCATGCAGCTCCACCACACCGATCGCGCCCAGCCATCGAACGGTCTTGACGCGGTCGAGTTTTTCCAGTTCAGGTAACGATGCAGCCAATTGATTTTCAATGTTTTTTACTTGATTTTGCCAATGGTTCAACGCCAGTATATCAAGGCTCGCATTGGCGACGGCACAGGCCAGTGGGTTACCCATAAACGTGGGCCCATGCATGAAGCAACCGGCATCCCCGCCGCATACCGTATTTGCGACATGCTGTGTCGCTAATGTGGCAGAGAGTGTCATATACCCGCCAGTCAGTGCTTTTCCGAGACACAAAATATCAGGGCTGATATTGGCGTGTTCACAGGCAAATAATTTGCCAGTACGACCAAATCCAGTGGCAATTTCATCAGCAATGAGCAAAATGCCGTGCTGATCACACAGTTCACGTACCCGTTTAAGGAACTGTGGGTGGTAGATCCGCATGCCGCCTGCTCCCTGCACAATCGGCTCAATGATGACGGCGGCAATGTCATCGCGGTGTTCTCCCATCTTTTGCGCAAAGTCCGCCATATCGGCGTCATCCCATTCATCAAAGAATCCACACTGCGGCGACTCGGCAAAAATGTGCTCAGGTAAGAAACCTTTGTACAGGCTGTGCATGGAGTTGTTCGGATCGGTCACTGACATCGCTGCAAACGTATCGCCGTGATAGCCGTGTTTCACGGTTAAAAATTTCGGCCGTTTTTCCCCTTTGGCCTGCCAATACTGCAAGGCCATTTTTAGCGCCACTTCCACCGCCACAGAGCCAGAATCAGCCAGAAATACATGTTGCAGCGGATCGGGTGTCATGGCGACTAACTTACGGCACAGCTCAACAGCAGGCTGGTGGGTGATCCCCCCAAACATGACATGTGACATGTTATCAATTTGCGCTTTGGCGGCTTCGTTGAGTGCGGGGTGGTTATAGCCGTGAATGGTCGACCACCATGAAGACATGCCGTCCACCAACTGGCGGCCGTCTTCAAGTTCCAGATGCACGCCTTCTGCCCGCGTAACGGGATAGCAACGTAATGGATGTAGGGTAGATGTATAAGGGTGCCAGATATGTTGCTGGTCAAATTCAAGATCGATAGCTGTGTTCAATTTTTGCACAAGTGTAAACCTCGCTCCTTGTTGGTGGTTGACAGTTTACTCACTCTACGTAGACTAGCCAAGTCACTGAAATCAGATATTACGCTTTTAGCTTGTTGGGAATGGTGTTACGAGCAAGGCCCAGCCCAACGCTGTGAGCTAGGAAAAATAAAAGAAAAAGAGGATATGACACGTGGAAGTTCGTCACGACTGGACCGTCAGGGAAGTACAAGCATTATTTGAAAAGCCGTTCATGGATTTGATCTTTGCGGCACAGCAAGTACACCGTCAGTATCACCAGCCGAATCAGGTACAAGTCAGCACCTTGCTGTCGATCAAAACCGGTGCCTGCCCAGAAGATTGCAAATATTGCCCGCAAAGTGCGCACTACCGTACGGATGTTGAGCGTGAGCGTTTATTGGAAGTGGAACGCGTTTTGGATGCGGCGGAAAAAGCCAAGTCGTCTGGCGCGACCCGTTTCTGTATGGGCGCGGCGTGGAAAAATCCGAAAGAACGCGATATGCCGTATTTGCTGGAAATGGTGAAAGGCGTGAAGTCCATGGGACTAGAAACCTGCATGACGCTGGGGATGATCACGGGCGATCAAGCCAGTGAATTAGCCACTGCAGGCTTGGACTACTACAACCACAACCTCGACACTTCGCCGGAATTCTACGGCAACATCATTACAACCCGCACCTACCAAGACCGCTTAGACACCTTGAGCCATGTGCGTGATGCCGGCATGAAAATCTGTTCAGGTGGGATCATCGGTATGGGTGAAAGTGCCCGTGACCGTGCAGGTTTGCTGGTAGAGTTGGCAAACCTGCCAACGCATCCAGAAAGTGTGCCCATCAACATGTTGGTGAAAGTGAAGGGAACACCACTGGAAGCGGTGGATGATGTCGACCCGTTTGATTTCGTCCGTATTATCGCCGTTGCCCGCATTATCATGCCTGAATCTGCCGTGCGTTTATCTGCAGGCCGCGAAGACATGAATGAGCAAATGCAAGCCTTGTGCTTCATGGCGGGGGCAAACTCGGTGTTTTATGGCTGTAAGTTGCTCACCACGCCGAACCCAGGTGAAGACAAAGACATGCAGTTATTTGCCAAGTTGGGTATTAACCGCGAAGAGCAAGCCGCCAAGCCCGATGAGGTGCAAGCACAAGAATTGTTGGGACAAGTGGCACAACGTGTCGCTGCCCGTCCGACAAAAGACGATCTGTTTTACGATGCATCCGTTTAACGCCCGTATTGAACAGGCACTGACAGCACGGGCCGAGCAAGGCTTGTACCGTCAGCGTACGCCGTTAGCACGGCAGGCGCAGGGGCGCGTCGCACAACAGCAATCGTATGTGAATTTTTCCAGTAACGATTACTTGGGGCTGGCGCAATCGCCGGCCTTACTGGCGGCATGGCAAGATGGGCTAAGCCGGTATGGGGCGGGCAGTGGTGCCTCGCCATTGGTGACCGGTTATCACTCGCCTCACCGCGAACTGGAAGCTCAGTTGGCCGATTGGCTAGGGTATGACCGTGCGTTGCTGTTTAACAGTGGGTTCAGTGCCAATCAGGCACTGTTATTTACCTTGCTGCAAAAAGGCGATGTGTTACTGCAAGACAAGCTTAACCATGCATCGTTAATGGAAGCGGGCATGCTCAGTGACGCGACCATGCGACGCTTTGCCCATAACGACCCCGTCGCGTTAGCACGCTTAGTTGCACAGGCCTCTCGCACAGACAGTGAATCTGCCCTTTCAGCGAATACGCTGGTGGTGACGGAAGGGGTCTTTAGCATGGACGGGGATCTTGCTCCGTTAGCAGAGATACATCGTGTGGCTTCACCGCAGGCCTTGCTGATGGTGGATGATGCGCACGGTTGCGGTGTGTTGGGTGAGCAAGGTCGGGGCAGTTGTGACTTGGCAGGGATCAAACCGGATATCTTGGTGGTGACGTTTGGCAAAGCGTTTGGCATGCAAGGGGCGGCTATCTTGTGTGATCACACGATGGCTGAATACTTGATCCAATTCGCCCGTCACTATATTTATTCCACCGCGATGCCCCCTGCACAGGCGTATGCGCTGTCGCATGCATGCCGATTAATTCAGCAAGATGATTGGCGCCGAGAAGCGCTGAGTGAGTTAGGGGGCCTTTTCGCGGAAACGTTGGATTCGGCGATCCCTTTCACGGCGACAACGACGCCGATCAAGCCCTTAGTGCTGGGTGACAGCCAACGCGCGCTGACCTATGCCGATGCATTACGGGAACAAGGTTTCTGGGTGAGTGCGATTCGGCCGCCGACGGTGCCGCAGCACACCGCGCGATTGCGGATCACCCTGACAGCGGTGCATCAGCAACAGGATGTAAAACGGTTAGCTATCGCGATCAATGAGGTATTTTATCGTGAATGAGAACAGGGTGATAACGCAGTCTGTTTCAGACGGACAGCGTTGCGATAAACAAGCCATTGCCAGAGCGTTTGGTAAAGCGGCTAAGCGTTACGATCAGGCCGCTGAATTTCAGCGCACCGTGGGGCAGCATTTGTTAGCTAAGCTCCCTCCGTTACAGGCGGCCCAAAGCCGTGTGTTGGATGTTGGTTGCGGAACCGGATATTTCAGTGAGCAGCTCGCCCAACGCGGGTTTGACGTGTGTGCGGCAGACTTGTCAGCCCCGATGCTGGAGCAAGCTGCGCTACGTTGCGGTGAACGGGTATCGTATTTATTGGCCGATGTCGAGCACCTGCCGTTAGCCGACAATCAGTTTGATGTGGCCTTCAGTAGCCTTGCCTTGCAATGGTGTGATGACTTGTCGGTACCTTTGCGTGAATTGCGCCGGGTGGTGAAGCCCGGCGGACGCATCGTGTTCAGTACCTTGGTCCAAGGCTCCCTCCATGAGTTGGCGCAGGCGTGGCAGCAGGTTGATCAATATCAACATGTGAACGAGTTTCTTTCGCAAAAGGCCATAAAACTTGCGCTGGCGCAAGCGGGATGCCAAACCAGTCACCTAGAATTTCTGCCGATCACCATGTATTACAACGCGGCAGTTGAGCTCATGAAAGATCTGAAAGGCATTGGAGCCACACATCTGCAACAGGGGCGCAAAGCAGGCTTGGCCGGTCGAAAGACGATATTGGCTTTGGAACGCGCTTATGAAGCGTATCGAGATGAGAACCATCAACTGCCCGCCACCTATCAAGTCTGTTTTGGAGTAATAATTAATGACTAACGCTTTCTTTGTAACAGGGACAGATACCGAAGTGGGTAAAACTGTTGCCTCTCGCGCCATTCTTCATGCAGCAGCCAGCGCGAATATTAAGATGGCGGGTTATAAACCTGTGGCATCAGGCAGCGCCCTGACCGCAGAAGGGATGCGAAATTCTGATGCTCTGTATATTCAAGAAGCATCACCGGTTGCATTGGCGTACGACGAAGTGAACCCGTACGCGTTTGAAGCCCCAGTGTCGCCGCATTTGGCCGCTGAGCAAGAAAACCGTCAGATTGATTTTGATGTGTTGTCTCAAGGTTTGGATCACCTCAAGCAAAAGTCTGAGGTTGTGTTGGTCGAAGGCGCGGGCGGCTGGCGCGTGCCTGTGACGCGTACCGATTTTTTATCTAGCTGGGTGAAGCGTGAAAAGCTGCCGGTCATTTTGGTTGTGGGTGTCAAACTGGGTTGTTTAAGCCATGCCATTTTGACCGCAGAAGCCATTGGCCATGATGGCTTGGAAGTGGTGGGGTGGGTGGCTAACCGCATCAATCCGGGCACGGAGAACTACGCTGAAATTATCCGTATGTTGGAAGAAAATTTGCCAGGTCAGAAATTGGGCGAAATCCCTTACATGCCGGGTATCAAAAAGCGTGATTTGGGACAGTTTATTGATCTATCACCGCTGGGTTTAACGCAGTAACGTTAAAGCTGGGTATAGATTAAAGCTGGGTATAGATTAAAGCCGAGTAGAGTAAGAAGGGGGCGCATAATGCGCCCCCTTCTTGTTTATATTGCACCAGTAGAACGTTTGTATTGCGTCAGCAACACGGTGCCGCGTTACTTGGTCATGATGACTTCGGCTTGGCGTTCTTCTGGCTTATCCATGCCAGATTCCCAGAACCAGTACGTGATATTGCCCGGGCAGTTCAAGCTCACTACTTTATGGTTGCCTTTGTTGTCAATCGCATGGATGGTGACGCCTTCGGTGTAGCCGTCTTTGAGGTATTTCAGATCGTTGATCGCTTCATACACCGCTTCATCCAATGACATCCCCATCTTCATGTACAGCACCACGGCGTGGGCGGTGGCACAACGAATGCTCATTTCACCCGTATGTGTACATGCACAGGCGCCGTAGCGGCTGTCAGCATAAGAGCCCGCACCAATGATTGGGCTGTCCCCTAAACGACCTGGGTATTTCCATGCCCAGCCAGAGGTTGACGTGGCCGCACTGATGCTTTCACGGCTGTCAGAAGACAAAAAGACGGTCGTATCGCGGACGCGTTCAGGATCGGTCGCGTTATTCGATAGTGGGGCCAGCGGCACGTTCGGGAATGCCGCCTGTTGTTCCGGCGTCATCGCGTCAGCCAGTTTTTCCCACCAAACCGTTTTAGAGTCTTCAATCAGGTTGTCACCGGCTACCGCGCCCATTTCGTTAGCAAAAATCGCCGCGCCTTCGCCGACCAAAATCTCATGGTTCAGCTTTTTCATGACGTCATACGCCACTTCCACCGGGTGCATGTAGCCTTTTAGTGCACCCACCGCACCGGTGCGTAGGCTGTCGCCGTCCATCACAGACGCATCCAGTTCCATTTCACCCAGTACATTCGGCCAACCGCCGTAGCCCACGGTACGCACGCGTGGATCCAGCTCGACCAGTTTAATGCCTTCAATCAATGCACGCAGGCCATCTTCACCGGCCTGTAGACGGCGTGCAGATTCTTCAATACCTGGGTAAGCTTCGGAGTTAGCAAGCAAGATCATGTTATTTACCTTGTTATTCATTTAATGGTTCAAATTCAAAATGCGAGAGTGAGGACGCGAAACCCGCGTCCTCATGGTGTGTCTGTTTTTCTATTGGTCGTTCTATTTGTTAGGCTTACGGGCTATTGCGCGATAATTTTCTGGCAAATGTGCGTCAGCAACAAAGCACCATAACCACTGGCCGCATTCGGGTGAATGTGACGGTGGTTCATGCCCAGAGACATCGCGGCTGAGTCGATGTGGATCCACTTTTGCTCTGGTGCGACAAAGTGCTGCAAGAAGGTGGCGGCCACACACGGGCTGCCATCAGGCTCTTCACTGCCATGGCGCAAATCAGCAAAATCACTCTTCAATGCAGATTGGAACATGGCGTGATTGGACGGCATTGGCCAGACCGCTTCGGCACAGGCATCACCGGCTTGTTGTGCCAGTGCAATAAGCGAAGCACTGTTGCCCATGAGTGAGGCATAGGCTTTACCCAATGCAATACCGGTACTGCCCGTCAGGGTGGCAATATCAATCAAATAATCCGGCTGATACGTTTGCTGGGCGTAATGCAGCACATCAGCCAGCACCATGCGGCCTTCAGCATCGGTAGTAATGATTTCCACGCTGGTTTTAGACAGCATGGTGACCACGTCACCCGGTTTGACTGCGTTGCCGGAAGGCATGTTTTCCACCAAGCCACACAGACCGATCACGCGAACCGGCAATTTCAGACTGGCAATGGCATGCAGTGCGCCCACCACTGAGGCAGCACCGCCCATGTCGACTTTCATCGTGCTCATGTAGCGCGGTTGTTTGATGCTGATACCGCCGGAATCAAAGGTGACCCCTTTGCCGACCAAAGCAATCGTGGCTTGTGCGTCAGCAGGGTGGTAGTCCAAACACAGTAGGCGTGCTTCGCGATCACTGCCTTGCGCAATGCCCATCAGACCGCCAAAGCCTTGCGCCAGCATCTCTTCATCACCCAAGTAAGACAGCGACACACCCTGCAGCGCCAGTCCTTCAACGGCGTCAACAAACGTGGCGGGGTAAAGTACGTTACCGGGCTTGTTCATCAACTCGCGGGCAATCAACTGGCTGCGGGCCAATGTTTGGCCTTCGTCAAACGCGGCGGTGAGTGTTTTGCAGCCGGTCGCCAAACGGAAAGTCGCCACGTCAGGTTGCAGTTGTGCACTGGTGGTGTGCTGATAGCGGTACGCTGATAATGCCAACCCGAACGCGATCCACTTCACCCACACATCACGTTCAAAGCACGGCGCAACGTGATCATCAATCATCACACTCAGGGTAGAGGCAGTTTTAAATGTGGTCGCGATCAGGTAACCAATGTCTTGAATATCCGCCACGGTGTACACGTGCGGGCTGATCTCACCGTCGTAATCCAGACTGTCACGATCCATTTCGATCGTTGGGCTGCTGCCTTTGGTCAGAAAAATCGTTTTGGTGGCGGTGTAAATAGTGTCATCGCCACGGACAAAATCGAACTGTTGCATGGAGTGTTCCTTTTTCTTATTCAGTGCTTATTTTTCGTATAAGTAACAACGGACAAAATGGTTGTCTGACAACTGGGTCACGTCCGGCAGTTGTTGACGACAACGATCCATCGTGTGCGTGCAGCGGCCAGCGAACGGACAGCCCACGCTTTCCGGTGTCCACAGTGGGATCTCCCCTTTGTTGCCTTCTAAGCGCGTGTGGATCGACTTGCTGGGATCGGGCACGGCGGAAACTAACAATTGGGTATACGGGTGTTGCGGATCATGAATAATGGTTTCCGTGTCACCCCATTCCACCATGTGGCCGACATACATCACGGCCAAGTCTTCGGCGATGTAGCGTGCCGTGGCAATGTCGTGCGTGATGTACAACAGCGCCATACCGCGGTCGAACTTCATCTCTTCCATCAGGTTGAGGACACCGGCACGGATCGACACGTCCAACATGGAGGTCGGTTCATCCGCCAGTACCACTTCGGCGCCCACGGCAATGTTACGGGCCAAGTTCACACGCTGGCGTTGTCCGCCTGATAGCTGGTGCGGGTATTTTTCGGCCGTGGCTTTGGGCGGGATCAAGCCCACTTGCTCAAGCAGGGCATACACCATTTCTTCCAGTTCTTTCTGATTGCCTTTGCTGACCTTGTTGTGGATCAACAGCGGGCGCGCAATGTGGTGGAAGATCGTATGGGTCGGGTTTAAGGATCCAAACGGATCCTGCCATACCATTTGTACCCCACGGCGGTACTGCATCAGATCTTCACCTTTGGTGATGGTCTGAATATCACGGCCGTAGTACTCAATGGTGCCCGCGGTTTGCGGGTACATTTTGGCAATCATTTTGGCGGTGGTGGACTTACCGGAACCGGATTCGCCCACGACCGCCAAGCCACGGCTTTTGTACATTTTGAAAGAGACGTCGTTGATGGCGCGCATCTTCGACTTCTTCAAGGAATTGCTGTTTACGGCAAAATCTTTGATCAGATTTTTGCCTTCAATGATCGGTTGGCCGAGTGACTGACTCATAGTGACTCCGCTGTTTGTGCTTGGGTAAAGAGGTGACAGTTACTAAAGCGGCCCGCATCGATTTCAGTTATCTGTGTGGCTTGCTTGAAGCAGACGTCGTGTGCTTTGGGGCAGCGCGCTTGGAAGCGGCAACCCTGTGGGATCTCTAGCAGGTTAAGGGGGTTGCCCGGGATCCCCGCAAGGCGGGTTTTTGGCCCTGTCAGCGGTGGGAATGAGCGGCCTAACCCTTCTGTGTACGGGTGATAAGGGTGGGTGAGGATTTCACGCGACGGCGCGACTTCCACCAGTTCACCGGAGTACATGATGCCGATGCGATCCGAGAACTCGACCATTAACGACAAGTCATGGGTGATAAACAGGATCGAGAAACCGAACTCTTGTTTCAGCGCGTAGATCTTTTGCAAGATCTCACGCTGAACCACCACATCCAGCGCAGTGGTCGGTTCATCCATGATGATCATTTTCGGGTTCAAGGCCAACGCAATGGCGATTACCAGACGTTGACGCATACCGCCTGAGAACTGGTGCGGGTAATCGCGCAAACGGCTTGGGTGAATATCGACGATCTCCAGCAGTCCTTGGGCGCGAGAAATCGCTTGCTGGCGGGTAAAGCCGGTGTGACGCATGATCACGTCACAGAATTGCTCTTCCAGTGTCAGCACAGGGTTCAGGGCGTTCATGGCGCTCTGGAACACCATCGACATTTCGCTCCAACGGAATGCAGACATTTGGGCATCGGTTTTCTTGAGCAGATCACCGTGGCCATCAAACAGCACTTCTCCGCCAGTAATGAATGCAGGCGGCTTATGCAGGCGCATCAAGGAGAACGCCACGGTCGATTTACCACAACCGGATTCACCGGCCAGTCCGAAGATCTCACCTTTACCAATATCAAAGCTGACATTGTTCACTGCGCGGATGTCACCCGCTTCGGTAATGTAATCCACACACAGGTCGCGGATAGAGATTTGTGGGGTTGTCATTATTTCATCTCCCCAGGTGCTTGGGCGATCGGCGTACCCGTTGCAGCGGCAGCCGGTGCTTTTTGTGTGTTAGCCTGATTTGCCACGTTCTGCCAGCGGCGTAAGCCTTTGTGTGAACGTAACTGTGGGTTCGCGATTTCATCGACCGCGAAGTTCAGCAGTGAGAGGCCAATGGCAATGAAGGTCAGTGCCAAACATGGCGTCAGAATTTCCCACCATGCGCCAACCAGCATCGAGGATGAGGTTTGCACGTTGTAGAGCATGACGCCCCAACTGATGGCGTTCGGATCGCCCAGACCCAAGAACGACAAGCTGGCTTCGGTCATGATGGCCAACAGCACACAACCAATGAAGCTTGCGCCTACGATAGAGATCAAGTTAGGCAGAATTTCTGCGCCGATAATGCGCCAAGGTGATTCACCGAGTAGCTCAGCGGCGCGGATAAACTCTTTCTCTCGCAGTGACAAGGTTTGCGCACGCACAACACGTGCGCCCCACGCCCAGGAGGTTATCGCGATCACGATGGCAATGGTGGCGGGGCCGGCTTGACCAATAAAGGCCGCAATGATGAACAGCAAGGGAAGCTGCGGCACCACTAGCATGATGTTCATGGCGGCGGTTAGCACTTCATCCACACGGCCACCAAAGTAACCCGCAGATACACCGATGAAGGTGGCCAAGAAACACACCAAGATCCCTGCGCCCAAACCAACAGAAAGGGACGTACGGGTGCCGTAAACAAACTGTGACCAAATGTCACGGCCCATACGGGACGTGCCCAGTACATGATCGGCTTTTTCTGACATGTACAAGGTACGCTTGTTCACCGCCAGATTTTGTGCGACCCAACCTTCAGGGTTATTTTGCGCGGCTTTCACGACAAAAGACGGGTACTCATGCGGGTTGCCGGTACCGACATCCGGGGCGTGTTTGGTCAGGAACGGTGCAAACAACGCAATGAAGATGAACACAAGTAAAATACACAAACCAGCCAGTGATTTATGGTTGCGGGTCAGTAAGAGAAATAATCCTTTCATCTTATTTATCTCCGTTACGCAGGCGAGGATCTAAGTAAACAATCAAAATGTCAGCCATGAAGTTGAAGAACAGCATGAACAGTGTCATCAGCAGTAACTGACCTTGCAGTACCTGATAGTCACGGGCATGAATAGCGTTCAGTAGTACCGTGCCGAGGCCGGGGTAGTTGAAGATCATTTCGACAATCAACTGGCCGCTGATCGCGGTACCCAGTGCCATCGACAGCGCGGTCACACTTGGCAGCATGGCGTTACGGGCGGCGTAGTTGAAAACAACGCGGTTTTCGCTCAGGCCTTTTGCTTTCGCCATGGTGATGAAGTCTTCATTGAGCAGGTTGATCATGTTGTTACGCATGTTGATCAAGAACCCGCCAATCTGGGATAACGTGGCACACAACAGCGGCAAGGCCGCGTGATAGAGCACGTCTTTGTAGAAGGCCCAACTGGACCAGTCAGGTGTGGTGCCGGAGGTATAGGCATTCCCAGCAGGGAACCATTCCAGACCGATGGCGAAAATAAACATGACCAGCATGGCCACCACCACCGAGGGGATGGATTGCACCACCAACATACCCGGAGAAATAAAGGCATCGTAATAACTGCCACGGCGCCATGCGGCAAAAATACCCAGCACAGAACCAATACAGAATGACAGAACAACAGCCGTACCGGTGAGGAATAAAGACCAGCCAATGGCATTGCCTAATAGCTCATTCACGGAAATAGGGTAGAACTTAATGGATGTTCCCCAGTTCCAGGTGAATATATTGGCAAGGTAGGTGAAGTACTGCTCATATAAAGGGGCGTCAACAAACCCCAGCAGTTTTTTCATGGCATCAATGCGTTCTGGGCTGACGTACGTCATCGCATTGGCAAACATCATGGTAACCGGGTCACCCGGCATGGCGCGGGGTAGAATAAAGTTTAACGTGGCAGCAAAAATTAACGCTAAAAAATAGAATAAAAGCCGTCGAACAAAAAAGGACATAGTCTTTTCCTAATAAAAAAGATAAACAACGTAACAGCGTGCAGGACATCCCCTACACGCTGTTATCATCAAGGTGTGATGTTATATTGGCGCGGTTATGTACGTGGTTTTAAGTCCAGTACGTGCAATAAACGCTCCGGTACACCCGCCCATGACAATGGACGACCTTTTGGATTGCTCTCGCTCCACCAACCGGTAAAGCGGCTTTCGTTAAACTGGTACACGTCGACCCCAGACATCACAGGGACAGTGACTTGGTTTTCAGCAATGATTTGCTGGATCTGGTGAGCGATGTCTTTTTGTTCTTCAAGGACCGCGGTTTTATAGAACTTGTCTAGCAGTGCATCAAGCTGGGCATTCTTAAAGAAGTGCATCGCAAAGCGAGGCATGTTGCCGCCGGTTTGGTTCTGTGAGTGGTAACCACTGCTCCAGTAACGGTGCGGATCGGCGCCGTTGAAGTAGTTGGTGTAGGCCACGTCATATGTCCCAGATACCATGGCTTTGTTGTACACGGCAAAGTCAGACGTACGGGCAGTCGCATTGATCCCGACAGCGCGTAGTTGTTCGACACCCAACTGTACGGTGTTGTTGAAATCGGTCCAGCCATTGGGTGACTGCACTTCCATCAAAATCGGTTTGCCGGTTGGGGTTTCGACATAGCCATCGCCGTCAATGTCTTTAAAGCCGGCTTTTTCAAGAAGCGCTTTTGCCCCTTTTAGGTTGTAGGTGTTATAGCCTTTGTACTTGTTGTAAATGTCTTTATCAGCCCAAAATTCAAACACTTTACCTAGGCCTGACGCGTAATCATTGACCACGCCGTTACCGTAGAAGGCAATATCAATGATCTTCTGACGGTCAATCGACATAGAGAAGGCACGGCGGAAGTCGACGTTGTTGATCGCTTCATGGTTACCCGGTTTCGGGGAGTTGAAGTTCAGCATGAACGCTTGTGTACTCGCCGCTGGGTACCAGTATTTGTGGTGCTCGCTACGGGCTGCGTATGTGCTGTCGATGTCAGGAATGAAAGCCGCTGACCAGTCGAGCTCAGACTTGATGATACGGCTCAGTAGCTGATCATTGTTGGCGATTTGAGGGACGCGTAGACAGTCGACTTCAAGGTTGTCGTTATCCCAGTAATGTGGGTTACGACACTGCACGTAAAGCTGCGGGGTAAAGGTATCGATTTCAGTGAATGGGCCGGTGCCGACGGGGTTTTCGTTCGCGAAACTTTCTGGCTTCTCAACGTCTTTCCAAATATGCATCGGTACAACAGGTACGTTGGCAATTTCATACGGCAGGTTAGAGTGGGCTTCGGTTAAATCAAACACCACGTTGTTGCCTTCCTGACGCACATCTTTCAGCCAGCGGTTAATACCACGTGGGTCAAGTTCTGGTTTTGCTTTGATCAATTCAAACGAGAACACCACATCGGCTGCTGTGAAAGGCGTACCATCTGACCACTTCACCCCGTCACGGATTTCATACGTTACTTGGGTCAAATCATCTGACATGTAGTAGTTTTTCGCCAAACGCATGACCGGTTTGTTGCCGTGCATTTGGTTGAAAATCACTAAGGGTTCGTAGACGAAGTCTGTTGTCGTACGTAAGTTGGTTGAGAGGTAAGGGTTGAAGTTACGAATGAGAACCGGATAGAAGTCAGACACGATGGTCAATTGATTCTTTACTTCTGCCATTGCGCCTTGGGCGGACAATGCAGCAAGAATGACTAACGCAAGTCGAGAAGATTTCGCTTTAAATAGCATAGAGCGTCCTTACTTGATAATTCATTTGTTAAAGCGTGAATAGAGAGGCAATGCAAAACCATCACTTAACCCCAAACCGGCCACTGTTTATTTGAAAAACGAAAGCCTTTATTGAAAGCGAGTCATCGCGATGGAATTTATGAGGTGCAGAATAAATGCACCCAGTGAAATGCCATTAAAGAGTTAAGCAAGTGAAAATCAATGCCCTAGAATGGAAATAGGGCATTATCCTAGCGTGTAACGTTGTTTATATTTATATTTTTTATTCGCGCTCGAAATAAAAACATCGAGCGTGTAATAAATGATTTTTAGGTCATGTTTCATTCCGTTTATTCAGACCTGATATCTTCCTTTGCTATGAGAACAGTCTAATATGCCTTGTATGGAATGAGGAGTGGATAAATATCGCCTCAACTGGACTTCTGTATCCATAAACATAAATTGTGACGTGCTTAAACAATGCATATTAATATGAATATCACTGGTAAAAATGTGAGATGTATTCAGGTAAAAATTCAACGATGAAGGAAGAAAATGGTGGGATAGTGTTGGGGTGTGATCGCGATAACAAAAAAATCCGGCTTCATGACTGAAGCCGGATGCGTGTGTTCGGGTGGAGCCGGTAGTGCTAGTCTTGGATCAAGCCGATGAGTGCATCTTGCGTATCGGATAGGCCAGTCTTACTTCCATCTAGACCTAGTTCCTTACGCGCCTCTTCAGCTGACATACCAAGATGACAGCGCAAAATATCAATAGCTACTTGGTAGTTCTCGTGGTCAGCCATCATTCCTCCTTGATAATCAACAGCGCAACAATTTCTTTTAACTGGTACTGACAATAGTGCAATGTACCTAGGCATTCAATAAGACTAAAGTCTAATCTGCATTACATACTATGTTTACATGGAATAAATGTGATCAGTGAACGGTTTCGTGAGGGAGGGGCAGCAAGCCGCCTTTTCTAGTATTGAGGGAAGCTGACAGCATAGCTAGCAGGCAAACTCACGAAACGTAACAATTTATCTCTTTCCCTTGTTTTTCGATTAGACGACCATACTATAAGATGAAACAGGAGGACGGACACGTTGGTGTGTACTGTCATTCTTATGTTGGAATAACAACGCCTTTTTCTGGAGAAAGAGTTTACTATGAAGCGTATTGCATTGTTTTTGGCAACTAACCTGGCAGTCATGCTGGTTTTCAGTGTTGTCTTGAATGTGGTTTATGCAGTGACGGGGATGCAACCAGGTAGCCTTTCTGGCTTATTGGTGATGGCTGCCTTGTTTGGTTTTGGTGGCTCGTTAATCTCACTGTTCATGTCAAAGTCGATGGCTTTGCGTTCAGTGGGCGGTATGGTGATTGAACACCCACGTAACGAGACAGAACATTGGTTGATGGAAACCGTTTCTCGTCAGGCGCAACAAGCCGGTATTGGTATGCCTACCGTTGCGGTTTACGACTCGGGTGATATTAATGCGTTTGCAACCGGTGCCAAGCGTGATGATTCGCTGGTAGCGGTTTCTACTGGTTTACTGCAGAACATGACCCGTGATGAAGCAGAAGCCGTACTGGCACATGAAGTGAGCCATATTGCGAACGGTGACATGGTCACTATGACATTGATGCAGGGTGTGGTGAACACCTTTGTGATTTTTGTGTCACGCTTGGTGGCGGGTGCAATCAGTGGTGTGAACAACAATGAAGAAGAAGGCGAAGGCGGCAGTTACATGACGTACTTTATCGTGTCTTCAATCATGGAAGTGTTGTTTGGTTTCTTGGCGAGCATTCTCACCATGTGGTACAGCCGCCACCGCGAATTTAAAGCGGATGCAGGTTCAGCACATTTGGTCGGCAAAGAAAAGATGATCGCAGCGCTGGAACGTTTGAAGATGAGCCAAGAATCGCATCTTGAAGGGTCAATGATGGCGTTTGGTATCAATGGTAAGAAGTCGCTGTCTGAGTTGTTCATGACACACCCACCATTAGATAAGCGCATTGATGCACTTCGTCGTGGTGAGCATTTGTAAAGCGTTATGTCTTAACGTATTGATAAATTACGTAATAAGTGAAATATGAGCCTCTGACGAATCCGTCAGGGGCTTTTTTTATATACCTTTTCCATAACTGAAATAAATCTTCATGATTTTTATTAAGTTGATGAAAATTTTTCATGGAGAATATGCTCAACTTTGCAGTTAACATGCCGACATAGGTATGATTTTGACAAGAAGCGAAACATCAAATTCCTTTGAGGTGCAAATAGATAAAGCACGACAAAGTTTTTGATCAAGGATAGATATGAATTGGTTTAATAATATAAGTTTTAAGTATAAGTTGGTATTTCCGGTCCTGATTGTTGCATTGGCCTTCTCTGGCTTGATTGCACAGGTTTTCCGTTCTTATAACGAGCAACAACAAGTAGATACCTTACTCCGTGAAGACGTTCAGCCTGTGCTGGACAATTTGGAAGATTCCTATCGCGATATGTACCAAGTCATGGCTGCCGGTATGGGGATGGCTCTGACAGAGCAGCATGAAACGGCGTCCATTGAACTTCACCGTTTTAATTTTTACGATAATGCGCCGAAAGCCGCACCACGTATTTCTTCTGTCCATGCACTGGTCGACAACGGTTTCCTACCTGAATCCAGCCGCCGTAATATCCAAGAATTGGAACGTAACTTCGACACGTGGCAAAAACGCTACGAGATCATGATCGCCGATCCTGCGAATGCCAACGCGTTTTACCGTGCTAACGAACAGTTGGCCGAAAAAGACTTTGAGTCAATGCGCAAGCAGCTGAAGTTGATCCGCAATGACATTGAAAAACACCGCGCTGAGTTATTAGCCGACGTGAAAGCGCATGCGGAAGAAACCAATACCATGCTGGTGGTGGGCTCGATTTTGACCTTGTTGCTATCAGCAGCGATCACCTTGGTGGTGACCCGTTTGGTGGTGAACCCAATGCAGCAATTAACGGATACGTTGAAAGAAATTTCAGCGGGTGATGGTGATTTGTCTGCGCGCGTACATGTGTCGGGTGAGGACGAAGTTGGTCAGTTGGCGGTAGCGTTCAATACGTTCGTGGAAAAAATCCATAACACCTTAGGTAAAGTGGTGGCAACCTCGCATCAAGTGCGCTCTGAAGCGGAACAGTTAACCGCATTGACCAATAATATTCTGTATGCCTCGCAAGAGCAGCAAAGTCAGTATGATCAAGTGGCTGCAGCGGTACAAGAGTTGAGTGCAACCAGCCAGACGGTGAGTGGTCACGCCAGTGATGCCGCGAACGTGACCACTGATATCAGTATCCAGTCACACCAAGTACAAGTGACACTGGATGAATCGGTGAGTGCAATTGGTCAGTTGGCGAATGAAATCGATCAGTCGAGTGGCTTGATTCAAGAGCTTGAAAAGAACGTAGGTGGCATTGCGTCTATTCTGGAAGTGATCCGTGGGATTGCCGATCAAACCAACTTGCTGGCATTGAATGCTGCGATTGAAGCTGCGCGTGCGGGTGAGCAAGGGCGTGGTTTTGCCGTCGTTGCTGATGAAGTGCGTTCTCTGGCGAGCAAGACGCAGTCATGTACCGGTGAAATCCATACCATGATTGAGAAGCTGCAAGAAACGGTGGACCACTCGGTACAGGCGATGCGTAATAACTCCGCAGCCGGTACACACACGGTAGAACGTGCCCAGCAAACCAATACTGCGCTAGATGCAATGAGCCAGTCTATTGTGTTGATCAATGACATGAATACGCAAGTGGCGACAGCCGCGCAGCAGCAAACGACGGTAACGGATGAGTTGACCCATAACATCCATGATATCGTGGCGGGTTGTACGGAAACCTTGGGCCATGTACAAAACGCACAGCTAGCCTGTCAGAGCCTCGCGAAACAAAGCGAAGTGTTGGATGGGTTGATTGCACAGTTCCGAGTATAACGCGGCAATGGCAGATTGAATGCGGTATGAATATCCGTGTGATAACGTGAAAAAATAAAACGGGCAGCCTTGTGGGCTGCCCGTTTTTTTATCGCTAAATGTTACGTTGCTTGTCAGTGCGGCGTTATGCCATGCTTGGTTGACGCACAATCGGTTTGTCATCCACTGGAATATGGATTAACGCAGCCAAGAAGGCCAACACAACGGTGCTCCACCAAATAGGTTCGTAACTGCCGTAGTAATCGTAAATACGGCCACCGGCCCATGCCCCCAGGAAACTGCCGACTTGGTGCGTGAAGAAGACCAAACCGTACAGGGTAGACATGTAACGAGCACCGAAGATCTGACGTACCAAGCCAGACGTTAACGGTACGGTACCCAGCCAGCAGAAACCGATCGCGCCACCAAAGAGGGCAGCGGTTTCAACCGTCACGGGGAACAGCACGAAACACGCAATCACGACAGTACGCATCAGGTACAATGCCGTCATCACATAGCGCTTGCTGAACTTGTCGCCCATCACGCCCCAGAAGTAACTGCCGAAGATATTGAAGATCCCCACGTACGCCAATGCCATTGCCGCTGCTGATGCCGGCAGGCCTTTATCAGCCAGATAGCTTGGTAGGTGGGTGGCAATGAACATCACGTGGAAACCGCACACGAAAAAGCCCAGATGAATTAACCAGTAGCCACGGTGATGAAAGGCTTCGCTCAAGGCTTCGCGTAGCGTCTGCTCATGCACAGGTGCTTGTCCTGCTGGCGTTGCCGCTGTTTTGGTTTTCATGAAGCATGAAAATGCCAAAATCAGGCCACACAACATGGCAAAGACTTGCAGTGCGGTTTGCCAGTTGAAATCACTCAGTAGGTACTGCGCACCCGGGATCACGGCAAACATGCCGAACGAACCTGCCGCCGTGGTTAAGCCAAAGGCTTTGGCTGTGTGTTCCGCTGGAACGACACGTGCAACCGCACCCAGCACGATGACGTAACTGGTTGCGCTCAGGCCAAGGCCGACCAACCCACCTAATGTGAGGAATAGCCAGTTGGGCTCAAGGGCGATAGACGTTAAGTAAAGGCCCAACGCATACGCAATGGCCCCGGTCCAAATAACACGTTGAGCGCCCCAGCGGTCTGCTGCCATGCCGACAAAAGGTTGGAATACACCAAAAAGAAGGTTCTGCAAGGCAATCGCAAGGCTAAAAAATTCTCGACCGGTATCAAAGTGGGTCGAGATGGGCATCATAAAGATACCAAATGACTGCCTGATCCCTAGGCTGATAATCAATGTACCAATTCCCATCCAAACTAGAAGGGGAAAGCGAAAAATACTCATTGTGTTTAAAGTCCTGAATAGTTAGGGCTTGTTGAATTTTGCTGATGGCAACCACCGCTCATCGCATGTGCAGCCAATGCGTCCAGCAAAGGCTGGCAGTGGTGCACACCCACTAAAGTGATCGCCAGTAAAATCGTCATACGGATCAACTGCGCACGTAGAGATTGCGAGAACATGAATACCTCAATCGAAAAAAGAGGCCGGATGATAGTGGATTCAATGACATGACTCAAATGAGCAAAATTCAACTATGGTATGCGTCAGACGCATACGCTGAAGGGCTGGACAGACATTGATGATGTGTTAGACAAAAACAGAAAATGTGACCAAGATCTCACACATTATGACGTCTGTAAGCGGGCAATAAAAGCGGTCACACTGACTGATAATAAGGTATAAACAGCGCTCGCACATTCACTTGCGCCTTCAGACGCGCTGCCAGTAGGTATAATCCGCCCAATTTACGGTGGAAGAAAATGGCATCGGCCGGGGGCGTATGCCAATAGTTTTCTCGCGTACTCAGCGCAGTGCCGGCATCGCGAATGCGCTGTGCTAAATCGGTTTGGCCAAAGTCAAAGATGCCATCATAAATAACGGGCTCACAGGCTTCTTTACACAGCTCCACCACGGCGTGTTGTTGGCGATCAGTAATGGGCTGGCTAAAGAAACCAATTTGTTTGAGCGCCCCCTGCATTCCCGCATCGTTGTTATGCATCGCCTGGCTGATCAGCGCTTGGTAGCCCGTGGCTATGTGTTCGGGATACTGCCGGGTCGCACCGAAATCCAACAGTACCAATTGGCGGCTTTCAAGGTCATACAGGAAGTTGGCAAAATTGGGATCGGTTTGTACCAAGCGGAAAGCAAACATTTCTTTAAATAACAGTTCAAACGCTAACGCCATGACACGATTACGTACGGCTTGCGGTTGAGTGTGCAGGTGCTCAACAGGTTCACCTTCCACAAACTGCATGGCGAGGATATGTTCCGTGGTGAGATCGTCATACACAGCGGGGATGCGATAACGCTGATCATCTCGTAATAGCGCTTTGTATTGCTTGAGGAGTGAAGCTTCGAGCAAATAATCGGCTTCATCATGCAGCTGTTTTTTGGCGTCGGCCAATAAAGGCTGATAATCGACCTCTTTGGGGATCAGTCCTGAGATCTTAAGCAGAGTAGCCACATTATCGACATCGCTATCTATGCTCTCTTTGATACCTGGATATTGGATTTTGAGTGCAACCCGTTCGCCTTGCAGTGTCGTGGCTTCGTGGACTTGCCCGATGGACGCGGCGGCAATGGGATAAAAAGAGAAACGCTGGAAGCGGTCTTGCCAATCCAGCTCCCATTCTTGCTCCAGTAAATGATTAAGCTGACTGATAGGCATGGCTTTGGCTTCAGAGCGAAGTCGCGCAAGCAGGTCGGCCAGTTCTGGCGGGAGTAAGTCACCGGCATCCATCGACATTAATTGGCCGACTTTCATTGCCGCGCCGCGTAATTGGGCGAGCTGCTCGGCAACCCGTTTGGCATTGGCGGGCGTTAGCAGTAAATCACTGGCGCGAGGCCTGTTGCCTTGTGCAAGTTGTTTGACCCCTTCTGATACCATGCTGCCTGCAACCCGTGATGCCAGCATTCCCAGCTTACTCATGCGCGACAACCGGCTTTTAGGTACCGGGGCGAACTCTTGCTCAGAAGAGGGGGAGTGATTGTCAAACAGCGAGGTAGGAACAGGGCGTTTTTTATCGGTCATTGCGATTATCATCATCCATTCAGGCTAGCGTTACATGTGACAAATACGTGCTGCTAGCAAGAATAGTTCAATGACAGGGGGGAAGACGAACATGGCCAGCAAAGCTGGCCATGTGTCGGAGACGTGTGAGTGGTGTTACCTAAAAAGCCACTTTATTTGTGATATCAGCCGAACGGATACCAGAATAGCTGCTCAGCCTGATAGCGGTTAGCAAAGCTTGCTGCAAGTACCAGACCTAACACGGCCAACACGGCAAAGTCAGCCTTCGTCAGTGGCTTTTGGCTGTACCAGCTACGTGCTTTATTGCGGCCAAAGCCACGCAGTGTCATGGCGTTAGAAATCACATCTGCGCGATCAAGGCTTGAGAAAATCAAGGGACCCAGAATTTTCGCCACATTTTTAATGCGGGTAAAAACAGGTGCATTTTTAGAAATGTCCACACCACGCGCTTGCTGTGCATGCATGATGTTGATGAAATCTTTGGTCACTTCCGGTAGATAACGCAAGGTTAGGCTAACAGCATAAGCAATACGGTAAGGCACGCCTAAACGGTTCAAACTAGCAGAAAACTCTGTCGGGTGCGTTGTAAACACAAACACCAGTGCAATCGGGAACATACTGAAGTATTTCAGCGTGACCGTCAGCAGATAAAACAGGGTTTCTAGGGTGATGGAATAATTCCCCGCCACCGGCAGTAACACCGTTTGGCTCCCCATGTATTCGGTGCCTTGCTGTGGCGCGATAGCGAACATAAACACAGCGTTCATGAGCAACACGCTGACCGTACCCGTCATCAATGTTTTGTATGCAGAAAACGGCACACGAGACAGACGTAATAGACCAAAACCGACCAAGATCAGTGCAAGAATAACGCGCAGGTCAAAGGTCATAAGCACGACCGTTACCCATGCCATGAACAGTAAAAATTTGGTAATACCGTTGAGCGCATGCAACGGTGAACCGGTATTCACATAGCTAATACCGAATTTAATTTTATTGGTTTTCATTATTATGCTTTTGCCTCATGGTTAATGAAGCAACGAATAAAGTTATCAATACGTTCAATACCTAAGCGCTCTGCTAGAGTATATAAACTGGTGACAGTCAGGTTGGCTTGTTCAAGCAACGCAGGCTGGCTGAATACCAGGTTCACCGCTTCATCGGCCAGTAGCAGGCTGTCAGCAATTACGATGGCACGGTCGGTGTATTCCAAGACCAGATGCATATCATGAGAGATGATCACAATGGTTAATCCCAGTGACTGGTTGATCTCACGAATGAAATTCATCATTTTGGTGTAGTGGTAATAATCCTGACCTGATGTTGGTTCATCCAAAATCAGTAGTTTTGGCTCAAGCACCAGCATAGTCGCAATCGTCACACGTTTTTTCTGGCCGTAGCTCAGGGCGTCGATCGGCCAGTGGTGGTAACGACCCAAGCCGCATAGCTCTAGCGTTGCCATCACTTTTTCTTTGATTTGATCTTCAGCCATGCCACGGTTACGCAGACCCGATGCCACTTCATCAAAAATCATATGGTGTGAAATCATATGATTCGGGTTTTGCAGCACAATACCGATGTCTTGGCTGCGTTCAAAAATAGAACGCGAGGCAATGTCTTCACCGTTGAAGTGAATGGAGCCGGCATCGGCTTCTAATACACCCATAATTAAACGGGTGATCGTGGATTTGCCCGATCCATTTTTGCCCAGAATCGAAACAAACTCACCTTGGTTAATCGTGAAGCTGACATCACTCAATGTCTGACGTACATCATCATAGGAGTAGCTGACATTGTTTAGCGCCAGTAACGGTGTTTTTGTCACCTTTCCAGACGTTTCACTTTGCTGTTGATACCAATCCAAGAGGGTAGGGGCAAAGCGGGATAGATCCATCGCGCCTAAATTCGCGGGTTTGTCGGCTTCAGTGATTTCGCAGCCTGCCGCTTTCATTGCGGATAGATATAACGGCTCACGGATACCGTGCTTAGCCAGTAGCGGACTGGCCAACAGGGCATCTGGCGTCATGTCAGCAACGATTTCACCGCGTTCCATCATGATGATACGGTCAACCGGACAATGCAGCACATCTTCCAGACGGTGTTCGATGATCACGACCGTTTTACCCGTTTCGCGGTGTAAGCGATCAATGATTTCAATCGTGGATTTGCCGGTTTTAGGGTCAAGGCTTGCTAACGGTTCATCAAATAGCAGGATGTCGACATCATCAACCATGACGCCAGCCAGTGAAACACGTTGCTTTTGACCGCCGCTAAGATCAAACGGTGACAGGTGCAGCATGGTATCCAGATCCAGCATGGCCGCTGTTTCTTCTACGACACGGTGCATAGGGCCCGGTGCCACCATCTGGTTTTCCAGTGCAAAAGCGATGTCTTCCCCGATGCTCAGGCCGACAAACTGGCCGTCAGTATCTTGCAGTACGGTGCCCACAAGGTTGGTGCACTGGTGAAGATCCATGTGCTGCGTGTCATGGCCTCCAATGCGCAGAGAGCCGGTGATGTCGCCTTTGATTGCAAACGGGATTAAACCATTCAGGCATTGGCCAAGGGTGGATTTGCCGCTGCCGCTAGGGCCGACAATCACGACCTTTTCACCTTTCTCGATCGTTAAATTGATGTTCTTTAGGGTCGGTTGTTCCAACGCCCAGTATTTGAACGAGAAATTAGAAAACTCAATGGACATGCGTTAGTAAGCCTCTTTCAGGTTATAGCTTTGTTGCTTGCGTTTGGCGACAGACGTCAAAATGAAGTGGCCAACAATTGCAATGAGCAGGGTGTTGCCAGCGGCAATGATAGTGAGCTGTGCCAATACTTTGGTAAACGGTTCGGCGTACAGTACGGCATCTAAGAATGCGGAGGTGCCGTAGCCAATGACGTTGCCAAGGAAGGCCAGCAAAACGAACAGGCAGAAATCCCAACGGGTGAAGATGCCTTTTTCAATGCGCTGTTTGGTGATTTTTGGGTAGAGGCCAATCAGTAGCCCCACAATGCCAGAGCCAATTACCCAAGTGATCCACACGCCCCAACCGGCGAACAGATCCGTGACCCAGTGGCCAATGAAACCAACGAGGAAACCCACTAAAGGGCCAAATAGCACGCCAAACAGGGCAAGCACGGCCATTGCGGGTTTTAAAGTGGTATTTGCGAAGACAGGAATACCGAACATAGGCAAGCCGCCTATTCCATACAAGGCAGCACCAATAGCGATGACCACAACTGTCTTAGCCGAGAGATTCATGACATAACCTTTATATACTCTTGGGGGTATTTGCGTTTTTTTGTCAACCACGAGGCTGCTTTGCGGGGCGCTGTCATTAGCGAGGTGTGAGTAGCAATAGGGTCGCGACTCGCGGGAAAATATCCGTTTTGAGCAAGAGCAGTTATGTCGGGAGACATAAGAGGGGCGCATCATACATGAACCGAATAAAGAAAGGAAACCTTTACTTCTAGACGTCTAACTCTTAATCAATTCATGTATTCTAAGGGCTATACTCACAAAATAATATGCAATTCAATGAACCATATTGCGTTATTTAACGTAAAAAGTGATGATCGTAAACGCCTAGAAAGTTAGGCAGGCTATGGCTTGGCCGCACAACCCTGACAAAGTGGGATTTAGACGAGAAGCCATCGGTTAATATCGTGTTAAATGCCGTAAAATGGCAGTAATGGACAGCCAGTAAATTGGAGTTATGAAAAGAATAGCAGCCAATGGCGAAGATATAACCAGTATGCCTTGTAGGGATGCTTTTAACGCAGTGATTTTTTTATAGAAAATAGCGAATTCAGTCGAAAAATGAAAGTGAATGTTAATGACTTTAAATGTTGAATATTGTGCTTTATTTTTCTGGATTTATAGTAAATACTGCGTTTGGTACTCGCTTTATTTCGAAGCGCGTAAAATATAAACAAACCCAATTTTGTCAAGCGTTAAGTTGCAGTCAAAATTTGCGCTGAGACACAGAATCTGCCTGTGTTCATAGTGGAAATTAAGGTAAAATTGGGTAGTATCAGTAGCAGCAATCCCGCCATTTCGGCTGGGTGCAGAGCCAAATCATATCGGAGATACAGCTTGATTAATGTATTCCTTGTAGATGATCACGAACTGGTTCGCACAGGGATCCGACGTCTTCTCGAAGATGTCCGTGGTATTAAAGTGGTAGGGGAAGCCGACAGTGGTGAAGAAGCCGTAAAGTGGTGTCGTCAGGAGCACGCTGACATCATTCTTATGGACATGAATATGCCAGGTATTGGTGGCCTTGAAGCGACGCGTAAAATTCTACGTTTTAGTCCTGATGTTAAAATTATTGTTTTAACCATTCATACGGAAAATCCATTCCCAACGAAAGTGATGCAAGCTGGTGCGGCGGGCTATCTGACGAAAGGGGCGGGGCCAAATGAAATGGTCAACGCAATTCGCATGGTGCACAGTGGGCAACGCTATATCTCACCTGAGATCGCGCAGCAAATGGCATTAAGCCAGTTTGCGCCAAATTCTGAAAATCCGTTTAAAGATCTCTCTGAGCGCGAATTGCAGATCATGATGATGATCACCAAAGGGCAAAAGGTCACTGACATTTCTGAGCAGTTAAGCCTGAGTCCTAAAACCGTGAATAGCTACCGTTATCGTCTGTTCAATAAGTTGAATATTAGCGGCGATGTCGAGTTAACCCATCTTGCTATACGCCATGGAATGCTAGACGCAGAGACGTTGTAGTGTCAGAACTGTTTGATGCAAAAAGCTTTCTGAAAACGGTTACTCACCAGCCAGGCGTATATCGCATGTATGACTTGGCTGATGAGGTTATCTATGTCGGAAAAGCGAAAGATCTCAAAAAACGGCTGTCTAGTTACTTTCGTACTCAGGTAGCCGGTGAGAAAACACGTGCGTTGGTGAAAAATATCGCCAAGGTTGACGTGACGGTGACACACACCGAAACCGAAGCGCTCATTCTTGAGCACAATTACATCAAGCTTTACCTTCCTAAATACAATGTCCTGCTCCGGGACGATAAATCGTACCCTTACATCTTTTTAAGCCAAACTGCGCATCCGCGCTTAAGCCTTCATCGTGGCGTGAAAAAACGTAAAGGGGAGTACTTTGGCCCGTATCCTGATGGTGGGGCAGTACGTGAAAGCCTGCATTTATTACAGAAAATCTTCCCGATTCGCCAATGCGAAGACTCGGTCTATGCTAATCGAAGCCGTCCTTGTTTGATGTATCAAATTGGTCGCTGTTTAGGACCGTGTGTCAAAGGCTTAGTCAGTGAGGCGGAATACCAAGAGCAGGTTGATTTCGTCCGGTTATTCTTAAAAGGCAAAGATCGGCAGGTGATCACCGCACTGGTCGAGAAAATGGAGATCGCGAGCCAACAGTTAGCGTTTGAGAAAGCAGCGACGTACCGCGATCAGATCCAAGCGCTACGACGGGTGCAAGAGCAACAGTTTGTTAGCCAAGACAGCGATGATGATTTGGATGTGGTCGGCATTGCTCACGAGGGGGGCATGGCGTGTATTCATGCGTTGTTTATCCGACAGGGCAAAATTTTAGGTAGCCGCAGTTATTTTCCGCGTATGCCACAAGACGCCGCCATGACCGATGTATTATCGAGTTTTGTTAGCCAGTACTATTTGAATCAGGCTGAAGGGCGTGTGATACCCAATGAAATCTTACTCGGTCAATCGCTGGGGGATGAGCAGGATGTGATTGCGCGTACGTTGTCTGAGCTGGCTGGGCGTAAGATCACCATTAAAGTCACCACACGTGGTAATAAAGCAAAGTTTCAGCGTTTGGCACAAACCAATGCGCGCACGGCATTGATCAGTAAACTGAATCATAAAATGACCATTCACCAACGTTTTGTGGCGTTAAGAGAAGCACTTAGCCTGAATACGCTGGAACGGATGGAATGTTTTGATATTAGTCATACCATGGGCGAGAAAACCGTGGCATCGTGTGTGGTCTTCAATCAAGAGGGGCCATTGAAGCAGGAATATCGCCGTTACAACATCACCGATATCACCGGCGGGGATGATTATGCCGCGATGGCGCAAGTGCTTGCCCGCCGTTACGGTGGACAGGTCGATCCCGACAAGATTCCTGATATTATTTTTATCGATGGGGGTAGAGGTCAGCTCTCAAGAGCGTATGATGTAGTCAATCCGTTAATGGCGGAGTGGCCAAAACGGTCAATGTTGATCGGTGTAGCGAAAGGCACTACGCGTAAGCCTGGGCTAGAAACCCTGATCATGACCACAGGTGAAGAATTTTCGATGCCTTCAGATTCACCGGCATTGCATCTGATCCAGCATATTCGTGATGAAAGTCATAACCATGCGATCAGTGGTCACCGTGCACAGCGTGCAAAGGTGAGAAAACGCAGTGCACTCGAAGATGTGGAAGGGATCGGGCCAAAGCGGCGTCAAGCATTGCTCAAATACATGGGTGGGTTACAGGAACTGAAGAAAGCAAGCAGAGAAGAAATCGCCAAGGTACCGGGCATCAGCAAGGCGTTGGCGGAAAAAATATATGACGCATTGCAACATTAAGCAGTGTGGCCAGACAAAAATTCAAAATAAGAATTAGTATTTATGCGTTTAACTATTCCGAACATTTTAAGTTTCATACGGCTATTGCTCATTCCATTTTTCGTACTTGCTTTTTATTTGCCGTATAGTTGGTCGCCCTTTGCGACGGCGATGATTTTCTTTGTGGCTGGCGTAACAGATTGGTTTGACGGCTATTTGGCTCGAAAACTGAACCAGACGACGCGTTTTGGTGCGTTTATTGATCCGGTTGCTGATAAGGTGATGGTTGCTACCGCACTTGTGCTGGTGGTTGAGCAGTATCATTCGTTGTGGATAACCATTCCTGCGATCACCATGATTGGCCGTGAGATCATTATTTCTGCCTTGCGTGAATGGATGGCTGAACTGGGTAAACGTTCGAGCGTGGCGGTATCTTGGGTGGGTAAAGTGAAAACGGCCTCTCAGATGCTGGCGTTGCTGCTATTGCTATGGCACCCGCATGAATGGTTGGTATGGCTGGGCTATGCCTCGTTGTATATTGCGATGATTTTGACTTACTGGTCCATGTATATCTATCTGCGTGCCGCTAAAGACGACTTATTTAACCCTGAACATATGTAAACAGACGTCACGTATACGCATAAAAAAAGCAGCCTATTGGCTGCTTTTTTTGTTTTTGATGACATTACCACAATAGATTGTGTGGCGTTATTGTCGATTGAACTGTCTATTTTCTCTCATATTTGATCTTGAAGTATCTTAATTGATTGAAAATAAGCCGAACGATACGTTTTTCTGTATTTTATGCGTGACAGCCTGTGAGGGTTGTGTAGAATGGCTGCCATACCGACGGGGAACAACCCCAACGGAATGAAAAATGGCGCGTTGGCAGAGTGGCTATGCAGCGGATTGCAAATCCGTGTACCTCGGTTCGACTCCGGGACGCGCCTCCAGATTAAATGATATGGCTCATGAGCGATATCAAATGGTGTACCTTTCAGGCACCGCAAAGATTTGCGTGCCCTGGTGGTGAAATTGGTAGACACAAGGGATTTAAAATCCCTCGACGTTCGCGTTGTGCCGGTTCAAGTCCGGCCCGGGGCACCATTAAACAAAGATTAAGGCGCGTTGGCAGAGTGGCTATGCAGCGGATTGCAAATCCGTGTACCTCGGTTCGACTCCGGGACGCGCCTCCATTCTACAAAGAACCAGCATGAAAATGCTGGTTTTTTTGTATCTGCCGTTCAGCTTCCGCTATATGTGCCTGTTCCTGTTCAAATCCAAGCCCTATAAACAGCCTTTTTGCTTTTTCTCACACGCCCTTATGTCCCCGATACATATCCCGCGATCCGCCGCATTGAGTGCAGCCTAGTCACGGATAAATACGCGTATTGGGGGGCTGATGATAGCCGCTTTCGTTAACGTTGTACTCAGCAGCAATCTTGAGAATATATAGCCAATACGTTAAATGAGGCTGAGGGATATATCTCATTAAAATCATCATACATAGAGTAAATATGTCAAAACATGTCAGATATTACGATTATATTAGCGATTGTTTTGCTACCGCTGCGTCAATGTGACTTTTTTGTAGAAATGACCAATTAAGTCGAAATTATGAAAGAAATGAGGGAAATATTACTTGGCAGACATAACCGCTCTATGGTACTTTTCTGCGCAATCTCAGGGGGAAGTTGTACTGAGGCATACTGTATCAAGAAGTATTCGGGCTGATTGCTCTTGGTACGCTGTAGGTATTGGCTATTTTCGGTAGTCAATAGAAGGGCATTAATAGCGCTGACCTGTTAGGAAAGCAGGCGCATATTGAGGGAACCCAACGTGAAATTTTTAACATTATCAAACCTAATCAGCTTTGTCTTACCCAATTGCAGTATTATTACTGAGCCTTGATCTTTCTGATCACAATTACTGGTTTCATAACGCCTTGACTGCCGATTGAACGAATTTATTTGCCATAAGGCAAACGTTTGTCACGGTTGTCAGTTTGTTATTGGTCACGCCGAGAATGTATAGCAATTTCGGCTGTTTATAGTTAATGCATCATGAGAAATGATGTTATTGGCACTGTATCGGTGACCCCTCACTCCCTAAGCCAGAGATGCACTATTCCCAATAATAAAAATGAATAGTCAAATCGTCAGTTGTTTTAATCAACAATGGCAAAGGAGCGATGTTAGTCGTATACGTGCGCTGTGATGAGATGGAATAAAGCATGAGTAACGTGTTTGACCTTGATGAGCTAAAACTCGGTTCGAATGTCCCTGTTGTACAGGGTGTGTATGATCTAACGCCTGATGAATTATTGCTTAGCCAAGAGCATTATGAATCAGAAGTGCGTTCGTATCCGCGTCGCCTGCCGCTGGCTATTGCTAAAGCGTCTGGTGTTTTGGTCGAAGACAGCCGCGGTCAGTTATTTTTGGACTGCCTAGCGGGTGCTGGTACGTTGGCAATGGGTTACAACCACCCTGAAATTAATCAAGCGATCATTGATCAGCTAAACGCAGGTCTGCCTTATCAGACGCTTGATATCACCACACCAGTGAAAGACAAATTTATTAAGGAAGTGATGAACTTCCTGCCTGCTGAATTTGCCAAAAATGCACGCATTCAATTCTGTGGCCCTTCGGGTGCCGATGCGGTTGAAGCGGCAATTAAGCTGGCGAAGCAAACCACGGGCCGTAACACCATGGCTGCGTTCCACGGTGCATACCACGGTATGACCAACGGTACGATGGCGATGATGGGTAACCTGAATACCAAAGCGCGCCGTACTGGCCTGATGGCAGACGTGCAATTCTTGCCGTTCCCATACAGCCTACGCTGCCCGTTTGGTCTTCACGGTGAAGAAGGTGCGAAGCAAAGCATCCGTTACATCGAGCGTATGCTGAATGATGACGAAAGTGGCGTGCAGAAACCTGCTGCTATTATCGTTGAGCCTGTACAAGGTGAGGGCGGTGTACTGCCTGCGCCTGCGTTCTGGCTGCGTGAATTGCGTCGTATCACTAAAGAACACGGCATCCTACTGATTTTTGATGAAATCCAGTGTGGTATCGGTAAAACAGGTTTCAACTTTGCGTTCGAAGAAGCGGGTATTACACCGGATGTGTTGTGTCTGTCTAAAGCAGTGGGCGGTGGTCTGCCAATGTCACTGCTTATCTTCGATAAAGAGTTTGATACATGGCGTCCAGGTGAGCACACCGGTACGTTCCGTGGTAACCAGCTAGCGATGGCAACCGGTGCAAAAGCACTTGAGATTATCCGTCGTGATAACTTGGTTGAGCACGCACGTAACGCGGGTCAGTACCTGCGCGAAGGTCTAGAGCGTATTGCTCAGAAAGTGGATTGTATCGCAGAAGTTCGCGGTAAAGGCCTGATGCTGGGTGTTGAAATCTGTAATCCAGACGGTGCTAAGAACAAGTTTGGTGAACCAGAAGCGGCACCTGCGCTAACCATGGCGATTCAGCGTGCGGCGCTAGAGCGTGGTTTGATCATCGAGAAAGGCGGCCGTCAGGGTTCTGTTCTGCGTTTCCTTCCACCGTTGATCATCAGCTTCGAGCAGCTTGATTTTGCATTGGCAACCCTAGAAGAAGCCATGATGGTGACAGCGGGGCCAGCAACCGCAAAAAAGTCGTCAGCGAGTAACGCATCTGAAATGTGGCGCGAGCACTTTATCCACACGGGTAAAGGCGGTGCAGACGCATTTGAATCTGCGTTGAACCAAACAACACGTGTGATGAAAAACGTGTTTGAAAATACAGACTCGCCATACTCAGGTTTGGATCCGCAGGTGCTGAAAACCCTGATCAATAATATTGATTTGGATAACCAGCAGATGCCGTTGGACATGGTGATTGAGCAAACCGGTGATCTGATCGCCAAGAACTCAATCATGGTTCAGCACCCACGTTGTATTGCGCACCTACACACACCGCCATTGTTGTCTTCTGTTGCTGCAGAAGCCTTCATTGCAGCCCTGAACCAGTCAATGGATTCATGGGATCAGTCAAGTGCGGCAACGTTTGTTGAGCAAAAAGTGGTGGATTGGGTCTGCGAGCAGTACCAATTGGGTGAGCAAGCTGATGGTGTATTCACCAGCGGTGGCACGCAGTCAAACCTAATGGGTTTGTTGTTGGCGCGCGACAAAGCGGCTGAAGCGATGTCTGGTCACAACATCCAGAAGCAAGGTCTGCCTGAGTACGCCGGTAAGATGCGTATTCTTTGCTCGAAGAAATCACACTTTACCGTGCAGAAGTCAGCATCGCTGATGGGCTTGGGTGAGCATTCAGTGGTTACCGTGGATACCAATCCAAACGGTACGATCAAACTGGCGTCACTGATTGAAACGGTTGAAGCGCTAAAAGCGGAAGGTTTACTGCCATTTGCCCTAGTAGGTACGGCGGGTACGACTGACCACGGTGCGATTGATGATCTGAATGGCCTTGCTGAGGTTGCTCAGCAGCATAACCTATGGTTCCACGTTGATGGTGCCTACGGCGGTGCGTTGATCCTTAGCCGTCACAAAACGCGTCTGCAAGGTATCGAGAAAGCGGATTCTGTGAGCGTTGACTTCCACAAGTTGTTCTTCCAAACAATTAGCTGTGGTGCGGTGCTGATCAAAGACAAAGCGAACTTCAAGTTCTTGCTACACCATGCAGATTACTTGAACCGTGAAGATGATTTGTTGCCAAACCTTGTCGACAAATCTATCGCGACAACCAAGCGTTTCGATGCGTTGAAAGTGTTGATGACCATGCAGAGCGTTGGTCCTCAGGCTCTGGGTGCGATGTACGATCACCTGCTGAATCAAACGCAGCAAGTGGCTGACATGATTAACCAGTCATCAGACTTTGAGCTATTGGCTGATCCTGCGCTTTCAACCGTGCTATTCCGTTATGTGGGTAGCAACGAAGACGCTGCTATTGATGCGATCAACAAGAAACTGCGTTTTGATGCGTTAGTGAAAGGTATCGCTGTGATGGGCGAAACCGTGGTTGATGGCAAAATTGCATTGAAATTCACTATTCTGAACCCATGCCTAGCATTGTCAGATTTTGAATCACTACTGCAAGCTATTCGCCAACTTGCTGCTCAAATTGAGCGTGCATAAGGTTAATTGAAAGACCAGAAACAGCCGGGTTCGCTCGGCTGTTTCTACACCCAAACAAGGCGTTGGGCGAGTTTGGGTATAAAGATTTACTCATGAATATAAGGAATATACAGACGAAATGGCAATTCTACAGATTGGTGCAGGTGGTGTTGGTTGGGTAGTTGCACACAAAGCTGCTCAAAATAATGATGTGCTAGGGGATATGACTATCGCATCTCGTACCGTTGATAAGTGTGACAAGATTATCGAGTCTATCAAGGGTAAGAACAACCTTAAGGATCCATCCAAGAAACTAGAATCTCGTGCCGTCAATGCCGACGATGTTGAAGCCCTTGTAGCCCTGATCAAAGAGGTACAACCTGATCTGGTGATTAATGCAGGTCCACCATGGGTAAACATGCCCATCATGGAAGCCTGTCTACAAGCGAAAGTGTCCTACTTGGATACTTCTGTTGCTGTCGACCTATGCTCTGAAGGCCAACAAGTTCCACAAGCCTATGACTGGCAGTGGGAATACCGTGAAAAATTCAAAGATGCGGGTATCACCGGCATCTTAGGCGCCGGCTTTGATCCGGGTGTCGTAAGCGTATTTGCTGCTTATGCAGTGAAGCATCTGTTCGATGAGATCGACACCATCGATGTCATGGATGTTAACGCTGGCGATCATGGCAAAAAATTTGCCACCAACTTTGACCCTGAAACCAATATGCTTGAAATTCAGGGCGACTCTTTCTATTGGGAAAATGAAGAGTGGAAACAAGTACCGTGTCACTCACGTATGCTTGAATTCGATTTCCCACAATGTGGCACTCTTAAAGTGTACTCCATGGCACACGACGAAGTGCGTTCACTCAAAGAATTCATTCCCGCCAAACGCATTGAATTCTGGATGGGCTTCGGTGACCGTTACCTGAACTACTTCAACTGCATGCGTGATATTGGCCTTTTGAGCCCCGATCCGCTAACCCTGCATGACGGTACCGTGGTACAGCCACTGCACGTCCTAAAAGCATTGCTTCCTGATCCTACTTCATTGGCACCGGGTTATACCGGTAAAACGTGTATCGGTACCTGGGTACAAGGCACCAAAAACGGCAAAGCCCGTAGCGTATTCATTTACAACAATGCAGACCACGAAGTGGCTTACAACGATGTTGAGCACCAAGCCATTGCGTACACCACGGGTGTACCGGCTATCACGGCTGCGCTGCAATACTTCCGTGGCGAGTGGGCCGATGCAGGCGTATTTAACATGGAACAGCTTGATCCGGATCCATTCCTAGAAACCATGCCGCAGATCGGCTTGAATTGGGATGTATTGGAGTTAGAAGTAGGTCAGCCGAATATCCAAATTTTGAAATAATTCCTGCGAATTATGTTTAAAATTGACCAGTAAATACGTATTTTAGCCGATGCTTATGCATCGGCTTTATTCGATTTAAGAGCGATGCAAGCCATGCAAAAAAGTGAATTGAAAACCCCATTCTTCATGATCAATGAAGACAAGTTGATTGCGAACCTAGAGAAAGCTAAGCAGCTAAAAGAGCTGTCTGGTGTGAAATTGGTGCTTGCACTGAAGTGTTTCTCGACCTGGGGTGTGTTTAACATCATCAAGCCATACCTAGATGGCACAACCAGCAGTGGTCCGTTTGAAGTTAAACTGGGTTATGAAACCTTCGGTGGTGAAACGCATGCATACAGCGTAGGCTACAGCGAAGATGATGTGAAAGAAGTGGCTGATATCTGTGACAAGATGATTTTTAACTCTCAGTCACAGCTTGCCGCTTACCGTCACTTGGTAGAAGGGAAAGCGTCACTCGGTTTGCGTTTGAACCCGGGCGTGAGCTACGCGGGGCAGGATTTGGCAAACCCAGCGCGTCAGTTCTCACGTTTAGGTGTACAGACCGATCACATTGATCCTGCACTGTTTGATACATTGGATGGCGTGATGTTCCACATGAACTGTGAGAACAAAGATGCTGACGCATTTATCAACCTGTTGAACGCGATTTCTGACCAGTTTGGTGCTTACCTGGATAAGCTGGATTGGGTGAGCTTGGGCGGCGGCGTCTTCTTCACGTGGCCGGGTTACGAGATCGAAAAACTGGCGGCGGCATTGAAAGCCTTCTCTGAAAAGCACGGTGTGCAACTGTACCTCGAGCCGGGTGAAGCGATCATTACTAAGACGGCAGACTTGGTCGTGACCGTGGTTGATATCGTGGAAAATGGTATGAAGACCGCGATTGTCGACAGTGCAACCGAAGCGCACCGTTTGGACACACTGATCTACAACGAGCCGGCAGCCATTGCAGAAGCCAGTGAAACCGGTGATCACCAGTATATTATCGGCAGCTGTTCTTGCTTGGCGGGCGATCAGTTCTGTGTCACGCAGTTTGATGAGCCACTACAGATTGGCCAGCGTCTTCACATTCTGGACAGTGCGGGTTACACCATGGTGAAGCTGAACTGGTTCAACGGCCTGAAAATGCCATCGGTATACTGTGAGCGCAGCAACGGTGATATCCAAAAGCTGAATGAATTTGGCTATGACGATTTCAAGCGTTCATTGTCGCAGTGGTCAATCGCGTAATCGCGGATTTCGCGATAGTGACGTTATAGTGATAATGGTAAGAGAGGAGCTGTTGCTCCTCTTTTTTTGCCCACGACATCGCCACAGGAAGAGGGTGAAATCATAGCGCTTATTTGCATTCACCGTGAGAGCGCGATTTAATGAATGAAAAGGACAGGTAGAGGGGAGCGCGAGTGAATATTGCGATTGCTATTATCATGATTATCTTTGGTGCTGAATTAGTGCGGAAGTTCTTGCAGCATCGACGAGAGATGCGAGAGCTTGCCTATAAGCACGAGCAAGCTTTAAAAGAGAATGACGAACAGTCACGGTTAAAAGAAGAAGTGGCCCAGTTGAAGGCCAGAGTGGAAGTGTTAGAGGCGATTGTAACGGATAAAAAGTATACGTTAAGCCAAGACATTGATAATTTGCCGTGATTTCGAGTGAGATTGAGCAGCAGGGCAAAAGAAAATGGGTGGTGGTTTGGTAAGCGATTTTGGCTTGAAAATTGACTTTATGTGTTACAAAGCAACCAGTTGAGAAAATTTATCAGAAATAGTGTTGACTCAAAAATTTAAATCAGTAAATTACACCTCGTACCGCGGCGGAGCAGCTTGTTAAGCACGGTAAGAAACATAACGGCGCGTTGGCAGAGTGGCTATGCAGCGGATTGCAAATCCGTGTACCTCGGTTCGACTCCGGGACGCGCCTCCATTCTTTATAGAATGACATGCGACACTAGCTCAGTTGGTAGAGCGCAACCTTGCCAAGGTTGAGGTCACGAGTTCGAACCTCGTGTGTCGCTCCAAATTAAACGGTATGACTCAGAGAGTGGTATCGGATGGTGTACCTTTCAGGCACCGCAAAGCTTTGCGTGCCCTGGTGGTGAAATTGGTAGACACAAGGGATTTAAAATCCCTCGACGTTCGCGTTGTGCCGGTTCAAGTCCGGCCCGGGGCACCATTTACAAAATGCGACACTAGCTCAGTTGGTAGAGCGCAACCTTGCCAAGGTTGAGGTCACGAGTTCGAACCTCGTGTGTCGCTCCAGATTAAGGCGCGTTGGCAGAGTGGCTATGCAGCGGATTGCAAATCCGTGTACCTCGGTTCGACTCCGGGACGCGCCTCCATTCTACAAAGAACCAGCATGAAAATGCTGGTTTTTTTGTGTCTGAAAAATGTCAGATTGTTCGAAACCCAGACAGAATCCATAAAAAAGCCCCAGCAGCAATGTTGGGGCTTTTTCGTATCAGTGAAGCTTTGACCTGTGAAAACGGATCAATGAACAGATAGGGCGTTAAAGCAGAATGATCTTGTTTGCTTCACACTCTTCAATCATCGCATCTGGCCAGATAGACGACTGCACTTCACCGATGTGGGCTTTTTGCAGGAAGAACATGCAAATGCGTGACTGACCGATACCGCCACCAATGGTGTATGGCAGGGTCTTATTCAGCACGGCACTGTGGAACGGCAGAGAAGCGCGATCTTCACAGCCAGCGATGTCTAGCTGCGCTTTTAAGCTGTCTTCACACACACGGATACCCATAGAAGACAGTTCTAAACCGCTTTCGAGTACTGGGTTCCAGAACAGCAAGTCACCGTTGAGATTCCAGTCATCGTAGTCAGGGGCGCGGCCATCGTGTTTTTCACCGTGAGACAGGGTATGACCGATGTTTTGAATAAACACCGCGCCATACTCTTTACAGATAGCATTCTCACGCTCTTTCGGCGTCAGGTCTGGGTATTTGTCCAACAGTTCTTGTGAGGTGATAAAGGTTACTTGCGCAGGCAGACGCTTTTTCAGCACCGGGTATTCTTGGTAGATGTAGTTTTCTGTTTTCAGGAAGGCGTTATAAATCTTTTCTACCGTTGTGCGCAGGTAGTCTTCATGACGCATCGATTTGTCGAGTACCTTTTCCCAGTCCCACTGATCGACATAGATAGAGTGGATGTTATCGAACTCTTCATCACGACGGATTGCGTTCATGTCGGTGTACAGGCCTTCATCAATCTGGAAACCGTAGCGCCCCAACGCCATACGTTTCCATTTTGCCAATGAATGTACCACTTCAACGTTCGCACCATTGTCATCAAGCAAGTCAAAGCTTACCGGACGCTCAGTACCATTCAGGTTGTCGTTCAGGCCTGTTTCTGGCTTCACAAACAACGGCGCAGACACGCGAGTTAGATAGAGTTCGTACGCCAACGCTGTTTCAAAGTAGTCTTTGAGTTTTTTGATGGCGACTTCGGTATCGCGCAGTCCTAGCAGCGGCTGGTAGTTTTCTGGTACCTGCAGTTTCATGAATTATCCTTTTCTTTCTGTATTTTCAATTGCGTAGCAACACATTACGACAGCCTGCAGTTAGCGTCTATCACTTTGTGGTGTGAGTTTATGCGAAAAGTGTGAAGTTGGGTGTTTTGTGGGCGCGGTATCTTGCCTTTGAGATGGTATTGATGTTTGAGTGATAGGCGAGATCTCACTCGATTAATGGGATAAATACAGGAGATACAATTCGCGGCACAGGCATGATTAGGCGTATAAATGCGCTTAATTATATAATCTGGATCGTTTGATGATGACTGTACAACGTTTATTCTACCTTCTCGGCGTATGCCTGCCTGTTATGACGTTCGCATCGTCAGAGTCTTATAAAAATGTTGAACTCCCTGCGGTAGACATTCCTGAATACGATCAACAGTGTTCAAGCTTTGCAAGATACCAAGAGGATTTAGTGCTTGGCATGTGTCGGTTTCCTGATAGGGATACGGATAAGAGTTATGGTTGGCGTTTTGTTATCTTTGAACAGCAAGATACCGTTTGGAAAGAGACGTTTATGAGTGCTGGGTTCATGGATGCGTACTCAGTCGATCCTTATTTCTTTGCGCCAAAGAAAACAGCATCGACAGAGAATACGGATTGGTTGCTTTTATTGGAATCCGCAGCGGAATATCCTTGGGGGGTTGATGTGTATGTTTGGCCAACTGGTAGTGAAAAACCAGTTAAGTTAGGTGATATTCCAGTAATCACCGCTAGTGAAGATGATGGTAATTCACTTATCCCTTACTTGGATGTTAGTAGAAATAATGGATATTTTGAAATTTCAGTTGATATAGAAACTGTGTTTTTGAGTGAAACAATCACAGAAACCTATCCCGCCGGTAGCGTGAAATACGTAGAAAAGGATGGCAAATTGGTGATGGAACGTATCCAGCAATAGTCGATGTGATATACCGTAACGATTGAAATAAAAAACCAGCTCGAAAGCTGGTTTTTATTTGGGCTGAGTTTCGTGCTATGACCCACTCAGCGGCTTTTCTTTACTGACCATTTCGCCATACTCAAAGTATTGGATGGAGTAGACTTTGCCTTCTGAGTAGTGGGTGAGGTTGCCATGGCGGACACCGTCTTTGAGGTTTTCCACAAATTTCAGTTCACCATCATTTGAAAAACTATAAGAGACACCGTTTTTCAAGCCTTCCAGATTGTAGTGCTCACGCTCTGTTTCATAACCATGTTCGGAGAAGCCTTTCCATTCCCCGACCTTTTTCCCGTCACGGAATTCGCCTTGCCAAAAGGTAGGGCTATAAAAACTGTCATCGTAAAATTGCCAATCACCATGACGTTCGTTGTTGCGGTATTCGCCTTTTTCTAACACCTTACCGTCATTGTCATATTTCTCATGCAGGCCGTCACGTTGCCCCTTGGTGTAGTGGGTAACGAATGACAGTTTGCCATCTGGCATTACGCGTTGTTCTTTGCCGTCTTTTTCGCCTTGCGCATTGTACTGAATATCATGCGCCCCATCACGATTAACGATACGCCAATCACCCACGCGTTTGTCATTGCGGTAATGGCCTTCTTTGCCATACTGCGAACCGCTTTCTGATACATGATATAAGCCGTCACGCAGGCCATTACGGTATTCAATGCGGGTGGTACGCGTGTTACCGTTCTGGGTGAGGGTCGACAGGTAAAGCCCTTGACGTTTTTTGTCCAGTAGCTCTTCACGATCAGTGAGTGAGCCGTAGGCATCGTAGTACTCTTTCAGTGACCATTTACGGTTTTCATCGTCTTTTTGGAGTGAGGACAGGACATTGTCTTTAAACCGGCGCCTTTCCGATACCTCGTTATTATTGGCATAGTTAGCGGTGTATTCTTCCGTTTTATTTCCTTCAAGATCAAAATATTGTGAACGCAGTGTGCGGCTTTTATCATCCAGTTCTTGAAGGTATTTAATGCTTTTCCCATTGGGATGGAACATTTTCACCACACCCACTTCTTTACCGTCTTTATAGGGGTAAATACCATAAGGAAGCCCGTTGTCGTAGTAGCTGGTTTCTATGCCATGTTGGCGTCCATCCACATAGATTTTTTCATTTTTTAAGCGGCCTTGCTCGGTATAAAATCGCATCGGACCATGGTACTTATCATGCTTAAAGGCTGTGGTGCTACTTTTCACACCATTATCAAAGAAGTTGATTCGTTCCCCGTGTAATAACCCGTTTTCATAGTGGGAAATGGAGTAGGTCAGGCCACTTTTGTAATAGCGGGTTTGTTTACCTTCGCGGATGTCATTGACGAAATTGGCGCGGTATCTGACCGAACCGTCGGAATAATAGGTCAACTGTTCGCCGTCGAGCTTGCCATTGATAAGGTGGTGGCGCTCTTTCAATACCCCGTGTTTGTCATAATAAAGGGTGATACCGTTACGTTCCCCGTCCAGTAGTTGAGATTCAATATGGACTTGCCCATTGGGGTGAAAAGTCTTGTAACTGCCTTTGGCTTCTCCTGCGACATAGTTTTTTTCTTCGATCAGAATGCCGTCTTTATCATAGAAACGTACCTGTCCTTCAAGTTGGCCGTCGTTGTTATCTTGGCCGCTGAAGAGGGGTTTTCCGTTGGCTGCATCTGGCGAGCCTTGTAAGAAGTAGGTCGCTTTCTTTTTGTTGTTGACGGGATCACCATCCGCATTGAGCCACCGTGTTTCGGCGTGTAATGGCGTCGCCATAGTGAGTGAGGCGAGTATGCCAAGCGTGATTAAACGAAGAGGGAAATGGCGCATCGTCTTATCCTTTAGGTAGCGGTGGGAAAGTGGTGATCCAGGTTTTTTCTTGCGGCTCACCGGTGGCCTGTAATTGGGAGGCGTTGACAATGTTGCCTGAGAATTTCAGGTATTTGCCATCATGGAGAATGGTTGAAATCGGGCGGTCAAAACGATGGATGTCTTCACCTTCCTGATCTAATAACCAAAGCAGGTCGTTTTCGTACCCGCTGAATCGGTAGTGTTCAAAGAGGGCGCTAATCGGTTGATCGGCGGTGATCGTCGGTAACAGGGAAAGATCAACCAGCCATGGGTAAGTACGGTCAACGACATCCGGCATGGCTGTCCATTGCGGTGAACCTTTACATTGCAGCCGGGTTTCGACCGTCAAATCATAAAAGTACTTTTTAACGCCGTCTTCCGTCATTAATTGGAAGGCTTCAGCAGGGAATGGCCCTCGTGTGCGGCCTTGCCATATCAAGCCATTGCCATTGATTTCCACATCATTAACCACGTCGGCTTGGCAAATACTGCCCCATCCCATCGGTAGAAAGAGCGTACCTGCATTCGGGTGGTGCATGTCGGCCGTGATATCGGAGAATGGTGTGATGACATAGCGTTCAGCCAGTCTCTGTCTGATGGCTTCGGCTTCTTGTTTTTCTTCATCAGATAGCGCTCGGCGATTGTAAGGACCCTTGCCATCAATCGGCGGCAGGGTAGCCGTCGCCGCATATAGGCGCTCGTGAAGAAACGTCACGGTTTCTGAATACATTGGGTTACTTGCACGTCCTTTGACGTAAAAAGTGACGCTATCTGATTCTTCCGTGAGCTTGAGGTTGGCCGTGGTCATTGCTTGCGTCTGATCGCCAACGTGTGCGAGCCAAAACCGTGCGGCATCCGTTAGCCATTCAGGGCCAGCAGCTAATGTTTTAATATCAATGTCACCTTTCAGACCGTCGAATGTGGTTAACAGGATGTTTGACGCGCCGCGATTATAGGTGGCGTGATATTCGCCCGTGCGTTGCGGATAAGGGATCACGTTAAGGGTAATGTCACCCAAGGTAAAGCTCTGCGCCTCACCTTTACGCCATTGCACCGTATAGGGGGTGAGGGTATCAGGGTAATAATGTGCGGTGGCCGTCGCGGATCGTGTTTGCTCAAGGGTATCGCGATGGTTCCAGCCTGTCAGTAATACGGCATTCTCGCTGTTCTTATGCCAATCAAAATAATGATAATTCGTCGGTGCCACAAACGGCAGGCCGAGATCTTCCCCTGCTTCATTTCGCACGCTGAAATCCGTCAAGGTGATGTGACCGCTGTGAGTGGTTTGATCTAGGTTGTGTACGATGGTCGCACTGATATAGGGATGTACGCCTGCACGGAGAATGCCTGACTCATAAGCAAAGAGGTCTTCTTTCGTCAAAACATGGGGGGTAAGTGGTGTACCTTGGAGCTGGTTGTTCTGTTTCCAAAAATGCGCTGGGTGAGTCGGGACCTGACCAGGATCGACAATATGCTGAAGATCCTCTTCGGGCTGTATGGCAACGAAGTGAGTGGATTGATCGTCCTTCATCACGACGGCATACAGGCTATCAATCCAGCCATTATCGCGTTCGACAGTGAGCTGCCCGTATAGCTGGTGGTTGTTTGTTTTGCCTTCGACGATTGCGCTGATGGTATCGGATGTCACCTGCGTGATGGTTAATGTTGCAGGCATCCCCAAAAGATGAGCAACAGTGGTCTGACTGCCGACTTCTGTGGGGAGAGTGGTAAGAAAGCCCGGTAAGCTGACTTGATGGCGCAACGTATTGAGCAGTGGATGATCTTCACCATAGCGTTTCACATAGTCAGGCCATTTCTCGGCATCTCGTCCAGTTAAACTGAGTAATGTGCCACTTTTTGTATCCACTTCCAGCTCGAAGCCAGATTGAAAGACCTGAATGCTCCGTGCTCGGCTTCTGGCCGAGTTAAGCGAATCGTATTTGTCGCCTTTATTCAGGTCGAGGTACTCGGGGGTAATATGCAGATTGACGGTGTCATCCACTGACGCCATTTTGTAATGCAATAAGCTATTTAGGCGGTATTCAATTTTATTTTGTGCGGCGTTTTGGCTGGCAGAGTACACCCAATACCGCTTCTCGTCCCCCGGCTCGGGAGTGAAGGTGACATTCTGATCACAACCAGTCAAAAAGAGTGCGGTGCCGAGCAAGCCCACATGAAAATAGCGATGTGTGTACATCCAAAAGCATCCTTTTTATGGAAAGTACGAAGAGCAGTATGGCTGGTAGAAAGCCCTGCTGAAATAAAGATGCCGATCATAGCGAGAATGCTGCTTAATAAAATTGTGCGGATAGTGAGTGTGGAGTGATGTCACGGAATTTAGCCGATCATTTCATTTAATGGCTTTTGTGCGAGAAGGGAAGGATTAGCCATTTGCCACGCTCGTTGGGAGTGTAATCAGCAATGGCTATTTCGTTGCATTTAGGACGGCAATACCGGAGAAGTAAAGCTGTCAGGTTTCAAGGTGATCACGGAGCACTGAATTTGATTAAGGATGGATTCCGCGGTATTGCCCATTAAAAAACCGGCAATGCCTGTGCGCGAGAGGGAGCCAAGAATAGCCAAGTCGACGTCATTTTCCTGAATGTATTGCGGTAATATCTCACGGGCTTCACCTTCCAATAAACGGATCTGCGTGTTCACGGTGCTATGTTCGTGTGGCAGTAACAAAGACGTCATGCGTTCGAGGCGTTCGTTACGCATGTTCTTTGATAACAGAGCGATATCTAAATCGTTATACCCGCTCCATTTTCGCAAAAAGCCTTCGGATTCTAACCGCCAAGCATGGCAAAGGGTGAGCTTAGCCCCCGTGATCGCACAAAACGCCATTGCCAAGGCGACAATGTTGGCATTGAAGTCTTGGTACGCCTGGTTGGTCAGGTCAATCGCGGCGACAACATGCTGAATGGGTGCAACGGTGGTGCTGATAGACCAAATGGGAATGTCGGATTTACGCATGAGATGCAGCGTGTTGCTGTCTTTTTGGCAGGGGATCGTTTTATTTTGTCGGTGTGAGTCAATGATGATCATATCCGCGTGTATGAGATTGGCCTCTTTAATGATTTCAATAAAGGGGATGCCAATGCGAATTTGGGTTTTAAACACAATGTGTTTATAGTGCTTTTGTAATTCAGCGACCTGTTGCTTGACGATGTCATGGTAAATGTTTGTCGCATTATCAAGAACATCTAACGCGGTGCCTGAATGGCGATGAATATCTCTAAACTCGGCGAGATCGTCAATAACCACTAATAACGTCACATGGGCGTATTGGCTGTCGGCAAAGCGAAAGGCGTGATGCAGCGCGTCGTTCATCTCTTGCTCTGGGGCGATGGGGACTAAGAGGTGATGAAAATGCATAGTGGTCTCCTCAATCGGTGTTCTTGTTACGACAAAAACGGCGTGAAAAGTGAAGATAAAGCACAATAACATTATTGTCATAAATAGCAGGTTGTGCGAGATGATCCGTTACCGTTGTGATTGAGAACGGAGGGGGCGACGCGAGGATGGTGAAAAAAGCATTGCCTGGGGTGTTTTGTGAACGGTTGATCAGTCGGTGGTAAATAATGGGTTGACTCATTATCAGGATCCGTTAAAGTACGCCTCGTACTCAAGGGCAACCTTGTGAAAACAGATTTTCGTTCTGATGATAACGTTATTGTCAGCACTGCACAGATTATGGCGCGTTGGCAGAGTGGCTATGCAGCGGATTGCAAATCCGTGTACCTCGGTTCGACTCCGGGACGCGCCTCCATTCTACAAAGAACCAGCATGAAAATGCTGGTTTTTTTGTATCTGAAATTTGTGTGGGTGTGTGCTGTTTGCACGGTGAAGCAACCGCATTAACCGGCCAATTCGACAAAGTTATACACGCCAAACAAGCACATCAATAATCCCCCTAAAATTTGCAGATAAAACGGAAATGTGACGATATCGTCGTCGTCCCTCAATGCCGACCCTGAAATTGCCAATAAACATTGAATCAATAAACTGCCGATAAATACCGCGCCCGCCAATTGTATGGCCAAGCGCAGCTGTAATTGTTCGACCGAATGGCCAATGAATGCGGCTAAGCCAATCATGGCGATGGGATTGGCCAGCGTAAGCAGAAATGCTGACCTGAACCCCATTTTTTTGTTGGGGCAGTGCACCCTTGCTAATAATTTGGCGTTTTTGAGCGCATTCCACATCATATAAAATCCCATAAAAATCAGCACCCAAGATGAAAGCAAAATGATCTGGAAGTGGTATTCAGGCAGTTTATTGATCAGCATCACCCCCGCCGTAAAGCTCAGCAGGGCATAGCAATAATCCCCAAACGCGGCACCAATGGCACTTTTTATTGCGGCCAGATAGCCGTGATGTAAGCCGTTATTCAGCACCAAAATGGCCACTGGCCCAACGGTGAGCGATAACACCAGCCCGAAAAAGATCGCTTTCATCACTTCCATACTCGTTCCCCCTGATATCTTCCCCCTCATGCCACAAGACAAATGAGGGCGAGATAGTCGTGTCATTCAACAACATAGTGAAGATTAATACGGTTTTCTTTACAGCATAGTCACTCAGGAAGATAACGTGCCACATCTCGGTGAGGGTTTAAGGGACCGTATTGAAGATGGGACATTCTCTTGAAAAATCGGAGGGGGAAAAGCGCGCTGTTTTACGGAAAGGGATAGGTTTGTGTTGTTGTAAATGTTGCGGATGTTGATTTTTTGACGCAAGTGATTTTGCGTTACTGTTACTTTATTGACGGTAGAGGCGCATTGGGAAACAAAGTGACTACAAAGTCATTACTTTCGTTATCGTGGGGAGTGTCAATATTTATGTAACGTGCAGTAATTCTAAGCAATAGGATGATGTTATGAAAAAAAGCAAGGTTGCTTTCGCGATTTCTACCGTGTTATTTGTCTCGGGGTGTGGTGGCGGAGAAGATGATAAAACAAAACCCGTCGTTCCCCCTCCCGTTGTTACCCCAACGTCTATCAATGCAACCGTGCTGGCTGACATCCCCTTAGAAGGTGCGATCGTGTGGTTGGATAAAGTGGCGAATCAAAACTACCAGCCGGATGCTGATGAAGTGCGTGGCACAACATTGGGTGACGGTACGATTCATTTTGATAATGTGGATTTTGAAAACCTTCAAGATTACGTTTTGGTGGCGAAAGTAACCGCCGGTAAAACCCTGCACGTAGACACAAATCGTCATGCTGAACAAAGTTATCTGATGACGGCACCGTTGGTGTTTGATGGTGTGCCGAAAGCATCGCCAGTAGACACCGTTAAACACATTGTGATCAGCCCGTTGACCAGTTTGGTTGATATGCAGGTGCGTCAAACGGGTAATACGAAGAGTCTGATCACTGCATTGGAAACAGTAGCCAGTGATTTAGGCCTTAGCGACCCTCAGTTGCTGTTGTCAAACTTTGCCACGGATAATGCTCAACAAACGGCATTGTTAACCAAGTCAGCCGCAGCCCTTGTCGCATCAGGCTCATTACCTAATAGTGCTACGGATTTAACCGAAAACGCGCCCGAAGTATTAGCATTAGCCCGCCAGATCAACGCGGCTGTTGCTGAGGCAGGGGCAGATCAGTTTGTGATCATCAATGAGAATAAGGAGATCGAACTGGTTGATAACATCGACAGCGATGCCGACGGTGTGATTGATGCGTTAGATGATTTACCGAACGATGCTGAAGAATGGTTGGATACCGACGGTGACGGTATCGGTAATAATGCCGATCTGGATGATGATAACGACGGTGTGCCTGATACCGACGATGCGTTCCCATTAGAGGCTGAGTACTCACAAGATCTCGACGATGATGGCATTGCCGATGAAGTCGATAATGATACCGATAACGACGGTATTGAAAACAGTCTGGATTCCGATTGGGATAATGATGGCATTGAAAACGACGAGGATGCGTTGCCATTTAACCCATCAGAAAGCGTTGATACGGACGGTGACGGTATCGGTAACAACGCTGACACCGATGATGATGGCGACGGCGTAGCGGATCCCGACGATGCGTTCCCACTAGATAAAAACGAATCGGTCGATACCGACGGTGATGGTATCGGTAATAATGCGGATCCCGATGACGACGGTGACGGCGTGGCGGATGCCGACGATGCGTTCCCGTTAGATAAAAATGAATCCGTGGACACTGACGGTGATGGCATCGGTAACAACGCGGACACCGACGATGACGGTGACGGCGTGGCGGATACCGACGACGCGTTCCCGTTAGATAAAGATGAATCCGTGGACACTGACGGTGACGGTATCGGTAACAACGCGGACACCGATGATGACGGTGATGGTGTTGCCGATAATGCGGATGCTTTCCCGTTAGATGGCAGCGAATGGATGGACACGGACGGCGACGGTATCGGTAACAACGCTGATACGGATGATGATAACGATGGCGTGCCTGATACCGACGATGCGTTCCCATTGAATCCAAGTGAAAGTGTGGATACTGACGGTGACGGTATCGGTAACAACGCCGATACCGATGACGATAATGACGGCGTGGCGGATACGGTTGATGCCTTCCCGTTGGATCCTTCAGAATCTGTGGATACCGATCGTGATGGCATTGGTAACAACGCCGATACGGATGATGACAACGATGGTGTTAGTGATGCGTTTGATGCCTTCCCATTGGATCCAACGGAAAGTGTGGATACCGATGGTGACGGTATCGGTAACAACGCCGATACTGACGACGATGGCGATGGTGTGAACGATGAAGACGATGCATTCCCGTTAGATAAGAACGAATCGGTCGATACCGACGGCGACGGCATCGGTAACAACGCCGATACTGACGACGATGGCGATGGTGTGAACGATGAAGACGATGCATTCCCGTTAGATAAGAACGAATCGGTCGATACCGACGGTGACGGCATTGGTAACAACGCTGACACCGACGATGATGGCGATGGTGTGAACGATGAAGACGATGCATTCCCGTTAGATAAGAACGAATCGGTCGATACTGATGGTGACGGCATTGGTAACAACGCTGACACTGATGATGACAACGACGGCGTAGCGGATGCTGACGATGCGTTCCCACTCGATAAGAACGAATCGGTCGATACTGATGGTGATGGTATCGGTAACAACGCAGACACCGACGACGACAATGACGGCGTAGCGGATGCTGACGATGCGTTCCCACTCGATAAAAACGAATCGGTCGATACTGACGGCGATGGCATCGGTAACAACGCTGACACCGACGACGATGGCGATGGTGTGAACGATGAAGACGATGCGTTCCCACTCGATAAGAACGAATCGGTCGATACTGATGGTGATGGTATCGGTAACAACGCTGACACCGACGACGATGGCGATGGTGTGAACGATGAAGACGATGCGTTCCCGTTAGATAAGAACGAATCGGTCGATACTGACGGCGATGGCATCGGTAACAACGCTGACACCGACGACGATGGCGATGGCGTAGCGGATGCTGACGATGCGTTCCCACTTGATAAGAACGAATCGGTCGATACTGACGGCGACGGCATTGGTAACAACGCTGACACTGATGATGACAACGACGGCGTAGCGGATGCTGACGATGCGTTCCCACTCGATAAGAACGAATCGGTCGATACTGACGGCGACGGCATCGGTAACAACGCCGATACCGATGACGATAATGACGGCGTGGCGGATACGGTTGATGCCTTCCCGTTGGATCCTTCAGAATCTGTGGATACCGATCGTGATGGCATTGGTAACAACGCCGATACGGATGATGACAACGATGGTGTTAGTGATGCGTTTGATGCTTTCCCATTGGATCCAACGGAAAGTGTGGATACCGATGGTGACGGTATCGGTAACAACGCCGATCTTGATGACGACGGCGATGGCTACAATGATGACGAGGATAACTTACCGCTAGAACCATTGGTCACACCGATGACACTGGCGGAGTGTCAGACAACATTGCCACCACTACCGAGCGGTGAGATGACGGCCGAGGGTAAACCGAATGCCAAGTTGTATGATGTTTCTCGTGTGATGTGGGGCGCAGAGGCGCCATCGACGTATTCACAAAACGAAATTTTTGTTGAAACACGCCGAGGTCTGCCGAGCGGGCATTTGCAAGATCGTGACGTGAATGTGACTCAGGTGTCGACTCTTGAACCTTACAGCTTAAATCCGACCTTTGAGCATGAATATATAGATGCCAATACGGGGCAATTCCTCGGGTTCCGTGAAGCGTTCAGTCGCTGGTGGGGCACGAATGTTGCCATCGGGGAGCTTGGCGATATTAATCTCGGTATTCCTACCTTTGGCTGGATTGAGCGAATTGATAAATTCGCACCGGTGACACCCGTGCGCCATGACGATGTCTCTACCACTTACATGGGTAAAGACATCATTGATACCACCATGGGCTTGCGTGAAGTGTGTGTGGTGGAGCAACGGTCAAACATGACGCTGGTGAATAATCAGGACCCCGATCCGATGAATCATTACGCGGTAGCGAAGGTGGAAGACACCCGTAAGCAATATATCGACACCGGCGAATTGATACAGAAGATGGCGGTGACGTACCTTGAGCGCGATCCAGTGTCGGATGTGGTGACTTGGGGTTACACCGATTATAACAAAGTGTTAGTGGGTGCCACGATTGGTGGGGAGGCTTACGGTCGCGATCCGATCTTGGATCGCGTACCGGAAGGGCTACCGCTTAACTTTGAACAGTGTCTGGCGTCATTACCGGATCAGGGCTACACCCCAGCAATGGGTGACAGCCTTGAGTACGACATGAATCGTGGTAATTTCGATACAGATAGCTTCCAGATGGGGATCTATACCATGCGTCCGTTGACCGCTGAGAATGTCAGCTGGCGAGGGAAAGATAACCTGACGGAATCCATGCTGCAAGGGGCGTTCTATGACGAGATGCAGCCGGATCTGCCGCCGTTCTATACATTTACTGAAAAGTATTACGAAGACACTGCAGGTACCATGGTTGGGCTAGAAGCCACGCAAAATGGTGGTCTGGAAACGGCGTGGGGTAATGACCTTGTGAGTAATGTCTTGCAGTCAGTGCCCGGCAGTTATTTGTTGCCGGAGATTCGTATGGTCACTGGCAAACCATTATTGGCAACGCCAGAGCGGGATAATCTTGTTCAGGTGACTTGGGACATGTATACCGGTACACAAGAAGTGTATGACAATGCCACCGGTACATTTGTTCAAGCCTGTGTGATCCAACGTCAATGGGAAGCGGCGTTCTATGATGAGAACGGTCAGCCAACCTTAGATGAGGTGTCGGAACCGGTAGTAGAAACCTTCTTCACGACCGACTATCACGATAATCGCGGGCTGATTAACCGTGAAGCGTTCAGCGATCGTTGGCACTACGAAAACTGGCACCGTCGTGCGATCACCCCCACGCCGTAATGCGTGTAGTGATGAGAACCGCCTAATGTGTTAAGGCCGCGAAAGCGGCCTTTTTTTCGTCTATTTACAGCTATCCACTTTCAGGTAATGATGGGTTACTGCGGTAATCGGTGGCGATACTCGTGTGGCGATAACCGCTATGAACGTAACAGGGTGAGGTCAGCATGAAAGCGAAGTACATTTGGCGTCAGCAATTCAATACCCTCCGGCAGGGCGTATCGTTGAAACTGCAAACCAATTCTGAACACGCCAAACAGCGCGCCCGGGCATTTTTGGAACAAGGGGTCCCGCCACGTCAGAGCCAAGCGTTTATTGCCTTGCTCAATGGCTTGATGGGCGATCACTTACTTCGCCGAAAAAGTCGGTTAGCCTTGCCGATGGTACTGACGGATCAGCAGCAGGTACTTGCAGATAACTGCGCACAACTGGCCACACAATTACCGCACGCAACGGGGCGGATTGTGCTGTGCGTACACGGTTGGTGCATGGCTGATAAAGGCTGGCTGCGCAAAGGGCATGATCACGGGCAACAGTTTGCTGCGATGGGCTATACGCCGTTATATTTGCGCTACAACACCGGCAAGCATATTTCACTTAATGGCGAGGAGTTAGCTTTTCGGCTAGAGAAGTTACTGTTAGCGTGGCCTTGTCCGGTGAAAGAGTTGGTGATCATCGGCCATAGCATGGGCGGGCTAGTCAGTCGAAGCGCGTGTCATTATGCAGAGCAACATCCATTGCGCTGGCCGCAACACCTTACCACCTTCATTACATTGGGTACCCCGCACAATGGGGCACCATTAGCCCGTTTGGCCTGCTGGATTGATGACTATGTGGCCGGCATTCCTTCGTTAGCGCTACTGCGTAAAATCGGTGACATGCGCAGCAGTGGGACTAAAGATTTAAGCCGTGGTTATATTACCCATCACGCGTGGCAACAAAAAGCGCCACTGAAAACAAGCCTTAAAACGGGTGACCGCACTGATACGGCATTGAAAGCCCGTCCTTTGCTGCCAGCAAACGCTCACTGCTATGCGGTCGCCACGTGCCTGAGCAAGCATATCCATGATGATAAACACCGCCGGTTAGGTGATGGCCTTGTCCCCGTTGACAGTGCCTTGGGCGCCGCGACGAAAGACGTGCAAGCACTGAACTATCCGGACAATCATCAATGGCTGGTCGGTGGGATTAATCACGTTGATTTACTCTCACATCCACAGATCAGCAAGCAATTGGTGCAATGGGTATTGGCGAATGCGCCAGCGTAAAAGTTAATCGAACAGCGTGGGCTATCGATATGCTCATATATCCACACTTCCATATATAATAAAAACCATATATATTGGTGGCATTGTTCTGATGCACGATTGTTCGGCCCTTGTGTGAATGCAATGGGTAGCCGTGTGAAGAATGTCATGATGAAATCGCGTGGGTTGACTAGCATGAAACGTATTCTCTTTCTTTGTACCGGTAACTCTGCCCGCTCCCAGTTGGCGGAAGCGCTGATGCGGCACATGGGCGGTAGCCAGTATGAGGTGTTAAGCGCGGGTATGAAGCCAGAAACGGTGGATCCTCGTGTGTACGATGTACTCGCAGAGCGGGGCATCAATAGCGATAACCTGCACAGTCTGTCGGCTGCCGATCTTCAGGATCAACATTTTGATTTCGTGATCACCTTGTGTGACAAAGCCAGCAATGAATGTGCGTTGTTTGCCGATTCAGATGCCTTGTTGCATTGGGACTTCTTGGATCCTAAACCGCAGGCAGGGCATCAACCCTTCCGTGATGCGCTGACGGGGCTAGAGCAACGCATTGCGCTGTTTCTTATGCTCAATGGCGGTGAGCAAAACGGAGTGATGGGGCCGGTGGAACTGTTCAAGATCATGAGTGATCCTCTGCGCTTGCGTATCCTCATGCTATTGGAAGATGAATCCGCGGTCACCGTGGGGGATTTGGTGGAAGTCTTAGGCGAAAGCCAGCCAAAAGTGTCACGTCATTTGGCGTTATTGCGCGATGGCGGGGTGCTGGATACCCAACGTGAAGGGTTATGGATTTTCTATCAATTGTCACCCCAATTGCCAACCTGGGTGCGTCATACCATTGCGACCGTTCGTAATGGCCAGCCGGGGATCATTAATCAAGAAAAAATTACCTTGAGTCAGCTCAGCGGGCGTAAGAAGCCGGGTTTTAGCCAAGTGAGCTGATCCATTATTTGCGTCCAGTTTATGTTGTGTGGACGCCTCGCAATTATATAGGTGTAGATATGTCAACAACTCATCCATTTTGGACACTGCCATTAGAAGAAGGCGGTCAATTGCTTTTGACGCCGTGTCCGGGTACCAAAGAAACGGCGTTGGTCGACGCACTTGAGCAATTAAAAGCAGCAGGGGCGACGGCGGTGATCACGGCCTTAGAGCCAACGGATTTACCGGATGATGGCCTGGCGGAGCTGGCAGAAGCGTGCCAAGCACAGGGCTTAAAGTGGTACCACTTACCGATTGAAGACGACTGTGCTCCTGGTGCCTTGTTTGATGCGGGCTGGGCGCAAGCCAATAAAGCGGCGCAAGCGATTTTAGACCGTGGTGAAGGCATTGCGATTCACTGCATGGGCGGTTCTGGCCGTACCGGCTTGATTGCGGCGCGCATTATGTTGGCGCGTGGTTGTGAATTGGATACAACGATTGCGCAGATCCAAGCATTACGTCCGGGGGCATTTACCCGTCAGGCGCACATTGACTACATTCATATGTTCAAGTGATCGTTCTACAACAGACGACGTAGTGATCCCATAAACAGTGTGTATAAAACCCTACTTCGGTAGGGTTTTTTTATGTCTATTATTGGTGAAGCACCGTGTGCGCTTAGGGACGCGAGTGAAGGATGTTATCTGAGTGGTTCTGAGAAATCATACACTTATGAATCTTTCAAAAAAGATCTGGCATCTCGCGGTGGGAATGGCTAGTATATGCGGAAAGGCGTATATATGATTGTTCGTATGTAATTGCTCATATGTGATGTGTTATCTCTCAACGTTCTCAGAGAAGGAAAGCAACGATGACAGTAAAAGTGGGTATTAATGGTTTTGGTCGTATCGGCCGTCTAGCACTGCGTGCAGCATTTGATTGGGCCGATGTTGAAATTATACAGATCAACGACGTGGCGGGTGATACGGCAACCTTGGCGCACTTGTTAGAGTTTGATTCCGTACAAGGTCGTTGGCAGCATGGCGTGCAAGTTGACGGCAACAACATGGTGATCGGTGATACCGTGATCCGTTGTACCCAAGAACGCGATATCGATGCGGTGGATTGGTCGGAGTGTGACGTGGTGTTGGAAGCAACCGGCGTACACCGTAAAACAGCGTTCTTGAATAAATACTTGGCACAAGGTGTGCAGCGTGTTGTGGTGTCTGCACCCGTCAAAGAAGACGGCGTGCTAAACGTGGTAGTGGGTGTGAATGATCACCTGTATGACCCAGCCATTCACCGTATCGTAACAGCAGCATCGTGCACCACGAACTGTATTGCCCCTGTGGTGAAAGTGATCCATGAGAAGTTGGGCATTGAGCAAGCTTCTTTCACGACGATCCATGATTTGACGAACACGCAGACTATTTTGGATGCACCGCATAAAGATCTGCGTCGTGCCCGTGCGTGTGGCATGAGCTTGATCCCAACCACGACAGGTTCAGCCAAAGCCATTGTCGAAATTTTCCCTGAACTTGAAGGCAAGATTAACGGCCACGCCGTACGTGTACCATTGGCGAACGCCTCACTGACCGACATTATCTTTGATGTCAGCCGCGACACAACAGCGGAAGAAGTGAACGATTTACTGGAAGCGGCGGCTGACAATGAGCTGGCGGGCGTACTGGGCTTTGAAGCACGACCTTTGGTGTCGATTGACTACAAAGGCGACCCGCGTTCTACCATCGTTGATGCGCTATCGACTATGGTTGTGAACAAACGTATGGTGAAAATCTATGCGTGGTATGACAACGAGATGGGTTATGCAACCCGTACCGCTGAGCTGATCCGTCAGGTAGGTCAGGCGTAAGCTGACCGTTTTTCAGTCGCAAGGTCATGGATTCACAAGCCGAATCCATGGCCTTGCCGGCTGACCGGTTAATTCAATCGTGTGAGTGTAATTATGATCGCGACCGTTTCTTCGCTTTCAAAAGATGTCCGCCAATATATGTTGGTGACGTTTAACTACTGGAATTTCACCATTACAGATGGCGCATTGCGCATGTTGGTGGTGCTGCATTTTTATCAATTGGGTTACACCGCGTTAGAAATTGCGTCACTGTTCCTTTTCTATGAATTTTTTGGTGTCGTGACGAACCTGATTGGCGGTTGGTTGGGTGCCAAATTGGGCCTGAACCGCACCATGAATATTGGCTTGGGCATGCAAGTGGTGGCGTTGTTAATGCTTGCCGTGCCGTCGAGTTTCTTGTCCGTGCCTTGGGTGATGCTCGCTCAAGCGATGTCAGGGATAGCCAAAGATCTCAATAAAATGAGCGCGAAAAGCGCGATTAAAACCTTGGTACCAGACGGTCAGCAAGGGGCCCTGTATAAGTGGATTGCCATTCTAACCGGCTCGAAAAACGCGCTGAAAGGGGCGGGCTTCTTCATCGGTGGTTTATTACTGACGTTGTTGGGTTTTCAGGGTGCGGTTGTCGCCATGGCGTCCGTGCTGGTGGTCGTATTACTCATGAGCCTGAAATGGCTGGAAAAAGACATGGGGAAAGCGAAGAAAGCCATCAAGTTTTCTCAAATTTTCTCAAAAAGTGGCAGCATCAACATCTTGTCAGCCGCGCGCATGTTCTTGTTTGGCGCCCGTGATGTGTGGTTTGTGATTGCGTTGCCACTGTATCTTAGCCATGTGTTTGGCTGGAACCATTCGATGGTCGGTGGTTTCTTGGCCTTGTGGGTGATTGCCTACGGATTTGTGCAAGGGTTTGCCCCGCGCATTACAGGCAAAGCCAAAGGGACGTTACCGGATGGTCGCGCAGCCATGGGGTGGGCGGGCGTATTGGCCGTGGTCACCGCCGCTATCGCATTGGCCGTGCAAGTGGGCTGGCAGCCGGAAATCACGATTGTGGTGGGGTTATTGATTTTTGGGGCGGTGTTTGCCGTGAACTCATCACTGCACTCGTACTTGATTGTCAGCTATGCCAAAGAAGACGGCGTCTCATTAGACGTGGGTTTTTACTACATGGCGAACGCCATGGGGCGCTTAATCGGCACGGTGTTATCAGGGCTGGTTTATCAAGAGTTCGGCTTGGCCGCCTGTTTGTGGGTTTCGTTCACCTTCTTGGCGGCGACCACACTGATCTCTCTTTGGTTACCGCGTCACACCACCACCGCGTAATACCGTTAATGGCGGCTCGCGTCAAACCGTTAATGAATAGGTGACAACATGAAAACGCCCTGAGTGATCGGGGCGTTTTTGTTTACGCGATTCACGCGGCAAGTTCGCTTTGAAAGGCCATCCCGAGTAAGATACGCCGGTTAAAGGTAATGGAGTAAACCAATGCGCGCCGTTTGTTTTGATTTTGATGGAACCCTTGTCGATTCAGAAGTTTTTCATGCCCAAAATTGGCATGAGTATTTCGCCGGCTGTGGGGTAGATATCTCCCCAGATGCTTTTTTGCGTGAATATGCCGGGATCCCTTGGGTGAAAGTGGCCGAGGCTTTTCATCAAGTGTTTGATTTTGCCCATTGCCCACAAACGACCGTGGAAAAGATGGAAGCACTGACGCATGACGCCTTGTTAGCGCGCGGTATTCCCGCCAAAGACGGTGCCGCTGCACTCTTAGCGGAACTGCATGGTCAAGTGCCTTTGGCCGTTGTGACAGGGGCGCCGCGCCCTTATGTTGAAGGCATTTTGGCGAAATTAGGCTGGTTGTCGTATTTTGATCATATCTTCTGCGGTGAAGATGTGCCGATGAACAAACCCGCGCCGGATATCTACCAATTAGCATGCCAGACTTTAGGCTTAGGTGTGCATGAAGTGGTGGCGGTTGAAGACAGCCAAACCGGCGCTCAATCGGCGTCGTCAGCAGGCTTACGCGTGGTGGTGGTGAATGATATTCATCCTGTCGGGGAAGGTATGACACCTTACCGTTACGCCACTTTGCTTGATGTGCATGCTGACCAAGCGTCCTGGCGCGTGGCTTCATAACGCACAAATAAGCTCGACATATAATCTCTAGCTCTAGACCTAGAGCTAAACCCGAAAGCCGTTGGACAATACGCATTGCAGTGTACGCCAGCGGTCATGAAACAATGACAGGTAGTATGATGCAAGACGAAGAATTTATGACTGGCGATATGCTAGTAGACACCGTGGAAAACCAGTTGGCCGAAGGCAACCCTATCAAGGTGAAAGAAACGTTGATGCGTTTGATGATGACGGGCACACCTCGTGAAGAAGCCGTACAGATGATCGCGTGTGCACTGTCGATTGAAGTGTTTGATGTGGCTAAAAATGGCGGCAGCTTTGATCTGAAGCGTTACAGTGAAAACCTGAATACGCTACCTGATATGCCGTGGGATTTTGAAGACTAATCTGTTTGAAACGAGCCGATTAAGCACCTGTCGATAATCCGCGAGGGTCTATCGCTACTGCGTATAGCTAAAGCCGCCTTGTGCGGCTTTTTTGTTACTTGTGTGTGTGATATTTGATCGTTTTGTGTGTCATCTCTTGTGGGGGAGAAACCCAATACCTTAGTCATTTATGCTGTGCTAATCGGGAAAAGGTGTGAGGCATCAATAGAAAGCCGTCAACGGCGTGATTAGCGCGCACATACCCTTGTCTTTCATGGTGATATTCACCAAGAAAACCGCCTTTGTGCAATCTATAAATCTGCTTTTTCTCTCTAATCCAGTAATCCGGCCTAAATGTAAGTGAAATAGTGGTTTTTTCTTGTGTGACGCTAGTCAAAGTTAGAGCTTTCGTCTGTCTATCGCAAATATGCTGGTTTCTCTTGTTGTAAACTCGTTAAAAAATGGTCGCACATTCCATGGGTTTTTCATTATTGTGTATATAACCGTTAACACAGCAGCAAGGATACTAGAGATGATTATTGGCGTACCTAAGGAAATTAAAGTCCATGAATACCGAGTAGGCATGGTACCAGCCTCCGTCAATGAAGCCGTAGCTCATGGTCACACTGTGTATGTTGAAACCCAAGCAGGGGAAGGGATCGGATTCAGTGATCAGGATTACCTTACCGCAGGGGCGCAGATTTTACCGACGGCAGAGGCAGTCTTTGCGGAAGCAGAAATGATAGTCAAAGTGAAAGAGCCACAAGCGGTTGAACGCGCGATGTTGCGTGAAGGCCAGTTGCTCTTTACGTATCTCCACCTTGCACCGGATCCGGAACAAACCAAAGAGTTAATCAAGAGTAAGGCGGTGTGCATTGCGTATGAAACGGTCACTGATGCCGCAGGGCGTTTACCGTTGCTGGCACCGATGTCGGAAGTCGCCGGTCGCATGTCGATTCAAGCGGGTGCCTTTGCGTTAGAAAAATCCCGTGGTGGCCGAGGCATGTTATTAGCCGGTGTTCCGGGTGTTGAACCGGCGAAAGTGGTGGTGATTGGCGGGGGTGTTGTGGGGGCCAATGCCGCGCAGATGGCGGTAGGCTTACGGGCTAATGTGGTGGTGCTTGACCGTAACATTGATGTACTGCGTCGACTCGATGCCCAGTTTGCCGGTGCTGTGCAATGTGTTTATTCCACCAAAGACGCGATTGAAAAACATGTGTTAGAGGCCGATTTGGTGATCGGTGGTGTGCTGGTGGCAGGGGCGGCTGCGCCCAAACTCGTCACGGCAGAAATGGTGAAAAAGATGAAGCCGGGTGCTGCCATTGTGGATGTGGCGATTGATCAGGGTGGGTGTGTTGAAACCTCTCACGCGACCACGCACAGTGATCCTACTTATATCGTGGACGATGTGGTGCATTACTGTGTGGCCAATATGCCGGGGGCGGTGGCAAGAACATCCACCGTTGCACTCAACAACGTCACGCTGCCGTATATTTTAACGCTGGCAGATAAAGGCTATAAAGCGGCATTGCAAGATGACCCGCACCTGCTTAATGGGCTGAATATCTACCGTGGCAAAGTGACTTGTGAAGAAGTGGCGCATGCGCTCGACTTGCCATACGTTGCCCCTGCAACCGCAATTGCATAACGGCGATAAGGCGATAAGGCGATAGGATAAAAGGTATCCTTCTTATTTCGTATTAATCCCCCCCCCCCTCATTGGCATGCTAATGGGGGGATTTTTATTGCTGTTATCTGGTGAGCCCCTATGTATAAAGAGGTCGTGTTGTTATTTTAATTAGATGCCGTTGCCTTATTTACCGTGCAAATGAAAAAGCAGCATCTGCCTATATAATCGGGCGGATACTGCTTTTATTTTTCGGTATTCATCGACGAAATAAAGCGTTACACCGTGGTATGGTGTTTATGCGCGGGCATAAATAACGCTACCATTTTTAATTTTATCAATGATTTGGCGAGCGAGTTGTGTCGGGAGTGCAGGGCAGCCCCAACTTCGGCCCAAGTAGCCATTGCGACGAATGAACGATTCATTCGCATACTTGGCGCCGTGAACCACAATATAGCGACGTCGTGCGTTATCATTCACACCGTGCGTGAGGCCATCTAGGCGTAATGAGTAACCATTGCCACCGTAGTAGGTATTGTCGGTTAAGAAGGTACCCAACGAACTTTGACGGGAATTAACCACGTTAGAAAATCGTGTTGACGTTTTCCCCCCGCTATTTACGCCGTGCGTCACGTAAGTATGGTAAATCAACTTATTGGTTTTTAAATCAATGACGTAAAAACGTTTTTCAGTAGACGGTTTTCCGTAGTCAATGATGGTCAGTAATGATTTTTTACGACCCTTGGTATTGTAATAAGCCTTATAGCCCTCTTTAAATACCTGATAATCAATAATTCCTTGCAGTCTCGCTTTTTTATAAACATCTTTAATCAGCAGATCAGGATGCGATTGAGAACTGTAATGTGGAGTGTGTGTTGCACCAGCCATGGCGTGCAATGGCACCATCAAGCATGCCAAAACCAAAAGGATAAGTGATTTTTTCATTGTCCCTGTAAAACGCAATATTGTGTAGGTTATGATTAATGGAGCCAGACTGTATCATAAAAAACACAAAGTATGACTTATAGGTATACCCTGAAAGGCGTGCGTGAAACACAAAAAAATCACGTTTTATTGGCGGGGGAGAGTGAAAACTGATGCCAATACAGCCGATTAAAATCGATTGCTTTTTTTATATTACGATTAATCCTAGTTTTATCAGAATCACGTTATTTTGGGGATTAGTCGTGTCAGTAAAATTTAATTGGCTGTTAGATAAAGACAAATTTTATGACACATTTTGAAATCAAAGAATTCTTGTTGGTTTGACTGATTGGTTGTTTTTTGAGCGCGAGAGTGCAAAAAGAAAGCACTTTTTTGGGGTTACGTATGCACAGTGAGTGGCAATACCATGCAAAGGGCATCGGGTTGAAAAGAAAGAGGACATGAAATGAAAAAGCGCAGGGATAACCCTGCGCTTGTTTTTTGAACGATTAAGCGTAATTAGATATTACACACTTTCGCCCAGCTACCATCGCTACCTGGTGTAGAGCTTGTCCACCAGTTGGCTTTGTAAACAACGCCATTGTGGATCATCTTGTCACCTTGGTTTGCGTGGCTTGGGTTACCGCCCCAGTCAGTTTGTGGCCAGTTAGGGTAAGTGTTAACACCCGTTGTGTCACAACCGCCTGGATCTGGGTTACCGCCGCCGCCTTCACCTGGCGTACCGATTGGCAGATCTGGCTGCTCAAACTTGAATGCGTAATCTTGACCGTTGATGTTTACGCTGTAGTTTGCAGGACCAGAAACTGGGAGGTAGTAAACCATGTCTAGCTCGTAAGTGCCGCCAGCAGGCAGATCTTTCCAGCTAGGTAGTGTGAATGCAACGCGGTGCATTTCACCCTGTAGACCACCGATGTTGTTCGCTGCTGAGTGACCAGAAGCAATCACTTTCAGACCACCACCAGATTGATCTTTCGCATTGTCAGGTGCTGACGTTGGAATATCAAACTGGAATTCAGTACCACCCGGTAGCGCAGCACCGGTGTTGTTAGTGAAGATGATCTTCGGATTGATTGGGTAGTTCTGGTCGCCGACTTTGAAGCCACCGACAGAGACGGTGATGTCAACCGCTTCTGTTGGGATTGCGCCAGTCGCAACGCTGTTACCGTAAGGTGTCGCCGCCTTGAACTTGTCGTAGATCGCTTTGGTCATCGTGTTACCCATGTGGTACTCACCATTACCGGTCTTACATGCGTTCTCAGTCAAGTCAATTGTTGTACGCTTACCGTTTGCATCTAGAACATAACAGTTATAGTCACCTGCTAGTTCCCAGAACATGATACCACCGATTTCTTTATCGATAACGTAGTCAGCTTTCACGTTGATAGAGTCTTTGTCTTCTGTCGATAGGAAGACTTTCTTCTCTGCGTTCCATAGCCATGGTGCCACAGCGACGCTATCGTAGTTACGTACGTAGTTACCAACAAGTTGGTGCTCAGGGTTGTTCACAGGGTCAAGTGCGTAAGCGGTTGAGTAGCTACCGAAGATACCTTCTGCAAGGTTCTTAGCGTGCCACATTGGGTTAGAACCGGCACCCATTTCGTTACCTGCAGCATTCTTATCGTGCCATAGGTTATCGATACCTACTGCACCGTTACCACAGTTGTTCTTCTCACCTTCACCGGTACCTGGCTCACACTGAGACTGGTTAGGCAATGCAGCGCGGCCCCATAGACCATTTTCGCCACCCGTTACGTCCTGCCAACCACGGGTGTAGTAAGGTACACCGATGTTGATACGACCTGCAGGCATAGAACCACGGAAGTAGTGGTAAGCCCAGTCAGTGTTCAAGTAACCAATACCACCGTAAGCAGCAGTGCTGTATACGTCCCAAGCCGCTAGCTCGGAGTCTTTACCTGTATCGAATAGTGCGGCGTTGTGACCAACGTGGTCGTTCCATGCACCGTGCAAGTCGTAAGACATGATGTTAACGTAATCGAGGTACTTAGTAACATCGAACGTTTCCATACCACGTAGCAGGTAACCAGAAGATGGTGCTGCGATGGTTAGCATGTAGTGTTGACCGTCACGAGCAGAAACCGCATCTAGCTTCTCACGAAGGACTTTCATTAGCTCTTGGTATGAAGCCCATAGGTATGGACGACGTGGTTCCATGAACGCTGCATCGTATGGGTTACCGGCACCTGCCATTGAGGTTGGGTACTCATAGTCGATATCCAGACCATCGAACTTGTACTTCAGCATCATTTCAACGGCAGAGGTCGCGAACGTCTCGATGCCTGCGTGGTTGATAGAGCCATCAGCGTTCGTGGTCATGGTGTAGAAGCCACCATCAGCAACACGGTCGCCATTCTCACCGAAGTGACCACCGGTTTCAGCCCAGCCACCGATTGAGATCAGTGTCTTAACGTCATGCTTTTTCTTGTAAGTTGCAAGTGCACCGAAGTGACCTTTAAAGCCTAGGCTTGGGTCAACTTCAACGCCAGGCCATGTTTTACCTGTTGCAGCGTTGTTAGGATCGTTAACATTACCTACATTCACTTTACCGTCAGCACCGATGCTCACAAACGCGTAGTTGATGTGAGTTAGCTGCTCCCAAGGAATGTCGTCAACAAGGTATTGTGCTTGTGGGTCATCACCCGCACGCCAGCTTGTGAAGTAACCGATAACACGACGTGGGTGATCAGCACCCATTAGCTCACGGCCGTCTTCATCGTAAAGGGTACAGTAAGGAACGTTTACGCCTTCAGTCTGGTATAGACCGTCTGGACGACAGTTTTTATCACCTGGAGGTGGTGGAGGCGTTACTTCTCCGGCAACAGTCAGTGTTACTGCTGCAGAATCGGTCGTGCCACCTACGTTATCGGTTGCACGTGCAAATACAGTGTGTGTACCTGCATCAGCCGCGGTGTAAGCATAAGTGTAAGGAGAAGATGTCGCCGTACCCGCTAGTTTACCGTTAACGAAGAACTCAACTTTCTCGACAGTACCGTCTGTGTCAGCGGCATTCGATGTGAAGGTAACCACTGCGCCAGCATCAACGCTTGATGCAGAAAGGGCAAGATCAACGGTTGGCAGTTCGTTTGCTACGTCTTGTACAACAACAACAACAGACTTCTCAGCCGTTGCGCCATCGTCATCTGTTGCAACAACTTTAACCGTTTGACGGCCGCTTACTGCAGTCCACTCAACACTGTAAGGTGCGCTTGTTGCTGTGCCGACAAGTGCACCGCCAACAAAGAATTCAACTTTAGCAACAGTACCATCGCTATCTGCAGCGTTAGCCGCGATAGTCACAACATCACCGGTCATGACTTGCTCAGAACCTGTTGGTGATGTGATGGATACTGTTGGCGCTTCGTTTACTGGCGGTGGAGGGGTTACTTCACCGTCAGAACATACGTCAACCAGTGTCCACTCTTGGTAAGCACCTGAGTTTTGTGCAGGGTTGTTACCCTGAGACCACCAGTTTGCCTTGTAGACACTGCCAGCTTCTTGTACTTGAGTGCCGCCTGTGTACGCTTTGCTGCTGCTCCACGTTTCGATTGAACTACAGTCCATTGCAGCTTGTGCATTAAATGCGGCAAGGCATGAAACGGCGAGAGTGCTAAGCTGGAATGCTCGCTTCATCGCCTTTCCTTGTTTCAAGTGTTTCATTGAATCATCCTTTAGTTATTTAAAAAGGTGCGTGTGTAAAAATAAGGCTTGTTCGCCTTTGGTTCTACAGTGAAATAACTATAGGTATGGAGTCAAATAGCGTAGGTAGATTTGTTTCTTTCTTCAGAATTACTCGCAAAAAATTGTGGTAACAATGTAAATCCCTCCCCCTTGTTTTGCAGCTATAACTAATTTTTTAGTCAGTATGCCGAAAGGAAACCCACGAGGTGACATGGCGGAAAACAAGTGTCACAAAAGCGTAATAATCGTACGTAAAACAAAGAATTAAAGAAAGTGGAACCTGCTTATCAGTGCAATATCAGGAAGTGTGAAGTGAAGCATTGGAAGGGCACAAGAGGAAAAATGGGGGAAAACAAGCGCCAATTGACGCTTGCTAGCATACATGTTGTGAGAAACATCGTTCTCGCGCATAGGCCGATGACAGAATAATGAGGGGATTATTGCTGGTTTATTTTGGCTTTAAAACGCGCTCGTGTGGCTTCATCGGCTTGGTCATACCAATAGGTCAGCATGTTTTCTGCAACATTACGCGGTTGCGTGCCATCGTTGGCTTGTGGGAACGCAGGTACCGGTGACGTAACGGGCACAATCGGGGCCACGGCCGCAATTTTACCTGACGCATTGTAGGCAACAATTTCTTTCTCATAGTCGCGGCCAAACTGTAAGCCCGCTTTCATGAGCTTATCTTGTTTGAACGCGATCTTGTCACCCGCGGCATCAATAAGCGTGACCTGGGGTGTTTTGTTGAATTGCTTGCCGTCCATTCCGGTGCGCAATTTAGGCAGCTCTAATTTCAACTTGCTGTCTTCTGCCGTGAATTTCACCAAAATGACATCAGACGTGAACAGGTAGTCATCCCCATTTTCACGCAGTGAATCACGGTAAGTAAACGCAATCTGATTAACACCATTCGGTAGCACGAGCGGTTGATTGCCCTCCTTTTCGACACCATTAACCAGAACCAGCTCAGCTTGATACGGTAGGGCAAAATTCACGTCAGCCAAAGAGGGAAAGCTGAGGCCACACGCCGTGAGGGCTAATAGCGCGGTACGAAGTTTCATAGAGTTTCCTTGAAAATGTCAAATTCCTGAACAGGGGGTTGTTCATTGATGTGATCATAATAGTCTGTGACGTGATCACTGAATATATGCTGAATAATAGCGCTGTTCACACAGAAAGTAATGAGTGAAAAGGATATTTTCTGAGGAATGCCAGTCATGCGTGCGCGACTGAGGAATATATCGTTGAGCAGAGGAATGTGGCGAAGGGAGATGAAATCGAGATTAATCGCGATAAAAAAAGAGCCCGCAGAGAGGGCTCTTTTTATCTCATGTTCTCAGTGCCGACGGCTTACTTCACGTAGCACGCGAACCCTTTCAGGTAGAAACCTTCTGGGTACGCACTGTCTAGTGGGTGATCCGCCGCTTGGCTGAAGCGTTCAATGAACTGCACGTCACGGTGTGCATCCAATGCCGCGTCAGCAATGATTTTCTGGAACAAACTGTTTTCCATCAAGCCAGAGCAAGAGTACGTCAATAGCATACCGCCTGGTTTTAGGATCTGCATCGCCAGCATGTTGATGTCTTTGTAGCCGCGACATGCGCCAACCAACTGTGATTTAGATTCTGCAAATTTAGGCGGATCCATGATCACAACATCGAACAATTCACCGCGTTCGCGGTAGTCACGCAGCAATTGGAAAACGTCAGCGTTCAAGAATTCTGCATTCTCAACCGGGTAGTCGTTCATCTCTGCGTTCAGACGTGCCGTATCCAGCGCAGGCTGTGATACGTCGACGTTAACTACATGGCTTGCGCCGCCTTTTAGGGCATACAGACCAAAACCACCGGTGTAACAGAAGCAGTTCAGTACGCGCTTACCGTTCACGTATTTTACCGCCGCTTCACGGCTATCACGCTGGTCAAGGTAGAAACCGGTTTTGTGGCCGCCAACGATATCGACGTTGATTTTCACACCGTTTTCTTCAATGGTGACAAACTTCGGTGGCATGTCACCGTAAAGTACGCCTGTTGTTTGCTTCAGGCCTTCTTTCTTACGTACGGCGACATCAGAGCGTTCGTAAATGCTGCACGTTGGGTAGCAGATATTCAATGCTTCGATCAACGCCGCTTTTTGTGCTTCCGCACCAGCGCTCAGTAGCTGACAGACCAAGAAATCTTGGTAGCGGTCGATAGTGATGCCTGGCAGACCATCAGATTCTGCGGCAATCAGGCGGTAACCGGTCAGGCCGTCGCGGGCGGCCAGAATGTCACGCAGACCTTGTGCGGCTTGCAGGCGCTTCACAAAGAAATTAACGTCAATCGCCTCGTGACGCTCAAAGGTCCATACGCGCACGCGGATCTGAGATTGTGGCGAGAAGGCACCACGGGCTAACCAATCACCTTTGTGGTCAAAAATGTCAACGGTGTCGCCCAGTGCTGGCGAACCTTCAACACGCTGAATACCACGAGAAAAAACCCAAGGGTGACGGCGGCGCAGTGATTTTTCACGGCCTTTTACCAGATAAATTGAAGCTGTCATGACATGCCCGGTATGGAATAAAGAATGGGCGCGTATTATGTTGTCGAAACAAGGGAAAAGCAACTTTATAGCCAAGTTCCTGTCTTTAAGCGGGTTGAACCTGAGTTGAGAATGCACGGAGCGGATGCCATTCAAGCAAAATCAGGCTATCAGGGCTCGAAATGCAGAGAGAATATGGGGAAGGCGCACGGTTTGCACCTAGAACACCCTACAACAAGGCCTGCATTGCGCAGGCCTTGGGTCGGTTAGGTATTACGATAACCGTCGATAATCACGCCACGAACCGATCAGGTGCGTAGGCCGCTCATCAGAGATTTAAGCACTTTCGCTTGTTCACCCAACTGGGCGATGTCATTCGCTGATTGTGTGATCACTCCGCAAATCTGATGTGACTGCGTTCTGACTTGTTCGACATTCGACGCAATGTTGTCCGCCACATTCCCTTGTTGCTCTGCGGCCGCAGCAATTTCAGTGCTGCGATCGGAAATGTGCTGATTGCGTTCCGTGATCTGGGTGATTTCCTGATCGACGGCGTCCATTAAGCTTTCGCTGTTCTGTGCGTTATCTACCGTGTTACGCATGACCGCCATCAGGTGTTGGCTGTTCTGCTGTAACGATTCAATCATGTGCTGAATTTCAACCGTTGCACTCTGAGTACGTCCCGCCAGTGTGCGCACCTCATCGGCGACCACGGCAAAGCCACGCCCTTGTTCGCCCGCACGGGCGGCTTCAATGGCGGCATTCAACGCCAGCAGGTTGGTTTGTTCTGAAATACTGTTAATGGTGGTGACCACGGCATCAATTTTAGCGGCATTGCTATCGAGCTCCGCCACCGCTTGTGCCGCCTCGTTGATCTCACTGCTCAGTGTGACGATTGACTGGCGTGTTTGGTTGACTTGGGCGCGCCCTTGCTCTGACATGTCTTGTGCTTCACGGGTCTGGGTTGACGTATCGTGTGCATGGATCGCCACTTCACGGACTGACGTTGCCATCTCTTCCGTCGCGCTGGCTAATGAATCAAGGTGCTGTTGTTGTGAAGACGACAAGTTCTCACTCTCTGCGCTGCGTTGACGCAAACTGTCGCTGATTTGCTGCATTAATGTCGTGGCTTGCTGGGTGGCTTTCACCAGTGCTTGCTCACGCTCACTGACTTTATCAATCGTAATGGCAATGGTACTGAACTCATCGCGGACTTTAAAAAAGTTCAAGCGGTTCGTAAGGTCGCCATCGGCCAGCGCTTGCAGGGCACGGTGAGCGGTAAACATCGCCCCACCAATGAAGGTCATGATGTAATACACCATGGCAAACCCGATGATCATGACAAGGGCCATTAATGCGATGTGCATCGGCGTTAAATAGGCAAACAGCCCCGGCATGTCTGCCGCGCTGATGGTGTAGTTCATGTTTGGTACGTACGTTGAAATATCACCACTGCCCACGCGAATTTGCCCATTGGCAAACAGGGTATAGGCCTCAGATTGTGGGATCTGTTGCTGAGAAAGCAGCGCGGCGGTGTGCTCAAGGTGTTGTGTCGTGATTTCAATACGTTGTTTGTTTGCGGCATCCGCTAAAATAGATCCAGCACTGATGAGAGCAAGGAGCGGGAAGAGAAGAATTAAATACAGCTTCTCCTGCATAGTAATGTGGATAAGGTATTTATCGATCCATCGAAATGCAACTTCTTTCATTTGTAAATCCTATTAAAACATGTGCTTAGTGGCATTTGCGGCTAAGTCTACTGTGTTATCGGTCAGTAAGTAAAAACCTTGAGGTGATGTATGTCACATATATGTGTAAAAGCCGTCGTACAAGGAAATGTTCAAGGCGTGGGCTTTCGCTTTCACACCGCACATGAAGGGCTGAAATGCGGGTTGACCGGTTATGCCAAGAATTTGCCTGACGGTACGGTGGAAGTGTTGGCCTGTGGCCATGAAGAGCGCGTCGAGCAATTGCTGCGCTGGTTACAGCACGGGCCGAGTACCTCAACGGTAGAGAGTGTGCAGAGTGAGGAAGTGGAATGGCGGCACATTGATGGGTTTGAAATTATGTAGTGAGAGAACGTCGCGAGATAGCCTGCGAGATGGTGTAGTCAGGTAACGATGGCTGACCTAGGCAGAAAAAGCAGTGCGAGCTTTCGCGCTCGCACTGATTTCAATGGCTGTCGATTAAATGCATTTAACCGGTTTTGGCAAGCCTGCCAGTTTTGTTGCTTGTTTAGCTGGGCCTTTCGGGAACAATTTATACAGGTAGCGTGAGCTGCCTTTTTCTTCCCCGTATTTTTTCGCCATCGCCTTTACTAACATTCTAATGGCAGGAGAGGTGTTGAACTCCTGATAGAACTCACGCACAAAGCGAACCACTTCCCAATGCGCATCGGTTAAGGTGATCCCTTCTTCATCCGCAAGCAGGGGAACCAAGCCTTCTGACCAATCGTTTACATTTTTTAGATAGCCATGAGCATCGGTATCGATGTGTTTACCGTCAAATTCAAGCATGATGTGCCTCACATATGGAACCGGCAAAGGATAAAAGTATTCCTTTGTCGCTGCAAGTCTAACAAGCCACGCTTAGGCCATTAAGTTGAAACCAAAAAAAAGCGCCCGAAGGCGCTTTCTGTGTAATTTGTGTATCGACGAGATTAGTCGTCGCTACCACCCATGATGCCTAGAATTTGCAGTAGGCTGATGAATAGGTTGTAGATAGATACATACAAGGTCACAGTGGCAGAGATGTAGTTTGTTTCACCGCCACGGACAATGCTTTGTGTTGTAAGCAAAATCGCTGCTGATGAGAACATCACAAACATACCGCTGATTGCGAGTGATAGCATTGGCATTTGTAGGAAGATGTTTGCTACTACCGCGACAATGATCGCGATGAAACCCGCCATTAGCATGCCGTTCAGGAACGACAGGTCACGTTTGGTTGTTAGGGCGTAAGCAGAACATGACAGGAATGTCAGCGCAGTACCACCCAGTGCAAGGACAATGGTATCACCCATGCCAGCACCCACGTAGGCGTTCAGAATTGGGCCGAGGGTGTAACCCATAAAGCCTGTCAATGCGAAGGTGAAAACAAGGCCTAGGCTGCTATCACGGTTCTTCTCAGTCAGGAACATAAGACCGTAGAAGCCAACAAGTGTGATGATGAAGCCAGGGTATGGCAGGTTCATTGCCATTGAAACGCCAGCCACAACAGCTGACCAAACTAGCGTCATAGACAGAAGAAAATAAGTGTTACGTAGAACCTTATTGGTTGATAGTACGCTCTCGTAAGCCGAGTCACGATTGATCATACGATCGTTCATAAACAGTCCCCTTAGGGTGAGATATGTTGATTGCTAATGAAAAGATATATTGGGGCATTTCATCTTAAATGCAAGTCAACATTGCATATTATGCTGATCGCCCCTAACAATTATCATTATGTAACTGTATGACCCGAATGATACTTAACAATTCATTATCGTTCTGGTCAAAAGTTGTAAAGGAATGTTACAGCACATGGCTGTTGTGTTTCAACTTTTAGGCTGTTTTCGCGCTATAATCGGCCTTGTTACTTGCTTGCCGCGCGTAAATACGTCCGCGTTGCCGTTCCCTTCATGTTTGATTAAACGGCGGTTGAAGCCGATAAGATCAATGCAGAATCTGATTTAAAAACAGTTGTGTACGGTCTGACTCGGGATTGTCAAAGAAGGCTTGCGGGGCATTTTCCTCAATAATTTCCCCTTGATCCATGAAGATCACCCGATCCGCCACTTGGCGGGCAAAGCCCATTTCATGGGTGACACAAATCATGGTCATGCCTTCATTGGCCAGTTCGACCATCACATCTAACACTTCACGCACCATTTCTGGATCCAACGCAGACGTAGGCTCATCAAAGAGCATGATTTGCGGGGCCATACACAAAGAGCGCGCAATGGCGACGCGCTGCTGTTGCCCGCCAGAAAGCTGACCGGGGTACTTGTTGGCTTGCTCCGGAATTTTAACGCGATTTAAATATTGCATCGCCACGGCTTCTGCCTCTTTCTTGGGCATCTTTTTCACCCAAATGGGCGCTAAGGTGCAATTTTCCAGTACCGTAAGGTGAGGGAATAGATTGAAATGCTGAAAGCACATACCGACTTCTTTGCGGACACGTTCAATGTGCTTCAGATCGCCCGTCAGTTCGTTTCCGGCCACGATAATCTCGCCTTTCTGGTGTTCTTCGAGTCGGTTAATACAACGGATTAATGTCGACTTACCGGAGCCGGACGGCCCACAGATCACGATCTTTTCGCCTTTTCTTACTGATAAATTAATGTTTTTGAGCACATGAAATTGCCCAAACCATTTGTTGACGTTTTCCATGGTGATCATCAGCGGTGGGGTGTCAGCCATAATGACTCCTTCTGAGATATACGTTTAGCGTTTGTGTCCGGTATGCAGTTTGTTCTCTAAATAGATGCTGTAACGCGACATGCTGAAACAAAAAATCCAAAACACGAACGCGACAAACACATAGCTTTCCGTGGCAAACCCGAGCCATTTAGGGTCGGTATTGGCGGCCTGACCGATCCCCAGCACATCAAACATACCGATGATCAACACCAAGCTGGTGTCTTTGAACAGGCCTATAAAGGTGTTCACGATGGACGGAATACTGATTTTCAACGCTTGCGGTAACACAATTAGTCCCATCTTTTTCCAGTAACTCAGGCCAAGAGCGTCTGCGGCTTCATATTGCCCAGACGGGATCGCCTGTAGCCCACCTCGGACCACTTCTGCCATGTAAGCGGCACTGAATAACACCACGCCGATGAGTGCGCGAAACAGTTTGTCGGTTTCGGCTTCCGCATTGAGAAACAGCGGCAGCATGACAGAGGCCATGAATAACACGGTAATGAGGGGGACACCGCGCCAAATCTCAATATACACGGTAGATAGACTACGGATGATGGGCATGGATGAACGCCGACCTAGCGCCAGCACAATCCCGATGGGCAGGGAAACAACGATCCCGACAATAGCGATGATCAGGGTGATCAATAAGCCACCCCATAAATGAGTGTCCACCACTGGCAGGCCGAACACGCCACCGAACAATAACCCGGCCATTAAAAACGGATAGATATTGACAAAAAACAGCCAGATCCACAGGCGCCCGGGGGTACGTTCAATGGCCAGTAACGTGATGATCACCGCCAATGAGGCATAAAACAGTTGAGGTCGCCACAGTTGATCGGTGGGGTAGAAGCCGAACATGAATTGATCAAAGCGTACTTTGATAAACACCCAACATGCGCCGTCACGCTGACAAGCTTCCCGCGTGGTGCCTATCCAGTCGGCATTCAGGAGTGACCATTCAAATATCGCACTGATCCCCGCCAAGGCTAAATACCCCAGCAGTAATGTCAGCACGGTGTTGGTGGTATTGGAAAACAGATTCACGCGCAGCCAATGCCATACACCGACCGTGTTGGTCGGGGGCGGCTGATCAGGCAAAAAGGTATGTTTTTTCATCCGTGTCTCCTTACCGACGGGGCCCTATGATCGCTGTGCTGTGGGGGATGCTCTAACATGCGATGTCACCGTTCAATCAGGGCCACTTTCTTGTTATAGATGTTCATCAGCAGCGAGGTAAGCAGGCTCAACGTTAAGTACACCGCCATGGTCATCGCGATAATCTCTATCGCTTGGCCTGTTTGGTTCAAGGTGGTGCCTGCGAACACCGACACCAAATCGGGGTAGCCAATGGCCATCGCCAGCGAAGAGTTTTTGGTTAAATTGAGATACTGACTGGTTAAGGGCGGAATGATGATGCGCAACGCTTGTGGGATCACCACTAAACGCAAGGTATGGCGAGCAGACAGTCCTAACGCGAGCGAGGCTTCGGTTTGCCCGTGGCTGACCGCGTTAATACCGGAACGCACAATTTCAGCAATGAATGAGGCAGTATAAATACTCAGCGCCAGCAGCAGAGCGGCCAACTCAGGCAGTATCGAGATCCCACCGTGAAAGTTAAACCCTTTGAACGTGGGATATTCCAAGTGGACAGGTTGCCCGCTAAGAAAAAAACTGGCCAGTGGCAAGCCAATCATTAGCACAAGGGTGACGGTCATTATCGGGTATTGCTTGCCGGTTAAGCGTTGTTGGCGTTTGGCATAAAAGGCAAAGAGAAGGCTGCCAGCCAGCGCAATGACAGTGGCGAAACCGAGCCAGATAGCCCCGGACTCAAAGACGGGCTTGGCCAAATATAACCCGCGGACATTCAGTAAAATCCCTTCGCCGAGGCTCAAACTGTTGCGTGGGGACGGCAGAGCCTGCAATACAGCAAAATACCAAAAGAAGATCTGCAGCAATAAGGGAATATTACGAAAAATCTCAATATAGACGGCCGCTAAACGGCTCACTAACCAGTTAGAAGACAGCCGCGCAATGCCGATAACAAAGCCAATTACCGTTGCCAGTAAAATCCCTAATACGGACACTAATGCGGTATTGAGTAAGCCAACAAAAAACGTGCGGCCATAAGTGTGTGTTTCATCGTACTCGATGAGGGTTAACCCAATGCCAAATCCAGCTTCTTGGTGCAAAAAATCTAGCCCGGTCGCAATTCCGCGTTGGGCTAAGTTATCCAGCACATTTGTGATCAGGGTATAGGCGGCTAAGCCGATCAACGCAACGGCAATCAATTGGAAGATCACAGCACGGAAGGTGGGATTATAGAAAAGATTGGTTTTAGACACTGACAAAACATCACATCCTACTTTGAAGTTTCGCAGATGTGACGGGCACATTCTATACGGCTCGTCACCAGAGGGTGGGTGCCCCGTTAAGGGCACCGCGTTACACGGTTCATCGGTGAGAGGAGTTAGCGAATAGGTGGGGCGTATTGCAGGCCGCCATCAGTCCACAGGGCATTCAACCCGCGTTTGATTTTCAGTGGCGACCCCATGCCGACGGTGCGTTCAAAACTCTCGCCATAGTTACCCACTTGCTTAATGATTTGGTAGCTCCAGTCATCACTGATCCCCAAGCCTTTGCCTTTCGGCCCGTCATTCCCCATAAGGCGGCGAATGTGAGGATCGTTAGATTTTTTCATGTCGTCCACATTGGCCGATGACACGCCCAACTCTTCGGCATTCACCATGGCGAACAAGGTCCATTTCACGATATTGAACCATTGGTCGTCCCCTTGGCGAACGACAGGGCCTAGTGGTTCTTTTGAGATAATTTCAGGCAGTACAACGGCGGTAGATGGGTCTTGCAGATTCAAACGCAGGGCATATAAGCCGGATTGGTCTGTGGTCAGCACATCACAACGGCCAGCCTCAAATCCTTTCACGGTTTGTGCGGCAGTATCAAATACCACAGGGGTGTATTTCATTTCGAGGAAACGGAAGTAATCAGCCAGATTCAACTCGGTCGTGGTTCCAGATTGCACACACACCGCGGCGCCATCCAATTTGGTTGCGCTGTCGATGCCTAAGGTCTTCTTCACCATGAAACCTTGGCCATCGTAGTACGTCACACCCGTGAAATTGAGCCCTAATGCGGTATCACGGTGTAAGGTCCAGGTCGTGTTACGGGATAGCACATCAATTTCACCCGATTGCAGCGCCGTGAAACGTTCTTTTGCGGTCAGTGGAATGTATTTTACTTTGGATTTGTCGCCCAATACGGCTGCCGCGACGGCTTGGCAAAACTCTACATCAAGGCCTTCCCATTCGCCTTTCTCATTGGGGTTAGAAAAGCCGGGTAAGCCGGTACTGACACCACATTGCACGTAACCTTGTTTTTTGACTTTGGCTAATGTGTCGGAAGCATCCGTTGGGCGAGGACTGTCGCTGGTGGCTGCCGCTAATTGTTTTTCAAGATCGGCCACTTTGGCTTCAAGCGCCGAGGCATCGGTCGCTACATCCCCCGCGGTTGCGCTGCCATCTTTGGCCAATTGTTGTTCAAGGGAGGTCACTTTGCTTTGCAGTTCTTGTATGAGGGCTTTGTCTTGACTGTTGCTGCCTGTGCCGCCATCACACCCTACCAATAGCAGCGCGAGGGAAGAAGCGACCAGCGAAAGGGGGAGGGTTTTCTTCGCCTTGAACTTATGCGTCATAATTACGTCCTGTCATTCCGTATCAAAGAAAAATTGACCTGAACTGATGTCAATACAGCGAGACAATTTTAACTAATTGTTTTCTGTCAATATTGAGTATAGAAACAGATTTCAATACGTCTAGTGAATAAAGGATGTAACAACATGGCTATTGAGTATGACGCGTGTTAGCTCGCTTCTTGCACACACGTGGTGTAGAGCAGGGCAAGTGGGCGATATTCATCCACACGGCCGTTGCGCACATTCAGTGTTTGAATTTCGCCTGAGTAATGGCTGATAGATTGGCTCCAATAGCTATGAATGATCGGCCAGTGGTTGCGCAGCAAGAAGCGCTGGCCATAGGTTTGCAGGTGTTTAAGCTCGTCAAACGATGGCAGACGCAAGCCGTAGCGGTTGCACCATTGTTGCGCCTCGTTCAAGGGAACGCGTGACCAATATTGCTGATGCTCTTTGACAAACGCCGGTGGCATCTCGCGGGTGGATTGAATGGTACGAGGCTGATAAAAATTGAGGTTCTCAAAGGTAAACGAATAGATCGCCGCATCTAACACGGTGCGGTTTTCAATCAGCGGTTTAGCGGATTTTACGGGTTGAGCCGGGGTGACGGGGGTTGCTGTCGCAGGTGCAGTCTCTGATGTCGAGAGTCGTGATTGGGCAACGGGCTTGCGCGTCGCGTTTAATGTCGCCATTTTTGTTGCCGCCAATTGTTCAGCAACAGAAAGGGCAGTATTGCGCGTTTTGCCGTCCCTTTGTTGTCGAATGAACGCGTTGCGAATACCTTGCTGCATCAAGGTTTGTTTCACTTCCTGCGCATGGGTGTAACTGCTCACCGGACCAACCACACAGCGATAATGGTCGTCATCATTAAGCAGGTAATGGGAGGTGGGAAACACCTGTTGTACGGAGCGCAAAAAACTGGGGTCAGGAATGGCTTTGCTGTAGTTACATTGCACCCAGAACGTCCCATCTTCTGTTTTGGGTTTTCGCCCCCACAGGCCTTGGCCGACATCACATGTATTGTCTAACAGTGTCCAGCCTGATGCATGTGGCGTCGTTGCACAACGGGGTTTGTCTGGCGAGGCAACGGCGTGCATGGGCAACCCTGTCAAAAGTAGGCAGGTAAGGGCAATAGGACGGAACATGTTGTACATCGATGGGTACTCTACAGGGGGTTAAACATTTACTATGAGAACACAAAATAAGTCATAAAAAGGTGAAAGTCTGTAGTGGAATGTCACAAAAAATACATGAAGTGCGTCGCAAGAATAAAAGTGGTGGTCGCCTCTCTACTTTGTTGAAAAACCATTCAAATATTTCATTTTGTTTGATTTTTGTTTTATTTATGTGCTTTTAGCGGTTAAATTCACCGTTTGATCGATTATTTTAAAAAAGCACTTTACAGCCAAAAACGAAACCCGTATTATCCACCGCACTCAGGAGAGATGGCTGAGTGGTTTAAAGCACCGGTCTTGAAAACCGGCGTGGGTTTATAGCCCACCTAGGGTTCAAATCCCTATCTCTCCGCCACATTCTAGAAATCGGGTTTACCGGGTTTCATACAGAATTGGAGCGGTAGTTCAGTTGGTTAGAATACCGGCCTGTCACGCCGGGGGTCGCGGGTTCGAGTCCCGTCCGCTCCGCCAACACAACGAAGCCCCAGTCGAAAGACTGGGGCTTTTTTGTATGTGTTGAGTTTGGTCATGTAGAAACGAGATTTGAAATCCCCCTATACTCAGGCAACTCTGCCAAACAGAAGAAAGCCGCTGAGAAATCAGCGGCTTTTTTGCATCGACGTTCTTCACATGATTGAGGATATATCACAGACAAAGTAACGATGCTGTTGTTGTACTTTTCTGATAATGAAAGATAAGGCATAGTCACTCATTATGCATGATGTGCGGATAACGTAAGGGCGGTAGCGTGGTTATTCCTTTGCCAATAATGCTGACAACGGACTTTGTACACCAGATGCCCCCCGTTTAAGTACATGGGTGTATATTTCAGTAGTTTTTACATCACTATGGCCAAGTTGCTCTTGAACGGTACGAATATCAGAACCATTTGCCAGTATATGCGTTGCAAATGAATGTCGAAGTGTATGACAGGTCACTGATTTTTCAATTTTACTCTGACCGGCTGCATTTCTGATTTCCTTGCTGAGAGATGTTCGGTGTATATGATGCCTACGCAGTTGGCCTGTTGCAGGATTGGCGGAAATGTGACGAGAAGGGAAGAGGTATTGCCACTTTTTTTCTTTTGGTGCATTGGGGTATTTTTTTGCGAGTGCGAAAGGAAGCCATACACCGCTGAAATTTGGGTTCATCATGTCGGTAATATAATAGTGCTCAACTAAACTTTGCTGATTCCGTAATGACGAATAAAGTTCTTTTGCCAACGTAACAGTACGATTTTTTCCGCCTTTTGATTGCCATATTCTGAGTGCTCCATAGTCATAATCTACATCGCCGTAACGTAAATGCAGCACTTCAGATAATCGCAGGCCACTGCCATACATTAATTGAAACGGCAGTAATAAATCCTTACGGATCGATTGAAAAAGTAGAGTGATTTCAACTGGCGTTAAAACGGTTGGAATTTTACGATCTTTATGGGATTTTTTGAAACCGAGATCATGATCTAAAGGCTGACCTAGGAATGTATTGTAGAGAAACACAAGTGAGTTTAACGCAGTGGCTTGCGTTCTTGCCGCCACATTTCGTGTAATGACAATATGAGTAAGAAAATATTTAACCTCGGTAGAGCCCATATCACGAGGGTGTCTTTTGTTGTTAAAAAGGATGAAATTTTTAATCCAATAGGTATAGATTTTCACGGTCTGTTTACTGTAATGCTTTGCATACATGAAATTCTCAATAGATTGAAGGAACGGAGATTTAGTCATAGTAGATTCCTGTATGTATATACAGACAACATAGCTGTGAACTTGAATAGATAAAAAATCAATCAAAAAACATTTGATTCTTATCATGTTTGAATGTGCCATGTTTCATCTTTTTCCATAAAAAAGTGACATAGTACGGATGATGAAAATGTAGAACGTGATATATGGAATGATTCTACATTTTCGCAAAGGAAAGATAAGATAGTATATTTATATCAATGGGTTATTCGCTATGTTAGCATGTGCTAATGGTGATATGTAGAATTGTAACGTAGCGCAATTCCATATATAAAGTTGTTAAAACTTCTCATGATCGAATTCATACAGAGTGTCACCGAAAAAGAGCTTAGATTTATTGCCAATAGTGATTATGGCGATAGCGCTGATGAATATTATTCACTATTGAAAAAGGTGATATTTCAGCAATCATGCATAATGACAGTCGACCAGCATTATTCCCCCGGAGAAGTTATTGCTCTTCGTTCTTACTACCCAGAGAAAGGTCACGAAAGAGAATTCGTAATATGTCTAATGTTGTACCTCATCAATCGAGGTATATTTCCAGGCTGTGATTTGTCCAATCAACTAAGTGAATACCGAAGCATTTATGACAGCCTACCTGAAAAATATTCAAAGTTAGTCTTCTCTACCTACGAATGGGCTGGGTTTTAACAAGTTGCTGCATCCGACCACCTACACTCCGCCTGCTTTGTGCTGTACGCTTACGCTAGCACAAAGCAGCTACGTTCCGGTGGCGGCTGAGCAAAGCGTTAGTATTGAAAATTAGGTTCAGAGGTGAAATTGACTATTTATTACAATCATCTAAAACGTCAAGGTTTTGAACTGCTGGAAGATATTGGTTCGGGGCTATCTGGAAAAACACGTAAGGCTAGACAGCCTTCGTTGGAAAGATTTGTTGCTGTTAAATTTTTCGATAGTGTATTCAATAAGAATAACCACGAATTAAGGAAAAAATTTAAACGAGAAGCCTTCATACTGGCAGAGGTGCAACATCCATCAATTCCATATGTATTGACACATGGTGAAGTTGTTGAAGGTAATAATGTAGTTCCTTATACAGTTATGGAATACATTGATGGCTCAAACCTTGATGAATACCTTCATAAAAATGGTTCCATAGAGCAGTCACAAGTTATCGGTATTGCAAGTCAAATTCTTGAAGCTCTCGTGCTAGTACATTCAAAAGGTATTATTCATCGAGATATTAAGCCTTCAAATATTATGCTATCTAAATCTGGTAATGCATACCTAATTGATTTCTCAATTGGTTTTTCACCATCTGGAAATCCAAACTTCACTAGAGCCACACGAACAGGTGACCATCTAGGGTCTGCAGAGTATATGTCACCCGAGCAGAATAACGACATGAAAAGTGTTGATGAACGTTCAGATATTTACTCGCTAGGGTTAGTTCTCTGTAAACTTCTTACTGGATCTCCGTCAGTTCTTGAATTAGATAAGAATGAACGATCAATTCCATTTACTCTTAAAAAAGTTATAACTAAAGCATGCGAGTATAAAGTAGCAGATCGCTATACGAATGCAGTTGAATTTTTGCGTGAGCTAAGAGTTCTTTCTGGTACGAGGCAGTCAGTTAGTACAAGTCCTAGCCGTGCTTTATGTAATAACCTGAAATGTCCAAGTGCATATTGGTCTCCAAATAGTTTTTACAAAGGAGCAAACTTCATGGAAGAGTGCACAGATATTCACTGTACTGCTTGTGGGAATAAACTTATATATCAGTGTAGTTGCGGATTTCCAATTGCTAATACACCTTTCTGCGGTGGTTGTGGTGGTGAACTTTTCCGGATTCCTGAGTGTGAAAAATGTGGCTCCTATTTGCAGAAAGCAGATATTGGTAAAAATACTTCTGATGGATGTTCTAAGTGTAAAAGCGTTCAGCCTCTACCACAACAATCGGTATGGGGACAGCAGTCGCAAAAAGTCCCTACACAAATAAATATTGATGACGATATTCCGTTTTAGGGTTTGGGGGAGTTCAATACTAACAAAGGCATCAAGGTGACGCTTAACACTCGGTGGTTTTGGTTTGAAGTGTATTTGGTTTTGTAAGTTCAGCGTTGGCGCACCTTATGCCAAGGCGTTAGGTAATTCAGGAATAGGTTAACTAAAGGAAAACTATGCAAGTATTTATATCTTACTCATGGGACAACGAAGAACACAAAACTTGGGTTAGGCAGTTTGCGGACAAGCTAATTCATGCAGGTATTCCAGTGATACTAGATCAGTATGATCTGCGCGGAGGATCTGATATGCATCACTTTATGGAAAATGCTGTTAGCTCGTCGTCGCATATTTTGGTGATATGTACACCGCAATATGTGAGTAGAGCTAACCAAAGAATAAAAGGGGCAGGAGAGGAAACATCACTTATTACTGGTGATTTTTATAATCGACATGTTAATGGTAAGACTTACCTTCCAATTGTACGCACCCAATCAGCGAAACCTGTCCCTGACTATTTAGGAAGTTTGGTGTATTTTGATTTTTCAAATGATCAGAACATCGAAAGTTCTTTTGAAGACCTACTTCGAAATATTTATCAAGAACCTCGTTATGTAAAACCTGCTCTGGGGAGTAAACCTCTATTTACGACCCAATCTCAACAAATGCCTACGAACGACCTTAGCTTGGAAAGCTTAAAAAATAGAGTGTTAAGCTCTGATCCTGAAGACTGGGTATATGACGATGATATTGGTGTTTATAGTAATAAACACGACATTCGTCTGCAAATACGAAATAGACGAACTGATAGGTACGAAAGCTTCAGGGAGGAGTGGACAGATAGGTTCCCAGACCCATCAGCTTCAAGAGATTTTTACGATATTTATTATGATAATAATAGGGTCTGTGATTATTTCCAAGTATCTGTTGACGGAGGGCGAGTTTCTATCCCAATCCCACAACTAGGAAATAACCTATCAATTGGTAAAGAGCAATATACTTTTGGACGCCTAATTCATTATTCCGGTAACAACAGTTTGTATGACTTTGAAGATTACCTTCGACGAGCAGGAATATCGGTGACGCAATAATTGCCTAACAAACAATTTAAGAGTGATTCAGCACGCTTGGCATTTTTGGTTTGGGTTTAGCTTAGTGATTACGGCGTCCAGTTTGAGTTTCGTGGTAGCGTGCTTCACACCTTAATTGGGCTACATGGACTCCCCCGGTTGTCAACAACAGCGTCAGGTAATATAAGGTTTGGGACTGCCGCTCTACATTCGGTCTGTTTG